>NZ_JBHSON010000132.1:0-25980 GCF_042656285.1 Actinomadura rugatobispora | reverse complement strand
CCGTCCCGGAGGACGGGCCCCGCGGCCGCGTGCGATCAGGGGTTGGGGCAGGTGAGGTGGGGGGCCACCTCGTCGGCGGCGTCCTTGCCGTAGGTCTGGGCGAACCGGTCGAGGAAGGCCCGGGTGCCCAGGTCGTACTCCTGCGGGCCCGCGGCCTCCAGGGCGTGGGCGGCGATGACGTTGCCGACCTGGGCGGAGCGCTCGAGGGGCAGGCCCCAGGCGACCGCCGTCAGGAAGCCCGCGCGGAAGGCGTCGCCGACGCCGGTCGGGTCGGCGACCGTGGTCACCGGGGTGGCCGGGACGTGCAGGCCCGCCTCGCCCTTGCGGTCGATGGCGACGCCCTTGGCGCCCAGGGTGGTGACGCGGACGGCGACCCGGTCGAGGATCTCCTCCTCCGACCAGCCGGTCTTCTCCTCGCAGAGGGCCTTCTCGTACTCGTTGGTGAACAGGTACGCGGCGCCGTCGATCAGCCGGCGGACCTCCGGGCCGTCCATGCGGGCCAGCTGCTGGGACGGGTCGGCGGCGAACGGGAGGCCGCGGGTGCGGCACTCGTCGGTGTGCCGGACCATCGCCTCGGGGTCGTTCGGGCTGATCACGACGAGGTCGAGGCCTCCGACGCGGTCGGCCACCGGGCCCAGCTCGATCTGCCGGGCGTCGCTCATCGCGCCGGCGTAGAAGGTGGCGATCTGGTTCTGGTCCAGGTCGGTGGTGCACAGGAACCGCGCGGTGTGGTGCAGTTCGGAGACGTGCACCGAGGCGGTGTCGACGCGGTGCCGCTCCAGCCAGGAGCGGTAGTCGGCGAAGTCGTCGCCGACCGAGCCGACCAGGATGGAGTCCTTGCCCAGGCTGCCCATGCCGAAGCAGATGTTGGCGGCGATCCCGCCCCGGCGGATCGTCAGCTCGTCCGCCAGGAAGGACAGCGAGACCCGATCGAGCTGATCGGGGATGAGCTGGTCGGCGAACCTGCCGGGGAAGGTCATCAGATGGTCGGTCGCGATGGAGCCTGTCACGGCGATGCGCACGGCGTCGCTCTCCTCGTCGGTGTCGTCCGGCTCTGTATCCGGCTGTCTGCAACCCGGAAAGCCTACTTGCCGCGCACCGCCGGCCACAGCTCGGCGCGTCCACAGGGCCGGGCGGGCGACACGAAAAGAGCGGTCCGGACAGCAGGGTCCGGACCGCGTCTCCACGCGTCCCCCGGGGCCGCCGGGGCGTGCGCCCCGGCCTGATTCGCCTCGGTCCGATCAGCCTCGGTCGAAGGGCCTCAGTTGAAGGAGTCGCCGCAGGCGCAGGAGCCCTGCGCGTTCGGGTTGTCGATCGTGAAACCCTGCTTCTCGATCGAGTCCACGAAGTCGATCACGGCGCCGGTCAGGTAGGGGGCGCTCATCCGGTCCACCCGGACGCTCAGGCCGCCGAAGTCCTGGATCACGTCGCCGTCGTTCTCACGCTCGTCGAAGTACAGCTCGTAGCGCAGACCCGAGCAGCCGCCGGGCTGCACCTGGACGCGCAGCGCGAGGTCGTCGCGGCCCTCCTGCTCCAGCAGGCCCTTGGCCTTCGACGCGGCGGCGTCGGTCAGGACGACGCCCTGCTGCGTGGTCTCCTGCGTGGTCGTCTCGGCTGCCATCTGTTCAGCTCCCGGGTCTCGCGGCGTAAATCTGGCATGTCATCGAGGACGCCGTGCGCCTCTTCCGTACACCAACGTACCTCGCCCCGTCGTCATTCCGGCCATCGCCCGGAGTTTCGCGCACCCGCCGGGATCCCCAAAAGGACCCCTTCCGGACATGTCTGGACGACCCCTGCCGGGAGGGGGCGCCCGATGGGTATGCCATGATTAGTCGTCAAAGCGACGATAAGTCCCGTCGCAGGAGGGAGACTCCCGTGACCACCCCTGTGCGTGACCTTCCACTGCTGTTCCTGGGCGAGGGGGCCGATCCGGCCAGCGAGCGAGGCGTGGACTGCCCCGGCGACCTGCCCCCGGCCTCGGATCCGGCCCTGGTGGAACGAGCCAGAGCGGCCAAGGCCGCGCTGGGCGACCAGGTGTTCGTGCTGGGCCACCACTACCAGCGCGACGAAGTGATCCGGTTCGCGGACGTGACCGGCGACTCCTTCAAGCTGGCCCAGCAGGCTGCGGCCCGCCCCGAGGCGCCCTACGTCGTGTTCTGCGGCGTGCACTTCATGGCCGAGTCGGCCGACATCCTCACCGCCGCCCACCAGCAGGTGGTGCTGCCCGACCTGGCCGCCGGCTGCTCGATGGCCGACATGGCCACCTTCGACCAGGTGGAGGAGTGCTGGGAGGCGCTCGAGGACGCCGGGATCGCCGGCGACGTCGTCCCGGTCACCTACATGAACTCCTCGGCCGACATCAAGGCGTTCGTCGGCCGCCACGGCGGCACGGTGTGCACCTCGTCCAACGCCAAGCGCGCGCTGGACTGGGCCTACAGCAAGGGAGAGAAGGTGCTGTTCCTGCCCGACCAGCACCTGGGCCGCAACACGGCCGTGCTGGAGATGGGCCTCTCCCTGGACGACTGCGTCGTCTACAACCCGCACCGCCCCAACGGAGGGCTCACCCAGAAGGAACTGCGCGACGCCAAGATGATCCTGTGGCGCGGGCACTGCTCGGTCCACGGCCGCTTCACCAAGGAGTCGGTGGACGAGGTCCGCGCCCGCGTGCCCGGGGTGAACGTCCTGGTGCACCCCGAGTGCAAGCACGAGGTCGTCCTCGGCGCCGACCTCATCGGGTCGACCGAGTACATCATCAAGACCATCGAGGCGGCCCCGTCCGGCTCGGCGTGGGCGATCGGCACCGAGCTGAACCTGGTGCGGCGGCTGGCGAACGAGCACCCGGACAAGAACGTGATGTTCCTGGACAAGGCCGTGTGCTTCTGCTCGACCATGAACCGCATCGACCTGCCCCACCTGGTCCGGTCCCTGGAGTCGCTGGCGGCGGGCGAGGTCGTCAACCGCATCGAGGTGGACGCGGAGACCGCGCGCCACGCCCGCGCCGCCCTCGACCAGATGCTGGCCCTCCCCTAGCCCGCCGCAGCCCGGCCCCGGCGGGCTAGAACCCCGAGTGCTCCACCCAGTGGACGAGCAGGACCTCGTCCCCGGAGAACTCCAGCCGGGGGTCTCCGAGCTTGCGGCGGCCCCACAGGAACAGGTAGAGGTCCGCGGCATCGCCGCTGACGGCGGCGCCGGTCTCCGTGCCGGCGCCGCCGCCGGTGCCCGCGGCGCCCGCGTCCTCGCTCGTCCAGTCGAAACCGTCCGGCCGGAGCCGGACGACCCACCGCGCCCCCGCGTCGGGCGCGACGAAGGCCAGCGCGGTGCCCTCCCCGCGCAGCTCGCCGACCTTGGGCGCGAAGGCGGCGGCGCTGGGCAGGTTCGTCAGCAGCTCCGCGACGCCGTCCTCGGCGACCGCGGCGTCGATCACCGGATCGCGGCCCAGGGCCAGCTCGGCGTCACAGCGGTGCACCAGCGTCTCGTGCACCATCCGCCGCGACCAGAACCGCACATGGTGGTCCGGGCCCCAGCCCCACACCGGTTCGGCCGGATCGTGCTCGCGCAGCGTCTTGACCAGCAGCTCCCCGCCCTCGACCAGCCACGACGGCAGCTCCTCGGGGGCCTCCGGCACGGCTACGCCGAGCCCGCGGGGGCTACGCCGCTCCTGCGCCCCGGTCCGCACCAGCGCCTCCGCCCACCGGTGGATCACGCCCACGTGCCGGGCCAGATCGCCCAGCGACCAGTCCGGAGTGGTGGGCACGGGCGTCTCCCAGCGGGCCCCCTCCAGCGCCGCCGCGAACGCGGCGATCTCCGCCTCGGCGGCGTCGACGTGACGGTCGTGGGTCCAGGACGCTGCGGGCATGACACTCCTCCGGGGTGATCGGCGCGTTCCCCGAGAGTGCCACACTCAGTCGGGAGGCGCCGGGGCGGCTCCCGCCCACTCGCGGTCATCGACGGTCTCGAACTCCAGCCGGTCGTCCCCGGCCGTCACCCGCACGTGCTGGCCGCCGCGCAGCGAACCGTCCAGCAGCAGGCGGGACAGCCTGTTGTCGACCTCCCGCTGGATGGTGCGGCTCAGCGGGCGCGCGCCGAACTCGGGCTGGAAGCCCCGCTCGGCCAGCCAGTCCACCGCCGCGGTCGCGAACTCCACCGTCACCCCCTGGGCCCGCAGCCGGCGGCGGGTCTCCTCCAGCAGCAGATCGGTGATCCGCCGGAGCTGGTCGGCGTCCAGCTGCCGGAACACGATGATCTCGTCGATCCGGTTGATGAACTCCGGCCGCAGCCGCTCCCGCAGCACCCGCAGCACCCGGTCCCGCACCGACGCCTCGGCCGCGCCCTCGCCCATCTCGCCGAAGCCGATCCGGCCGCCGCTCCCCACGATCAGCTCCGACCCCAGGTTGCTGGTCATGATGATGAGCGTGTTCTTGAAGTCGACGGTGCGGCCCTGCGCGTCGGTCAGCCGGCCGTCGTCCAGCAGCTGCAGCAGCACGTTGAACACGTCCTGGTGCGCCTTCTCGATCTCGTCCAGCAGCAGCACCGCGTACGGCGTGCGCCGCACCGCGTCGGTGAGCTGGCCGGCCTCCTCGTACCCGACGTACCCGGGCGGCGCCCCCACCAGGCGGCTCACGGTGTGCCGCTCCTGGAACTCGCTCATGTCGAAGCGGATCATCCGGTCGGCGGAGCCGAACAGCGCCTCCGCCAGCGCCCGCGCCAGCTCGGTCTTGCCGACCCCGGTCGGGCCCAGGAACAGGAAGCTGCCGATCGGGCGGTCGGGCGGCGCCATCCCCGAACGGGACCGGCGCACCGCCTCGGCCACCGCCGAGACCGCCTCGTCCTGCCCCACCACCCGCTGGTGCAGGTGCTCCTCCAGGCGCAGCAGCCGCTCCCGCTCCTCCTCGGTGAGCTGCGACACCGGGACCCCGGTCGTCCGCGACACCACCTCGGCGATGTCGACGTGCGTCACCTCCGGCACCGCCTTGTGATCGCCGGTGCGGGCCGCCCCGACCCGCCGCTCCAGGTCGGCGATGTCGTCGCGGAGGGACGAGGCGCGCTCGTAGTCCTCCGCCATCACCGCGTGCTCCTTCTCCCGCCGGCGCTCCTCCAGCCGCTGCTCCAGCCGCCGCACCTCCCCCGCCGGGGTGCGCACCCGCAGCCGGACCCGGGCGCCCGCCTGGTCGACCAGGTCGATCGCCTTGTCCGGCAGGAACCGGTCGGTGATGTACCGGTCGCTCAGCTCGGCCGCCGCCACCAGCGCCTCGTCGGTGAACCGCACCTGGTGGTGCGCCTCGTAGCGGTCGCGCAGGCCGCGCAGGATCTCGATGGTGTCGTCCACGGCCGGCTCCGGCACCAGGATCGGCTGGAACCGGCGCTCCAGCGCGGCGTCCTTCTCCACGTTCTTGCGGTACTCGTCGATCGTGGTGGCGCCGATGATGTGCAGCTCGCCGCGGGCCAGCGCGGGCTTGAGCATGTTGCCCGCGGTCATGCCGCCCTCGCCGCCGCCGGCGCTCACCATCGTGTGCAGCTCGTCGATGAAGATCACCAGCTGCTCGGAGTGGTCCCGGATCTCGTCGACGATCTTCTTCAGCCGCTCCTCGAAGTCGCCCCGGTACCGGGTCCCGGCGATCACCCCGACCAGGTCCAGCTGCACCACCCGCTTGCCCAGCAGCGTCTCCGGCACGTCGGCGTCCACCACCCGCTGCGCGATGCCCTCCACGATCGCGGTCTTCCCGACGCCCGGATCGCCGATCAGCACCGGGTTGTTCTTGGTGCGCCGGGACAGCACCTCGACCGTCTGCTCGATCTGCTCGTCCCGGCCCACCACCGGGTCCATCCGGCCCTCGGCGGCCAGCTCGGTCAGGTCGCGGCCGAACTCGTCCAGCGTCGGGGTGCCGGTCGGCGGCCGCCCGCCGCCGCCCCGCGTCCCGCCGCCGACCGCCTCGCGCAGCGCCTCCGGCGTGAGCCGCTCCCGCGCCATGATCTGCCCGGCCGGCGAGTCGGGGTTCAGCGGCAGCGCGAACAGCAGATGCTCCGGGCCGATGTACGTCGAGCCCAGCGCCCGCGAGATCTGGTGGGCGTCCAGCAGCGCCCGCTTGGCCGCCGGGGTCAGCTCCGGCGGGGCCTCCTTCGCCTCACCGCGCGACACCTCGGCCTCCACGTCCCGCAGGATCGTGGCGGCGTCCACGCCGGCCCGCTCCAGCAGCCGCCGCGTGCTGTCCTGCCGCGCCAGGGCCCAGAGGAAGTGGTCGGTGTCCAGATCGCGGCTGCCCCACTCGGCCGCCTTCACCGCGGCCTCCCGGACCGCCTCCCGGGCCTCCTCGTTCATCAGCCGTCCGATGTCGATCCGGTGCACCGGCCGCCGGGGCACTCCAGGACCGAAGAAGCGGGCCAGGTAATCCTCGAAAGGATCGGACCCGTAGTCTTCCGGACCGTACACGCCGTCGGTCATGACGCTCCCCCTTCTCGTCCGGACCTCAGGGCTCGTACTCCAGGCCGTCTGCCCGACGAGACCACCCCGAAACGGGTCACAACCCCGGGGCGCCCCACACCGGGAACCAGCGGCCCAGATCCTCCTCGAACGGCAGATCCGCCCCGACCGCGCCCCGCACCTGCAGCTCGAGCGCGTTGTCCCGCCGCTCCACGCCCCCGGGCAGCGGTGCGAACGGGTAGAACGTCCCGCGCTTGTAGAGGTAGACCAGCGCCAGCCCGCGCCCGTCCGGCCCCCGGAAACCGGCCAGCGAGCACAGCAGATGCGGCCCGAACCCGGCCGACTCCAGGGACGCGTTCACCGCGTGCAGATCCGTGACCAGCGCGGGGAGCTCGTCCGGGGAATGCCGGGCCAGCAGCCAGGTGTAGCCGTAGGAGTCGTTGCTCAGCTCGACCCGGGGCCCCTCGTCGGCGTCCAGGAGCTCCTGGACGTCGCGCTGCAGCCGGGCGAACGCGCCGCCCTCCGCCGCCCGGAAGCACACCGAGCCCAGGCCCGTCGGCGTGAACGCCGTCGCCGCCTCCAGCGTCACCGCCGCCGTCGGCAGCGCGAACAGCCGGTCGAGATCGGGCTTGACGGGCTTGGAACGCCCCAGCAGCGCGTCCAGGAACCCCATCACGCCCCCTTGCTCAGCTGGGCGGAGATCGACTGCAGCTGCGTCAGCCTGCGCTCCAGCGACGGGTGCGTGGAGAACAGCGCGGACACGCTGAACCCCTTGGTGAACGCGGGCGCGAAGAAGAACGCGTTGAACGGCTCGGCCGCCCGCAGATCCCGGCTGGGGATCCGCGCCATCTCCCCCGAGATCTTGGTCAGCGCCCCGGCCAGCGCCGACGGCCGCCCCGTCAGCAGCGCCGCCGCCCGGTCCGCCGACAGCTCCCGGTACCGCGACAGCGCCCGCGTCAGCAGGAAGCTCACCGCGTACGCCAGCGCGCTGACGGCGACCACCGCCAGCAGCACCAGCCCCGTGTTCTGGTCCCCGTTCCGCTGCCGGAAGCCGCCCCACAGCCCCCACTCCAGGCCGAACCGGGTGATCAGGCCGGCGCACACGCCCAGGAACGAGGCGATCGTCATCACCGCCACATCGCGATGCGCCACGTGCGCCATCTCGTGCGCCAGCACGCCCTCCAGCTCCACCGGGTCCAGCCGGCGCAGCAGGCCCGTGGTGACGCAGACCACCGCCCGCCGCTGGTTCCGCCCGGTGGCGAACGCGTTCGGCACGTCGGTGTCCGCGATCGCCACCCGCGGCTTCGGCGCGTCCGACATCGCGCAGATCCGGTCGACCACCCCGTGCAGCTCGGGCGCCTCCTCCGGCGAGACCACCCGGCCGCGCATCGCGAACAGCGCCATCCGGTCGGAGAAGAAGTACTGCGCCAGCAGGAACGCCACCGCGGCCACCAGCGCCACCAGACCCCAGCGGGGGGCGATCACGAAGAAGGCCGTCACGAAGACGACATAGACCAGCCCGAGCAGGAACATCGTCACGAGCATCCGCGACGTCAGCCCCCGATCGGGGGCGTACCGAGTCCGAGCCACCGAGTCCCCCTCTCATCGTGGGGGACGACCCCCCACGCCCCCGGAACGCCCGTTCCTCCGCTCCGCCGGCGCTCCGCTGGGGGCCGGTCAGGGGGAAGCTCCGCGTACGTTCATTGGGGGTTGGTTATGGGGGGTTCTCTTACTTTAATCCGGGATGAGGCCCTCGTCGCCCAGCATCTTGCGGACCTCGTCCATGGCGGCGTCGGCCGGGGGGAGGATCAGCTCGGACGGCTCCAGGCTGTCCTCGGGCAGGGTCCTGCCGACCTTGCGCACGTTGTCGAGCAGGCCGTGGAGCGCGGTGCGGAAGGTCGCCTCGTCGCCCGACTCGATCGCGGCCTCGAGCTCGTCGTCCAGGGTGTTCAGCGCGGACAGGTCGTCGGGCGCGATCTCCAGCTGCCCCTCCCCCATGATCCGGACGATCATTGTCCACCGCCGGGCTGCTGCGGCCACTGGGACTGCTGCTGCTGCGGGGCGTCGACGCCCTGCTCCCGCGCGGCCGGGGTGCCCTGGTTCAGCTCCTTGGGAGCGGGGCCCTGGCCCAGCTCGGCCTTCAACCGCTCCAGTTCGAGGTCGACGCCGGGGCCGGAGCCCATCCGGTCGAGCTCGGCCTGGATGTCGTCCTTGGGACCGGAGAAGTCCTCCAGCGCGCCCGAGGCCAGCAGGTCGTCGATGGCGCCGGCGCGCGCCTTCATGTTCTCGGTCTTCTCCTCGGCGCGCTGGATCGCCAGGCCCACATCGCCCATCTCCTCGGAGATGCCGGTGAACGCCTCGTTGATCTTCGTCTGCGCCTCGGCGGCCGTGTAGGTGGCCTTGATGGTCTCCTTGCGCGTGCGGAAGGAGTCGACCTTGGCCTGCAGCCGCTGCGAGGCCAGCGTCAGCTTCTCCTCCTCGCCCTGCAACTGCTGGTACTGGGCGCGCAGGTCGCCGAGCTGGGAGTCCAGTCCGGAGCGGCGGGTCAGCGCCTCCCGGGCGAGGTCCTCCCGGCCCACCTGCAACGCCTTCTTGCCCTGGTCGGTCAGCTTGTTCTGCTGCTGCTCCAGCTGGTTGATCTGCAGCTCGAGACGCTTGCGCGAGGTGGCGACGTCGGCGACACCCCGACGGACCTTCTGCAGCATCTCCAGCTGGCGCTGGTAGGAATAGTCCAGGGTCTCGCGGGGATCCTCCATACGGTCCAGGGCCTTGTTCGCCTTGGACTTGAAGATCATCGACATTCGCTTCATCACGCTCATCGCGCGGCGCCGGTCCCTTCGTGTGCTCTGCTCAGTCACAAACTGGGCTCAATGACCACTGCTGGGGTTCTTATCACCCTACGCGTTAACGCGCGAGGCAGCCACGATGTTCGCAGCCGGTAGTCTGATCCTCGTGTTCCGACGTCGTACCCAGGAAGCCCCCGAGAATCCTCCTCAGGTAGCAAAGCCGGGAGGAAAGGGGCGCCCCACGCCCAAACGCAGCGAGGCCGAAAAGCGCCGCCGGCAGCCGATCACCGCCCCGGCCAACCGCAAGGACGCCTACAAGAAGGTGCGCGAGCGGCAGGCCGCCGAGCGCACCAAGGCCCGCGAGGGCATGGCCAGGGGCGAGGAGAAGTACCTCCTCAAGCGCGACAAGGGCCCCGTGCGCAAGATGGCCCGCGACTACGTCGACGCGCGCCGCACCGTCGGCTCCTACCTGATGTACGCGATGTTCGGCATCGTGGCCCTCAGCCTGCTGCCCATCGCCGCGGCCAAGCTGGCGGTGCTGTTCGCGCCGCCGCTGCTGCTGGCCGTGGTGTTCATCGAGGGCCTGCTGATCAGCCGCGGCGTCAAGAGGCTGGCCGCCGAGCGCCACCCCGGCGAGGACCAGAAGGGCGCCGGGCTGTACGCGGCGATGCGCGCCATGCAGATCCGCCGGCTGCGGGTCCCCTCCCCCCAGGTCAAGATCGGCGAGAAGGAGGCCGTGGGCAAGGGCTGACCCGACCGGGTCCGGCAGGGCCAGGCTGGGCCGATCTTTTCGGGGCTAGGGTCGGTCCCATGGAGTTCAGGAATCTCGGCCGCAGCGGTCTCAAGGTCAGCGAAATCTCGTACGGAAACTGGCTCACCCACGGCTCCCAGGTCGAGGAGGACGCCGCGCGCGAGTGCGTGAAGGCGGCCCTCGACGAGGGGATCACCACGTTCGACACCGCCGACGTCTACGCCGGCACGCGCGCCGAGGACGTCCTCGGCCGGGCGCTGGAGGGGCAGCGCCGCGAGGGCCTGGAGATCTTCACCAAGGTCTACTGGCCGACCGGGCCCGGCGCCAACGACCGGGGCCTGTCGCGCAAGCACGTCTTCGAGTCGATCCACGGGTCGCTGCGCCGGCTGCGCACCGACTACGTGGACCTGTACCAGGCGCACCGGTTCGACTACGAGACGCCGCTGGAGGAGACCCTCAAGGCGTTCGACGACCTGGTGCGGCAGGGCAAGGTGCTGTACGTCGGCGTCTCGGAGTGGCGGGCCGAGGAGATCGAGCGCGCGCTGAAGATCGCCGACGAGATGGGGTTCGACCGGATCATCTCCAACCAGCCGCAGTACTCGATGCTGTGGCGGGTCATCGAGCCGGAGATCGTCCCGCTGAGCGAGCGGGAGGGCGTCGGGCAGATCGTCTGGTCGCCGATCGCGCAGGGCGTCCTGACCGGCAAGTACCTGCCGGGGCAGCCGCTGCCGGAGGGGTCGCGCGCCACCGACGACAAGGGCGGCGCCGACACGATCAAGCGCTACCTGGGCGACGACCTGCTGGCCCGCGTGCAGGAGCTCAAGCCGGTCGCCGCCGACCTCGGGCTGAGCATGGCCCAGCTGGCGGTGGCCTGGGTGCTGCAGAACCCGAACGTGTCGTCGGCGATCGTGGGCGCCTCGCGTCCCGACCAGGTGCGCGACAACGTCAAGGCGGCGGGGGTCGAGCTCGACGAGGGCGTGCTGAAGCGCATCGACGACATCCTCGGCCCGGTGGTCATCCGCGACCCGGGCAAGACCGCCAGCCCGTCCCGGCGCCCCTGAACGGGCCCGGTTCCTCCTGAACGTCCGTGCCACGGACCCGCCCGCCCCGCTCCCCGCCCCGTCGGCGGTCCCGTTCACTCGGGTTCGTGCAGGCTCATCGGGCCGTAGACGGGCGACTCGCCGTCCAGGAGGGTGACCTGGTCGGCCCCCTCCTCGCGGAGCCCGCGCCAGTTCTCCCCCAGCCAGGACTCGGCGTCGGCCTGCGTGGTGAAGGTCTCCTCCGCCACGCCGGCCGGCCGCCCGTCGGCCTTCTCCAAACGCCAGCTCCACGCCATACCGTCATGTCCTCCCTGTTCCCCGCCGACACGATCGCGGCGAGACTAGCGCCTCGGTCCGGGCATTCTCAGCCGCCGTTCTCGATCGCACGGCGGATCTCCTCCGCGCTGCCCAGCGCGCTGGTGGGGAGCGCGCGGCCGTCCACCCGGACGGTGGGGGTCCCGCCGACCCCCTCGGAGGTGTATCGGCCGCTGGTGGCCAGCACGGACGAGGCGTACCGCTGCTCGTTCACGCACTCGCGGAAGGCGGCGTCGCCGACGCCCAGCGGCGCCGCGTACGACACCAGGTCGGCGAGCTCGTAGCCCCTGGTGTACTGGCTGCCGGGCTGGTGGGCGTACAGCGCGTCCTGGTAGGCGAGCCAGCGGGCGCCGTCGCCCAGGCAGCGCATCGCGGACGCGGCGCGCAGCGAGTTGCCGTGCATCGGCTCCATGCCCTTGCTGAAGATGACCATGGGCCGGTAGATCACCTTGGCCTTGCCGTCCACCGCCAGCCGCTTGAGCATCGGGTCGACCATGCGGTCGAAGGTGCCGCAGTGCGGGCAGGCGAAGTCGGCGTAGATCTCCACGACGGGGCTTGTGACGCCGGGCCGGACCATGGTGAGGCTGCCGTCCTCGCCGGGCCTGGCCTCGGCGCCACCGGCGATCTGCCCGACCAGCAGCCGCTGCCGCGGCGGATCGTCCCCGCCCTCGGCCTCGCCGTCGCGGGTGAGCAGGACGGCCCCGACGACCGCGACCACGGCGACGGCCAGGCCCGCGGCCAGCAGCGCGATGACCAGCCCGGCGCCGCCCTTGCGCGGCGGCGGGCCCGGCGGAGGCCCGGGGGGCATGCCCCAGGCACCGCCCGGCGGACCGGGCGGGCCGGGTGGACCGGGTTGGCCTGGCGGGCCAGGCTGGCCGGGCATCTGCGGCCACGGCGCGTTCGGGGGGTTGCCCACCGTGCCTCCCTGCTGTGTGGACCTGCTGTGTGGACGTCGGCTGCACCATTGTTCCTGGCGATGCCTATTGTTTCGAACGCCATGGATATCGGATCACGGGACGCGCGCGTCGAGGTGCGGGGGTTCGCGGGCGCGCAGGGGTGGCCCGCCGAGGGATGCCGGTGCGCCTCGTGCGGCCGGTTGCGCGCCGCAGGGGTCATGCACGAGCCGCTGCGCGCCCTCATCGGAGGGATGCCGCTGGAGGAGTGCGCGCGGGACGAACTCCCCGGCGGTTTCGAGGTGCGCGGGCCGGGCGGTGAGCGGGTGCTCGTGGCCGCGGGACCGGGCGCGTGCCCCGAGCCGCCCGCCGGGGCGCGGTACGACGCCGTCCTGCTCGACCTCATCGGCTCTCCCGGGCATCTGGGCTGGTTGCGCCGGACGGGGGCCGTCACGGCCCATACCGAGGTGAGGGCGGTCCACGTGGACCACCGGGTGCGTTCAGAGGAGGAGTTGGAACGGCGCCTGGGCCACTGGCTCCGCCCCCTGGACGGCCCGCACCGCACACTGCTGCTGGGCGGCTCGCGTTCCGGCAAGTCGGCCGAGGCCGAACTGCGCCTGCTCGCGCACCCGAACGTCACGTACCTGGCGACGAGCGCCCCGCGCGACGGCGACGCCGAATGGTCCGCGCGCGTGGAGGCGCACCGGCGGCGCCGCCCGTCCTGGTGGCGGACGGTCGAGACGGTCGCGCTGGCCGAAGCCCTGGAGGCGGCGGCCGACCCAGCCGAGGCGATCCTCGTGGACGGTCTCGGCACCTGGCTCACCGCGGTCGTCGACGAGGCCGGCGCGTGGGACGACCCCGCCGCCGTCGCCCCGCGCCTGGACGGCCTCGTCGCCGCGTGGCGCGGCACGGCGGCGCGGGTGGTGGCGGTGAGCGACGAGGTCGGCCTGTCGCTGGTCCCCGCGACGGCGTCCGGCCGGGCGTTCCGCGACCTGCTCGGGCGGCTCAACCAGCGGCTGGCGGCCGAGTCGGAGGAGGCCGCCCTGGTGGTGGCCGGGCGCGTCGTGGAGCTGCCGTGAACGGGCTGCGGCTGGCCGTCACGCTGCTGACGATCGTCCCGCTGCGGGCGGACCGGGCCGACCGGGACACGGCGCGGCGCGCGATGCTGCTGGCCCCGCTGACCGGGCTCGTCGTCGGCGGCGGCGCGGCGGCCGTGCTGCTGCTGGGCGACCTGGCGGGGCTGGCCGCCCTGCCGCGGGCCGCGCTGGCGGTGGCGGCGGCGGCCGTCCTCACCCGGGCGCTGCATCTGGACGGCCTGGCCGACCTGGCCGACGGGCTGGGCAGCGGGCGGCCCCCCGAGGACGCCCTGGCGATCATGAAGCGGTCCGACATCGGGCCGTTCGGCGTCGTCACCCTGCTGCTCACGCTCCTGGTCCAGGCCGGCTGCCTGGCCACCGCACCGGACGCGGCGACCGGTGTCGTGATCGCCGCGGTGACCGGCCGGCTGGCGCTGCCGTGGGCGTGCCGGACCGGCGTCCCCTCGGCGCGTCCGGGCGGCCTGGGCGCGCTGGTGGCGGGCACGGTCGCGACCCGCGCCGCCGTCGCCGTGACGGGCGCCGTCCTGCTGGCCGCCGCGCTGGCCGGCGCGCCGGCCGGTGGTGCGGAGGGCGCGCTGTACGCCGCCCTGGCGGTGGTGGCGGGCCTCGGCGCGGCGCTGCTGATGCTCCGCCATGCCGTCCGCCGCCTGGGCGGGGTCACCGGCGACGTGTTCGGAGCGCTGGTCGAGCTGGCCGCGACCGCCGCGCTGGTCGTCCTCGCCGCCGCCTAGCCGCCCGACCCGGCCGCGGTGGCGGCGGTGTCGGCGGCGGTGTCGGCGAGGGCGCGGCGGGCGTAGGCGCGGACGTCGGCGTCGGAGTCCTCGCAGGCCCGGCCGAGCGCCACGGCGACCTCGGGCGTCCCGGCCCGTCCCGCCAGGGCGATCACCGCGGCCTTGCGGACGTCGAGGTGCGGATCGTCCAGCGCCTTGATCAGCGGCCCGGCGGCGGCGTCCCCGGCGGCCGCCGCCAGGCCCCGCGCGGCGCCGGTGCGCACCTGCCAGGCCGGGTCGGCGAGGGCGGCCACGGCGACGCCGTCCAGCGGGGGCGGGCAGCCGACGCCCGCGAGCGCCTCCAGCGCCGCCGCCCGGACCAGCGGGTCGGCGTCCTCGACGAGCCCGCCCAGCGGACCGGCCGAGTCCGGGTCCCCGATCGTGCCCAGGCCGTGCGCGGCGGCGACCCGCACCTCGCGGGAGGCGTCGGCGGCGGCGCGCGCCACCTCGGCCGCCGCGTCGTGCGCGACCAGGCCGCGCACCGCCTGCAGCCGCACCCGGTGGTCGCCGTCGTCCAGCGCGGCGGCGTACAGCGCGGACGCGCCGAGCCGCAGGGCGCGCAGGACGTCCAGCACGGCCGCCCGGACCTGGGCGTCCGGGCTGTCCAGAGCCGGCAGCAGCTCCTCCCGGAGCTCCGGGGTGGCGGGCAGGACCTCGACCAGCTCGCGCAGCGCGGTGGCGGCCGCGTGCCGCACCGAGCCGTGCCCGTCGGCCAGCGCGCCCGCCAGGGCACCGCCGACCCCGGCCGGGACGACCTCGGTCAGCGTCGCCACCGCCGCCCGCCGCACCTTGGGGTCGGAATCGTCCAGGTACGGCCGGATCGCGGCCAGGTCGGGGCCCGTCTCCGCCAGTTCCAGCAGCTCCAGGATGCGCGGCGGGCGGCCGACCGGACGGGGCCGCGGCCGTCCGCCTTGGCCCGTGGACGCGACGGCGGTAGCGACGGCGGCGGCGGGCTCGGGCGCCGTGGCCAGCACGACCGGCTCCGGGACCGGCTCGGGCACGGTGAACTCCGGCACCGGCACCAGGTAGGGCGCCACCGGCCGCTTCACGAACTCCATCGCGCCGTCGTCGCGGCGGCGCAGGTTGAGGTGGAAGAACCACTCGGCGTCGTCGCGTTCGGGCAGGTCGGCCCGGTCGTGGTAGAGGCCCCAGCGGCTCTCGGTCCGGGCCAGCGACGCCCGCGCGGCCATCTCCGCGCAGTCCCGGATGAAGGTGACCTCCGCGCAGCGCATCAGCTCGTGCGGCGTCCGCGCGCCCATCCCGGCGATCTCCCCCGCCATCCGGGTGAACGTCTCGACCGCGATGCCGAGCTTGGCCGCCGTCTTCGGCGGCGCGACGTAGTCGTTCACGAACCGGCGCAGCTTGTACTCCACCTGCGGCTGCGGCGGCCCGCCCGGGTGGCGCAGCGGACGGTAGATCAGCTCGTGCGCGGCGCGGATCTGGTCCTCGGGCAGCGCCCCCGCGCCCCCCGCGTCGCCCGCGTTCCCCGCGCCGCGGCCGGGCCCGAGGTTCGCGGACGCGTGCGCGCCCGCCAGGTCGCCGAACACGAACGCGCCGATCATGTAGTTGTGCGGGACGCAGGCCAGGTCGCCCGCCGCGTACAGGCCGGGGACGGTGGTGCGGGCGTTCTCGTCCACCCACACGCCCGACGCCGAGTGGCCGCCGCACAGCCCGACCTCGGAGATGTGCATCTCCACGTCGTGGGTGCGGTAGTCGTGGCCGCGCCCGGAGTGGAAGGTGCCGCGGGTGGGCCGCTCGGTGGTGTGCAGGATCCCCTCGAGGGCGGTGAGGGTCTCGTCGGGCAGGTGGCTGAGCTTGAGGTAGATGGGGCCGCGCGCGGAGTCGATCTCCCGCTTCACCTCGGCCATCATCTGCCCGGACCAGTAGTCGCAGTCCACGAACCGCTCGCCGCCCGCGTTCACCTGGTAGCCCCCGAACGGATTGGCGACGTAGGCGCACGCGGGGCCGTTGTAGTCCTTGATCAGCGGGTTGATCTGGAAGCACTCGATGCCGCTCAGCTCGGCGCCCGCGTGGTAGGCCATCGCGTAGCCGTCGCCGGCGTTGGTGGGGTTCTCGTAGGTGCCGTACAGGTAGCCGCTCGCGGGCAGGCCCAGCCGCCCGCACGCCCCGGTCGCCAGGATCACCGCGCCCGCCGACACCGTCACGAACTCGCCGCTGCGGGTGTCGAACCCGACCGCGCCCACCGCCCGGCCCCCGGAGGTGAGGACGCGCACGGGCATCACGCGGTTCTCGATCCGCACCTTCTCCCGGATCGACCGCCGCCGCAGCACCCGGTACAGGACCTTCTTGACGTCCTTGCCCTCCGGCATCGGCAGCACGTACGACCCCGACCGGTGGACGCGCCGCACCGCGTACTCGCCGTGCTCGTCCTTCTCGAACTTCACCCCGTACCGCTCCAGCCGCTTGACCATGGCGAAGCCGCGGGTGGCGGTCTGGTGGACGGTCACCTGGTTGACGATGCCGTCGTTGGCGCGGGTGATCTCGGCGACGTAGTCCTCGGGCGTGGCCTTGCCGGGGATGACCGCGTTGTTGACGCCGTCCATGCCCATGGCCAGCGCGCCGGAGTGCCGCACGTGCGCCTTCTCCAGCAGCAGCACCGACGCGCCGTGCTCGGCGGCGGTGATCGCGGCCATGGTCCCGGCGGTGCCGCCGCCGACGACCAGCACGTCGCACTCCAGCTCCCGCCGTTCGGTCACGGAGGGGATGTCCATCACACGGTCTCCTTCGCTTCACCGCGGGCGCCGAGCGCCACGAGGATGCGGTCGCGCAGTTCCTCCACCTCGACGCCGTCGCCGGAGCCGGCCCCGACCCCGGCGCCCGCCTCCCGCGGGGCGCGCGGGTTCGGCACGGTGACCTCGGCGGCGATCCCGGCGGGGCCGAGCACGACCACCCGGTCGCCGAGGAGGAGCGCCTCGTCCACGTCGTGGGTGACGAAGACGACGGTGGCGGGGGCGTCGGAGAGCACCTCCACGAGCAGGCGCTGCATTCCGGCGCGGGTCTGGGCGTCCAGGGCGCCGAACGGCTCGTCCATGAGGACGGCCCTGGGCGCCCCCGCGAGCGTGCGGGCGAGCTGGACGCGCTGCCGCATGCCTCCCGACAGCTCGCGCGGCAGGCGGTCCCCCGCGTCGTCCAGACCGACCCTGCCGAGCCACTGCGCCGCCTGGTCGCGGCGGCGCCCGCGTGGGACGCCCCTCATCGCCAGGGGGAGTTCCACGTTGCGGCGCGCGTTCCGCCAGGGCAGCAGCGCGTCGTCCTGGAAGACCAGCGCCCGGTCTCGGGACGGGCCGGTGATGGGCTCGCCGTCCGCCAGCACCCGGCCCGCCCGCACGGGCAGCAGCCCGGCGAACGCGCGCAGCAGCGTCGACTTGCCGCATCCGGACGGGCCCACGACCACCAGCACCTCTCCGGCGCGCACCTCCAGGTCGAGCCCGGTGACCACGGCGGCCGGGCCGCCGTAGCCGAGCGTCACGTCCTCCGCGCGCAGCGACAGCCCGGTCACCGGCGCCTCCTCTCGGTCGAGCGGAACGGGCGGCGCCGCCGGGCCCCGGGCAGCCAGTGGGTGGCGCGGCGCCCGGCCACCTCGACCGCGCCCGAGGTCAGCCACCCCAGCAGCCCGATGGTGATCATCCCGACCAGCACCCCGGGGTAGTCGACGATCGTGTACGCCTGCCAGGTGCGGTAGCCGACGCCGAAGTCCCCGGAGATCATCTCGGCGGAGATCACGCAGATCCAGGAGACGCCCATGCCGACCGACAGCCCGCCGAACACGCCGGGCAGCACCCCGGGCAGCACCACCTGGGTGATGACGCGGACCCGGCCGCCGCCCAGCGTCCGCACCGCCTCCTCCCACACGGTCGGCAGGGCGCGGACCGCGTGCCGGGTGCTGACCAGGATCGGGAAGAACGCCGCGACGAAGGTGATGAAGACGATGCCCTGCTCGTTCTGCGGGAACAGCAGGATCGCCACCGGCACCAGCGCGATCGCCGGGATCGGGCGGACCACCTCGATCAGCGGTTGCAGCAGATCCCCGGCCCAACGGGAACGGGCGATCGCGATGCCCAGCGCCACGCCGAACACCGCCGCCAGCCCGAACCCGGACAGGATCCGCACCAGGCTCTGGGCGATGTCGGCGTAGAACTGGCCGTTCTGCGCCTGGCGGCCGAACTCCCGGGCCACTTCCAGCGGCCCCGGGAAGCGGTCGAAGCGCACCCACAGCCGCACGTCGCCCGCGGTCAGCAGGTGCCAGGCCGTCAGCGCGCCCGCCAGGGACGCCGCCCGCACCGCCCAGCTCGGCACCCGCCGGCCCCCGGCGCCCCCAACGACGGGCCCGCCCGTCCTGGGCTCCTCCAGCGTGACCGTCATGAGCGCCGCACCGCGTCCGCATAAGGGACGACCTTGGCCCCGGAGTGGGCGGCGATGTACTTGTCGGCGCCCTCCTGGGTGGCGAAGGGCTTGAACCGCTGCTCGGCCTTGGCGGAGGGGTCCTCGACCCAGATCTCCTTGTCGGCGAACCACCGGGTGCCGGTCACGGCGTCGGGCGCGTACACGGCCCGGACGGTCTTGCCCTCCGCCTGGACGGCCCGCACGTTGCGCAGCAGGCACACCGGGTCGGCCACCGGACGGGTCGCCGCCTCGCCCGACACCCACACCTCCCCCGCGGTCGCGGCGTCGTCCACCTGCCGCCTGCAGACCCGGTCCTCGCCCTTGATGGCCGCCGGATTGGCGGTGGACGCGGCGTCGCGGTCGTATCCGGCGCCGTAGGCCTCGCGCAGGTAGCTCTCGTTCACGAACGTGGACAGGTCCAGCGGCTGCTGGAGCACCCCGATCGACTTCAGGAACGGGACGTCCTGCGCGTGCGCGTCGCGCAGCGGCTTCTTGATCGTCGTGTCGAACGTCGCGACGCCGCCCGCGCCGTTGTAGAGGTAGACCGTCTCGGCGGGCAGCCCGGTCGTCGAGGCGACCGACTCGGCCGCCTTCATCGGCTCCTTGTGCAGGTAGGCCGTCGCCTCGATCTGCGCCTTCAGGAACTCCCGCAGCACGGCCGGGCTCTGCTTGGCGTAGGTCTTGCGGACCACGGTGCCGTGGAAGGTCGGCACGTTCAGGTCGCCGCCGTCGTACAGGAGCCGCGCCTGGCCCCGGTTCACCAGCAGGCCGGGCCAGGCGACGAACTGCGCCAGGCCCGCGACGCCGCCGGACTGGAGCGCCGAGGTCCCGACCGTGGGCTGCTGGTTCTCGACCTTGACGTCCTTGGCCGGGTCGAGGCCGTACCTCTGCAGGGCCTGGACGAGCGTGCCGTGCCCGGCGGAGCCGACGCTCGCCGAGACCGACTCGCCCTTGAGGTCGCGCAGCGTGCGGGCCTTCGAGCCGTTGGCGACGACCACGCCGTTCAGCGAGCCGCGCAGGTTGTAGCCGGTCGTGGCGACCATCTCGGTGAGGGCGTCGCCGCCCTGCGCCTGCGCCCGGGAGCCGTTGATCAGCAGCGGGTAGTCGCCCATCGAACCGATGTCGATCTTCCCGGCCAGCATCTGGGCGGTGATCGGCGCGCCCGTGTCGTAGTCCTGCCAGACGACCGTGTACGTGCGGTCCTCCGCCTTGCCCAGCGCGGCCAGGCGCTTCTCGAACAGGCCGAGGGTGCGCAGCAGCGTGCCCGCGGTGACGGTGTTGATGGTCTTGGACTGGTAGCCGATCACGACGCGGACCGCGTCGCCGCCGCCGCCCGCGGCGTTGCCCGCCACGGTGCACCCGGCCAGCACGGGGAGCACGGCGGCGGCGGCCGCCCACCGGAGTCGCGCCGGTCCTCTCATCGGGTTCGGCCCTCTCATCGGATCAGGTACGGCATGTTGACGGTGACGGCGCCGGTCGGGCAGCGGTCCGCGCAGGGGCCGCAGTACCAGCACTCGTCGACGTGCATGTACGCCTTGCCGGTCTCGGGGTGGACGGCCAGCGCGTCCAGAGGGCAGACGTCGATGCACAGGGTGCAGCCGTCGATGCAGAGGGCCTCGTCCACCGTCACGGGGACGTCGGCCCGGTACTCGACCAGGGACATGGGGCTAGCTCCAGACGCGGGGGCGGCGCAGGGTGCCGCTCATCGTGATGCGGTCGCCGCGGAACCGGATGAACTCCAGGTCGACCGGGCGGCCGTCGGACAGGTGGGTGAGGCGCTCGACCATGAGCAGCGCGGCGCCGCGCGGGGCCTCAAGGGTGGCGGCCGAGTGCGGGTCGGCGTTGACCGCCTCGACCGTGAGCTCGCCCAGGCCCAGCGGACGGCCGGAGATCCGTTCGAGCAGGACGAAGATGTCGTTGTGCGCGAGGTCCTCGGCCAGCAGCGGCTCGCCGAGGTCGCGGACGACGTAGGTGAGGTCCAGGGAGAGCGGCAGCCCGTTGAGGCGGCGCAGCCGCTCGATGTAGACCACCGGCTCGCCGGGCGGGGTGCCGAGCCGGTCGGAGATCTCGCGGGGCGGCGCGATCAGCCCGGTGGTGCGGACCTCGTTGGTGACCTCGCCGTGCTCGCGCAGCGTCTCGGCCAGGCCGAGGAGCCGCTCCAGGCCGTGCGGGTACTTCTCGGAGACGGCGACGGTGCCGACGCCGGGACAGCGCTCGATCAGGCCCTCGGCGCGCAGCAGGTCGAGGGCCTCGCGGACGGTGTTGCGGGAGGTGGCGAACTCGCGGGTGAGGTCGGCCTCGGAGGGGAGGGGCCCGGTGCGGAACTCCCCGTACAGCACCTGGCGGCGCAGCACGTCGGCCACCTGGCGGGCGCGGTCGGCGCGCAGCCGCCGGGCGTCGCCCAGCGTGAGCGCGGCGGCGGCCGCGCCTTGCGCGGTCACGGCGTCTTTCCTGGTCACACCGTTAACCTACTAAAACGGTCTGAATTACGGAATAGGCCCGGAATAACGCCACCCCGGGACAGGGCGAAGGCGCGCCCGGCCTGGCCGGACGCGCCCCAAGATCTTGATTCCGCCACCCCCGCGCCGCCGGCCCGGGCGGCGCGGTCCGGGCCGCTCGCTACTCGCGCAGCGCGTTGAGCAGCGCGGCGCCGCGCTCGGCGTCGTCCACGCTGACCGCGAACCGAGCGTCCCCGGGGCCGTGCTGGACGACCAGGCACTCGCCCTTGCGCAGCATCACCGTGGTCCCCTTCCCGCTGAGGCGGTAGCCCCACCCGCCGACCTCGACCGGACGGCGCTCCTCCACCCAGGCGCTGGAGACGGTCTCCAGCGGGATCCGCCGGACCGGTCGGCCGATCGGACCGAAGGCGACGGCGAGGCCGCGGCCGTCCACGGTCACCCGCGCCGAGGAGAGCGTGAGCCCGGCCAGCCCGGCGACGGCCAGCGCGAGCAGCGGCCCGGCCAGCGGCATGCCCGGCGTGAGCGGCTCGGGGAGGACCAGGGCCAGCAGCGCGCCCAGCACGCCCGCCACCGCGAGCGCCCCGCCGAGCAGGAACACCCAGCGGCTGCGCACGTACCCGACCCAGACCGGGCGCTGCCCGCGGCCCAACCGCGTCCGCAACCGCGGCTCCTCGCCGGGCGGCGGCGCGTCCGGCCGATCGGGGCCGGTGGCGCCCAGCATCCAGCCGACCAGCGCGATCACCACGGCGCCCAGGAGGACCAGCGCGACCGGCCCGCCGCCCAGCTCCCCGGCCTCGCGGTACGAAGGGCGGTCGAGGTTGGCGCGCACGGTCGTGGCGATCATGCCCGCGGTCAGCCCGGCACCGGCCCCCAGCGTCGCGCCGGTGAAGCCGCGCACCTTCCGGCGCCCCCAGCCGGAGAGTCCGACCGCCACCGCCGACGCGCAGAAGACCAGCCAGGTCACCGCGCACATCAGCGTCCAGGCGGTGAACGACGAGTGCCCGTCGGGGACGCCGGAACCGTCCCAGTGGGTGGCGAGCGGATCGGGCAGCCGGTCCCGCAGCGCCAGCGGCGCGACCGGGATCAGGGCCGAACCCGCCAGGGCGGCGATTCCGGCGGTCATGTACAAGGACCGTCGCGCGGCCATGCTCACACTCCTTCGATCATGGTGGCCAGCTCGGCGCGGGTGACTCCCATCCGCTCGGCCGCGGTGACCAACTCCCGTACGCGCTCCATCAGCTCCCCTTGCTCCGGGCGGGCCGCGACGCGGATGCCGCGCCCGCGGCGGAAGTCCAGCAGGCCCTCCTCGCGCAGCTCGCGCAGGGCGCGCAGCACGGTGTTGGCGTTGACGCCCAGCGCCGCCGCCAGCTCGCGGGCGGGCGGCACGCGCTCGCCCGGGGCGCACTCCCCGGCGGCGATCGCGCGCCGGACGGCCGCCGCCACCTGCTCGTGCAGCGGGCGCGCGTCGTCGTCGGCCAGGATCAGCAACATGATGCTAATGATATTAGCATCATTAGTTCCATGCAAGATGGTCCGGACCCCGCCCGTCCCGAGGTCACAGGAGGTCGCCCGGGGGTAAGGCTTGATCCAAAAGGGCGAAACCGGTCACCGGGAGGACTAACATCGTGCTACGTGACGAGCATCAGCCTGGACAGCGCAGCACCCGCCTCCCTCGACGTCGACGCGATCGTGATCGGCGTCACCCCGGCCGGCTCCGGTGACGGCTCACAGAACGGCTCGGACAGCGGCTCCGGCCCCCGCCCGGCGGGCGCCGCCGACCTGGACGAGGCCCTCAACGGCGGCCTGGCCGCCGCGCTCAAGGCGCTGGGCGCCACCGGCAAGGCCGGCGAGGTCACCAAGCTGCCCACGCTCGGCGCCGTCCCCGCCGGCGTGATCGTCGCCGTCGGCCTGGGCGGGGCGCCCTCCGCCGAGGACCTGCGCCGCGCCGCCGGCGCCGCCCTGCGCGCGCTGGCCGGCACCCGCCGGGTCGCCGTCGCGCTGCCCGCCTCCTCCGCCGAGGAGGTCGAGGCCGTCGCGCTCGGCGCGCTGCTCGGCAACTACAGCTTCGGCACCTACCGCACCGGAGAGCGCACCGAGCCGGTCGCCGAGATCACCGTCCTCGGCGACTCCGGCGACGCCTCCGTCGAGCGCGCCCGCACCCTGGCCGAGTCGGTCACCCTCGTCCGCGACCTGGTCAACACCCCGCCCTCCGACCTCACCCCCGAGGACCTGTCCGGCACCGCCGAGCGGATCGCCGGCGAGACCGGCCTGGCCGTCGAGGTCCTCGACGAGAAGGCCCTGGTCGAGGGCGGCTACGGCGGCCTCGCCGGGGTCGGGCAGGGCTCGGTCAACCCGCCCCGCCTGGTCCGCCTCGCCTACACCCACCCCGAGGCGTCCAAGACCCTCGCCCTGGTCGGCAAGGGCATCACCTTCGACTCCGGCGGCCTGTCCCTCAAGCCCGCCGACGCCATGGACTGGATGAAGTCCGACATGGGCGGCGCCGCGGCCGTGCTCGGCGCGCTGGCCGCCATCGCCCGGCTGGCTCCCAAGGTCAACGTGGTCGGCTACCTCGCCATCGCCGAGAACATGCCCAGCGGCACCGCCCAGCGCCCCTCCGACGTGCTGCGGGTGTACGGCGGCACGACCGTCGAGGTCCTCAACACCGACGCCGAGGGCCGCCTCGTCCTGGCCGACGCCCTGGTCCGCTCCGGCGAGGACTCCCCCGACCTGATCGTGGACGTGGCCACCCTCACCGGCGCCCAGCTGGTGGCGCTCGGCACCCGTACCACCGGAGTGATGGCCAACGACGACGAGGTCCGTGAGAAGGTGGTGGCGGCGGCCGACCGCGCCGGGGAGGCCTCCTGGGGGATGCCGCTGCCGGCCGAGCTGCGCAAGGGGCTCGACTCGGCGGTGGCCGACATCGCCAACATCAGCGGCGAGCGCTGGGGCGGCATGCTGGTCGCGGGCGTCTTCCTCAAGGAGTTCGTCCCGGACGGCGTCCGCTGGGCCCACCTGGACATCGCCGGTCCCGCGTTCAACAAGGGCGAGCCGTACGGCTACACCCCCAAGGGCGGCACCGGCGCCGCGACCCGCACCCTGGTGCAGATCGCCGAGGACCTGGCGGCCGGGATCCTCTGACCCGCGCCGGGTGCCGGCCGGGAGAAGTGAATAGGTTCCTCGGAACCGCGCGCAGGGCGACCCGCGACCGGCCACGGCCCGGCCGGCGGCGGTCGCGCCGGGCCCGCGGTTCGGGCACGGCAGCGACAGCGCGAGACGGGAAAAGGGAGCGTCCAGTGGCCAACAGCGGCCCCTTCGACATCGTCGTCCTGGGTGGTGGCAGCGGCGGTTACGCGTGCGCGCTGCGGGCGGCCGAGCTCGGCATGACCGTGGCGCTGATCGAGCGCGACAAGCTCGGCGGCACCTGCCTCAACCGCGGGTGCATCCCCACCAAGGCCCTCCTGCACGCGGCCGAGGTGGCCGACCAGACCCGCGAGGCCGCCGCGTTCGGCGTCAGGGCCGCCTTCGAGGGCATCGACATCGAGGGCGTCAACGCCTACAAGGACAAGGTGGTCTCCACCACCGTCAAGGGCCTCACCGGGCTGATCAAGTCCAAGGGCATCACGCTCGTCGAGGGCGAGGGGCGGCTGGCCGGGCCCACCTCGGTCACCGTCACCGAGCCCGGCGGCGGCACCGCCACGATCGAGGGCGGCCACATCGTGCTGGCCACCGGCTCCCGGCCCAACACCCTGCCCGGCCTGGAGATCGACGGCGAGCGGATCATCTCCAGCGACGACGCGCTGGAGCTGGGGCACGTGCCCGGCTCGGTCGTCATCCTCGGCGGCGGCGTGATCGGCGTGGAGTTCGCCAGCGTCTGGCGCTCGTTCGGCGCCGAGGTCACCATCGTCGAGGCCCTCCCCCACCTGCTTCCGCTGGAGGAGGAGTCCAGCTCCAAGCGGCTGGAGCGGGCGTTCCGCCGCCGCGGCATCAAGTACGAGGTCGGCACCCGCTTCCAGGAGGCCAAGCCCACCCAGGGCGGCGTCGCGGTCACCCTGGAGAACGGCACCACCATCGACGCCGAGCTGCTGCTGGTCGCCGTCGGCCGCGGCCCGGTCTCCGACGGCATCGGCCTGGCCGAGGCCGGGGTGGAGACCGAGCGCGGCTTCGTCAAGGTCGACGAGTACTGCCGGACCAGCGTCCCCACGATCTACGCGGTCGGCGACCTGATCCCGACCCTCCAGCTGGCGCACGCCGGCTTCGCCGAGGGCATCCTGGTCGCCGAGCGGCTGTGCGGGCTGGGCCCGGTGCCGATCGACTACGCCGGGGTGCCGCGGATCACCTACTCCGACCCCGAGGTCGCCTCGGTGGGACTCACCTCCGCGGTGGCCCGCGAGCGCGGCCACGAGGTCCGGGAGATCACCTACGACCTGGCCGGGAACCCCAGGAGCAAGATCCTGGGCACCCAGGGCGAGGTCAAGGTGATCGCGGCCGTGGACGGTCCCGTCCTCGGCGTCCACATGGTCGGCGCGCGCGTCGGCGAGCTCATCGCGGAGGGCCAGCTCATCTACAACTGGGAGGCGCTGCCCGCGGAGGTCGCCCAGCTCATCCACCCCCACCCGACCCAGTCCGAAGCCGTCGGCGAGGCCCTCCTGGCGCTCGCCGGCAAGCCCTTGCACGTGCACGGCTGAACGCCCGCACAGTATTTGAGAGATCTCGAAGGAGTCGCTGAGAGCCATGCCGGTCTCCGTCACTATGCCCCAGCTCGGCGAGAGCGTCACCGAGGGCACCGTCACCCGCTGGCTGAAGAAGGAGGGTGAGCACGTCGAGACCGACGAGCCGCTTCTCGAAGTGTCCACCGACAAGGTCGACACCGAGATCCCCTCCCCCGCCTCGGGCACCCTGACCAGCATCAAGGTCGCCGAGGACGAGACCGTCGAGGTCGGCGCCGAGCTGGCGATCATCGGTGAGGGCGGCGAGGCCGCCGCCCCCGCCGCCGAACCCGAGCAGCCCGCGCAGCAGGAGGAGCCGCAGCAGGCCCCGGCCGAGCCCG
>NZ_JBHSON010000131.1:0-26847 GCF_042656285.1 Actinomadura rugatobispora | reverse complement strand
CTTCGACAGCAGCGCGTGGCAGACCACGTTGGAGTCGGTGAAGATCCGGTTGTGGTCGCCGGTGGTGAACAGGATCGGCGTGGTGATCTTTGAGGCGCGGGCGGTGGAAGGGGCGGTGTGGGCGCCCCGGCGGGCTGCTGCGGGACGGTGGGTCCCGCGGGCGCCTCGGGCCCGGGGGCGGGCGGAGCCTCCTGCCGGAGGGCGGCGGGCCGCTCCCCCGTGCTCTCCTCGGCGCCGAACTGCTCGGTCCACGGCCCCGGCTCGGAGGCCTTGAACATGACCACCTCCGGCGGCGTCTTCGGCGCCGGAGGGGCGGCGGCCGCGGCGACGACGGGCGGCGGCGCCGCGGGCTCGGCCGGCTCGGGGTCTTCGGGCGCCGTCTCCGCGACGGTCTCGTCCGGCGGCGCGAGGACCGGCCGGTCGACGAACGTGTCGGCGGCGCCGGTCTCGACGTCGGTCACGGTCGAGGGCGCCTCGGGCGGCTCCACGACCGTGGCCGCCGGGTCGGCCGGCTCCGGGGTCAGCGGCCGGTCCACGACGGTGGAGTCGGCGGGGTCCGCCGGGACGGTGTCGGCCTCGTCGTCCTGCGCACCGCCCGTGGCCTGCGGGATCGCGAACTCGGTGGTGCTCTTGTGGTCCGGGGGGACGTACCCGGGCTCCTCGCCGCTCAACTCCGTCACCTTCCCATGGCGTGGGCCCCGATGGCCGGGCTCATGGAGTCCGACGACGGCGGCGGCCCCGAGGTTCGGATCAGCCCGCGGCGGCGGGCTCCAGGCCGCGGCGGGCCGCCGCCCGCTGGTGCCGGTCCAGCATGTCGGTGATCATCCCGATCGCGTCGGGACGGGTGGTGTCCAGGCCCTCGCTGAGCCAGCGGCTCGCCTCGGCCAGCAGTTCCTCCGAGCCGGCGGCGCCGCGCTCGTCGGCCAGCCGGTTCAGCACGGCGCTCAGCCGGATCGCGGCGCCGGGCCGGTCGCTCTCGGCGGCCTGCCGGAACCAGCGGGCGGCCTGGTCGAGGTCGCCCTCGCTCTCGTACAGCAGCCCGAGCCCGAAGGCGATCTCGCCCCACGAGCCGCCGCACGGCCCGCCCAGGCCGCGATGCTCCGCGGGCTCGGGACGCGAGAGGCGGACGACGGACATGCGATCACTCCGTGGGTTCATGGGTCAGGGGTTCGGAAACCGCCGGGCCACGGCGCCGGGTGCGGATCCGGGCGGCCGCGGCCGTGGGATCAACATCATGACGGCCGGAGAACGGGTTCGCCACTCGTTTGGACGGTAACGGCGATTTTCCCGACGGACGGCCGCTTACCGCAGTCATCGCCCATGTCAGACATGCCCAGTTAACCGGGCGACCGGGGCGCGCCGGGCGGCGGGTGCCCGAGGGGGCGCGGGGGCCGCCGGATAGGGTCGGTCACGGAGATCGACGAAGGAGTCCGACCGTGTCCGTGGTGAAGATCAACGTACTGACCGTCCCCGAGGAGATGCGCGCGGAGCTCGAGAAGCGCTTCGCCGGCCGGGCCGGAATGGTCGAGGCCGCCGACGGCTTCGAGCACTTCGAGCTGCTCCGCCCGGTGGACGGCACCGACCGCTACCTCGTCTACACCCGCTGGCGCAGCGACGAGGACTTCACGCGCTGGACGGAGAGCCAGGCGTTCCAGCGCGGCCACGCCCAGGCGGGCGGCGGCGGGGGCGAAGGCCAGGGCCACGGCCACGGGCATGGCCACGGCGGGCCCGCGGCCACCGGCTCGGAGCAGTGGTCGTTCGAGGTGCTCCAGAGCGCCGGCCCCAAGGAGTAGCGCCCCGCGAAGGCGTGAACGGCCCTCCCGGCGGCGCGCCGGATCGCGCGCCGCCGGAAGGGCTCGGGCTCACGCCTCGACGAGATCCTGGTAGTCGGGGTGCTTCTCGATCCAGCCCTTGATGAACGGGCACAGCGGCACGACCGCGAGGCCCTTGGCCCGCGCGTCGTCCAGCGCGCCGCGGGCGAGGGCGCCGCCGACGCCCTGCCCGCCGAACGCCCCGTCCACCTCGGTGTGCGTGAACACGATCTTGCCCGGGCGGAGCCGGTACTCCGCGAACCCGGCCGGCTCGCCGTCCACGCGGACCTCGTACCGCTTCGCCTCGGCGTTGTCGGTGACCTCTTTGCTCATGTCCCGCTCAATGCCCGGCGGGCCGCAAAGATTCCTTCCGGGGGAACCCCGGGCACGCTCAGCTCACCTCGTGGCCCGCGTGCAGCAGGCAGTAGGTGACGGCCTCCTCCAGGGCCTGCCAGGACGCCGCGATGACGTTGTCCTCGACCCCCACGGTCCCCCACTCGCGCTCGCCGTCGCTGGACTCGACCAGGACCCGGGTGCGGGCGCCCGTCCCGTGCGAGCCCTCCAGGATCCGGACCTTGTAGTCGACCAGCTCCAGCCGGGCCAGCTCCGGGTAGAGCCGCCCCAGCGCCACCCGCAGCGCGTTGTCCAGGGCGTTGACCGGGCCGTTCCCCTCGCCGGTGGCGACGATCCGCTCGCCCTTGGCGTGCAGCTTCACCGTGGCCTCGCTGACCATGGAGCCGTCCGGGCGGCGCTCGACGATCGCCCGCCACGACTCGACCTCGAAGTGCCGCTGCCGGACGCCGGTCAGCTCCTCGCGCAGCAGCAGCTCGAACGAGGCGTCGGCCGCCTCGAAGGTGTAGCCGGTCGACTCCAGCTCCTTGACCCGCGCCACGACCTGCTTGGCCTTCTCGCCGGACAGGTCGTAGCCGAGCTCGCGGCCCTTGAGCTCCACCGAGGCGCGCCCGGCCATGCTGGAGACCAGCATCCGCATGTCGTTGCCGACGGTCGCGGGGTCGATGTGCTGGTAGAGGTCGGGGTCCACCTTGATCGCCGAGGCGTGCAGCCCGGCCTTGTGCGCGAACGCCGACAGCCCCACGTACGGCTGCTGCGAGCTGGGCGTGACGTTGGTGACCTCGGAGACCGCGTGCGCGATCCGGGTCATCTCGGCCATCTGGCCCTCGGACACCAGCCGCATGCCCCGCTTGAGCTGGAGGTTGCCGATGACGGTGAACAGGTTGGCGTTGCCGCTGCGCTCGCCGTACCCGTTGGCGCAGCCCTGCACGTGGGTGGCGCCGGCCTTCACCGCGGCCAGCGAGTTGGCCACCGCGCAGCCGGAGTCGTCGTGGCAGTGGATGCCGACGCGGGCGCCGGCCGAGACGACCTCGTGCACGACGTCGGCCAGCTCGTCGGGGAGCATCCCGCCGTTGGTGTCGCACAGCGCGACGACGTCGGCGCCGGCCTCGGCGGCGGTCCGCACGACCTCCAGCGCGTAGGCGCGGTTGGCCTTGTAGCCGTCGAAGAAGTGCTCGGCGTCCAGGAAGACGCGTTGGCCCTCCGCACGCAGGTGGGAGACCGTGTCGCGGATCATCGCGAGGTTCTCCTCCAGGGTCGTGCGGAGGGCCAGCTCGACATGCCGGTCGTGGCTCTTGGCGACGAGCGTCACGACCGGCGCGCCGGATTCGCGCAGGGCGGCCACCAGGGGGTCGTCGGCGGCCTTCACTCCGGCCCGGCGGGTCGCGCCGAACGCGGTGAGCTGCGCGTGCCTCAGGTCGAGCTCGGTCTGGGCCCGCCTGAAGAACTCGGTGTCCTTGGGGTTGGCGCCGGGCCAGCCGCCCTCGATGAATCCGACGCCCAGGTCGTCGAGGTGGCGCGCGACGGCCAGCTTGTCGGCCACGGAGAGGTTGAGCCCCTCCTGCTGCGAGCCGTCGCGCAGCGTGGTGTCGTAGACGTGGAAGGCGTCAGCCTGCATCGTCGTGTTCCCCCTCAGGGTTCTGGGCTGGCGCGCCGCTTGCCGTCCGTGCCGCTCCGCCGCGTTCCGCGGAGTCCTGGAATGCAAAAAGACCCCTCACGGACGTGAGAGGTCTGCGCGCCGGCGGTGTCCCGTTGTCAGCCGGCGCGCCAGCCGATAATCACGAGGCTGTGGCGCATGATGACGTCAGTCTGCCATACGGAGCGCGACGATGGGACATCGGTCTCAGCATCCGAGACGGGCGTGTCATCGTGCCTGGCCGGGCCCCCGCACGCGCGGGCGGGGGCCGGCCGCTCCCGCACCTCAGACGATCTTGTGGACCCAGCCGTACGGGTCGGGACGGGCGCCGTACTGGATGCCGATCAGCTCCTCGCGCAGCCGCATCGAGATCTCCCCGGGCTCACCGTCGCCGATGCTCCACTCGCGGTCGGCGCCCTTGACCTGGCCGACCGGGCTGATCACCGCGGCGGTGCCGCAGCCGAACACCTCGGTGATCTCGCCGGACGCGCAGCCGGCCTGCCACTCGTCCACGCTGATCTTGCCCTCCTCGACCGGGATGCCCAGGTCGGGGGCCAGCTTGAGCATCGAGTCGCGGGTGATGCCGGGCAGCAGCGTGCCGGTGAGCGCCGGGGTGAGCAGTCTGGGTCCCCGCCCGGGGCCATCCTCGCCCGAGCCGTACACGAACATCAGGTTCATCGACCCGACCTCCTCGACCCAGCGGTGCTCCACCGCGTCGAGCCAGACGACCTGGTCGCAGCCGTGCTCCACGGCCTGCGCCTGCCCCGCGAACGACGCCGCGTAGTTGCCGCCGGTCTTGGCCTCGCCGGTGCCGCCGGGCGCGGCGCGGGTGTAGTCGCGCGACAGCCAGACCGAGACCGGCCTGATCCCCCGGGCGTAGTAGTTGCCCGATGGAGAGGCGATGACCACGAACAGGAACTCGTCGGCGGGCTGGTTGACGCCGAGCGCGCGGGTGGTGGCGAACATGAAGGGCCGCAGGTAGAGGCTGAAGCCCTCCTTGGTCGGCACCCAGTCGCGGTCGGTGCGGACCAGCAGCTCCAGCGCGTCCACGAACAGCTGCTCGGGGATCTCCGGCATCGCCATCCGCCGGGCCGAGCGGTTCATCCGGGCGGCGTTCGCGTACGGGCGGAACGTCACGATCGTCCCGTCGGCCTGCCGGTACGCCTTGAGGCCCTCGAACAGCTCCTGGGAGTAGTGGAAGACCTGGCTGGCCGGATCCATCGGGATCGGCCCGTACGGCTCCAGCCGGGCGTCGTACCAGCCCTTCCCCGCCGCGTAACGGATGGTGACCATGTGGTCGGTGAAGTGCTGGCCCCAGCCGGGGTCGGCGAGGACGGCCTCGCGGTCGGCGGCGAGCGCGGGGCGCTCGCTGAGCGTGATCTCGAAGTCCAGCGTGCTCATCGTGGGGTCCTCTCCCGGATCGCCGCCCCGGCCCCGTCGCCGGTGGGCATTCCCTTAATCCTTATTGTCGTACTTCATCCAGCCCAACTCCTCCGTCGCGGCGCACACGAAAAACCGGGCGCGCCGCGAGGCGCGCCCGGTTGAGCGAACGCGCCGCCTAGCCGGATACTCGCTTGGCGATGGCGTCGCCGATCTGGGCCGTGGAACGGGCGCCCTGCCCGGCCCGCTCGGCCAGGTCCTCGGCGACGGCGCGCTCGACGCGGCGGGCGGCCTCGGCGGCGCCGAGGTGGTCCAGCAGCATGACCACCGACAGGATCGTGGCGGTCGGGTCGGCCTTGCCCTGCCCGGCGATGTCGGGGGCGGAGCCGTGGACGGGCTCGAACATCGAGGGGGCCGTGCCGTCGGGGTTGACGTTGCCGGAGGCGGCCAGGCCGATCCCCCCGGCGATCGCGGCGCCGATGTCGGTGATGATGTCGCCGAACAGGTTGTCGGTGACGACCACGTCGAACCGGCCCGGCTGGTTCACGAAGAACATGGTGGCCGCGTCGACGTGGCAGTAGTCGGTGGTGACCTGCGGGTACTCCGCCGCGACCTTCTTGAGGACGCGCTGGTAGAGGTCACCGGCGAAGGTCAGCACGTTGTCCTTGTGGACCAGGGTCAGCTTTCTGCGCGGCCGGTTGGCGGCCTGCTCGAAGGCGTACCGGACGACCCGCTCGACCCCGAAGGCGGTGTTGACGCTCTCCTGGGTGGCGACCTCGTGGGGGGTGCCCTTGCGCAGCACGCCGCCGACGCCCGTGTACGGGCCCTCGGTGCCCTCACGGACGACGATCATGTCGACGTCCTCCGTGGTCACCCCGGCCAGCGGGGTGGACACGCCCGGGAACAGCTTCACCGGACGCAGGTTGACGTAGTGGTCGAGCTCGAACCGGGCCCGCAGCAGCAGCCCGCGCTCCAGCACGCCGCTCGGCACGCTGGGATCGCCCACGGCGCCGAGCAGGATCGCGTCCTGCCCGCGCAACTCCTCCAGAACGGAGTCGGGCAGGGTCTCGCCGGTGCGGTGCCAGCGGGCGGCGCCGAGATCGTAGGACGTGCGCTCGAACGCCAGCCCGGACGAGGGGGCCACGGCGTCGAGGACCTTCAACCCCTCGGCGACCACCTCGGGACCGATCCCGTCACCGGGGATGACGGCCAGGTGAATGCTGCGGGATGCCATGCGCGCACTCTACTGCAAACGTCTCAGTTCCTGAGCATCCGTCTCAGATCCCGGTACGCATGTCTCGCCCGCCCGCTACCGTTCGGGCCACCGGCCGCGCTGTTGAGTAGGCCCTACTCATGGCGGGCGGGCCGGTGCCTGGAGGAGGCTCGGAAGACGGAGGCGACACGGCTTCCGCGGGAGGGAAGCCCATCATGGTGTACGCCAGGCTGCAGACCGTCCGGGGCATGCCCTGCCACGACGAGGCCGGGCCGGTGGAGCGCGAGCTGATGGAGATCGTGGCCCGCCACCCCGGCTTCGCCGGGCTGTGCCTGATGTCGGCCGTCGAGGACACCGAGGCGGGCGCGCTGCTCACCCTGTGGCGGACGCGGGAGGACGCCCGGCTCGCCGCCGACCGCACCGCGCGGGCACGGCCGTACCCCCGCCCGGTCACCCTGGAGAGCGACCGGATCTACCAGGTCCAGGGCGAGTACGAGGGGCCCGACGCCGGCAGTCCCGCCGCCGCGGCCGTGATCCTGTTCTTCGACGGCCCGTACGACGAGGAGTGGCTGGAGTCGGCCCGGTTCGCCCACCGCGAGCGGATCGCCCCGGCCCTGCTCGCCTCCCCGGGCTTCATCCGCGGCGTCGCCCTGTGGGACCCGCAGGACCGCGTCTGCGCCGTCGTCAACCTGGCGGTCTCGCTGGAGGCGCTGGCCCGCGCCGAGCGCGCGGTCAACTCCACCGAACTGCTCCCGGGCGAGAACCCGGCGCTGCTGACCGGGCCGGACCGCGCGGTCGTCCACCGCGTGTCGGGGTACGTGGGGGCGCCGTCCTGACCGCCGATCTGACCGGGAAACCGCGTAACGGTGGATCACGGGCCGTGACGGCTCGTACGATGCGGGCGTGGCCGCAATGCGCCAGCCGGAACCGCCCGCCCCGCCACGGCCCGGCGGCTGGCCCTTCGTCGGCCGGGCGGCCGAGGTGGCCGCGGTGCGGTCGGCGCTGCTCGACTCCACCCGCTCCGGGGTCGTCGTGGTCGGCGACGCCGGGGTCGGCAAGTCCTGGCTGGCCGCCAAGGTCGCCGACGACCTCGACCCGGGCCGCAACCTGGTGGTCCGGGCGAAGGGGACGCAGGCCGCGGCGCGGATCCCGTACGGGGCGCTCGCCCACCTGCTGCCCGCCGGTCCCGTCCGGGGCGGCGAGCCCCGGCTGGCCGCACCGGAGGCCGGGCGGCGCCTGGTCGTGGCCGTGGACGACGCGCACAGCCTCGACCCCGCCTCCGCCGAGCTGATCGCCGACCTGCTCGAGCGCGGCGCGGCCCGGCTGCTGGCGACGGCCCGTACCGGGGCGCGCGCCCCCTCCCCCCTCGCCCCCTTCTGGGGCGCGGACCCCGACGAGGCCGAACGCCGCGTACACCGCCTGGAACTGGGCCCCCTGGGGCACGCGCAGACGGCCCAGCTGCTGGAGGCCGCGGTCGGCGGCCAGGTCGAGGACGCGGGCTCCCGGCGGCTGTGGCGGGTCACCCGGGGGAACCCGCTGTTCCTGCGGGAGCTGGTCCTGGCCGGGATGCTCGAGGAGAGCGGCGGGGTGTGGCGCTGCGCGCCCGGCCCGACGCTCACGCCGCGGCTGCGCGAGCTGATCGAGGCGCGGATCGGCGGCGTGGACGAGCGGGAACGCCTCGCCCTGGAGTACCTGGCCCTGGGCGAGCCCCTGGACGAGGCGCTGCTGCACGATCTCACCGACGCGGCGGCGGTCGGCAGGCTGACCGGCCGGGACCTGGTCATGGCCGCCGGGGCGGAGCTGCGGCTCGTCCACCCCCTGTACGGGGAGGCGGTGCGGGCCGGGATGGGCCCGCTGGCGACCCGCACCCGGCTGCGCCGCCTGGCCGACGCGGTGGACGGCGCGGGCCTGCGGCGGCGCCAGGACGTGCTGCGGCTGGCCACCTGGCGGCTGGACTCGGGCGGCGGCACCGACCCCGACCTGCTGCTGAGGGCGGCCCGGATCGCCTGGTCGGGGTTGGCCATGGAGCCCGCCGCCCGGCTGGCGGCGGCGGCGCTGGAGGCGTACCTGGCGCGGCCGGAGCGGCGTCCGGGCAGCGCGGGCGAGGCCGCCGCGCTGCTGGCCACCGTCCTGCACTTCGCCGACCGCGACGGCGAGGCGGAGACGGCGCTGGGCGAGGTCGCGGGGCGGCTGCTCGACGATCGCGAGCGGGGCCTGCACGCGGGCGCGCTCGGGCTGGTCCTGGCCTGGGGCCTGGCCCGCGACGGCGACGCCCGCGCCGTCCTGGCCGAGGCCGCCGCCACGATCGGGGACCCGGCGTGGCGGCGGCACGTCCTGGCCCTCGGCGCGTGGATCGACCTGTCCGCGGGACGGGTCGCCGACGCCCGCGGCGCGGTGGAACGATCACGCGAGCTGGAACCGGCGCCCGCCCCGTTCGCCGCGGAGACCGGCGCGGCCGAGGCCCTCATCGGCGCCTACGGCGGCGACCACGCGCGGGCCGTGGCGATCGCCGCGGCGTCCATGGACGAGCGCGCCCGCTGGCGCGACGAGGTCCCGATCGTGATGCCCGTGCTCGCCCAGGCCCGCACGGTGGCGCACCTGTTCGCCGGCGAGGTCGGCGAGGGACTGGCGGCGACGGCCGCGGGCCTGGACCTGGTCGAGGAGTTCGGCCGGTGGAACCGGGTCGAGGCCTCGTTCTGCGGCTGGCGGGCCCATCTGCACCGGCTGCGCGGCGATCTGGCCGAGGCGGTGCGCTGGGCCCGGGACGGCGCGGCCCGGATCGGCGGCCGCTCGGCCATGTTCGCCGGGCTGTGCTTCGGCGAGCTGGCCTCCGCCGAGGCCCAGCGCGGCCGGGCCGGCGAGGCGGAGGAGGCGCTGCGCCGGGCCGAGGACCTGGCCCGCCCCGCCTGGCACGGCGTGGAGTTCTCCCTGGCCCTGGCCCGCCCGTGGGTGCTGGCGGCGCGCGGTCAGACCGGCGAGGCGGTGTCCGCCGCGCTGGCCGCCGCCGACGACGCCGAGGCCCGCGGACTGCGCGGGTACGCGATGTTCGCGCTGCACGACACCGTCCGCCTGGGTGCCGCCGACCGCGCCGCCGCCCGCCTGACGGCCCTGGCGTCCCAGATGGACGGCCCCCTGGCCCCTCTGTGCGCCCACCACGCCACCGCGGCCGCCGCCCGGGACGCCAAGGCGCTCGCCACGGCCTCGGAGTCGTTCGAGGCGCTGGGCATGCTCCTGTACGCCGCGGAGGCCGCCGCCCAGGGGTCGGCCGCCGCCCGCGCCCGGACGCTCGCCGAACGCTGCGGCAACCCGCTGACCCCCGCGCTGACCTCCCTGGCCGCGCCGCAGCTCACGTCCCGCCAGCGCGAGATCGCCCGGCTGGCCGCCCAGGGCCTCAGCAACAGGGAGATCGCCGACCGCCTGTCGATCTCGATCCGCACCGTGGGCAACCACCTGGTGATGATCTACGAACGCCTCGGCACCAGCGACCGCGAGTCCCTCGCGAGACTCTTCACCAACCCCTGACACCCCACCGGCACCACGCCGGCCGCCTCACTCCTTGCCCCACAATGAAACGTCGGTTACGCCTACGCGGTCGTAGACGGCCTGGAGGTGGTTGGCGACGGTGCGGACGGACAGGACGAGGCGTTCGGCGATCTCGCGGTTGCCGAGCCCGGCGGCGGCGAGGCGGGCGATCTCCAGCTGGCGGGTGGTGAGTTCGGGGGCGGCCAGGCCGGAGAGGGCGGGGGTGCGGGCGCCGGTGCAGTTTCCGGCCAGGAGCCAGGCCCGGGTGGCGGCGGCGTTGGCCTCGCGGGAGCCGGGGGCGTGCCGCTCGTGGGCGCGGGCGGCCTCGGCGGCGGTTTCGGCGGCGTAGAGGGTCATGCCCCGGTCGGCGAAGGCCTTGGAGAGGTCGTCGAGCGCTTCGGGGTCCTGTCTGGCGGCGGCGTCGGCGTGGCGGGCGCAGAGGCGGACGAGGGGCCCGTCGGTGTGCTCGGCCAGGTCGGCGAGGCGGTCGCGGGCCTGGGCGGCGGCGCCGAGGCGGACGGCGTCGTGCAGGGCGAACATCGCGTAGGGGCGCAGGGTCCGCTCCTCGAAGCGGGTGGCGGCGTCCAGGGCGATGGCGGCGGCGCCCGCGACGTCGCCGGAGGCGGCGCGGATCCAGGCGCGGCCGAGGTCGGCGCGGAAGTGGAAGATGCGCCCGCCGGGGATGCGGCGGCGCTGGGCCTTGCGCACGGCCGTGGTCGCGGTGGCGGCGTCCCCGGCGACGGACGCGGCGTAGGCGAGCATCTCGTGGCCGTGGCCGGACAGCGCCCAGAGCGCCCCGGTGCCGTGGGAGACGGCCTCGTGGGCCCAGCGGACGGCGCGCCGTATGTCGCCGCGCAGCAGGCACCACTCGACGCGCAGGGTGCGGGAGGTCGTGGCGGCGACGGGCGAGAGGTGCTCCTCGGTGAACAGGCGTTCGCCGTAGGCGATGTAGGAGTCGGCGGCGGCCAGGTCGCCGGCCCAGAGGGAGGCTGCGGCGCGGGCGTCGCTGTAGGTCGCCACGAGGCTGGGCATGTGCTCCAGCCATTCGGCCGAGGCGTCCAAAGCCTCGTCGGCCATGGCGACGGCCTCGTCGAACCGGCCGGTGAACACGAGCCGGAGGGCCTCGGCGCCGCCGGCCAGACCGGCGGCCTCGGGCGGGACGCCCGTGGCGGCGCGCAGTTCGGCGAGCTGCGGCTCCGCCTCGGCGAACCGGGCCGAGTAGACCCGGCCGACGGCCTGGTACGCCTGGATCTGCTGCCGTAAGGCCGGGGCGGTGGCGTGCGCGGCGGCGTCGTCCAGCAGGGCCTCGGCCCGCTCCTGCTCGCCCAGGCCCATGCTGAGGTTGAACGAGCGCATGCAGGTCACGCCGGTGCGGGTGGCCTCGTCCATCGGCTCGGCGGCGACCCTGGACAGCTGGGCCTCGACCTCGTCGTGCCGGCCCGCCAGCAGCAGGACGGGAGCGATCCGGACGGTCGCGGCGGCGTCCACGCCGGCGGCCAGCGCGGACCGTCCGCAGCGCAGGGCCAGGTCCATGTCGTGCAGCATGAACGCCTGGCCGCAGGCCGCGAGGAGCAGATCAGGCCCGGCGGGGGCGCCGGCGTCCAGGTGCCAGAGGGCGACGCGCAGCAGGTCGCCGTGCCGGCGCATCCCGGTGCCCTCCAGCGTCCGGGCGAGCGCGGTGAGGCGGTCGCGGACCCGTCCGGGGCCCGCGGCGGCCCGTGCGACCTCGCCGTACAGGGGGTGCGCGGTCCTGACCTCCAGGCGGCGCCCGGTGGCGGAGGAGGCGACCAGACTGCGGGTCTCGGCCCGTTCCACCGCGTCCTCGGAGGTCAGCTCGGCCAGCGTCGCTGCGCCGATCGGCTCGCCGAGCGCCACGTACTCCAGGACCTCGCGCTCGGCCTCGCCGGCGGCGGCCAGCCGTGTCTCGATCAGCCCGCGCAGCCGGGGGCTCAGCGGCAGATCGCCGTCCCAGTGCCAGACGCCGCGGGTCTGGGCGAGGCGTCCCTCGGCCAGCCCGGACAGCACCAGCTCGTGCAGGAACAGCAGGTTGCCCCGGGTGCTGTGGTAGAGCCGCCGGGCGGTGGGGGTGCCGAGCTGCCCGCCGAGCGCGGCCTCCACAACGGCCTGGCTCTCCAGCTTCGTCAGCGGCACCAGGTCGAGGCGCCGGGCCAGGTCGTCCTTCCACAGGGCGGTGACGGGGTCGGGGGCGGCGGCGCCGGTCCGCACGGTGGCCAGCACCCGGGCCTCCCGGTGCAGGACGAGATGGTGCACCAGGGCGGCCGAGGTGGGATCGAGCAGGTGGGCGTCGTCGACCGCGACCAGCAGCGGGGCCGGTTCGGCGAGGCCGCGCAGCGCCTCGGTGGCCCAGCGCAGGGGGTTGACGACGGTCGTCGCGACGTCCTCGACCGGCAGCAGGTGCCCGAAGGCGCCGAACGGGATGCCGGTGTTGGCGCTGGTGCCGCCGGTCCGCACGACCGTGAACCGGTCGGGTTCGAGCCGTTCCAGGGCCTCGTTCACCAGGCGGGTCTTGCCGACCCCCGCGTCCCCCGCGACCACCACGCCCCGCGTGGCCCGCGCGTTCAGCAGGGAGCCCACCTCGTCGAGCGTCGACGCACGGCCGGTGAACGGCCAGGAGGTACGCACACCAGGATCGTACGTCGCCGTGCCGGAGCCCCCGCGGCGAATTGAGTAAGGGCTACTCATGTGGCCCGCCTCCCGTTGTTGGACCCTCGATATAGGGAGCTTTTCCCGGACGGCATGCCAGCCCTTCCGGGACGGGCGACCTGTACGCCCCGGCGGCGGCCGGCCGAAACACACCGCCGCCGGCTTAGGAGGGGGCATCGTCCGTATCTCCAGCGGGGGGAGATACGAACGGTGTCCCCTCTTTCACGTCGTGCATGCACCGGCGTGGCGAGCCGGAGACTTGACGCGGAGCCCGGTCAAAGGGGACCCTCAGGGCGACAAGTTCACATATGAGGCGACGGTGCGCAGGAACCTGGTGCGATTCCAGGACGGTCCCGCCACTGTGACCAGGGAGCCTCTCCCGCACGCGACCACGGCCCGCCGGCTGGAAGGTCGGGAGAGGCGATGATCTGGGAGTCAGGAGACTGACCCGTCGTCCTCCCGTACCGGGGCGAGTGCACCCCGTGAGGAGATCCCCAATGGCCCAGCCCGCCGTTCCCCCGACGCAGGCCGCCGCGCCGTCTCCGGCCGCCCTTCCCGTCCCGCACCGCGTGCCCGTCCGCGAGATCCTGCCCTGGGCGGTGTTCGCGCTGGTCCTGGGCGCCGCGCTGCTCTACTTCGTCGGCGCCGAGCAGGGCGCCACCTCCCTCGTCGGCGGTACCTGGGTGCACGAGTTCACCCACGACGGCCGTCATCTGCTCGGCTTCCCCTGCCACTGAGGCGGGGGACCCGTTGATGATGAGGTCCCTGCTGGTCCGCGGCATGATCGTCGGTCTGGTCGCGGCGGCGGCCGGGCTGCTGATCGCCTGGATCTACGGCGAGCCCCAGGTGGCGAACGCGATCGCGTTCGAGGAGTCCCAGGCGGCCGCCGAGCACGCCGCGCACGGCGCCGGGCACGGCGGCCACGCGGAGGAGGAGGTGGTGAGCCGGACGGTCCAGCAGACCATCGGGCTGATCACCGCCATGGCGTTCTACGGGGCGGCGGTCGGCGGCCTGTTCTCCATCGCGTTCGCCTTCGCCCTCGGGCGGATCGGGACGGCGGGCGCCCGCGCCACGTCCGGCCTGGTGGCGCTGCTGGGGTTCACGGCGGTCGTGCTGGTGCCGTTCCTGAAGTACCCGCCCACTCCCCCGGCGGTCGGGAACCCCGACACCATCGGGGGGCGCACGGCGCTGTACTTCGGCATGGTGGCGCTGGGCGTGCTGGCCACGGTCGCCGCGGTGATCGTGTTCGGCCGGCTGGCGCCGCGGCTGGGCTCGTGGAACGCCGCGATCGCCTCGACGGCCGGATTCGCGCTGGTGGTGGCAGTGGTGTTCCGGCTGACGCCGCGTCCCGACGCGGTGGCCGAGGGCTTCCCCGCGGCGGTCCTGTGGGACTTCCGGCTCGCCTCGCTGGGCGTGCAGGTGGTGCTGTGGGCGACGCTGGGGCTGCTGTTCGGCGCCCTCACCGAGCGGGCGTTCCGGCGGAGCGCGCCGTCCCGGGCGGAGGGCGAGCCCGTCCCGGCGGCCTAGGCCCTGTCTCGACGTGGCCCCAGGCACCGCGCGAGCGCGTTACCTGGGCGGTGAGGCGATGCCGGAGGCGAGCGTCACCGGCCAGATCGCGAAGCGATGCCGCGCTCGCCAAAGGCCCGGTAAGGGGCGAGCCGCCAGGCGAGCCCCGTAGGCCGGGACTCAGGAACACAGCGCGCAGTCGCCGCACATCTCGCCGCCGGGCGGCACCCGGTAGTAGAGGCAGCAGCTGCGCCGGACGAAGCCGCGCCGGTCGAAGGTTCCCGTGCCCTTGAGGGGTTCGTGCGCGAACAGCTCGTGGAGGAGGGAGCGCACCGGCGCGGCCAGCCCGGCGTCAAGGGTTCCGGCGCGCAGCGTCCCGGCGAGGGCGGAGGCGGCGTTGCCCCACAGGAGGCCGTCGGCGAGCCGGACGAACCCGAGCATGGTGGCGCGGAGCGGGCGCAGCTGCCGCTCGACGACCTCGCGGTGGACCAGCGCGGCCCCCTCGGCCGGGGTCGCGGCCCGGTGGCCGGACGGGTCGGCCAGCCACAGCGCGATCGGCGCGCCGGGCGCCCAGCGCCAGTGCAGGCCGGACAGGTCCGGGACGATCCCGCGCGCCGCGGCCGCGACCATCGGCGACCAGAGCCGCGAGGCGAGGCCCTGGAAGAGGATCGAGGCGGCGACCCGCCGCTCGGCGGTGCCGAGCCGGTCCGCGTAGGCGCCGGTGAGCTCGAGCAGCCGAGCGGTGTCGAGCTCGGGCAGCGGCCGCCAGGTCGGGTCGGCCTCTTCGGCGGGATCGGTGGTGATCTCGAAGAACGGGCCGAGCGCCGCGGCGCCGGCCAGCGCGGAGGCGACCTCGCGGGCTCCGGCCCGTTCCACGGTGGGTTCCGCCGTCATGTCCCCATGATCGCACCAGGGCGCGCTGACACGGGGCGCGGGGACACGCGGGTCAGCCGGCGGGACGGCCGCCGTTGTCGCGGCGGTCCAGCGCGGTCTGCAGCGCCCGCGCGGCCTCCTCGTCGGCGTCGTCGGGCGTGGCGGACAGGGGGTGGGAGTTCAGGGTGCGCATGGAAAGGCTCCGTAGCTTCACGGGAAAAGAGCGGCGATGGATCACAGGGCTTACGGCCAGTGCCGGACTCCGCGACGGGGTTGGCCCGCCTATCGGGCCCCGTCGCGGCGGCGAAGGATCACTACGAAGTGCCGCATCTCGCTTTCACGGTACCCGCCGTCCCCGGCACTGTCCTGACCCGTGGCCGAACTTCTCACATGCCGAGACGACGACGCCGTGACCCCGGCGAGCGGGATCACGGCGGCGGACGAGGTGCCCGATCGGATCAGCCGTCCAGGTCGACGCGGCGGCCGGTGTCGGCGCCGATCTCGTTCTTGATCACGTCGAGCAGCTGGACCGGGATGCCGGAGTCGACGGTCAGCGCGATCAGCGCCCGGCCGCCCTTGGTGTCCCGGCCGACCTGCATGCTGGCGATGTTGACCCCGGCGTCGCCGAGCAGCCGCCCGACCACCCCGACGATGCCGGGACGGTCGGAGTAGACGAAGAAGGCCATGTGCTCGGTCGGCACCAGCTCCATCTGGTAGCCGTTGACCTCGATGATCCGCTCGGTGTGCTTGGGGCCGGTGAGCGTGCCGGACACCGACACCACCGAGCCGTCGGTCATCGTGCCGCGCACCTGGACCACGTTGCGCCAGTCGGGGCTGTCGTCGGAGGTGGTGAGGGTGACCTCGACGCCGCGGTCGCGGGCCAGCAGCGGGGCGTTGACGAACGTCACCGCCTCCTCGATCACGTCCACGAACACGCCCTTGAGCGCGGCCAGCTCCAGCACCTTGACGTCGTGCTCGGCGATCTCGCCGCGGACCACCACGTCCAGCCGCACCGGCACGCCGCCGGCCAGCGCGGTGAAGATCCGGCCCAGCTTCTCGGCCAGCGGCAGGCCGGGCTTGACGTCCTCGGCGACCGCGCCGCCCTGGACGTTGACCGCGTCCGGCACGAACTCGCCGGACAGCGCCAGCTTCACCGAGCGGGCGACCTGGGTGCCGGCCTTCTCCTGCGCCTCGTGCGTGCTGGCGCCCAGGTGCGGGGTGACCACCACGTTGTCGTGGTGGAACAGCGGGCTCTCGGTGCACGGCTCGGTGCGGAACACGTCGATGCCGGCCCCGGCCACCCGGCCGTCCTTGAGCGCCAGCTCCAGGGCCTCCTCGTCGACGATCCCGCCGCGGGCGGCGTTGACGATGCGCACGCTGGGCTTGACCCGGTGCAGCTCGCGGTCGCCGATCAGCCCCAGGGTCTCGGGCGTCTTGGGCAGGTGGACGGTGATGAAGTCGCTCTCGGCCAGCAGCTCGTCGAGCGTGACCAGCTTCACGCCGAGCTGGGCGGCGCGGGCGGCCTGCACGTACGGGTCGAAGGCGATCACGTTCATGTCGAAGGAGGCCAGCCGCTGCGCGACCAGCACGCCGATCCGGCCGAGGCCGAGCACGCCGACGGTCTTGCCCTGCAGCTCGACGCCGGTGTACTTGGAGCGCTTCCACTCGCCCTGCTTGAGCGCGGCGTGGCCCTGTGGCACGTTCCGCGCGATCGCCAGCAGCAGCGCGATCGCGTGCTCGGCGGCGGTGACGATGTTGGAGGTGGGCGCGTTGACGACCATGACGCCGGCCTTGGTGGCGGCCTCGACGTCGACGTTGTCGAGCCCGACCCCCGCGCGCGCGACCACGCGCAGCTTGCGGGCGGCCTGGAACACCTCCGCGGTGACCTTGGTGGCGCTCCGCACGATCAGCGCGTCGACGTCGGCGACGGCGGGCAGCAGCGCCGCCTTGTCGGCGCCGTCGACCTGGCGGACCTCGAAGTCGGATTCGAGGACGGCGATGCCGGCCGGGGAGAGTTCTTCTGCGACGAGGACGACAGGCTTGCTCAAGGAACGGTCCTTCGGGACGTGGATGTGCAGAGGTGGGAAAAGCTGTGGGTGCGGGGAAAGTCGCGAGTCACCACGGTGTGCCCTCGGCTCGTTCCCGAGTCTATCCCCCGTCGGCGGCGCCCCTCGCGAACCGGGCGACACGCACCGGAACACACCATTTGTCCCGGCCAGCGCACTGGTCCCCCCGGTCATGCCCCGCCGCCCCGTACGGCCCAGAAGCGCCCCGAACCGTCCCGCGCGCACCGGTCCGCCGCCGCGTCCGCCCAGGTCGGAGGGGGCGGTCCGGGCGGGGCCGCATCCGGCCGGGGCCGCGTCCGGACGGCGGCGCCGCCCGCCGGCGTCCCGAACCGGCCTTTCCGGGCGGCGGGACCCGCTCCGGGGCGCCCGCGGGGAGGCGGATCTCACACCCCGCCGGCCGGCGGGGTCAAGCCGCGTTGGGCTCCGGGAGAGCCGTCAGGATGCCCGCCACGCGGTCGGCGTCGGCGACTTTGATGTGCGGGACGTCGACGAAGACCCGCAGCGGCCCCGACGGGAGCCCGAGCTCCTCGGCCACCTGCAGCTGGACGCCGCGCAGCGGGATGTAGGCCAGGTAGCCGTGGGAGACGTCCTGCGACCGGAACATCGCCGTCATGATCAGCCGGTAGCCGCGGATCCGGAACGACAGCGCGACCAGCCGCGGCACGGATCCGGCCGGTTCGCCGGGGACGACCAGGGAGATCCACGCGCTGGTGGTCCACGGCCGCGCCCGCAGCAGCTCGGTGACCCAGCGCAGCTGGTCGACGCCGTTCCGGTCGCGCATCCGCGCCCGGTGCTCCGGAACGCGGCGGTCCGGGCGGGTGCCGCCGCGGGTGCGCTCGTGCGCGCGGCCGACCAGCCGGTCGCGGTCGCCGTGCTCGCGCAGCAGCGGATCCTCCCAGCTCAGCGAGGCGATCTCGAACAGGGCCGGGGGTCCCTCGATGATCGGCCCGAGCTCCTCCATGCCGGCCTCACCCGCCGACCAGACGTGCCGGAGCAGCGCGATCCACGCCTGCCCGCACGTCTCCCACCGCTGGACGGCCCGGTCCGCGGCCGCCACCTCACCGCTCCTCGCCGTGTTCGCCTCCGCCGGCCGCATCGCGCCGCGGAGAATGAGCCGCCGTCGATGATCGGAGCCGGCGGGAGAATTGCCTCGCCGGTTCTCCGATTCGCTGCCCAGCACCGTTCATGTGTCCGCCCCACCACCGGCGCGGGCACGGCCACCTTGAGTGTTCGCCCTGGTGCGCCGGGGGTTGCCCGCGCCCGCTGCGACTTACTTCAAGTATCGGGCAAAAAACGCGGAAAGTGTAGGGCACGGCGCCAGGGGATGATTTTCACCGGCTTTCTGACACCCCATGCCGCCATGGGTCATCGGGGCGCCGCCGATTCGCGGGTGAGGACGATGTAACCGGCCTGCCGGAACACCGGGCGGTACCCCTCATTGATCAACCGCGCGACCCTGTGGCGCTGTTCTTCCAGGGTGGTGAAGGGAAAGGTGTGCCGCCCGATGTCGGCGACGACCCACGGGGCCCCGCGGGGCTCCCGGTCCCACAGCAGGACGCGGGTCCGCGCCGAGAGGGCGGGCCCCAGGTTGTTGGCGGTCTCGACCAGCGCGCCGTCCGGGACGGCGGCGACGGCGGCGCCCGCGGCCCGGTCGCGCCCGTCCGGGCGGTAGAGCCCGGGATCGGCCAGGTCGCCGAACGCGAAGAACGGGACGGTCACCACGGCCCCCGCCAGCAGCGCGGCGGCGGGCAGGTGGCGCCGCAGCGCCCGCCACGGCCGCATCCGCCGCAGCGCGGCGACCGGACGCGAACGGCGGAGCGCGGCGACCGGGCGCAGCCGGGTCAGCGCGGCCGGCGGGCGGCGGCCGCGGAGCCGGTACGCGCCGTCCACCGCCGCCATGACCAGGATCGCGACGATGAACGCGTTGTAGTGGTAGCCCGGCTCCCACCAGTTGGGGAAGCGGTCGGCCAGCATCCGTTCCGCCAGCAGCGGCAGCGCCGCCAGCGCCAGCGGGGACCGCAGCGGGAGCAGCAGCAGCGGGACGACCAGCAGCGCCATCGTGAGCAGCTTGACCGGCGGCGAGCCCACCGCGCCGGGCAGGATCCACGGGTGCGTCAGGACGCGCACGGCCGCGTCCGCCATCCCGTCGCCGAGCGAGCCGTACGCCCAGTAGTAGTCGTTGTCGCCGCCGAACAGCGAGATCAGCACCCGCGAGGAGGCCCAGGTCGCGGCGATCCCGGCCGCGGCGTAGGCGGCCCCGGCGCGCCGTTCGCCGCGCCGGGCGAGCAGGAAGAACCCGAAGCCGACCAGCAGCAGGCCCATGTCCTCCTTGACCATGAGCAGCCCGGCCGCGGCGAGGGCGGCCTGGACGCGGCGGCCCGCGTCGTACCGCTCCACGAGCAGCGCCGACAGCAGCGGCACGAACGCGACCTCGTGGAAGTCGAACGCCAGCGCCTCGGCGATCGGCCACGACAGCGCGTACGCCCCGGCGACCAGGTGCGCGGAGACCGGGCCGAACCGGCGCGCCGCGTACCGCCAGACGGGCACGGCCGCCAGCGCGAACAGCACGGCCTGCGCCACCAGCAGCGTCTCGGGGCCGTCGTGCAGCCAGTACAGCGGGGCCAGCACCGCCAGGATCGGGGAGAAGTGGTCGCCGAGCACGGAGAAGTCGGGGCCGAAGCCGTTGTGCACGCCCTTGACCATCGCGACGGGGGCGCCGAACCGGCTGTAGGACCGCAGCGCCTGGTCGAAGATGACCAGGTCGTAGGTGCTGGCCTGGAACGCCCGCAGCCGCAGCAGCGAGGACGCCGCGTACACCAGGGCCGACAGCGCGACGAGCGCGGCCAGGATCCGGGCGTGCCGGGACCGGCCTGACGCGGACCGGCCGGGGACGCCGCGGGACGCCGCGCGCCCCGCCGCCACCGCCTCCGCCACGTGCCAAGACGCTACCAGTGCCGCCGCACCCGTCCGGCCCGCGCCGCATGCCCGGCGCACGCCCGGGGCCCGGCGAGACACGCGGCGGCGCGTTCCCCCGTGCCGATCTCCGCGCGCCTTACCGTAACTACGATTCCCCGGCCTACATGGAGAACCCCGTGATCTCGGAGTACGCGATCAGTGTGCTGCACGACGTCCTTCGCGTGTACGACCAGCGATTCCTGGACCTGGACGGGCCGCAGCGCGAGCGACTGGTGGAGGAGACCCGGCGGGTGCTGGGCGAGGAGGCCCTCAGCGACGACGCCCGCGCCGCGCTGCCCTCGTCCTACCGGCTGCGGGCGTTCTGCATCCGGCACGGCCTGGGCGAGGAACTGGAGCGGCTGATCCGGGACGAGGTGGAGGGCCGTCCGGCGGGCGCCGTGGTGGTCGGCGGCCGGGTGTACGCCATGTACCCCTACCTGCGCGGCGTCCCGCGCCAGGACGCCGACATCACCGCCGAGGTCGGGGTGGCGCACCGGCTGGACGCGGCGGGCTGGCAGGGCCGCCGGCTGCGGCTGCGCGGCCGGGCGGGCATCGAGCGGGTCCAGGCCCGCGAGCACGGGGCCGAGATCATCCTGCGGGAGCGCGACACCGGGGAGGAGGCGCGCACCGCCGCCACCGCGACGCCGGACGAGGGCTTCGAGGCGGACGTGCCCGTACCCGGCCCCGGCCTCTGGGACGTTCACGTGGCCGTGTCGGCGCTCGGCGTGACCCGCGAGGCGCGGCTGGGCCCCGAGCGCGGCCCCCGTGTGAAGACGGAGCCGCAGCGCCGCGGCCTAGGCTCCGGCACGGACGCGACGATCCACTTCACCGGCGACGGCCATCTCGCCGTCCTGGTGGAAGGCGGCGAACACCACGACGGCGAGGCGCGCCCCGGCGGCCTGCGCGGCCTGCTGAGCCTCCCGCTGCGGCTGCTCCGCCGCGACTGACCGGCACCCGGAGCGGAGCGCCAGCGGAGTGGAGGGTGACGGTCAGTCTGCCCTTGCCGGGGAGTCTGAGGGGTCGCCCCCTCAGAGTGTTACTACCGCCCGGCACCGCACAGCGCCGAGGCCGCCCGCGCGTCACCCGCGGGCGGCCTCACGGCATTGAACGAGAAGGCTCGGTCGTTCAGTCGTTGAGCCAGCTCATCATCGGGCGGAGCTTGGCGCCGGTCTTCTCGATCGGGTGCTCGGCGAGCTGCTCGCGGTACTTGCCGAACTGGACCTGGCCGCCCTCGAACTCGGCCACCAGCTCCTTGGCGTACTCGCCGGACTGGATCTCGGCGAGGATCTTCTTCATCTCCGCCTTGGTCTCGGAGGTGACCACCCGCGAGCCGCGGCTGTACCCGCCGTACTCGGCGTTGTCGGACACCGACCAGTACATCTTGGAGATGCCGCCCTCGTAGATGAGGTCGACGATCAGCTTCACCTCGTGCAGCGTCTCGAAGTAGGCCACCTCCGGCTGGTAGCCGGCCTCGGTGAGCACCTCGAACCCGTTCTTGATCAGCTCGGAGAGCCCGCCGCACAGCACGACCTGCTCGCCGAACAGGTCGGTCTCGGTCTCCTCGGTGAAGGTGGTCTTGATCCCGCCGGCGCGCAGCCCGCCGATCGCCTTGGCGTACGACAGCGCCAGCGACCAGGCGTTCCCGGACGGGTCCTTCTCCACCGCCACGATCACCGGGACGCCGCGGCCCGCGGTGAACTGGCGGCGCACCAGGTGGCCCGGGCCCTTGGGCGCGACCATGCAGACGTCCACGCCCTCCGGCGGCTGGACCAGGTCGTAGCGGATGCTGAAGCCGTGCCCGAAGAACAGCGCGTCGCCGTCGACCAGGGCCGGCCTGATGTCCTTCTCGAAGATCTCGCGGTGGTGGTGGTCGGGCGCCAGCAGCATGATCAGGTCGGCCTCCTCGGCCGCCTCCGCCGGGGTCACCACGCGCAGCCCCTCGGCCTCGGCCTTCTCCCGGCTCGGGGAGCCCTCGCGCAGGCCGACCCGGACGTCGACGCCGGAGTCGCGCAGCGAGAGCGCGTGCGCGTGCCCCTGGCTGCCGTACCCGATGATGGCGACATGCCGGCCCTGGATGACGCTCAGGTCCGCGTCGTTGTCATAGAACATCTCAGCCACTGTGCTGCTGCCTTTCGTAGTTGATATCGGGTCGATCCCAGGGTGTCCGCGGTCCGGAGTGTCCGGGGGCGCTCCCGGACGCGCGGTTCACGCGCTGCGCTCGATGGCACGCAGCGAACGGTCGGTGATGGAGCGGGCGCCGCGGCCGATGGCGACCATGCCCGACTGCACCAGTTCCTTGATGCCGAACGGCTCCAGCATCCGGATCAGCGCGTCCAGCTTGTCGCGGTTGCCGGTGGCCTCGATGGTGACCGCGTCCGGCGCCACGTCGACGACCTTGGCCCGGAACAGCTGGACGGTCTCCAGCACCTGGGACCGGGTCTCGGCGTCGGCGCGCACCTTGATCAGCACCAGCTCGCGCTGGACCGAGGCGGAGGTGTCCAGCTCGACGATCTTGAGCACGTTGACCAGCTTGTTCAGCTGCTTGGTGACCTGCTCGAGCGGCAGCTCGGCCACGTTCACCACAATGGTCATCCGGGAGATCTCGGGATGCTCGGTGACGCCGACGGCCAGCGACTCGATGTTGAACCCGCGCCGCGAGAACAGCGCCGCCACCCTCGCGAGGATGCCGGGCTTGTTCTCCACCAGAACCGAGAGAGTGTGCAGGCTCATCGCGGTCAGTCTCCGTTCTCCCAGTCGGGGGCCATGTCCCGGGCGATCTTGATGTCGTCGTTGGCGGTGCCGGCGGCGACCATCGGCCACACCATCGCGTCCTGGTGGACGACGAAGTCGATGACCACCGGGGCGTCGTCGATCTCCATCGCCTTGGCGATGACCGCGTCGACGTCCTCGGCGCTGTCGCAGCGCAGCCCGACGCAGCCGTAGGCCTCCGCCAGCTTGACGAAGTCCGGGATGCGGACGGTCGTGGTCTCCTTCGACTGGAGGTCGGTGTTGGAGTAGCGCTCGTTGTAGAAGAGCGTCTGCCACTGCCGCACCATGCCGAGGTTACCGTTGTTGATCACCGCGATCTTGACCGGGATGCCCTCGATCGCGCAGGTCGCGAGCTCCTGGTTGGTCATCTGGAAGCAGCCGTCGCCGTCGATCGCCCACACCTGGGTGCCGGGCGCGCCGACCTTGGCGCCCATCGCGGCCGGGACGGCGTAGCCCATCGTCCCCGCGCCGCCGGAGTTGAGGAACGCGCCCGGCCGCTCGTACTTGATGAACTGCGCGGCCCACATCTGGTGCTGGCCGACGCCCGCGACGTAGTAGGCGTCGGGGCCGGCCAGCTCGCCGATCCGCTGGATGACGTACTGCGGCGACAGCGAGCCGTCGGCGGGCTGGTCGTAGCCGAGCGGGTAGGTCTCGCGCCAGGCGTTGAGCTGGCGCCACCAGGCCTCGTAGTCGCCGGTGCGGCCCGCGTCGTGCTCGGCCTGGACGGCGACGATCAGGTCGGCGATGACCTCGCGGGCGTCGCCGACGATCGGGACGTCGGCGTGCCGGTTCTTGGAGATCTCGGCCGGGTCGATGTCGGCGTGCACGACCTTGGCGTTCGGGGCGAACCCGTCCAGCTTGCCGGTGACCCGGTCGTCGAAGCGGGCGCCGAGGGTGACCAGCAGGTCGGCCTTCTGCAGGGCGCCGACCGCGCCGACGCTGCCGTGCATGCCGGGCATGCCCATGTGCTGCGGGTGGCTGTCGGGCAGCGCGCCCTTGGCCATCAGGGTGGTGACGACGGGGGCGCCGGTCAGCTCGGCCAGCACCTTCAGCTCCGCGGACGCGCCGGCCTTCAGGACGCCGCCGCCGACGTACAGCACCGGGCGCCGGGACTCCACGATCAGCCGTGCCGCCTCGCGCACCTGCTTGGAGTGCGGCCGGGTGACCGGGCGGTAGCCCGGGAGCTGCATGGTGACGGGCCACTCGAAGTCGAAGGTCGTCTGCAGCGCGTCCTTGGCGATGTCGACCAGCACCGGGCCGGGGCGGCCGGTGGCGGCGATGTGGAACGCCTCGACGATGGTGCGGGCGATGTCCTCCGGCTTGGTCACCAGGAAGTTGTGCTTGGTGATCGGCATGGTGATGCCGGCGATGTCGGCCTCCTGGAAGGCGTCGGTGCCGATCGCCTTGCTGGCCACCTGCCCCGTGATCGCCACCATCGGGACCGAGTCCATGTAGGCGTCGGAGATGGGGGTGACCAGGTTGGTCGCTCCCGGCCCGCTGGTGGCCATGCACACCCCGACCTTGCCCGTGACCATCGCGTAGCCCTGGGCCGCGTGCCCGGCGCCCTGCTCGTGCCGCACCAGGATGTGGCGAAGCTTCTCGGAGTCGAAGATGGGGTCGTACGCCGGGAGGATCGCGCCGCCCGGAATGCCGAACACGGTGTCGACGCCGACGTTCTCCAGGGCGCGGACCAGCGCCTGGGCTCCCGTCATCTGTTCGGTCGTCATGTTCCAGTTCCTTGGAGGAGTCTGTGCTCGCTGGGAGCGCGGGGTCCGCGGGGCCACCCGTTCTCAGGTCACACGGCCAACAAAAAACCCCCGCCGCCGGATGGCGGTCGAGGGGCGCGCGCAGGACGAGGTGCTTGATCAGCCTGCGCGCCGACCAAGTACTACGAGGATGATGGAACTGCTCTGCACGGGCCCCACTTTCGCCGACTTCCCGCCCGCGGTCAAATCCCTGGACAGTTTATCTCACCATGCGAGATGGCATGGGCGGTTCCATGGGCGGCTCGCCCAGCGGCAGCGCGATCGCCCCCGGCGGCAGGTCGCCGGGGGACTCCAGGTTGGTGCGCACCAGCGACTCCACCCGTCCCGCCGCCATCGGCCGCGCCACCAGGTAGCCCTGGCCCCGCGGGCACTCCATCCCGCGCAGCAGCTCCAGCTGCTCGGGCCGCTCGATGCCCTCGGCCACCACGGTCAGGCCCAGGTCGCTGCCCAGCCGCACGATCGTCCGGGTGAGCAGGGTCAGCGTCTCGTCCGAGCCCAGCCCCGCCACGAACGACGGGTCGATCTTGATGATGTCGACCGGGAGCTGCCCCAGGTAGGCCAGCGAGGCGTACCCGGTGCCGAAGTCGTCGATGGCCAGCCGCACGCCCAGGCCGCGCAGCTCCGACAGCCGCGCCACGTTCTGCCCCGCGTCCTCGACCAGCACCTCCTCGCGCACCTCCAGGGTCAGCGCGCTCGGCGGCAGCCCGGTCTCCTCCAGCGCCGCCGCGACCGACTCCACGAACCGCGGCGCCGCGATCTGCCGGGCGGTGAAGTTGACCGACAGCCCGATGTCCCAGGCCTCGCCGCGCCACCCGGCCACCTCCCGGCACGCCTCGCGCAGCACCCAGTCGCCCAGCGGCACCATCAGCCCGGACTCCTCGGCCGGGCCGATGAACCGCTCCGGCGGGACGCTCTCGCTCCCCCGCCACCAGCGCAGCAGCGCCTCCACCCCGGTCACCCGGGAGGTGGCCAGCTCCACCACCGGCTGGAACTCGACCGCGAACTGCTCCTCGGCCATCGCGCGCCGCAGGTCGCCGCCCAGCTCCAGCCTGCGTACGACGTCGGAGTGCATGTGCGGGGCGAACACCTCGACCCGGCCGCCGCCGAGCTCCTTGGCCCGGGCCATCGCCAGGTCGCCGTTGCGGATCAGGTCGGCCGCGCTGCGCCGCAGCCGCCGGCCCGCCGCCGCGGCCGACCGCGGGCCCGGCCGCCCGGACGCGCCCGGTCCGGCGGGCTCCTCCTCGTCGCCCGCGAACGCGATGCCGATGCTGGCGGTCAGCGCGATCCCCTTGCCGCCCACCTTGTACGGCTCCAGCGTCAGTACCCGCAGCATCCGCTCGGCCAGCTCCACCGCCGCGCGGGTCTCGGCCGCGCCCGGCCCGCCGCCCGCGCCGTCGCCCGCGAGCCGCACCAGGACGGCGAACTCGTCGCCGCCCCAGCGGCACACGGTGTCCTCGGCCAGCACGGTGCCGCGCAGCCGCCGCGCGGCCTGCGCCAGCACCTGGTCGCCCGCGGCGTGCCCGGCCGAGTCGTTCACGGCGGTGAAGCCGTCGAGGTCGACGAACAGCACCGCGACCCGGCCGCCGGCCCGCTGCCGGGACAGCACCTCCTGGGTGCGCTCCTCGAAGTAGGCGCGGTTGGGCAGCCCGGTCAGGCCGTCGTGGAAGGTCAGGTGGGTGACCTGGCGGCGCAGCGCGGCCTGCTCGCTCAGGTCCCGGGTGGTGATCAGCAGCCGTCCGGGGGCGTCCCCGGGGCCGCTGTAGCGGGAGATCGTCGACTCGGTGGGCAGCCAGGTGCCGTCGGCCGCGCGGACCCGGCAGGCCAGCCGCAGCGTGCCGTCGGCCGCGTCCCGGACCACCGCGTCCTCCACGGTGTCGACCGCGGGGACGGCGTCGTCGGCGGGCTCCTCGGGGTCGTCGGCGCTCCCGTCGCGGCCGTCGGCGTCGCCGTCGTCGTCGTCGCCGGACACGAACGCCAGGAACCCGGCCCGCACCCGCGGCAGGTCCTCCGGGTGGATGATCTCGTGCAGGGAGCGGCTCAGCAGCTCCCCGGGCGTGTAGCGGTAGGTGCGCAGCGCCCCGGCGCTGACGTACTGGACGATGCCCTTCAGGTCGCAGATGAGGACCGCGTCGTTGATGCTCTCCGACAGGGCGCGGAAGTGGTCCTCGCCGGTGCCGACCGCGCGCCGCAGCCGCTGGTTCTCCCGCAGCAGCCCGGCCAGCCGGCCCAGCACCACCAGCGTGGCCGTCCCCGCGACCATCGGCACCACCGGTTCCAGGCCGTTGGACCCGGTCAGCGAGTGCCCCGCGACGAACAGCGCCGCCGCGGCCGCGGC
>NZ_JBHSON010000130.1:0-27222 GCF_042656285.1 Actinomadura rugatobispora | reverse complement strand
GGCGAACGCGCGGTCGAGACGCTGGTAGGACACGTGCACGGTCGTCTCGGTGATCCCGTACATGTTCACCAGCACCGGGGCCTCATCCCCGTGCCGCGAATACCACTCCTCCAAGCGGCCCAACTCCAGAGCCTCACCACCGAAGACCACGAACCGCAACGCCGACAAGTCCGTCTCCGGACGCTCCCGATCGGCCGCCACCAGCTGATAGAACGCCGACGGAGTCTGGTTCAGGACGGTGACCTTCTCAGCGGCCAGCAGTTCCAGGAACTCGCCGGGCGAACGCGAGGTCAGGTACGGGACGACGACCACACGGCCGCCATAACACAACGCACCCCACAACTCCCACACCGAGAAATCAAACGCGAACGAATGGAAAAACGACCACACATCACCCGCACCGAATCCGAACCACTCCTCCGTCGACCCCAGCAACCGCACCACATTCCTGTGCGGAACCACCACACCCTTCGGCAACCCCGTCGACCCCGACGTATAAATCACATACGCCGCACTCTCCGGATGGACGGCAACGTTCAGGTCGGTGCCGGGAAGGTCGTCGGGGACCTCGACGGTGTCGAGGGTCAGGACGGGCCGGGCGTCGTCCAGCATGTGGGCGATGCGCTCCGCCGGGTAGTCCGGGTCGATGGGCACGTAGGCGGCCCCGGTCTTCAGCACCGCGAGGATCGCCACGACCAGATCGGCCGAGCGCGGAAGCCGCAGGGCGACGAAGCGTTCGGGCCCCGCACCGCGCTCGATCAGGTGCCGGGCTAGGCGGTTGGCCCGCGCGTTCAGCTCCCCGTACGACAGCGTCCGCCCCTCGAACGTCACCGCCGGAGCATCAGGACGCTCGGCCGCACGCGCCTCGAACAGCGCCGGGATCGTCGCGTCACCGGCATCGGGCGCCGTGCCCGTCCGGCCTCCCGCCCAGTCGCTCAGGATGGTCTCGCGTTCGGCGGGGTCGAGGACGTCGACCGTCCCGATCGGGGCGTCGGGGGCGGCGAGGAGTCCGGTCAGGTAGCGCTCGAAGCGGGCGGTCAGGCGTTCGGCGGTGGCGGGGTCGTACAGGTCGAGGGCGTACTCCAGTTCGCCGTCGAGGCCGTCGGCGCGCTCGGTGAGGATCATCAGGAGGTCGAAGCGGGACACTCCGGCGTTCAGCGGTTCGGGTTCGGCGCTGAAGCCGGGCATCTCCAGCCTGGCCTCGGGGTTGTTCTGGAAGGTGAGGCCGACCTGGAAGAGCGGGTGGCGGCCGAGGTGGCGGGGCGGGTTGAGGACTTCGACGAGGCGCTCGAACGGGACGTCCTGGTGGGCGTAGGCGGCCAGGCCGGTCTCCCTGACCCGTGCGATGAGCTCCCGGAACGAGGGGTCGCCCGCGGTGTCGGTGCGGAAGACTAGCATGTTGACGAACATGCCGACCAGGTCGTCCAGGGCGTCGTCGGTGCGTCCGGCGATCGGTGAGCCGATGGGGACGTCGGTTCCGGCGCCGAGCCTGGTCAGCAGGGCGGCGAAGGCGGCCTGGGCGACCATGAACGGGCTGGCGCCGGTCTCGCGGGCGAGGGTGAGGAGCGCCTCGCGCACGTCGGGGCCGAGGCGGAAGCGGGCGGTGCCGCCCCGGTAGGACGCTTCGGCGGGCCGGGGCCGGTCGGACGGCAGCGCCAGTTCCTCCGGCAAACCGGCCAGAGCCTCGCGCCAGTACGCGATCTGCCCTGACACCAGGCTCTCCGGATCGTCCTCCGACCCGAACAACTCCTCCTGCCACAACGTGTAATCGGCGTACTGCACCGGCAACGGCGCCCACCCCGGCACACCACCCTCCACCCGCGCCGCGTACGCCGCGATCAGGTCCCGGGCGAGCGGCGCCATCGACCAGCCGTCGCCCGCGATGTGGTGCATGAGCAGCAGGGCGACGTGCTCGTCGGGGGCGAGCCGGAAGAGGTGGGCGCGCAGCGGCGGTTCGGCGGAGATGTCGAAGGCGTGTCCGGCGGCCATGCCGAGGCGGGCGGGCAGTTCGGCCTCGCTCGTGTCGGTGATCTCCAGTTCGGGACGGGCGGCGGCGGGGTCGAGGATCACCTGCCGGGGGACGCCGCCGCTGTCGGGCAGGATCGTGCGGAGCGACTCGTGCCGGGTGACGAGGTCGCCGAGGGCCTCCTGCAGCGCGGCGTGGTCGAGGGCGCCGCGGATGCGCAGCGCGGTCGGCATGTTGTAGGTGGCGGAGGGCCCCTCGAACCGGTTGAGGAACCACAGCCGCCGCTGCGCGTACGACGGCGGGAGCGGGTCGGGGCGTTTGCGCGGTTCCAGGGGCGGGCGGGCCGGGCCTCCGTTCCCGTCCCCGTCCCGGAGGCCGTCGAGCAGCGCGGCGATCCCGGCGACGGTGGGGGCCTCGAACAGCGCCCGGACGGGGAGTTCGGCGGCCAGGGCGCGGCGGATCCGGCCGGCGACCCGCATGGCGATCAGCGAGTTGCCGCCGAGGGCGAAGAAGTCGTCGTCGATCCCGACGCGCGGGACGCCGAGCAGGTCGGCGAAGACGGCGGCGACGGTCTCCTCGCGGGCGTCGCGCGGCGCCCGGTACGGGGTCGCGGCGGGCGCGGCGTCCAGGTCGGGCCTGGGCAGCGCCTTGGTGTCGATCTTCCCGTTGGGGGTGAGGGGCATCGCGTCGAGGACGACGACGGCGGCCGGGACCATCGACTCGGGGAGCCCGGCGCGGACGTGGGCGCGCAGTTCCTCGGGGTCGACGGTCTGGCCGGGCGCGGCGACGACGTAGGCGACCAGGCGCTTCACTGTGGGCCCTGGAGCAGCCGTGGTCTCCGCGGCGCGGGCGCGGCGTTCGTCGGCGCCGGGCAGGTCCAGGCCGGCGACGGTGACGGCGGCGTCGGCGGTGACGGCCTCCAGGACCTGGACGTACCAGGCGGCGAACCGTTCGGCGGTGTCGCGGTCGAAGAGGTCGAGGGCGTGCTCCAGGGTCCCGGCGAGCGCGCCGTCGCGTTCCTCGAGGAGGAATTCGAGGTCGAACTTGGCGACCCCGGCGTCCATCGGCTCGGGCTCCACGGTCAGGCCGGGCAGGTCGACGGCGGCCCGGGGGTTGTTCTGGAGGGTGAGCATGACCTGGAAGAGCGGGTGCCGTGCCAGTGACCGCGCCGGGTTGAGGGCTTCGACGAGCCGCTCGAACGGGACGTCCTGGTGGGCGTGGGCGGCCAGGTCGGTCTCCCGGACGCGGCCGAGCAGCTCGGCGAAGGCCGGGTCGCCGGAGGTGTCGGTGCGCAGCACCAGCGTGTTGACGAAGACGCCGACCAGGTCGTCGAGTCCGGTGTCCGTGCGTCCCGCGACCGGCGTCCCGATCGGGACGTCGGTGCCCGCGCCGAGCCGGGTGAGCAGCGCGGCGAGCGCGGCCTGGAGCACCATGAACGCGCTGACCTGGTGTTCGCGGGCCAGCGCGGTGACCTTGGCGTGCAGGGCGGCGTCGACTTGGAAGGGCACCTGCCCGCCGCGGTAGGAGGCGCGCGGCGGGCGCGGCCGGTCGGCGGGCAGGTCGAGCTGGTCGGGCAGCCCGGCGAGGGCCTGCTTCCAGTACGCGAGCTGCCGGTTGACCAGGCTGCCGGGGTCGTGCTCGTCGCCGAGGAGGGCGCGCTGCCAGAGGGCGTAGTCGGCGTACTGCACCGGGAGCGGCGCGGGCCATTCCGGGGCGGCGCCGTCGCGGCGGGCGAGGTAGGCGGTGATGACGTCGCGGGCGAGCGGGGCCATCGACCAGCCGTCCCCGGCGATGTGGTGCAGGACGAGCAGCAGCAGGTGCTCGCCGGGCGCGGTCCGGTAGAGGTGGGCGCGGACGGGGAGGTCGGCGGCCAGGTCGAAGCCGCGGGTCGCGTCGGCGAAGACCGCGTCGTGGAGCCCGCCCGCCACGACCTCGCCGGTCGTGAGGGTGAGGCGCGCGGCGGCGTCGTCCGGGGACAGGATCCGCTGGTGGGGCTCGCCGTCGATGTCCCCGAAGAGGGTGCGGAGCGACTCGTGCCGGGTGACGACGTCGGCGAGGGCGGCGCGCATCGCCGCGTGGTCGAGCTCGCCGGTGATCCGCAGCGGGATCGGCATGCTGTACGTCGCGCCCGGCCCCTCCAGCCGGTCCAGGAACCAGAGCCGCTCCTGCGCGTACGACACCGGGAGCGGGTCGGGGCGGCGGCCGGCGGGCACGGGTTCCAGGGCGGGCCGCCCGTGCCCGGTCCCGGCGGCGTCGAGGCGGGCGATGTGCGCGGCCAGGCCCGCGACGGTCGGGGTCTCGAACAGGGCGCGGACGGACAGGTCGGTGCCGAGGGCGGCGCGGGCGCGGGCGGCGACGCGGGTGGCCTTGAGCGAGTCGCCGCCGTGGTCGAAGAAGCCGTCGTCGACGCCGATGTCCGGGAGGCCGAGGACGTCGGCGACGATGCCGCGGAGGATCTCCTCGCGGGCGTCGCGCGGGCCGCGGCCCGGGGCGGGCCCGGCGGGCGTGGCGAGGTCGGGGGCGGGCAGCGCGGCCCGGTCGAGCTTCCCGTTGGGGTTAAGCGGCATCGCGTCCAGGACGACGACCGCCGCCGGGACCATGTGGGCGGGCAGCGTTCCGGCGACGAAGGCGCGCAGCTCGGCGGGGTCGCAGGGGGCCGCGGCGGTGACGTAGCCGACCAGCGCGGTGTCGCCCGCGGCGTCGGGCCGGGCCACGACCGCGCTCCGCGTCACGGCCGGGTGCGCGGCCAGCGCGGCCTCGATCTCGGCGGGCTCGATCCGGAAGCCGCGGACCTTCACCTGGTCGTCGAGCCGTCCGAGGTAGTCGAGCTGCCCGGCGGGGGTCCACCGGACGAGGTCGCCGGTGCGGTACATGCGCTCGCCGGGCTCGCCGAACGGGCAGGCCACGAAGCGCTCCGCGGTCAGTGCCGGGCGCCGCAGGTAGCCGCGGGCCAGGCCGCCGCCCGCGACGTACAGCTCCCCCGGCACGCCCACGGGCACGGGACGCAGCGCGGTGTCCAGGACGTGCAGGCGGGTGTTGGCCGTGGGCCGGCCGATCGGCGCGTGCCCGGCCGCGTTGCCGTCGTCGTACCAGTGGGTGACGTAGACGGTCGCCTCGGTGGGCCCGTAGATGTTGGAGATCCGCGCGTCCGGCAGCAGGGCGCGGAGCTCGTGGACGAGCCGGGGCGGCAGCGTCTCGCCGCCGAGGACGACGTCGTCCACGCGTAGGCGCAGCCCGCCCCGGGCCAGCAGCGCGGACACCGCGGACGGCACGCCGCTGGCGAGGGCGCCCTCCCAGCCGCCGCGCCCGGCGACCTCCAGCAGGTCCTGGACGATCTCGACCGTGCCGCCGGCGGTGAGCGGCACCAGCCATTCGAACACCGACAGGTCGAAGCTCATCGAGGCGGAGAACAGGACCCGGCCCGTCCGCGCAGCGCCGTAGCCTTCCGCCGCCCCGGCGGCGAAGTCGACGACGCCGGCGTGCGAGGCGACGACGCCCTTGGGCCTGCCGGTGGAGCCGGAGGTGTAGATGACGTAGGCGGGGTTGCCCGGCCGCAGCGGGCGGACCCGGTCGGCGTCGGTGACGTCGGCGCCGCTGTGGGCCGCCAGGTCGAGGGCGTCGAGGTCGACGCGGGGCGTGCCGCCGGGCAGGTCCGCGCCGCGTGTGGTGACGGCGCAGGCGGGGGCGGCGTCGGCGAGCATGGCGGCGATGCGGCCTGCCGGGTAGTCCAGGTCGATCGGCACGTACGCGGCGCCCGCCTTCAGCACGGCCAGCGCCGCGACCACGAGATCGGCCTCGCGCGGCAGCGCCAGGGCGACGAAGTCCTCAGGGCCGACGCCCCGGTCGATGAGGTGGCGGGCCAGCCGGTTGGCGCGGGCGTTCAGCTCGGCGTAGGTCAGCGAGACGGCGCCGCTCGCGGCGATGACGGCGGTGGCGCCGGGGGTGCGGGCGGCCTGGGCCTCCACCAGGTCGGGGACGACGGCGGCCGGGACCGGCAGCGCGGTGTCGTTCCACTCGCGCAGCAGCCGGTGCCGTTCGGCGTCGTCGAGCAGGTCCGCCTCGCTGATCGGCCGGTCCGGGTGGGCGGCGGCGTGGGCGAGCAGCCGCACCAGGCGGGCGGCCAGCGCCGCGGCGGTCCCGGGGTCGAACAGGTCGAGGGCGTACTCCAGGCGGCAGTCCAGTCCGCCGGGCTCGCCGCCGGGGCCGGTCAGCTCCTCGACCAGCAGCGCCAGGTCGACGCGGGAGACTCCGGGGTCGACGGGCTCGGCCTCGACGGTCAGGCCGGGCACCTCCACGCGCCGGGCCGGGTTGTTCTGGATGGAGATCATCGCCTGGAACAGCGGGTGCCGCGCCATGGACCGCCGCGGATTGAGCACCTCGACCAGCCGCTCGAACGGGACGTCCTGGTGGGCGAGGGCGGCCAGGTCGGTCTCCCGGACGCGGCCGAGCAGCTCGGCGAACGCCGGGTCGCCGGAGGTGTCGGTCCGCAGCACCAGCGTGTTGACGAACACCCCCACCAGGTCGTCGAGCGCGTCCTCGGTCCGTCCCGCGACCGGCGACCCGATCGGGACGTCGGTGCCCGCGCCGAGCCGGGTGAACAGCGCGGCCAGCGCGGCCTGCACGACCATGAACAGGCTCGCCCGGTGCTCGCGGGCCAGGTCGGCGAGCGCCGCGTGCAGGTCGGCGGGGATCGTGAACGCCTCCTGCGCGCCCCGGTAGGACGCGCGCGCCGGGCGGGGCCGGTCGGCGGGCAGTTCCAGTTCCTCGGGCAGCCCGGCCAGGGCCTCGCGCCAGTAGGCGATCTGCCGGGCGGCGAGGCTGCCGGCGTCGTCCTCGGCGCCGAGGAGGTCGCGCTGCCAGACGGCGTAGTCGGCGTACCGGACGGGCAGCGGCGCCCACTCCGGGGCCCGCCCGGCGGCCCGCGCCGCGTACGCCGTGATCACGTCGGTGGCCAGCGGCCCCATCGACCAGCCGTCCCCGGCGATGTGGTGCAGCACGAGCAGCAGCACGTGCTCCTCGTTTCCGAGGCGGAAGACGGTGGCGCGGATCGGGATCTCGGCGGCGAGGTCGAACCCGCGGGTGGCCTCGGCGAGCACCGCGCCGGGCAGGCCGGCGGCGGTGACGGCGACGGTCTCCGGCTCGGCGTCCGCCTCGTCCGGGGCGAGGATCCGCTGGTACGGCTCGCCGCCGGTCTCGGTGAACACCGTCCGGAGCGGTTCGTGGCGCGCGAGGACGTCGCGCATCGCGGCGCGGACGGCGTCCAGGTCCAGCGGCCCGGTGAGGCGCAGCGGGATCGGGATGTTGTACGTGGCGGACGGGCCTTCGAGATCGTTCAGGAACCACAGCCGCCGCTGCGCGTACGAAACCGGAACCAGGTCGCTCTGCTCGGCGGGCACCAGCGCGGGGCGCGCGGGCCGGTCGTCCGCGCGTTCGGCGAGGAGGGCGGCCAGGGCTGCCACGGTCGGGTGCTCGAACAGCGCCCGGACGGTCAGGTCTGCGCCGAGCGCGGCGCGGGCGCGGGACACCACGCGGGTGGCCTTGAGGGAGTCGCCGCCCAGGGCGAAGAAGCCGTCGTCGACGCCGACCCGTTCCACGCCCAGCACCTCGGCGAAGATGCCGCAGAGGGCCTCCTCGCGGGCGTCGCGCGGCCCGCGGCTCCCGGCCGGGGCGGCGGACGCCGCGAAGTCGGGGGCGGGCAGCGCGGCCCGGTCGAGCTTGCCGTTGGGGTTGAGCGGCATCGCCTCCAGGACGACCACCGCCGCCGGGACCATGTACTCCGGCAGCCGCGCCGCCACGTGCGCCCGCAGTTCCGCGCCCGTCGCGGCGCCGACCGCGTAGCCGACCAGGACGGTGTCCCCGGCGGCGTCGCGGCGCGCGACCACGGCGCTCCGCACGACGCCCGGGTGCGCGTCCAGCACGGCCTCGATCTCGCCCGGCTCGATCCGGAAGCCCCGCACCTTGACCTGGTCGTCGGCCCGGCCCAGGTACTCGATCCGGCCGGCGTCGTCCCAGCGGACCAGGTCGCCGGTCCGGTACATGCGCTCGCCCGGCGCCCCGAACGGGCAGGCGACGAAGCGTTCGGCGCTCGGACCGGGGCGGCGCAGGTAGCCGCGGGCCAGCCCGCCGCCCGCCAGATACAGCTCGCCCGGCACTCCGGCGGCGACCGGGCGCAGCGCCGCGTCCAGGACGTAGGCGCGGGTGTTGGCCAGCGGGCGGCCGATCGGCGCGTGCCCGGCGGTGTTGCCGTCGTCGTGCCAGGCGGTGGCGTAGACGGTGGCCTCGGTCGGCCCGTAGATGTTGGAGACGCGGGCGCCCGGGACGGCGGCCCGCAGGTCCTGGACGAGCCGGGCCGGCAGCGCCTCGCCCGCCAGCACCACGTCCCCGGCCGACAGCGCCGGGCCGGTCTCCAGCAGCGCCGCCATCGCCGACGGCACCCCGCTGACCAGCGTCCCCTCCCAGCCGCCGCGCTCGGCGACCTCCAGGAGGTCCCGCACGACCTCGATCCGGCCGCCCGCCGCCAGCGGCGCGAGCCACTCGAACACCGACACGTCGAAGTTCATGGACGTGGAGAACAGCACCCGGGCCAGCCGTTCCGGCCCGAAGTCCGCCTTCGCCCACGCGCAGAACCCGACCGCGCTCGCGTGCGACACCACGACGCCCTTGGGGCGCCCCGTCGAACCGGAGGTGTAGATGGCGTAGGCGGCGTTCCCCGGGCGCAGCGGGCGCAGGCGCTCGGCGTCCGTCACGTCCCCGGCCGGGTACCGGTCGAGAGCGGTCTCGTCCAGCAGCAGGCGCGGGGCGCCGTCCGGCAGCCGCCCGGCGGCCTCCGCCGTCGTGATCACGCACGCGGGGGACGCGTCGTCCAGCATGAACGCGACGCGGTCGGCCGGGTAGGCCGGGTCGACCGGCAGGTACGCCCCGCCCGCCTTCAGCACCGCCAGCGCCGCCACCACCAGGCCGGCGTCGCGCGGCAGCGCCAGCGCGACGAAGTCCTCCGGGCCGACACCGCGGCCGATCAGATCGCGGGCCAGCCGGTTGGCACGGCCGTTCAGCTCCGCGAACGTCAGCTCCGCGCCGTCGTGCACCACCGCCACGGCGTCCGGGGTGCGCGCCGCCTGTGCCTCCACCAGCTCCGGCACCACGCCGCCCGGCACGGGCAGCGCCGTGTCGTTCCAGTCGCGCAGGACGCGCCGCCGCTCGGCCTCGTCCAGCAGCTCGACCTCGCGCAGCGGCGTGGACGGGTCGGCCTCCCCCAGGGCGCGCAGGTACCGGATATAGCGGTCCTGGTGGAAGGCGACCTGCGCCGAGGTGTAGAGGTCCGGGTGCGCGTCGAAGTCGACGCGCATCCCGGCCCCGTCCAGGTTGTCGTAGAGGTTGATCGACAGGTCGTCCACCGGGCCGGTGGTGAGGGCGTGCATCCGGGCGGGCGTCCCGGCGAAGTCCAGCCGGTAGTCGTAGGCCATGATGTTGATGACCGGCCCGTGCAGGCGGCGGCGCTCCCCCAGCAGCCGCAGGTCCCGCAGCAGGTCCTCACGCCGGTACCGCTGGTGCCGCAGCGCCCGCGCGGCGGCCCGGGTCGCCGTGCGCACCAGCTCCTCGACCGTCATCCCCGGCCGCACCGCCACCCGCAGCGGCAGGACGGTCGACAGCTGCGCGGGCGTCTCCACCGCGACCTGCGAGGTGCGGCCCGCGACCGCCAGGCCCAGGATCACGTCACCGGTACCGGTCATCCGCGCCACGTACGCGGCGGTCGCCGCGATCGCCAGGCCCTGCGCGGCGGTGCGCAGCCGGCGCGCCCCCGCCGCCAGCGCCGCCGTCTCCCCCGGCGGGATCAGGGCGGTCCGGGTCAGGTAGTCGGCGGCGGGCTCGGCCATCCCCTCGGCCAGGCTCACCGCGACCGGCCGGTCGGCGAACCGCTCCGTCCAGTACGCGCGGTCCCGCTCGTACCGCTCCGACTCCCGGTAGGCGGCGTCCTCGGCCAGCAGCGCCCGGTACGAGCCGCGCTCGGCCGGCTCGTACTCGCCGCCGCGGGCCAGCACGGTGTAGATCTCGGCGAACCGGCGGCTGATCACCGACCCGCTGTGGGCGTCCCCCAGGATGTGGTGCGCGCGGATGAACCACCGGTACCGGTCCGGGCCCAGCCTCAGCAGCGCGGTCACGTACAGCCGCTCGGCGTCCAGCGGCAGCGGCTCGGCCATCCGCTCCCGCGTCCAGTCCCGCGCCGCGGCCTCCGGGTCGGCCGCGCCGCTCAGATCGACCAGCGGGACGGTCGCCGCCGCGGCGGGATCGATGATCTGGCACGGGACCCCGCCGCGCTCGGTGAACCGCAGGTGCAGCGCCTCGGCCTCGTGCGCGGCGATCCGGGCCACCCGGTCGAACACCGCCGGGTCGACCGGGCCCTCGATGTCGATGTACTGCGCGATGTGAATCGGCGTGCGCGGCGCCAGTTGCTGCGCGTACCAGACACTGCGCTGGGCGGCGGAAAGGGGCACGTACTCGATAGCGGGCATCACGCGTTACTTTCCCGGTCGGAGGCTTTGTTTCGCGCCGCCCGCGCGCTGCCGGAAGCGGCGCGGAACGCACGGCGGAACCGAAGCGGAAAATGCAGAGCGAGCACAATACGTCGAGCCGTCCCCATCCCCTTTCCCGAGCCTTCCCCCCGGGTCGGCGAAGGGCATGCGCGAGTGTTGCCGCGCATGCCCGTACGGACCCCGCCGGTGCCCGGGGCCACCACTTTCCACCGCCGGCGAGAGCCGTTCTCGACCATGTCTCTACTCAGGAGTAGCGGAGGGACAGTCAACCAGCGGCCTCGCGCGGCCCGCAATCCCCCCACATGTAGAACTTGGCCCCGGGAATCGCTCACGTCTGTGACAAAGGATCGGCGCGCCCCGGCACCGCCGGACCCACCCGTCGCGCGGGAAGTGACAAGGATCGGCGGCCCTTTTCGGCCATCCTGATTACGCGTAGTGAGCGATCGGGTCCTCGCGCGGTGTCATTCCCCCGCGTCAGAGGGCCGGGTACTCGTGGACGACGACCGCCGCGGCCCCCACCGACGGGTGGCGCTGCAGCACGGCCTCGATCTCGCCGAGCTCCATCCGCACCCCGAAGATCTTCACCTGCCGGTCGACGCGTCCCAGGTACTGCAGGACGGGCCGGTCCGCGCCGCCCGCGCCGGGCGGCAGCAGCCGCACCGCGTCGCCGGTCCGGTAGAGGCGCCCGGCCGCGGCGCCGTCGAAGGGGTCCTTGTAGAAGGCGTCGCGGGTGCGCTCGGGATCGCCCAGGTAGCCGCGCCCGACGCAGGCGCCGCCGACGAACAGCTCGCCCGTCTCGCCGACGTCGCAGGCGGCCCAGCCGCCGTCGTCCCCGCCGTCTTCGAGGCGGCGCAGCACGTACAGCCGCGCGCCGGCGATGGGCGTCCCGATGGGAAGGCGGAGCAGGTCCAGGTCGGGGGCGGTGACGGTGTGGTGGGTGACGTCGTCGGAGCACTCGGTGGGGCCGTAGGCGTTCAGCAGCCCGGCGCCCGGCATCGCCTCCAGCCAGCGGCGGGCCAGCTCGGCGGGCAGTTCCTCCCCGGTGGCGATCATCCAGCGCAGCCCGTCCAGCGCGGAGCCGCCGGCCAGGTCGTCCAGCAGGTGCCTGACCATGGTCGGGACGAGCTCGACGACCGTGATGCCCTGCTCCGCCACGGCGCGCGCGAGGGCCACCGGGTCGTGCCCGACCTCGTCGCCGACCACGTCCACCCGGCCGCCCACCAGCAGCGGGCACAGCATCTGCCAGACCGAGATGTCGAAGCCCAGCGGGGCGGTCTGCGCCACCACGTCCGCGCCGGTCAGCCCCAGGTCGATGATCTTTGCGCGGAGGTGGTTGAGCATCCCCCGGTGCTCGACGACGGCGCCCTTGGGACGGCCGGTGGAACCCGAGGTGAACAGTACGTACCGGGGCTGGTCCGGCGACTCCAGCCGGGCCGGGCCCCGCCACGGCTCGCACGCCGCCGCCTCCCCCGCCCGGACGACCGCGCAGCCCGCCGCGGCGGCGCCCTCCAGCAGCGCGGGCGCGGGCTCGCCCTCGTCCACGACCAGCAGGAACGGCGCGCCCGCCTGCGCGAGCACGTCCCGGACCCGGGCCGCCGGCCAGGTCGCGTCGGCGGGCACGTACAGCGCGCCGACCAGCTCGATCGCCAGGAACGCCGCCACCACGGTCGCGCACCGGCCGCCGCCCACGCCGACGACCACCCCGGGCCCGGCCCCGGCCCGCTCCAGCAGCGCGGCCAGGCGGCGCGCCTCGGCGGCCAGCCCGCCGTAGGTGAGGGTGCGGGCGGCGTCGGCGACGGCGGGACGGTCGCGCCCGGCGGCGATCCGCTCGACCACCGCGATCACGGGATCGTCCAGGCCAGCGGCCTGGTCGCGGGTCATGCCGAGCCGGGCGGCCAGCTCCGCCGCCCGCCGCGCCTGCGCCGCGCCGATCTCCACCTCGGGCAGGTCCGCGTGGTCAAGGAGCCGGGTGGACACGGGTTCGCGAGCGTCCATCATTACTCTCCGTAAGATCGAACTTCTCCACCGTCATCGAGAAAACGGGGCCGCCCGAGCGGGTCGGCATAGCTTATGTCCGGCCCCTCGGGAAGGGCACCGGATTCCCCGTATTCAACGCTCCCGGGCAGTTATGCGGGGTTGCGGGTACAGATCCCCGAAGGTACGGTGAGGCTCCGCCACGGTTCGGTCAGAACCCTGCGGAGAATCATCGGGGGAAGCGGGGAATGGCGAGAAAACTCCACGGCCCCAAAAAATTGTCATTCATCCCGAGGGTGGCAGCGTGCCCATCATCACCGCGCCGCACGAATTCAACGTCGATGACCTCTACGTGGACCTGCGGCAGGTCCTCGGACATCCGATCTACCTCAAGTGCGAGGGCTTCAATTTCGCCGGCTCGGTCAAGCTCAAGGCGGCCGCGGAGATGGTCGCCGCGGCCCGCCGGGACGGGCTGCTGCCCCCCGGCTCCACCATCGTCGAGTCGTCCTCGGGCAATCTCGGCATCGCGCTGAGCGTCATCGCCGCCGCACAGGGTCACCGCTTCCTGTGCGTCACCGACCCGCGCTGCAACCCGGCGTCGATGCGGCTGATGCGGGCGCTGGGCGCCGAGGTCAGGGTGGTGTCGACCCCGGACGCCGCGGGCGGGTTCCTGGAGAGCCGGATCCGCTACGTCCGCGACCTGTGCGCCTCCGACGACCGGTACGTGTGGCTCAACCAGTACGCCAACGACGCCAACTGGAAGGCGCACTACCACGGCACGGCCCCGGCGATCGACCGCCGCTTCCCCGGCCTGGAGGTGCTGTTCGTCGGCGCCGGCACCACCGGCACGCTGATGGGCTGCGCCCGCTACTTCCGCGAGCGCGACCGCCCGGTGACCATCGTGGCCGTGGACGCGGTCGGCTCGGTCACCTTCGGCGGCATCCCCGAGCGCCGCATGGTGCCGGGCCTGGGCACCAGCACCCGCCCGGAGCTGGTGGACGAGTCCTACATCGACGACGTGGTGCACGTGCCGGAGACCGACACGATCCGCACCGTGCACCGGCTGTCGGCGCGGGGCTTCCTGTTCGGCGGGTCCACCGGCACCGTGGTGTCGGGCGCGGTCCGCTGGCTGGAGGAGAAGTACCCCGGCGAGCACCCGGTGACCGTGGCCGTCGCCCCCGATCTCGGCGAGCGCTACCTCGACTCGATCTACGAGGAGAGCTGGCTGCGCGCCAACTTCGCCCCGATCGTGCCCGAGCTGAACCTGCCGGGCACCGACGTCCAGGAGATAGAGATCCGATGACCGAGCCGACGACGCGGCCGCCCTCCTTCGCCGTCATCTCCGGTGAGCAGGTGCACGAGGCGATCGGGGGCCGCGAGGTGCAGGTCACCCGCATGGTGGAGGCCGCCTACCGGCTGCACGGCGAGGGCGCCACCGTCAACCCCGACTCCTACTTCCTGCGCTTCCCCGACCGGCCGTCCTCGCGGATCATCGCGCTGCCGGCCTCGGTCGGCGGCCCGGTGGGCGTGCACGGCATCAAGTGGATCTCCAGCTTCCCGGAGAACGTGGCCGACGGGCTGCCGCGCGCGTCCGCGGTGCTGATCCTGAACGACGCCGAGACCGGCTACCCGTTCGCGTGCCTGGAGTCGTCCATCATCAGCGCGGCGCGGACGGCCGCGTCCGCCGCGCTCGCCGCGACCGTGCTCACCGGACGCCGCGAGCTGCGCGCCGGGTTCTTCGGCGTCGGGCTGATCGCCCGCTACCTGCACACCTACCTGGCCGCGAACGGCTTCTCCTTCTCCGCGCTCGGCGTGCACGACCTGGACCCCGGCCACGCGGCGGGCTTCAAGGGCTACCTGGAGCGGACCGAGACCGCCCCGGTCACGATCCACGACAAGCCCGAGGACCTGATCCGCTCCAGCGACCTGGTCGTCTTCGCCACGGTGGCGGGCGAGCCGCACGTCGCCGACCCGGACTGGTTCTCCCACCACCCGCTGGTGCTGCACATCTCGCTGCGCGACCTGGCGCCGGAGATCATCCTCTCCTCGTACAACATCGTCGACGACGTCGACCACTGCCTGAAGGCCGGCACCTCCCCCCACCTGGCCGAGCAGCGGACGGGGAACCGCGACTTCGTCGACGGCACCCTCCACGACGTCCTGACCGGCGCGGCCGCGCCGCCCGCGGACCGGACCGTGGTGTTCTCGCCGTTCGGCCTGGGCGTCCTCGACCTGGCGGTGGCCCGCTACGTCTACGACCGGGTGGAGTCCTCGGGCGGCCTGCGGACGGTGCCGGGGTTCTTCCACGAGCTCAAACGCTACGGCTGATCTCCGCCAGAGCGGGCATGCCGCCCTTATGGATGAGAAACGCGGCGACGTCCAGGAGATGAGCGACTTCGAGCTGGTGGTGTACGAGACGGTCGCGGAGATCGACAAGGAGGGCGGGGCCGCCGACATCGGCACGCTCACCGAGCTGATCGAGCGCCCGGAGGAGGAGATCTGGGCGGCCCTGAGCCACCTGGTCTCCGCCAACCACGTCCGGTCCACCTCCGATGGGTTCGTCCTGGGCTCCCACGACTGGGCCCCCTGACCGCGCGGGGTGCCGGGCTGGCCGCCCGGCACCCTGCTGGGGCACAATAATCTAACTAACATCTGTTTGATTTAAGGTGGGCGCATGGAGCTGCAGGTCACGCCGGAGCAGGAGGAGCTGCGGGCGGCCCTGCGGCGGTTCTTCGCCGACCGGTCGCCGTCGGCCGAGGTGCGGCGGCTGATGGAGACCCCCGCGGGGTACGACCCCGCCGTCTGGGAGCTGATGGCGGGGCAGCTCGGCCTCCAGTCGCTGGCGATCCCCGAGGAGTACGGCGGCGCGGGCTTCGGCGTCCGCGAGATCGCGGTGGTGATGGAGGAGATGGGCCGCGCGCTGGTGTGCGCGCCGTACCTCTCCAGCGCCGTGCTCGCCGCCGCGACCCTGCTGGCCTGCGACGACGAGGACGCCAAGCGCGACCTGCTCCCCGGAATCGCCGACGGCACCACGCTGGCCGCCCTCGCCTGGATGGAGAGCGAAGACTGGGACCCCGCCGCCGTGACCATGGAGGCCCGGCACACGCCCCAGGGCTGGATTCTGGACGGCGCCAAGTCCTACGTCCTCGACGGCCACATCGCCGGCCTCGTCCTGGTCGCCGCCCGCGCCGGAGACCGGCTCGCGCTCTTCGCCGTGGACGGCACCACGCTGGCCCGGACCCCGCTGACCACACTCGACCAGACCCGCCGCCTGGCCCGCCTCTCCTTCACCGCAACGCCCGCCCGCCTCCTCACCACCGACGCCGGGCCCGTCCTGAGCCGGGCCCTGGACATCGCGGCGGTCGCCCTGGCGGCCGAGCAGCTCGGCGGCGCCGAACGCACCCTCGAGATGACCGTGGAATACGCCAAGGTGCGGCATCAGTTCGGCCGTCCCATCGGCGGCTTCCAGGCGGTCAAGCACCGGTGCGCCGACATGTTCGTCCAGGTCGAGTCGGCGCGGTCGACGGTGCTGAACGCCGCCGAGGCCGCCGACGAGCGCCCCACCGAGCTGCCCGCCGCCGCCGCGCTGGCCAAGGCGTACTGCTCCGACGCCTACTTCCACGTCGCGGCCGAGACCATCCAGCTTCACGGCGGCATCGGCTTCACCTGGGAGCACGACGCCCACCTCTACTTCAAGCGCGCCAAGTCGTCCCAGGAGCTCCTCGGGCCCCCGGCGCTGCACCGCGGACGGCTGGCCGGACTGGTCGGCATCTGATCGACAATGGTCCGATGCGGACCTCACTTGCGAGACTGGCGAGCGGCAGCATGTTCGGGCTGGCGTACGGCGACGCCCTGGGCGCCCCCACCGAATTCCTCGACATGCGCCGCATCCGGGACCGGTACGGCGCCGCGGGCCCCCGCGAGCTGACCGGCACCCCCGCCCTCGTCACCGACGACACCCAGATGGGCATCGCGGTCGCGCTCGGACTGCTGGACGCCCTGGAGAACCCCCCGTTCACCCCCGACCTGATCACGCCGATGTGGCGGCGCCGGTTCATCGACTGGCTGATCAGCCCCGACAACACCCGCGCCCCCGGCGGCACCTCCATCCGCGCCTGCCGCGGCCTCCAGGACGGCCGCCACTGGCTGGACGCCACCCAGCACAACTCCAAGGGATGCGGCGCCAACATGCGCGCCACCCCCCTCGGCCTGCCGCGCGGCCTCACCGACGAGACCCGCGCCGGCGCCGCGCAACTCCAGGCCGCCCTGACGCACGGCCACCCCACCGGACTCGCCGCCAGCGAACTGACCGCCTTCACCGTGTGGTGGCTGCGCGAAGGCATGGCCCCCGCCGACCTGCCCGCCGCGCTCCGCGACCGCGCCAACGCCCAGCGGCTCACCTACCACGAGCGCTGGCTGTCCGACCTGTGGTCCCGCTGGGGCGTCAAGACCCCCGAGGACTTCATCTCCTACGGCTGGGACGAATGCCTCGGCGTCCTCGACCGCCTGGACGCCGCACTGGCCCGCCCCGACCGCGACGCCGACCCGTGCGAGGCCACCGGCGGCGGCTGGATCGCCGAAGAGGCCTTCGGCACCGGCCTCCTGTGCTTCCTGCTCTTCCCCGACGACCCCGTCTCGGCCATCTCCCGCGGCGCCGCCAGCTCCGGCGACTCCGACTCGATCGCCTGCCTGGCCGGCGCCTTCGCCGGAGCCCGCCTCGGCATGGACGCCTGGCCCGCCGCATGGGCGACCCGCATCGAGTACGCCGACACCCTCGCCAGAATCGGCCGCGCCTGGGACTAGGAGGCCGACCAGCCGGTCCAGTGATCGATCACGATCGCGATGACCGGGCCCTCCGGGGGGCGCCCCCGGTACTGCTCGTAGCGCTCCGCCAGCAGCGCGACCGGTTCCGCCATCTGGGCGGGATCGTCCAGGACGCGGGCGTGACCGTCCACCCGCACCCACCACAGCCGCTCCCAGTCGTCCTCGTAGTGGTCGGCCAGCAGTGACACCCGGGGGTTGGCGCGGATGTTGGCGAGGCGCCTGAGGTCGCGGGTGCTCTTGGGCTTGTGGTCGACGGCCGTGTAGATCATGCCCCTGGCCACGGCGAACGTGACCACGACCAGGTGAGGACGGCCGTCCTCGCCGGCGGTCGCGAGCCGTACCACGGGAACGTCCGCCAACCGGCGCAACGCGTCATCGGGAGTGAGCCGGGCCACCCCAGCAGCCTGCCACGCCAGCGCTACTCGGGCGAGTGGTCGGGCGGAACCAGCCCGCGCTCCACGACCCGCTGCAGCTCCTCCTCCGTCAGCACCCGAGGCTCACCGATCATCCGCGCCCGCACGTAGACACCGCACAACCACTCCAGGAGCCGGGCGTTCTCGTACGCCTCCTCCAGATCCCGCCCCAGCGTGACCCCGCCATGGTTGGCCATGAGGGCCGCGTGCATCCGCCCCCACCTGCCGCCCTCCAGCGCGGCCCGCACGTTGGCGGCCAGCTCCGCCGTCCCGTACGTGGCGTACTCGGCCACCTTCACCACCCCGCCCAGCGCCAGCGAGTTGTAGTGGATCGGCGGCAGTTCCTCCATGGTGGTCGCCACCACGGCCCCGTACGTGGAATGCGTGTGCACGATCGCGGCGGCACCGGACACCTCGTAGATCGCCAGATGCATCGGCGTCTCCGACGACGGGTCCCGCTCCCCCTCGATCAGCTTGCCGTCCAGATCAAGGACCGGGCAGTCCTCCGGCTCCATCCGGTCCAGCATCATCCCGCCCGGCGTCACCGCCACCAGATCACCGGCCCGGACGCTGATGTTCCCGCTGGCCCCGCTCACCAGCCCGCTCTCGGCCATCCGCCGCCCGACCGAACACAACGCGATCCGCGCATCCCGCATCAACATGGACCGAAAATACGACATGCCCCTCGACGCGACCGCGCCGCCGCATCGAGGGGCATGTCCAACAAAGTAGACGCTCGCGGCGTCTAGCCGGTTTCATCCTCGTTACGAGCTACGTACCAGATCTTCCGGGCGCCGGACGCCCAGGACCGCCTCGGCGGCGCTCACGAGCTGGGCCAGCCGGAAGACCTCGGTGCGGTGGAACGGCGGGGCGCCCGTGCGGGCGACCACCAGGACCTGTGTCGCACCGGAGGCGGTGGCGATCGGGCAGAGGGCGAACTGCGTGCCGTCCTGCGCGGTGAACGCGCGCGCCCGTACCGGCTCCAGCGGCGGAAGCTCCATTCCGGCCAGCCCGCCCAGGCTGGCGTGCACGAGCGCGGCGCCCTCCGGGGCGATCTCGGCCAGTCCCGCCCAGTCGGCGCTGAGCAGGGCGGGGACGGCGTCGGCCAGCGTGACCGCGCCGCGTTCCGGCACGGCCGCGAGCTGCCCGATCAGGGCGGCGTCGGGGAACGCGCCCTGCGGCTCGGCGGTCGGCCAGATTCCCACGATGTCGACGCCGGGGATGGAGGCCAGCCCGTCGCAGAGCCGGTCGATCCCCGCGCCGGCCGGCCAGGCGACCGTGAAGTCGTCCAGGGCGCGGCCGTTGTCGCGCTCCAGCACCGCCATCTGGGCCACGTCCGCTCCGGCCGCGCCCAGAATGCGCGCGACCTTGCCGAGGGAGCCGGGCCGGTCCGGCAGCCTCACACGAATCCGCAGCAACATGGGCACCTCCTGTCGTCCAACGGTGCGTTCCACGATGCGGCACCGTCGTTTCCTTCGTGTTACCCCGGCATGTCGGCGTTAAGAAACCCGGACGGATCCGGATCGGACGGACCGGAAACGGGCCGGAGGGGGCCGGAAGTGTGACCGGAACGGAAAGGTCGAGGGTCTACCCTCGTCAGGTGCGGCCCATTAGGGTAACTGCACGTGTCGAGCGCCCGGGATCGCCTAGTCAGTGAGGGGTCCGTCCCCTCCGCAGCGGCACCGCCCCCTGCACCGGCCGAGGACGAGGGCGCCGCCGCGCCCTCTACCGTCGCCGAGGCCGCCGCCAAGCCGGCGCCGCCTCCCGCGCCCCCCGAGCCGGACCCCGATCCCGACGGGCCCGACCCCGTCCGCGACGAGATCATCGAGGCGATCGCCGCGCTGTCGGAGCGGCTGGAGCGCGAGCACGAGCGCGCCGCGCACCGCGAGGCGATCATCGACCGGCTGCACGAGGAGAACCAGGTCCTGCGCCGCGGCGAGCTGCAGTCGGCCTTCGAGCCGGTCCGGGCGGCCCTCTACCGGCTGCACGACATGGCCCGGCGCGAGGCCGCCCGCTGGGCCGCGCCCGAGCCCCCCGGCCCCGCGCACGCCGCCGCGCTGTTCACGGCGGTGGCCGACGAGGTGGCCGACGCCCTGGCCCGCACCGGGGCCGACCGGTTCACCGTGGAGCCCGGCGCGCCCTACGACCCGGTGCGGCACCGTCCCGTGGCGGCCGAGCAGGTCGCCGACCCGGCCGCCGCGGGCACCGTGCTCGCGGTCCGGTCGGACGGCTTCGAACGCGACGGGCGCGTCGTGCGCAAGGCCGAGGTGACCGTGGGCACGGCCGCCGAGGCGGACGGCGCCGGCGGGCCGTTCCTCTCGTCCGGGTCAAGTGGCCTGCGCGAGAACGGCCGAGGCGAGACCATGAGACCCGGGCCGTGCGCCTGAGACCCCGCTGAGCCCAAGATCAGGCGATCGGGAGGTGACTCCCCGCCGCCACCGACATCTGGAAGGGAGCGAGCGCGAGCACCGCCGCGGCCGAGCGCCGGGGCGACGCGCGACTCTGATGGCCGTCTACGGGATCGACCTGGGAACCACGTACTCGTGCATCGCCTCCATCGACGAAGTGGGGCGGCCCACGGTCCTGCGCAACCTGGAGGGCACCGACACCACTCCGTCGGTGGTCTATTTCGAGAGCGGCGACAACGTGGTCGTCGGCGCCACCGCCAAGGACACCGCCGTGCTGGCGCCCGACCAGGTGGTGAGCCTGATCAAGCGGGACATGGGCCGGGACGTGACGCGGCGGATCGGCGGGTTCGACTACACGCCCGAGGAGCTGTCGGCGTTCATCCTGCTGAAGCTGGCGACCGACGCGCGCACCACCGACGGGGAGGAGGCCCGGGACGTGGTGGTGACGGTGCCGGCCTACTTCGGCGCGGCCGAGCGCGACGCCACCCGCAAGGCGGGCCGGATCGCCGGGCTGAACGTGATCGACATCGTGTCCGAGCCGATCGCCGCCGCGATCACCTACGGGGTGCTGAACCCCGAGGGCGACCGCACCATCCTGGTGTACGACCTGGGCGGCGGCACGTTCGACACCACCGTGATCTCGCTGCGCGGCGGGCACATCGAGGTGGTGTGCACCGACGGCGACCACGAGCTGGGCGGCGCCGACTGGGACGCCCGGCTGGTGGAGTACCTGGCGGAGCGGTTCCGCTCCGAGCACCAGGACGCGAGCGACCCGCTGGACGACAAGCAGACCGAGCAGCAGCTGCGCCGCGACGCCGAGGACGCCAAGAAGGCCCTCACCACCCGTACGGCGCACACGGTCCGGGTGATGCACGACGGCCGGGTGTCGGCGGTCGAGGTGACCCGGGAGCGGCTGGAGGAGCTGACCCGCGACCTCCTCGACCGCACCATCGAGATCACCGGCCGGACGCTGGCCACGGCCGCCGACAAGGGCGTGGAGGACTACGACGACCTGGTGCTGGTGGGCGGGTCGACGAAGATGCCGGTGGTGATGGCGCGGCTGGAGACCGAGCTGGGGCTGAAGCCGCGGCTGCAGGATCCGGACCTGGCGGTGGCCAAGGGCGCGGCGCTGTACGCGTTCGAGGAGACCTACCGGCGGCTGCTGGCGGCCGGCGACCAGGACCGGGCCGAGGAGATGGCGGGGCGCGCGGGGCTGTCGGCCGACCAGCAGCGGCAGATCGCGGCCCGGCAGATCCGGACGGTGGCCTCGCACGCGTTCGGGATCGTGGTGGTCGACCGCGAGTCGGGCGCCGAGCACGTCGCGCATCTGGTGCACGCCAACGACGAGCTGCCCGCGGCCCGTACCGAGGACTTCTTCACCGTCTACGACGACCAGACCTCGGCCGACATCCGGGTGATGGAGCAGGCGGGCAGCGTGGAGTCGGCGGAGCTGATCGACAACACCGAGATCGCGACCGGCGACATCCGGGTCCCGCCGGGCAAGCAGGCGGGCTGGCCGATCGGGGTGACCTTCGAGCTCGACTCCTCGGGCCTGCTCAACGTCACCGCCGTGGAGAAGGAGACCGGGGAGCGGCTGGAGTTGAAGGTCGACGTGGGCGGCATGTCGGAGGAGGAGGTCGAGAAGTCCCGCCGCGCCCTCTCCAAGGTCCAGGTCACCTGATCTCCCCCGCCCCATGAGCCGCCGAGCGGAGGCGAGGCCATGAGCCGCGAGCGGCCGCGCGGCGGCTGGACCGAGGAGCGCAGGGAGCGAGGGACGAGCGACCGGAGCGACGAGGGAAGCCGCCGCGAAAGAACGGCCGCGAGCCGCCGAGCGGAGGCGAGGCCATGAGCATGGACGATGCCGTTTACCAGCGGGAGGTGCTGGAGCCCGCGCGGGCGGCGGGGGATCAGCCGCCGGAGGATCTGCGGGTGCGGTACGCGCTGCCCGATCCGCTGACGGCGCCGGCGGTGGCGGCGCGCGTCAAGGAGGTGCGGCAGTGCTGGCGGCGGGCGCGGGGGCAGCTGAAGTACCGGAAGCTGATCGACCGGCTAGAGGCCGAGCACCGGGAGCTGGCGCCGCTGTTCGCGGCGGCGGAGCGGGGTGATCTGCGGCCGCTGGCCGAGCGGCTGGCGGGCGGCCGGGAGCGGACCCGGGAGCGGCGGGCGCAGGCGCGGGCGCGGCTGGCGGACGCGGCGGGGATGCTGCGGACGGTGGCCCCGGCGGAGGTGGAGGGGATCGCGCGGACCTCCGGGGTGGCGCGGGCGGAGCTGGAGTCGCTGGCGGCGGCCGACCGGATCGAGGTGCGGGAGCCGGACCGGCTGCCGGCGGCGGCCCCGTACGCGGCGTACCGGAAGGTGCGGGAGTCGCTGGACGTGCTGGGCCGGCGGCATCTGGCGGACTTCGTGTTCGGGGGGCGGCTGCGGGGTCCGATGCGGGTGCTGCAGGGGTTCGCGGCGCCGGGTCCGGGCGGGCGGCCGCTGCGGCTGGACGCGGAGGCGGTGGCGGCGACGGCGGCGGAGTGGGCGCGGCGCAGCCGCGACACCAGCACCACGCACGCGGACACGGTGCTGGCGGCGCTGCGGTCGGGCGCGGATCTGGCCGAGCTGGTGCGGTACGACGTGGTCGACCGGTTGCGGGAGCGGTTGCGGCAGCGGGCGTCGGAGCGGGCGCTGCTGCGGCACGCGCTGGAGGATCTGGGCGTCGACCGCGACGACGCGCACCGGCTGGTGTTCGCGGTGCTGCGGGAGACGGGTCCGGGGGGCGACGGGGGGCTGTCGGGGCGGTTGCGGGCGCTGCTGGACGCGGGCGAGGTGTACGCGGCGGCGGAGCTGGCGGAGGCGGCGCGGGTGCCGGTGCCGCCGGCCGGGGCGCCGCGGGCGGGCGGTGAGCCGGAGGAGGCGCAGGTGCTGGCGGCGGAGGCGCGGCACCGGGTGGACACCGCGGTGCGGTTGCGCGAGCACGCGGTGGCGGCGGACGATCCGGACCGGGCGTGGCTGCTGCTGGCGGACGCGTTGCGGCTGGTGCGCGATCTGCCGGGGGCGCGGGAGCACCAGCGGCGGCTGCCGCCGAAGCCGGTGCCGGGGCTGCGCGCCGACATCGACGGGACGGGCGCCGCGGGCGCGGTGGTGCGGTTGTCGTGGGAGCCGTCGCCGTCCACGGCGGGCGAGGTGGCCTACCGGGTGGTGCGGTGCCGGGATCGTCCGCCGCGGGGCGCCGGGGACGGCGAGCCGGTGGAGGGCGGGCGCGATGACCGGCCGCCGGTGAACGTCCCGCTGTACTACGGGGTGGTCGCGGTGCGGGGCGAGGCGGCGGCGGCGCCGGCGGTCGCAGGGCCGGTGGTGGTGCGGCCGGAGCCGGGCGAGGTGGAGATCGTCCCGGGCGACGGGGTGGTGACGGGCCGGTGGCGGTGCCCGGCGGAGGCGGTGCGGGTGGTGGTGGCCCGGGAGGGGCGGCCAGTGCCCGCGGGCCGTGAGGGTTTCGAGGAGCGGGTCCCCAACGGGGCCGCGCACCGCTACCGCGTCTCGGCCGTCTATCTCGACGGCGACGACCGGGAGGTGGTCACGCCCGGGGTGCGGGTGACGGTGACGCCGAGCGCGCCGCCGGAGCCGGTGTACGAGCTGTCCGCCGAGCCGGAGCCGTCCGATCCGGGGCTGCTGCGGGTGCGGTTCGAGCGGCCCCGGCACGGGGAGCCGGAGCTGGTGATGCTGGACCGGTCGCCGCCGTGGCCGCGCAGCGCGCTGGTGCCGGTGGAGGACGTGCGGGCGGCGAGCCGGCGGCTGGCGGGCGTCCCGGCGACCGGGGGTCTGACGGTGCGGCCGGGCGGGTCGGGCTGGCTGCTGGCGGTGACGGTGGCCGAGGGCAGGGCGGCGGTCGGCGCGTACCACCGGCACGTGCATCTGCCGCCGCCGCGCCGCCTGGTCACCGAGCGCCGCGGCCGGTACGTGCACGTGGGGTTCGACTGGCCGGCCGAGGTGGCCGAGGTGGAGCTGGTGTGGCGGGGCGGGCCGGGCGGTGCCGCCGGGGCGGCGGGGCGGGAGGTCGTCAGCCGCGCCGCGTACGGGACCCGGAGCGGGATCCGGGTGGAGGTGCCCGAGGAGCTGCCGGTGGAGGTGTCGGTGGCGGCGGCCGGGACGGTCGGCGGCGCGCTGGTGACGGGGCCGCCGGTCACGGCGCGGGTGGATCCGCGCGTCCTGGTCCACTACGACCTGGAGCGCGGCGGGTCGCGGCGGCGGCGCTCTCTGACGATCAGGCTGGCGTGCGCGCGTCCGCTGCGGATCCGGCGGCTGCTGCTGGTGCGGCGGGACGGGCCGGTGATGCCGAACCGGGCGTCGGACGGCGAGGTGGTCGCCGAGTGGGAGGGGGTGCCGGTGCCGGGCGAGCTGTCGGTGGCGCTGCCGAGGGACGGTGCGGCCGGGGACTGTTGGCTGCGGTGCTTCGCCGAGGATGATGTCATCGAACTGCGCGACCCGCCGGTTCGCCGTCTCCAGGTCTCGAGGTGAGGCTGCCGTGTCGTTGGCGTCTCGGGTGCCGCTCCCCGGCGCGCGTGCCCGGCAGGGGCTGACCTGCCCGTATTGCTTCGCGGTGGTGGCGCCGCAGCGGATCCCGTACCGGTGCCGGGGGCGGGCGGGCCGCCGCCAGGGGTGCGAGCCGGTGCTGGACGAGCCGCTGGCCGAGTATCTGGGGTCGACGGCGGGGGCGTCGCTGCCGCCGGTGTTCGCGGCGCCGGGCCGGCGGGGCGCCGCCGCGGGACGGGCGGACTGCCCCGACTGCGGGCAGGCCACCGGGAACCGGGTCTGCCCGGAGTGCCACAACCCGCTGCCGCCCGCGTACGTGGACTCGCCGGGGCGGATCGTGGCGCTGGTCGGCGCCAAGAACGCGGGCAAGAGCACCTACATCGCGGTGCTGCTGCACGAGCTGATGAACCGGATCGGGACGGAGCTGGACGCCTCGCTGGTGGCCTGCGACGACCGGACGATCGAGCGGTACAAGCGCGACTTCGCCCGGCCGCTGCTGGAGGAGCGGCGGCTGCTGCCGACCACGGCCAGCGCGGCGACCGGTCCGCGCGAGCCGCTGGTCTACCTGCTGACCCGGACCCGCCGCGCGCGCTCGGGGCCCCGGCTGGCGCCGGGCCGGCTCGCGGCCGGGCGGCCGCGCACCGACTCGCTGGCGCTGGTGCTGTTCGACACCGCGGGCGAGGATCTGCGCAGCCGCGAGGTGCGCGATCTGCACCTGCGCTACCTGGAGGCGGCGGACGCGATCATCTTCCTGGTCGATCCGCTGGAGCTGCCCGGTGCCCGGTCGGCGCTGGTGGACGCGGCGCCGCACCCGCCGGCGCCGGGCGACGACCCCGACAGCGAGCCGATCAACATCATCGCCCGGGTCACCGAGGCGCTGCGGCAGCGGCACGGGGCCCGTCCGGGCGAGCGGCTGCCGGTGCCGGTCGCGGTGGCGCTGACCAAGATCGACGTGTTGCGGCCGGGGCTGACCCGGCAGTCGGCGCTGCACCGCTCGCGGGACGGCGCGGGCGTCCTGGACCTCGACGACCGGGAGGCGGTGGACGCGCAGGTGCGGTCGCTGCTGCACGAGTGGCAGGCCGGGCAGCTGGACACCTACCTCGGCCAGCAGTACGACGAGCACGCGCTGTTCGGCATCTCGGCGCTGGGCGGCGTGCCCGAGGACGGCCGGGTGGGCGCGGGCGGCGTGCGGCCGTACCGGGCGGAGGATCCGCTGCTGTGGCTGCTGCACCGGTTCGGGATGCTGGACGGGGTCCGTCCCGGCGCGGGCGGCGGGCCGTCCGGCGCGCGGGGACGGTGAGGGCGGCATGGCCTGGCAGCTCCACTACACCTCGGCGCGGCGGGGTCCGACGGGCCGCGCCGGTTTCCAGTTCGTCGCCGAGACGCCGGGGCTGCCGGAGGGGACCCGGGCCGGGGTGACGCCGTACCTGTCGTACCGGCCGCCGCCGGGTGCGCCGCTGTCGCCCGACGACGCCGAGGTCGACCGGTTCCCGGTGGCGCTGCTGTACGACCGGGTGGCGGGGCGGCCGCTGCTGCTGCGCTGCCGGTACCTGGGCCGCGACTACAGCGGGCGGTACGGCAACTTCTTCGCGCACGCGGTCGTGGCCGAGGAGGAGGAGCTGGAGGGGCTGCGTCCCGCCGAGCTGTGGCACGCGCCGCTGTGGACGGACCGGCCGCTGGACGGCGGCGGCGCGGCGGGCGCCGTGCTGCCCGAGCTCGACGAGCTGTCCCCCGGCCCGGACTCCGATCCCGAGTCGCTCGCCCGCTGGCTGGCCGAGCAGGGCGGGCCCGGTGACGCGTACGCGCTGCTGGCCCGGCTGATGGACGCGGTGGCCGGGGTGCTGGCGCGGGGCCACGGCCGGGTCGTGCTGGTCGCCGAGGACGTGGAGCCGATCGCCCGGTGGATCGCGGTGGTGTCGTACTCGCTGCCGGTGGCGGCGGCGGCGCGGATGTCGTTCGTGACCTACAGCGCCGATCCCGACGGCGCGGCGCAGCGGCTCGTCGGCACCACGCCGGACGTGTGGGCGTCGGCGCAGCGGCACACCGAGCACGCCTTCCACGTCGGCGGCCGCGGGCTCCAGGGCGGGCCGCCGGTGAGCCGCTTCGCCCGTACGGTCGCGGCGTGCTGGCGCGACTTCGACTTCGCGGGCCTGGACGCGCTCGGCGAGCTGGGCGAGCTGGCGCCGCCGGGGGCGCGCGCCGCGCCCGAGGTGCTCGACCGGGCGGCGGCGCTGCTGTCGCTGTGCCGGGGCGACCGGACGGTGACGCCGGAGGAGGAGGCTGCGGTCGCGGACCTGCTCACCCGCAGCGGCGGGAACGTCCCGGGCTGGGTGTGGCGGGAGCTGGCGCAGGGCGCGCCGGCGATGGGGCTCGATCTCGCGCTCGCCGTCCACGGGCGGGCCCGCGGCGCCGGTCCCGCGCGGCCGGAGGGGACGTCCACGACCGGCGGGGCCGGTCCGCCCGCGGACGCCGGGCCGGGGCCCGCGGTCACGGCGGCGCTGGTGGAGGCGCCCGACCTGGGCGAGGTCGCGCGGATCGCGGCGGCGGCGTCCGATGCGGGCGTGGCGGTCGATCCGGGCGAGGCGCGGGCG
>NZ_JBHSON010000129.1:0-27335 GCF_042656285.1 Actinomadura rugatobispora | reverse complement strand
CGATCCGGCGCTCCAGCTTGGTGCGCGCCGGACGGCGCGTCGCCGCGGCGCGGCGCCGCGCGGGGGCGCGACGCGGGCGCGGCGGCCGGGGAGGGTCGAGCGGCGCCTGCCCGGCGGCGAGCGTGCCCGCCAGCTCGGCCAGCCGCGTCCCGGCCCCGGCCAGTTCCATCAGCGCGCGCCGCTCGGCCTGCGCGTCGAGCTCGGCGAGCACGCAGGCGAACAGCGCTTCGACCTCGGCCATCTGCGCGCCCAACCGCAGCAGTGCCCGATCGCCTGTCTTCCCTACCTCGCCCACCCCTCCATGGTGGTCGAAACGGGCACCGGATCGCATCCGGGTTTCCCCGGCCCGAAGCGCCCAAGCAGAAGGGCGTGCGTGGTCAGCCGGCCGCCTCGCGGCGCGGTGTTCCGATCCGTTCGGCGCGCAGGGCCGAGCGGCGGACCTTCCCCGCGTCGTCGCGCAGCGGCACGTCGACGAACTCCACGCTCCGCGGCCGCTTCATCCGTTCCAGCCGCTCCCCCGCCCAGCGGTCCAGCTCGTCCCGCAGCGCGTCGCCGGCGCGGCCGTCCCGCGCCTGGACGATCGCGTGCACGGCCTGCCCGAGGTCGTCGTCGGGCAGCCCGACGACCGCGCACGACAGCACGTCCGGGTGCTCCTCCAGGGCCGCCTCGACCTCGGCCGGATACACGTTCTCCCCGCCGACCAGGATCATGTCGGTGCGGCGGTCGGCCAGGTAGAGGAACCCGTCGGCGTCGAGGCTGCCGAGGTCGCCCAGCGACTCCCACTCCCCGAGCGACCGCGCCTCGGCTCCGATGTAGCGGTAGGTCGCCGGGACGCCCTCGTCCCGCCGCATGTAGACCTCGCCGACCTCGCCCGGCGGCAGCCGCCGCCCGTCCGGGCCGAGCACGGCGATCTCGCCGTAGGCGGGGCGTCCCACCGAGCCGGGCCTGTCCAGCCACTCGGTGCCCGCGATCACGGTGGTGGCGATGCTCTCGGTGCCGCCGTACAGCTCCCAGATCCGCTCGGGTCCGAGCCAGTCGATCCAGGCGTGCTTGAGCCAGGGCGGGCAGGGCGCGGCCAGATGCCACACGGTGCGCAGGGACGACAGGTCGTGGGCGGCGCGCCGCTCCTCCGGCAGGCGCCAGATCCGGTTCATCATCGTGGGGACGAGGTAGAGCCAGGTGGCGCGGTGCCGTTCCACCTCGCGCAGCGTCGCGGCGGCGTCGAACCTGGGGAGGAGCACCAGGTGCCCGCCCTCCAGGAATCCCGCGAACGCCGAGGCGAACGGGCCGTTGTGGAACATCGGGCCGGGCATGAGGAGGGTGTCGTCGGCGCCGCAGCGCCAGAACCGCGTGGCCCGGTCCTCCACCACGCCGGGGGTGCCGGACACGATCAGCTTGGGACGCCCGGTGCTGCCGCCCGAGGTCGGCGCCTTCCAGGAGGGCGACACCCGGTCGGGCAGCGGGCCGTCGCCGTGGCCGCCCGCCTCGAGTTCCTCCGGCAGGACGGCGCGGCGCCCGGGAACCGCCACCGGCCCCACGACCACCGGCGGGTCGGCCAGGTCCACGACGCCGGCCAGCTCCGCCTCCGGGAGCCGCCACGACACCGGTTGCGGAACCGCGCCCAGTTTCCAGACCGCCACGCACACCAGGACGAAGCCGACGCCGTTGGGGAGGGCGATGGTGACGAACCGCCCCTGGTCCACGCCCGCGTCCGCGAGGGCCCGGGCCATCCGGTTGGTGCGCCGGTCCAGATCCGCCCAGGTGACGGTGTCGTCCCCGCAGGTCACCGCGGGCGCGTCCGGCCTGGTCGCGGCCAGGTCGCGCACCCTCCGGCCGATCGGCACCGCCGTGACGTCCGTGGCTGTGGTCATCCGCGCCTCCTCAAGATCACCCTTGCCGCCAGGGTAGGAGCGGCCGGCGATCGCGGCATCGGGCGCGGCGCCCAACGCGCGGGCCCGCCCGTTGTGGCCGGACGACAGCCCGCCCGGTCAGGCTCCGCCCATGCCCAGAGTGCGGGCCAGCCGGGGCGCCCACGTGCGGGCCTCCCCTGGGACGCGGACCGCCTCGTCGGCGTCCAGGTCCAGGACGAGGTCGGGGTGGTCGTGCAGGACGACCCACACGCCCTCCGGGAGGTCCAGCCCGGCCGCGGCGCGGTCGCGGACGAGCCCGGCCAGCATCCGGGCCAGCGTCCGGTCGGCGCGTTCCCTCAGCGTCGCCACGGCGGTCAGCGGAACACCGGCGAGCGCGCACTTCAGCACGGCCCGGCGGAAGGAGTCCTGGTCGAGGTGGCGCCCCCCGTAGGGCCCCACGGCGGCCTCCAGCAGCACGGGGTCGTCGCCGCGGAGCGCGTCGTGCACCAGGGCGAGCGCGGCGGACTCGGCCGGCAGCCGGTCGAGCAGCCGGGGCAAGGCTTTCAGGACGGCGCGCCGCTCGTCCACGCCGCCGTCGTGGTAGAGGTCGCCGAGCAGGTCGAGGACGGGACCGGTGGTGGCGTCGAGCAGCAGCGCGCGGCAGGCGTCGTCGAGGCGCCGGCCGCCGGCGTCCAGGGCGCGGCGGCGGCCGCAGTGGCGCCCGACGGCCGGGAAGAGGAGGATGACGGAACGGGGGTCGGCCGCGGCGCGGGCGCGGGCCTTCTCGAGCCACGCCAGATCGGCGGGCGGCAGGACGTCGCGTACCAGGGAGAGCGGATCGGGCGCGGTCATGGGGGCTCCTGGGCATGAAGTGCGGAGTCGGCGCACGCTAAGGCCCAGAAAACCCGCCAAACTAGGTATTTCCTGACAAGAATCCTCGCGGGGATCGCGCACCATCGCGACTACCGCCCTTCCCCCGTCCCGACTCGCGGCCGGTCCGGCACGGACTGGCGATCCCCTTCCGGACCGGCGTTAATCACATTCGCGCCATTGCGATGGAGCCGCTCGCGGTGGGACGGTACAGCGCGCACCGACTTCGGACGATCCGATTCACCGCTTTCGGCATTGACGCAATGCGGTTCGGCTTTTGCGGTCCCCTAATCTGTGTCGCGAATCGCGGCCGCTGGACACCGGCCGGACGGCGGAACGGACGAGAGGACGGGCGGACCGATGAGCGAGCCGACCATGGCGGGCAGGCCGGCCAAGCCGGCGGCCGACGAGCTGGGCGTCGACCTGCGGACCCTCGACTGGCGGCGCGCGGCGGGCGGCGCGGGCGGCGCGGGCGCCGTCGAGGTGGCCTTCACCGGGCCGTGGGTGCTGCTGCGGACCGAGGGGGACGGCGGTCACGTCTCGGTCTTCGACCACCACGAGTGGGACTGCTTCGTCCAGGGAGCCAAGGCCGGCGAGTTCGACCGCGCCGCCACCTAACCGGGAGGACACCCCCTTCAATCTGTGATTCACAAAATCGGAAGGGTGATGAAGGGTTATGCTGGCGGGGAAAGCCGCAGGTCGAGCGAGGGAGCCGCGGTGAGCGAGGCCTACGGCTCCACCGTCGCCAAGTGGCGGCTCTCCCGGCGCCTGAAGGCCCTGCGGGACGAGGCGGGCCTCACCGCCAACCAGGTCTGCGACCGGCTGAACTGGGGCCGCGGCAAGGTCGGCAGGTTCGAGGCCAACAACTGGGTGCGGCCCGAGCTCAGCGACATCCGCGACCTGGCCCGCGTCTACGGGCAGGCCGGCGGCGACCTGGCGGAGCTGGAGCGGCTGGCCGCCCTCGCCCGCCGGCGCGCGTGGTGGCGCGACCACCCCGACGTCTTCCCCAACGAGTTCCCCGGCTTCGAGGCCGACGCGTCCGCCATCCGGGTCCTCACCCCCCTGGTCGTGCCGGGCCTGCTGCAGACGCCCGCCTACACGCGGGCGCTGTTCGCCTCCGGCTCCAAGGGCGCCGAGTGGCGGGAACGGGCGCTCAAGGCGCGGCTGCGGCGCCAGCGCGTCCTCGACCGCGACGACGGCACCGCGCCCGAGCTGCTCGCGCTGGTCACCGAGGCGTCCCTGCTCTACCGCTGGGGCGAGCGGTCCGACCGGCGGGAGCAGATCGCCCACCTCGCCGCGATGGGCCGGCGGCCCAACGTCGAGATCAGGCTGCTGCGCTTCGCCGACGGGCTGCACCCCGGCATGTCGACCCTGGTCAACCTCTTCCGCTTCGACGACGACCCCTCGATGGCCTTCCTGGAGAACGACGTCGCGATCCAGGACAGCATCGACCCCGAGATCGTGGAGGCCTATGAGCAGAACCTCGAACGGGTCCGCAAGGCGGCGCTCGATCCAGCCGGCACCACCGAGCACCTCGACCGGTTGACGCACACCCTCGACTGAGCGCCCGTTCCCGACCGTCGGGCACGACGGTCCGACCCAGACCTTCCGAACACCAGGTTTCGTGCAGGACGTTTCGCGCGGGACGTTTCACGCGCGGCGCCCGAGCATGACTCCGAGCATGACGTCCGAGAAGACCCCGCGAGCGAGACCCCGAGTGGTCGGAGCCGGAGTAGACATGGACCTGTCTCAGGCCGAATGGTTCAAGGCGACGGCGAGCGCCTCCAGCAACGGAGGCTGCGTGGAGGTCGCCGATCTGGGCGACGCCACCGCGTTGCGCGACAGCACCAGGCCGGACGCCGGCGTGCACGTGGTCGACCGTGCCGCGTTCACCGCGTTCCTGGCCGACGTGCGCGCGGGCCGCTACGACCTGTAGCGCCGCGTCCCCGCGAAGGCGGATCCCCCAGGGCTGCACCCCTGGGGGATCTTCGCGCCTGCCACCCGTCTCAGGGTGCGACCACCCTACCCGCCCGGTACGGCCGCCCTTTTCCGGCCGCGACGGGATCTGTCGTCGATGATGAGGTCCACCCTGTTTTTAACCGTTATGAGAGTGTCGACGAACGTCTCGCCTTTCAAGCCGTGAAGTTTTCTTCAGTTCGCGGGACGGCCACGCCGAATGTGCGACCATAACTGTGAATCACAGATAGCGACTCGCGAACGTGGACGCTCATATCCCGACGGGGGAGGCGAGCATGACGGAGGCGGAATCGGGGTTCCGGCCCTCCCTGTGCGTGGACCGAGGCGGCTGCGCGGCCATGCGGCTGCCTCCGGACGAGACCATCGCGCACGCGGCGCGCACCGGCACCGGCGAGACGCTGGAGGGGTTCGGCGGCCTGTCCGCCGACACCATCGACAGCGCCACCCTGATGGTCAGCGAGCTGGCCACCAACGCCCTGCGGCACGGCGTCCCGCGCTCGCCCGACGGCACCCCCTCCCCGGCCCGGCCGGTGGAGCTGTGGATCTACGCGCGCCACGGAGCCCACGGGGGCCACGACCGGGACCGTTCCGAGCTGGTCGTCAAGGTCTTCGACGGCTCCCCGGAGTGGCACGGCGCCGCCGCCGCGGGGCCGGACGCCCCGGCGCAGGCCGCTCCCGCGCCGGACTCCCCGGCATCCGCCGTCCCGGCTCAGGCCGACCCGGCGCACACCGCCCCGGCACCGGACGGCGACGACGTCGCCGGCCTTTCCGGAGAGCTCGCCGAGCACGGCCGCGGGCTGCTCATCGTCGACGCGCTGAGCCAGGGCCGCTGGGGTCACCACCTGACCCGTTCGCGGCTGGTCGACCCGGCGGTGCCCGGCAAGGCGACCTGGTTCGGCCTGCCGATCCCGGCGCTGTGCCCGCCCGTGCACACCGGTGCGGCGCGCGCCGCCGAGGACCTGCACGCGCTGCTCGTCCAGCGCGGCATCCGCCGTCTCATCCGGCGGAACGAGCGCGGGCTGTCGGTGCTGTCGGTGGAGCGGGACCTCACCGTGTGGTGCGAGGGAGGATCGTTCCACTGGCGGGTGCCCGGCGGAGGCTTCGCCAGGGTGCCGCGCTCCGACCTCACCGAGGCCTGCGAGCAGATCGTCCAGCTCTACGAGATCCTGTCCCGCGAACGCGCGGGGAGTCTCGACCGCACCGGTTAGGCGCGCGCCCCGGGCCCCTTCCCGCCGTTCGGCGGAGGATTTCCGCCGCGTGGCGCTGTCGGCATACCCTCGCGGGGGCGAGCATGGCATGGATCACACCGGTGCCGCGCCCGCACGGCGGCGTCCCGAGACAGGAGAAGCGATGACCACCCCGACCTCCTCCTCCCAGCAGCCCGCCCCCGCCGCGGACGGCGCTCCGCCGCCGCCCCCGTTCGAGCCGGAACTGGCCGCCGCGCTGGAGATCATCAGCGCGGCACTGCCGTCCGCCATCACCGCGGAGGTGCTGCCGATGCTGCGCCAGGGCGGGACGATGCCCCGGGTCACCGACGACGAGCTGCGCCGGGACGGCGCCTTCGAGGTGGTGGAACGCGCCGTGCCCGGTCCCGCGGGAGCGCCGGACGTCTCCCTGCTGATCTGCACCCCCACCGGCTTCGAGGGGCCGCTCCCGGCGGTCTACTACGTGCACGGCGGCGGGATGATCATGGGTGACAACCGGATGGGCCTCGGCGAGGTGCTGGACTGGGCGCAGGAACTGGGCCTGGTGGCGGTGTCGGTGGAGTACCGGCTGGCCCCCGAGCATCCGCACCCGGCACCCGTCGAGGACTGCTACGCGGGCCTGGTGTGGACGGCCGGGCACGCCGCCGAGCTGGGCGCCGACCCCGCGCGGATCATCGTGGCCGGCACCAGCGCCGGCGGCGGGCTGGCCGCCTCGCTGGCGCTGCTGGCCCGCGACCGGGGCGGCCCCGCGCTCGCCGCGCAGGTGCTGATGTGCCCGATGCTGGACGACCGCAACGACAGCGTGTCGACCCGGCAGATGGCCGGCCGTGGCGTCTGGGACCGCACGGCCAACGACACCGGCTGGACGGCGCTGCTCGGCGACGCCAGGGGCGGCCCCGGGGTGTCGCCCTACGCGGCCGCGGCCCGCGCCGAGGACCTCTCGGGGTTGCCGCCGGCGTTCATCGACGTAGGCTCGGCTGAGACCTTCCGGGACGAGGACGTCGCCTACGCGGCGCGGCTGTGGCAGGCCGGCGGGCAGGCCGAGCTGCACGTGTGGCCCGGCGGCTTCCACGGCTTCGACATGATGGCGCCGCAGGCCGCCCTCTCCCAGGAGGCGCGCGAGGCGCGGGTGCGCTGGCTCCGCAGGCTGCTGGGGGTCTGAGGTCTGAGGCCCGGCACCCGGCCGGCCGGGACGGTGAGGACGGGTGAGGGCGTGTCAGGACGTGTGACGCGGTGAAGGAGCTGGCCGGGCGGCTGGAGGCGCTGGACCCCGACGCCGGCGCGGCGCTCCAGGTGATCGCGTACTACGACCGGCTGGTCGAGGGCCGGGCCGGGCTGGAGGCGCTGGTGCGCGGCGCCGCCGTGCTGACCGGCCGTCCCGCCCGCCTGGTGGACGAGACGCGGCGGGTGCGGATCCGGGTGGACCCCGGCGGGCGGCGCGCCGACGGCGCCGGTCCGCCGCCCGCCGGGGCCGGGTGGCCGTCCGCCCCGCTGGAGGCCGGCGGTCCGCCCGCGCTGTGGCTGGAGGGGCCCGGCCCGGCCGGGGTGGTGGAGGCGATGGTCCTGGAGCGGGCCTCGACCGCGATCCGCGCCGTCCTCGAACGCACCCGCGGCAAGGTCCCGGCCGCCGGCCACGACCAGGCGATGGTCGAGACCGTGCTGGATCCGGCGGCGCCCGCCGTGGCCCGGCTGCGCGCCGCCCGGCGGCTGGGCCTCGACCCGCGCGGCCGGGCCCGGGCCCTGGCGATGGCGGGCGGGGTCCCCGCGATCGAACCCGTGCCCGGAACGGCCGGGTCCACCGGCGGGCGGGCCGCCGCGCCGGACGGGACGCGCCGTACCGGGATCGGCCCCGAGGTGCCGGTCCTCGACCTGCCCGTGTCCCACCGGGAGGCGCTGACCGCGCTGCGCCTGACCGCCGAGGGCACCGAGCGGGATCCCGGGCCGCGGGTCGTCCACGCCGACCGGCTGGGCGGGCTCGCGGTGCTCGCCGCCGCGGTGGGCCCGGACACCGAGCCCGTTCCGGACGTGCGCGCGCTCGAGCGCGCGGCGGCGTCCGCCCCCTGGATGCTGGCCGTGCTGGACGCGGTCGCCTCCGCGCGCAGCCTGCGCGGCGCGGCCGAGGAGATGGCGATCCACCACTCGACGCTCCAGGACCGGCTGGCGCACGCCGAGTCGCTGCTCGGCTGGTCGGTGCACGAGCCGCAGGGGCGGCTGCGGCTGCAGCTCGCCCTGGCCCTGCGCCGCCTGCACCGCAACACTTCCTGACCTGTCGGGCTCGAACCTGTTTACCGCTGGATGCGTACACCTTGATGGTTTGCGGTACGGGTGGCCGAGTCCTCGGCACGGCCTCGGGTATGGCAGCAGGGGTGAGTGCAGTGGAACCAGGACTCAGACTCACCGAGCGCTACCGGCTGGTGGAGCGCCTGGACGGCGGCGGGACGGGACACGTCTGGCGCGCCTGGGACGAGGCGCTCAACCGCCCGGTGGCCGTCAGGATCCCCGGGTTCGCACGGGTGGGCGGCGGGAGCGGCCGGCCCGGCCCCCCGCACGCGCGGGTGGTGGACCGCGTGGTGAACGCGGTCCGGATCACCCACCCCGCGTTCGTGACCGTCTACGACTGCGACCGCACCCGCGACGGCGACGGCCGCCAGGTGTCCTACATCGTGACCGCGTTCCTGGACGGCGAGACGCTGGCGGAGCGGATCGCCCGGGGGACGCCGCCCGTGCCGGAGGCGCTGGAGTGCTGCGCGCAGGTGGCCGCGGCGCTGGCCGCCGCGCACGCGGCGGGGGTGGCGCACGGCGACCTGCGGCCGGAGAAGGTGTTCCTCACCCCCGACGGGGTGCGGATCGTGGGCCTGGGCATGGCCTCGCACGGCGCCCCCGCACGGGGCGGCGGCGCGGCCCCCGAGGCCGGCCAGGCCGCGGACGTGCTGGCGCTCGGCGACCTGCTGGGCGCGTGCCTGCCGGAGCCCCCCGCGGAAGACTCGGCCGGCGGCTCGGCGGAGGGCTCGGCAGAGGACGCGGCAGAGGGCTCGGCGCCCGAGACGCCCGAGGAGGTCGTGCGGCTCGGTGCGCTGTGCCGTTCGCCCGACCCCGCCGCGCGTCCGGCGGCGGCCCGCGCCGCGGAGATCCTCGCCGGGGCGCTGGGGAGGGAGCCGGGCGCGGACGGTGAGCCCGTGCTCCCCGCCTCCCCCGGCGGCCCGGGGCCGTCCGACGCCACCGCGGTCCTCGACCGCCCGGAGGACCTGGAGTCCCGGCAGGCCGACGCGCCGGAGCGCCCGTCCCGGAGCCGGTCCCCGGCCCTGGACGGCGACCGGGCGGCGGTGTTCCGGGTGGCGGTCGCCGTGACGCTGGCCGCGGCGTCGCTGGCCGCGATCCTGGTGGTCGCCGGCCGCGGCTCGTTGCCCGGTCCGTCCCCGGGTCAGGGCGGCTCGGCGCCGCCGCTGCCGGCGCCCGCGTCACCGCGCGGCGCGGAACCCACCGAGACCGCGCCGCCGGGTCCCACGCCGGACCCGGCGCCGGAGGTGTTCGCGACGCTGGGACGGCTGCAGCCGATCGTCGACCGGGGGCAGGCGTCCGGCGCGATCCGTTCCGACGTGGCCGTCGACCTGAACAACTTGATCACCAACCTGCGCAACGACCTCGCCTCGGGACGCACCGGCGACGCCCCGCTCAAGCTGGCGCAGCTCCGCGAGAAGATCGAGACCCGGCTGCGCGAGCGCGCGCTGGACGACGAGGTCGCGGCCCGCATGACCGACGTGCTGTCGAACACCGCCGCGCCCTGAGCCCCGACGGTCAGGACGCGCCGCCGGGGTCGGCGGGGGCGACGATCCGCCAGGCGCGCCCCCGCAGGGTCCAGGAGCGGTGCGTGTAGGGGCCGGTGACCTCGCCGTCGCTGTTGGCCAGGAACTCCTCGCCGGTCACCGTCACGTTCCGGGCGGTGGTGTGGATCACGTCGTCGCGCTGCCGGTGCGTGCCGCGGCGCAGGCCGAGCGCGTAGCCGACCCGGGCGAACGGCCCGGTCGCGGCGGAGATCACCAGCTCCAGCCGGCCGTCGGCGGGATGCCCGTCGGCCGCGAGCTGGGCGCTGCCCCCGGCGATGCCGGAGGCGTTGCTCAGCGCGACCATCAGGAACCGGCCCTCCTGGACCGGCTCGCCGTCCGCGCCGACCCGGAGCCGCCAGCCGGACTCGCGCAGCCCGGCCAGGACCGCGCCGAGCGGGAACGCGGCCGCCTTCAGGTACGGCTTGAAGCGCGTCGCGCTGCGCGCCGCGACCGCGCCGATCCCGACGTGCACCGCGTTGAGGACGACGCCGCCGTCCTCGTCGACGAGCAGGTCGAGGTCGCGGGTCGTGCCGCCGAGCAGCAGCCGGGCGGCGCGTTCCGGCTCCAGCGGGATGCCGAGGTTGCGGGCCAGGTCGTTGCCGGTGCCCATGGGCAGGAGGCCGACCGTCCAGCGGTCGAGCTCGCCCCGGGCGTGCAGCGCGGCCACCAGCCCGTGGATCGAGCCGTCGCCGCCCGCGGCGACCACCAGCGGGCGCCCGCCCGGACCGTGCGCGCCGCCGAGGCCGGCGGCGTGCTCGTCCAGCGCGCGGTCGATGTCCTCCGGCGACCGGCTCGGCTGGACGATCACCTCGCCGCCGCCCTCGCTCCGCAGCAGCCCGGCGACGCGCTCGACGGTCTCGGCGTCGTGCGTCCCCGCGTTGGCGTTGGTGAAGATCAGCATCGGGTGCTCAGCTCGCCTCCGTGTCAACTCGCCCGTGTCAACTCGCCCCGTGTCAACTCGCCCCGTGTCAACTCGCCTCGGTGACCGACTCCTGGCGCCACGACCATCCGCGCCGGATCTCCTCGGCCGCCTCGCGCACCAGCGCGCGGTAACGGTCGACGGCCTCCGGCGTGAACCGGTAGCGGGGCCCGCAGATGCTGATCGAGCCGTGCACCTCGCCGTCGGGGCCGATGAGCGGGGCGGCGACCGAGCCGGCGTCGGCCTGCCGCTCGCCCAGCGACACCGCCACCCCCTCGGCGGCGACCGCGGCCAGCTCCTCGCGCAGCGCCGCCTCGTCGGTGACGGTGCGCTCGGTCAGCGCGGCCAGCGGCCGGGCCAGCACCGCCTCGCGCCGCTCCGCCGGCAGGAACGCCAAGATGATCTTGCCGGAGGACCCGGCGTGCAGCGGGAACCGGGTGCCCAGGTCGACCGTCATCTTGATCTCGCGCGGGCTCTCGAACTGGTCGAGGTAGACCCGCTCGTCCCCGACCAGCCCGGACAGCGTGGTGGTCTCGCCCGTCTCCTCCCGCAGCCGGCGCAGCACGGGGGTGGCCGCGGCGCGGGCGTCGAACCGGCGCAGCGCGCTGGCGCCCAGCGCCACGGCGGCGGGCCCGAGCCGGTAGCCCGGCACGCCCTCGTCGGTGGCCAGGACCTCCCGGGACACCAGCGACTGCAGGATGCGGTACACGACCGCCTTGGAGATGCCCAGCTCGCGGCTGATCGCGCTCACGCCGAGGTAGCGCGGCCCCCCGGCGAACAGCAGCAGCACGTCGGCGACCCGCGCGGCCGCCTCGGTCCCGACGTTGTCGGCGCCGGGGGCGGCCTTGCGCACGGTCGTGCTCCTGTTCGTCACGGCAAGATCCTAGGGCGGGCGGGACCCTGCGGGCGGCTCAGCGTCCGCGCCGCAGGTAGCGGCCGGCGGGGTCGCCGGTGATCGCGCCGTCGGCGTACACCCGGTGGCCGCGCACGAACGTGTCGGTGACCTTGGCCGTCATGGCGAACCCCTCGAACGGCGTGTACTCCTGGGTGGACTCGGAGTCGGCGGCGCGGACCGTCCAGTTCACGTCCGGGTCGACCAGGGCGATGTCGGCGTCGTACCCCTCGGCGATCGTGCCCTTCTTCAGCAGGCCGTAGCGCCGCGCGGGGTTCCACGAGGTGAGCCGGGCGACCTGCTGCGGCGACAGGCCGCGCTTGGCGCCCTCGCCGACCAGGCCGGGCAGCAGGTACTCGGCGCCGCCGAAGCCCGACTTGGCCAGGAAGATGTCGTCGCGGTCGGCGCCGAACTTCATCTCGTCGCGGCAGCAGGCGTGGTCGCTGACGACCCAGTCGACCTCGCCGGCCAGGACGTGCCGCCACAGCGCCTCCACGTCCTCCCGCTCGCGCAGCGGCGGGTTGACCTTGCCGCCCAGGCCGTGCGCGGTGTCGACGTCGGCCAGCAGGTGCCCGATGGTCACCTCGCGGCGGAAGTCGATGTGCGGGAACGCCGACGCCATGGTCAGCGCGGCCGACACCGCCTTCTCCGAGGACAGGTGGAGGAGGTTGATGTTGGGCAGGCCGGTCTCGTGCGCCAGGTAGGAGGCGATGGTGACCGCCAGGCCCTCCGAGTGCGGCGGACGGGACGCGCTGTAGGCGCGCAGGCCGGTCAGCGCCCCCTCCCGCTCGACCATCTTCGTGTACGCCGTCATGATCTCGGCGGTCTCGCAGTGCAGCGACAGCGACAGGTGGTCGGCGTAGGCGGGGAGGGCCTCCCGCGCCCGCTGCAGGCCGCGCATGACGAACTCGAAGTGGGCCAGGTCGTAGCGCTCGTCCGGCGGGATCATCAGGAAGTCGCTCTGCGAGGCGGACCGGCCGTGCAGGCCGTGCGACCCGTAGAACATGAAGATCTTGAACGAGGTGACCCCGTGCTCCTCCACCAGGTAGGGGATCTCGTCGATGTGCTCGGCCATCATCGGGGCCAGGTGGAAGGCGTAGTCCACGTACGCGCGGCCCTCGGCGGCGGCCAGCACCTCGGGGAAGAAGTCGCGGTAGGAGCCGCCCTTGTTCAGGTAGTACTGGCCGGTCCGCATGTAGGTCAGCGCGGTCGTCACGCCGCCCTGGGCGGCGGCGCGGCTCTCGGTGCGGGTGTCGGTGGACAGCTCGTTGTAGATGCCCCAGTGCTGGTGGGCGTCCACGACCCCGGGGAAGGCCAGCCGGCCGCGGCCGTCGACCACGGTGGCCGCGTCGTCGTCCGGGAGGCCGGGCGCGACCCGGGTGATGGCACCGTCGTTCACGGCGATGTCGAGGGCCTCCGGCCGGGTCCCGTCGGCGTCGTCGGGACGGACCACCCGGACGTTCTTGATCAGTAGTTCGGTCGTCGCCATGAGAGCTCCTCCGCGTTCGAGGTCAGGGTAGGTCGGGTCAGGGTGTGCGGCGTCCGGCCGCCGCGGTCGCCGCACGGGCTGCGGCGTCGGCGGCCAGGTAGGCCAGGCCGAAGGCGGGCAGCAGGCCGTTGCCGGGCAGGTAGCCCGCGGCGCCGTGCCCGGAGATGCCCGCGGCGGCGCCGCCCGCCGCGTAGAGGCCGGGGATGGGACGGTCGTCCGCGCCGACCACGGAGGCGTGCTCGTCCACGATCAGGCCACCCTGGGTGTGGAACAGCGCCGGGACGACGCGCACGGCCGCGTAGCGGGAGGCCAGCGGGCGTTCCCAGTTGGTGCGGCCGAACGGGTCGTCCCGCTCGCCGCGCGCGATGGCCGCCGCCGTCTCCAGCTCCTCGGCCAGGGCTTCGGCGGGCAGCCCGGTGGCCTCGGCCAGCCCGGCCGCGTCGTCGGCCCACACCAGCACGCCGGACTCCACGGTGTCGCGGAAGTCCTGGAACGCCTGGCACTGCTCGTGGATCACCTCGTCCAGCACGATCCAGCCGGTCGCGCCGGGACGGGCGGCCAGCTCGGCGGCGTACTCGGAGTAGCCGCGGGTCTCGTCGCCGAACCGGCGGCCGAGCCGGTCGACCAGGATCCCCCCGTGGATGATCGTGGCCCAGCCGACCAGGGTGCCCGCGCCCGCGGCGACCGCGCCGTGGCCCTGGTAGGCGTCCAGGAAGCCGGCGGCGGCGCCGAGCCGCTCCCCGATCCGCAGCGCGTCGCCGAGCGAGTGCTCGCCGCCGTGGTAGAGCGCCCCGGCGATCTCGGGCAGGTGCCGGGCGACCAGGTCGCGGTCGGCGCCGAACCCGTTGGTGGCCAGCAGCACGGCCCGGGCCGGGATCTCCTCCTCGGTCCCGTCCGGGTAGCGGACGACGGCGGCGGCCACCGCCCCGCCGTCCCCGGTGCGGACGTCCACGAGCCGGGCCGGGACGAGCATGTCGATCAGGGGGTTCTCGGCGGCCCTGCGGGCCAGGTGGTCGATCACGCGCGAGCCGTGCCGGCCGGGGATGGAGTGGCAGCGCGGCACGGAGTGGCCGGGGTAGTTGAAGTCGGTGACCAGCGACATCGGCAGGCCCACCGAGTCGGCCAGCCACTCCACCAGCGGCGCGCCGACCTCGGCGAGGGTGCGGGCGAGCCGCGGGTCGGCCTCCCCCTTGGTCTTGGCCATGACGTCGGCGACGAACCGCTCCGGGGAGTCGTCGATCCCCGCCTCGGCCTGCCAGCGCGAGCCGGGTCCGGGGAACATCGCCGTGGACATGGAGGTGTTGTTGCCGCGCCGGTAGTGCTCGCTGGACTCGACGACCAGCACGCTCAGCCCGTGCTCGGCGGCGCGCAGCGCGCCCGCCAGGCCGCCGCCCGCCCCGGCGACGACCAGGTCGACCGCGTCGCCGCCGCCGCTCATGCCGCCGCCTCGGCGACGAGCAGGCGGAGGGCCAGCTCGGTCGGGTCGACGATCCGGGCGGCCAGGTCGGCATCATTCTGGGGGGACGACCCCCCAGACCCCCGGGCAACTGCCGGGCCGACATTCCTCGCTTCGCTGCGGATGTCGGCCGGGACGACGTCCACGGCCGAGCAGCCGTTGATCACCGCGGTGGCGCCGGCGGCGGCCAGGGCGCGGACGGCGCCGCCGAGCGCGGCGTTCCACGCGCCGGTGTCGGCGATCGCCTCGAAGGGCAGCTCGAGCACCTCGACGCCCGCCGTGTACGGGCCCAGCCCGTACACGGTGAGGCGGCGGGCCAGCTCGTCCCCGATGGCCGGGTTGCGCACGACCGCGCCGAACCGGACGCCCTTGGCCGCAAGGTGCATCGCGCTGAGTTTCAGCAGCCCGTGCACCGGCGGCGTCCCCCCGGTCACCGCAGGGGCCACCGCGTCGGGCACGGCCGGGTCGAGGACGCAGTCGGGGAACGCGGCGTCCCAGGCCGTGCCGTCCCCGGCCTCCCTCGCCAGCGCCGCGGCGACCTCGCGCTCGGACACGCGGACGTCGCCGCCGGTGTCCAGCGACCCGGGGGCGGCGGGGCCCACGTCCCGCAACTCGACGCGCAGGCCGGGCGGCGCGAGCCGGTCGTAACGGTCCTGCCGCCTGCGGATCTCCTCCGCCGGCAGGTGGATGGGCGTCACCGCGAGGGCACGCATCAGCTCTGCTCCTTCTCCTCTTCTCCCGCGAGGGCGCGCAGGGCGTCGCCCACCTGAGGCATGCCGGGCAGCTCGCGGGAGGTCCGCACGGCGTCGTCGATCAGCCCGGGCCGCTCCGGCAGCCACGCCCGCAGCAGCGCGACCACCTCCGCCTCCCCGAGCGGGTGGTGGTCGGCGTCCCCGACCGGGTTGGGCACCTCCCGGACGGCCCGCGTCCCGTCCTCGAACGCGACCGTGACGCGGGCGGCGCGCTCGTCGGGAAGCCGCGCCGTCAGGTCGCCGGCGGCGGCGACCCGGACCCGCCGGGCCAGCGCGGCCACGTCGGGACGGTCCAGCGGCGAGCGCGGCCCCACCTCTCCGGTGAGGGCGGCGGCCGCCACGACGTAGGGCGTGGAGAACATCGCCGACAGCCGGTTGTCCCAGCCGGTCCGCGCCAGGCCCGCGCCCAGCGCGTGCGTCTCGACCAGGATCTCCGCGATCGGGCGGGCGGCCAGGCCGGTCTCCGCGGCCAGCGCGAGCACGGCGTCGGCCGCCGGGTGGGTGAACGAGCAGGACGCGTGCCGCTTGAAGTAGCCGCGCGTGATGTCCCACCGCTCGCCCAGCCCGCCGGTCAGCTCGGCGGGGTCGAACTCGCCGAGCAGCGTGCCCAGCGAGAGCGCGGCCGTGCCCGTGTTGCGGGCCGCCCCCGCCGCCGCCATCCGGGCCGCGACGAGACCGGAGAGGTTCGCCGCGCCCATCCAGGCGTCCCGCACGGGGTTGCCCGACGTCGCCGAGTCGAAGTGCCCGGCGATCGGCATCCCGGCGGCGGTGTCGATGGCGGCGGCGGTCGCGTCCTCGTCCAGGCCGTGCAGCCGCGCGGCGCTGCCCGCCGCGCCCGCGACGCCCACGCCGCCGTGCGGATGCGCCCCCGGCCGCAGCCGGGTGGCGCGGCCGAAGCGCGCCGCGACCTCGTAGGCGGCCAGCAGCGCGGCGGCGGTGTCGGCGCCGGTGGCGTCCCGCTCGGCGGCCAGCGCCAGCACCGCGGGGAAGCCGTGCGCGGCGGGATGGCCCTTGGCGTACTTGTTGCCCTCGTCCAGTTCGAGGGCGACCAGCGCCATCGCGCCGAGCCAGGCCGCGGCGTCGGACGTCGCCAGCCGGCCCGCGCCGATCAGCGGGGAGCGGCCCGGCGGGGCGTTCCAGGCGTCGCGCAGCGCGCGATGCTCCGGCAGGCCCGCGCCCACCGCCGTCACGCCCACCACGTCCAGCAGGACCAGCGACAGCCGTTCGACCACCCCGTCCGGGACGTCGTCGAGCACCAGGCCCGACACCCACGCCCCGAGCCCGGCCGTTGCCTCCCTCGCCTTCTGCGGTGTCACAGGCCCAGATACGCCTTCCGCACCTCGGCGGAGCCGGACAGCTCCTCGCCGGTGCCCTCCAGGACCGTCGACCCGCTCTCCAGCACGTACGCCCGGTCGGCGATGGCCAGGGCCTGCTTGGCGTTCTGCTCCACCAGCAGGACCGCGACGCCGCCGTCCCGGATCCTCCGGACCGCCTCCAGCATCGTCCAGGTCAGCTTGGGCGACAGCCCGGTGGACGGCTCGTCCAGCATCAGCAGCCGCGGGCCCGCCATCAGCGCCCGGGCGATCGCCAGCATCTGCTGCTGCCCGCCGCTGAAGGTCTGCGCGATCTGCGTCCGGCGCTCGGCCAGCACGGGGAACAGCTCGTACACCTCGCGCAGGCTCTTCTCCGCCTGGGCCGCCGAACGGGTCCACGCGCCCATCCGAAGGTTCTCCTCGACGGTGAGCGTGCCGAACAGCGCGCGGTCCTCGGGCACGTGCACCAGGCCGTCCCGGACGAGCTGGTCGGGGCGGCGGCCCGCCGTCGGCGCGCCGTCGAAGGTGATCGTGCCGGACAGGGGGCGCAGCATCCCGCAGACGGTGCGCAGCGTCGTGGTCTTGCCCGCGCCGTTGGCGCCGACCAGCGCCACGATCTCGCCCTCGCCCAGGCGCAGGTCGATGTCGTGCAGGATCCGCATGCGCCCGTACCCGGCGCAGACCTTGTCAAGAGCCAGCATCGGTCGCCTCCTCACGGCCGGCCTGATCGCCCGGCTCCCCGGCCGGTTCCCCGGTGGTCGGCTCCTCGCCCAGATAGGCGTCGATGACGCGCGGGTCGCTGGTGACCTCCTCCGGTGCCCCGGCCGCCAGCACCCGCCCCTGGTCCAGCACCAGCACCCGGTCCGCCAGCCGCATCACCGCGGCCATGATGTGTTCGATGAACAGCAGCGTCGTGCCGTCCCGCTCGCGCAGCCCGGCCAGCAGGTCCAGCACGGGCTCGCGCTCGGCGGGGACCAGCCCGGCCAGCACCTCGTCCAGCAGCAGCACCTTCGGCCGCATCGCCAGCGCCCGCGCCAGCTCCAGCCGCTTGAGCCCGGCGGTCGGCAGCTCGGTCGCGCGGCGGTGCGCGTACGGGCCCAGCCCGACCCGCTCCACCACGTCCAGCGACCGCTCCCGCAGGGTGCGGGCGGACAGCCGCTCGTGCTGGGCGGCCAGCGCCACGTTCTCCGCCACCGTCATGCTGCCGAACGGCCGCATCAGCTGGAACGTGCGGACCATGCCGGCCCGCGCGATCCGGTCGGGCGCGGCGCCGGTGACGTCCCGGCCGTCGAAGACGACCCGGCCGGTGTCGGGGGCCAGCGCCCCGCTGACCACGTTGAACAGGGTGGTCTTGCCGGCGCCGTTGGGCCCGATGATGCCGAGGATCTCGCCCTCGGCGGCCTCGAACTCCACCTCCGCCAGGGCGTGCAGCCCGCGGAAGGACTTGCCGACGCCCGTGGCCCGGACGATGGGCCCCGCCGTGCCGCTCATCGCCGCCGCCTCTCTCTGCTCGCCGAGATGATCGTCCCGACGATCCCCTTGGGCAGCAGCCGCACGATGAGGATCAGCAGGATCGCGTACAGCACCACGTCCAGCCCGCTGCGGCCCTGCAGGAACGACAGGAAGTCCGGGGGCGTGCGCAGCAGGGTGGCGGTCACGTCGTTCAGCGAGCCGACGATGACCGCGCCCACCACCGGGCCCCAGATCGTGCCGATGCCGCCGATGACGACGGTCACGATGGCCTGGATGGACACCGCCGACCCGAACGCCAGGTCCGGGTTCACGAACAGGTAGTACTGCGTGTAGAAGGCGCCCGCCACGGCGGTGATCGCCGCCGACAGCGCCACCGTGACCAGCTTGTAGCGCATCACCGGGGTGCCCAGCGCCGCCGCGGCCACCTCGTCGTCGCGGATCGCGGTGACGTACCGGCCGGTCCTGGAGTGCAGGAACGCGATGCTGGCCGCGACCGCCGCGCCCGCCAGCGCCAGCGCGAGCCAGAAGTAGGCGTGCGAGTCGGCCGGGAACTGGATCAGCGGGAGCGAGGAGCCCTGGATCAGCGGCACGGTGAACCCGACCGCCTTGTTGGTGATCTCGCTGCTGTTGACGACCAGCCGGAGCATCTCGGCGAACGCGAAGGTGGCCAGCGCGAAGTAGGCGCCGCGCAGCTTGTAGCGGAAGGCGAAGTAGCCGATCAGCACCGCCACCGCGGCGGCCACCGCCATCCCGGCCAGCATCCCGATCCACGGCGAGACGCCGTGCTCGACCAGCAGGTAGGCGCTGGTGTACGCGCCGAGCCCGAAGAACGCGGCGTGCCCGAAGCTGAACATGCCGCCGAAGCCGCTCATGATGTTCCAGCCGACGGCCATCAGCAGGAAGATCAGGATCCGGACCGCCACCGCGCCCTGCGCGGGCGGCAGCACCAGCGGCAGCGGGATCGCGACCAGCAGCAGCACCAGCAGGACCGCGAGCTGCCGGTTCTGCGGCCGCAGCGGCGGGGCCTTGACGGCGCGGGCCGTCCCGCCCGCTCCCCCGGCGGGGCCCGGACGCTCGGCCAGCGTGACACCGCCGCTCATGACGCGTCCCTCCGTCCGAACAGGCCCTGCGGGCGCAGGAAGAGGACCAGCACGAACACCACGAACACGCCCAGCAGCGAGCTCTGGCCGCCCATGTAGATGGTGGTGAGCTGCTCGACCAGGCCGATCAGCAGCCCGCCGACCAGCGCGCCGGCCACGTTGCCCATGCCGCCGAGCACGACCACCACGAACGCGGTGATGTTGAACTGCTCGCCGAGCGTGGGCGTCACCGTCACCAGCGGCGCGGCAAGCACCGCCGCCGCGCCCGCGCAGGCGGTGCCGATGGCGAAGGTGAGGGTGTGGATGCCGCGGACGTTGATGCCGACCAGGCGGGCGCCGTCGGTGTTGGCCGCGACCGCGCGGATCGCGGTGCCCAGGCGGGTGCGGCGCAGCAGCCAGAACAGCGCGGCGCCCAGAGCCAGCGCGCCCAGGAAGGCGTACAGGCGGGCGCCCGACACCACCGCGCCGAACATCGAGAACTGGAAGTCGCCGGGCAGCGGGACGTTCTTGGGCTCGGCGCCGAAGAACATCAGCAGCCCGTTCTCCAGCAGCAGCGACAGGCCCAGCGTGATCAGCAGCTGGTTCTCCAGCGAGCCGCCGCCCGCCCCGCTCAGCAGCCCGCGGTGCACGGCGGCGCCCAGCAGGAACAGCGCCGGCACGGCCACCAGCAGGGTGAGGTAGGGGTGCAGGCCGGTCGCCTGGATCACCCCGAACGACAGGAACATCGCCACCGCCAGCAGCGCGCCGTGCGCGAAGTTGACGATGTCGAGCACGCCGAAGATCAGCGTCAGGCCCATCGCGATCAGCCCGTACAGCCCGCCCATCAGCAGGCCGGTGACCACCGACTGCCACACCACCAGCCCGCTGCCGGACTGGAGGAGCGCGACCACGATCGCGACGGCGACCGCCCCGGCGGGGACGGCGGCGCGCCTGAGCAGGGCCGCGGTGCCGCCGCCGGCCCGGGCCGGGCCCGGGGGATCGAGGATCTCGGCGGGTTCCTTCTCGGCGGCGAGCGCCGCCCCTTCGCTGTGCGTCATGGCCGCCACGTCACCGAGTAGTCGGGCTGGGATTCGGCTTTCTCCGGGGGGTGAACCTGTTTCACCTGGCCTCCCTGGACCTGCATAAGGACGGGTGCGGCGTTGGTGTTGTCGCCGTTGGGCGCGAACGTGATCGGGCCGTTGCCCACCGTCAGCGGCGCGACCTGGGAGGCGCGGACGGCCTCGCGGATCCTGACCGGGTCGGTGCTGCCCGACCGCTCGACGGCCTGCGCGATCACCTGGACCGCGTCGTAGGCGAGCACCGCGCCGGTGCGCATCGGGGCGCCGTAGCGGCGCTGGTACTCCTCCCGCAGCCTGGTGGTGCGCGGGTTCTTGGCGTCGAAGTGGTAGTTGGTGCTGAAGATCCGCTCGCCCAGCGCGCCCGCGTCGGTGACGAACTTGGGCTGGTCGAAGGCGCCGTTGGACACGCCCCAGACCGCGTCCAGCGGCGGCTTGACCGCGTTGATCGCCTTGGCGGCCAGCAGGCTGTCGCGGTAGTAGCCGATCGCCACCAGCACGTTGGCCCCCGACGCCTTCACCTGGGTGACCTGCGCGGTGAGGTCGGAGGTGGTGAGGGCGTCGTAGCTGATGTTGGGGCCGATCGGCAGGCCGAGGCCCTTGGCGGCCTCGACGAACGCCTCGGCGGCGCCGGTGCCGAAGTCGGTCTGCTCGTGCAGGATCGCCACCTTGCGCACCGGCTTGCCGGCCTTGTCCGCCACCTCCTTGAGGTAGCGCGCCGCGGCGGTCGAGATCGCCCTGCTGCCGGGCTGCACGCGGAAGGAGTAGCGGTAGCCGTTGGCGAAGATCGCGTCGGAGGCCGTGACGTCCATGACGAACGGCACCCGGTTGCGCTCGGCGACCACGGCCACGTTGGTGCTGACGGCGCTCTGGTACGTGCCGGTGAACCCGACCACGCCCTCGGAGATCAGCCGCTGCGCCTCGCTCTGGCCGACCTCCGCCTTGCCCTGGGTGTCGCCCTTGAGCAGTTCGACCTCGCGGCCGCCCAGGGACTTGATGCCGCCCGCGGCGTTGATGGCCTCGACGGCCATCTCGGCACCGCGGCGCATCTGCTGGCCGTCCACGGCGTTGGCGCCGCTGACCGGGTGCAGCGCGCCGATCTTGACCGGGCCCTCGTCGCGACCGGCCGCGGCGCCCGCGGCGCCGGAGGGCGCCGAGCCCCCGCAGCCGGCGAGGCCGAGCGCGAGCGCGCATGCGCCCAGCCACGCGAGGGGCCCTCGCAGGGCCCCCTGGCGTGGCGCTGCGCCGAGCTTCTTAGCGGACATTCCACCTCTCTCCGCCGGACCGTCTCCGGACGTGCATCGGATCCCGTTCCCGCTCCTCCTGGCGTTCCGCTTAGAGGAACACACCTCCGATGTCCGGTTATGGTGGCACCGGTCCCGTTGCTCGGTCAATACTTCCCGGTCACTTGACTGCCATCTCGGACCAGTGCGAAGTTGGGGATGGCCGCCCGAGCGGGGCCCGCACCATGTTGTTTACTATCGTTTCTCTAAGCGAAACATGTGGACACGGTCCCAGCGTCCCGGCCCCGAAGGACGGGGACGGGGGACCGACACGAAAGGCAGGTATGCCCTATGACGGGGGCTTTGTCCGGAATCCGGGTCCTCGACACCGCCACGCTCTTCGCCGGTCCGCTGGCCGCGACGCTGCTCGCCGACTACGGGGCCGAGGTCATCAAGATCGAGCACCCCCGCGGCGACCCGGTGCGCACCCACGGCGCCCAGCGCGACGGCGTCGGCCTGTGGTGGAAGATGCTCGGCCGCGGCAAGAAGACGGTCACCCTCTACCTCGGCTCCCCCGAGGGGCAGGAGCTCTTCCGCCGGCTGGCCGCCGACGCCGACGTGGTGATCGAGAACTTCCGGCCCGGCACGCTGGAGCGCTGGGGCCTCGGCTACGACGACCTCCGCGAGATCAACCCCCGGCTGGTGCTGGCCCGGGTCACCGGGTTCGGGCAGACCGGCCCGTACGCCAAGCGCCCCGGGTTCGGCACGCTCGCCGAGGCGATGAGCGGGTTCGCCGCCATCACCGGCGAGCCGGACGGTCCGCCGACCCTGCCGCCGTTCGGGCTCGCCGACGGCATCGCCGCGCTGACCACCGCGTTCGCGGTCATGACCGCGCTGCGGGCGCGCGAGGAGACCGGCCGCGGCCAGCAGATCGACCTGGCGATCATCGAGCCGATCCTCACCCTGCTCGGCCCCCAGATCATCACCTACGACCAGCTCGGCGAGCTCCAGAAGCGCACCGGCAACCGGTCCCACAACAACGCGCCCCGCAACACCTACCGCACCCGCGACGGCAGGTGGGTCGCGGTCTCCACCAGCGCCCAGTCGATCGCCGAACGGGTGATGCGGCTGGTCGGGCGGCCCGAGTTCATCGACGAGCCCTGGTTCGCCTCCGGCGCGCAGCGCGCCGAGCACGCCGACGAGCTCGACGAGGCCGTCGGCTCCTGGATCGCCGGGCGCGACCGCGACGAGGTCGTCAAGGCGTTCGAGGAGGCGCAGGCCGCCGTCGCGCCGATCTACGACGCCGCCGACGTCATGGCCGACCCGCAGTTCGAGGCGCTGGGCACCATCGCCACCGTACCCGACGACGAACTCGGGCCGCTGCGGATGCAGAACGTGCTGTTCCGGCTCTCGGAGACCCCCGGCCGCATCGAGTCGGCGGGCCCGCCGCTGGGCGCGCACACCGCCGAGATCCTCGGCCGCTACGGGGTGGACGAGGCCCGGCTGGCCGAACTGCGCGACAAGGGCGTGGTCCGATGACCGGACCGGCGGGCGGACCCACGGGCGCGCCCGTGCGGAGTTGGCTCTACGTCCCCGGCGACCGCCCGGCCCGGATCGGCAAGGCGCTGGCGAGCCAGGCCGACGCGGTGATCCTCGACCTGGAGGACGCCGTCGCCCCCACGGCCAAGGAGGAGGCGCGGCGCACCGTCCTGGACGCCCTCGCCTCCGGCCCGCCCGCCTACGTGCGGATCAACGCCCCCGGCACCGCGGAGGGGCGGGCCGACATCGAGGCCCTCGCCAAGTCCTCCGCCGCCCCCGCCGGGGTGCGCGTCCCCAAGAGCGAGGACCCGGGCGAGCTCGCCCTCGTCGCCGACGCGCTCGGCGTCCCGGTCTTCCCCGTCCTGGAGTCCGCCCTGGGCGTGGAGAACGCCTTCGCCCTGGCCACGGCCCACCCCCTCGTCGCCGGCATCTCGCTCGGCGAGGCCGACCTCGCCGCCGACCTGCGCGCCACCGGCGCCGAGGGCCTCACCTGGCCCCGCTCCCGGATCGTGGTCGCGGCCCGCGCCGCCGGCCTGCCCAGCCCGGCGCAGAGCGTGTGGACCGCGGTGCGCGACCTGGACGGCCTGCGCGCCGACACCGAGACCGGCCGCCGCGCCGGGTTCTTCGGCCGCTCGGTGATCCACCCCGCGCAGATCCCCGTCGTCCACGAGGTCTGCGCGCCCGACCCCGCGGAGCTGGACCGGGCCCGCGCCCTGGTGGAACGGCTGGAGACCGCGGGCGAGGCGGCCTGGATCGACAGCGACGGACGATTCGTCGACAAGGCGGTCGTGGAGCGGGCCCGCTGGCTCCTCGCGCTCGCCGGCACGGAAGGACACCATTCATGACCGACACCACCGCCCCCGCCCGCCGGGCCCGCGACCCGCTGCTGGCGGCGGTCGCCGGCGGGGTCCGCACCATCGAGCTCGGCCAGCCGCACTTCACCGGCATGCCCTGCTCCCCCAACCACCCCGGGTTCCGGATGACGCTGATCCGGCGGCACGGCGACATGGAGCGCCCGGACGGCGGCTCGGCCGCCAACGAGATCATCGTCACCGGCGGGCACGTGGGCACCCACATCGACGCGCTCTCCCACGTCAGCCACCGCGGCGAGCTGCACGGCGGCGTCGACGCCGCCGAGGCCCAGCGCGGCGGCGCCTTCACCGCGCACGGCGCCGAGAACCTGCCCGGCCTGCTGCGCCGCGGCGTGCTGCTGGACGTCGCCGCCGTGCACGGCGTCCCCACCCTGCCGCCCGGCTACGGCGTGACCGCCGCCGACCTGGACGCGGCCGCCGAACGCGCCGGCGCCGAGCCCGGCGCGGGCGACGTCGCGCTGATCCGCACCGGATGGGCGCGCAACTTCGGCGACACCACCGCCTACCTCGGCAAGGAGACCGGCGTCCCCGGCGCCACCGCGGAGGCCGCGCAGTGGCTGGCCGGGCGCGGCGTCGTGGCCACCGGTGCCGACACCACCGCCTACGAGCAGATCCCCGCGGGCGCCGGGCACGCCGTGCTGCCCGTCCACCGGATCCTGCTGGTCGAGTCGGGGATCTTCATCATGGAGCACCTCAACCTGGAGGCGCTCGCGGACGAGGGCGTGCACGAGTTCGTGTTCGTGCTGGCCCCGCTGCGCATCGTCGGCGGCACCGGCTCTCCCGTGCGGCCGCTCGCGGCGGTGAGCGCGTGACCGGCCCCGCCGACGGCGAGACCCTCGTCCAGCGGCTCGGCGGGTTCGCCGTCGGAGTCCGGGAGCGGGGCCTGCCCGCCGAGCTGCGCGCCGACGCGGCACGCCGCGTCCTGGACGTCCTCGGCAACAGCCTGGCAGCCACCGCCGAACCGCCCGCCCGCGCCGTCGGCGCGCTGATCGCCGAGTGGGGCGGGGCCGGCCGCGCCACCGCGATCGGCACCCCCGGCAAACTGCCCGAACCCAGCGCCGCCCTGCTCAACGGCACCCTCGCCCATTCGCTGGACTTCGACGACACCCACCTGCCGTCCGTGCTGCACCCGTCGGCGTCGGTCGTCCCGGCCGCGCTGGCGGTCGCCGAGTCCCGCGGCGCGAGCGGCGCCGCGCTGCTGGACGCGATCGGCGCGGGCATCGAGATCGCCGTCCGGATCGGCATGGCCGGCTACGACCGCGAGCTGGGCAACTCGGTGTTCTTCGAACGCGGGCTGCACGCCACCGCGATCTGCGGGGCCCTCGGCGGCGCCGCGGCCGGCGCGATGCTGTCCGGCCTGGACGCGGGCGGCGTCGCCGACGCCATCGGGATCGCCGCCAGCATGGGCTCGGGACTGCTGGAGGCCAACCGCACCGGCGGCACCGTCAAGCGGGTGCACTGCGGCTGGGCCGCGCACGGCGCCGTCACCGCCGCCGGGCTCGCCCGCACCGGCCTGACCGGGCCGCCGACCGTGCTGGAGGGACGGTTCGGGCTGCTCCAGGCCTACTGCGGCGACCAGACCGACCCGGACGCGATCACCCGCGGCCTGGGCGAGGACTGGGAGCTGCCGGGGATCTTCTTCAAGCCCTACCCGTGCAACCACTTCACCCACGCCGGGATCGACGCGGCGCTGCGGCTGCGGGCCCGCGGCGTGGACCCGGCGGCGATCGAGTCCATCGAGCTGGGCGCGCCGACCGCCGTGCTCCGCACCATCGGGGAGCCCCGCGCGGACAAGATCAGGCCGAAGTCGGGCTACCACGCGGCCTTCTCCGGCCCGTACACGGTGGCCGCGGCCCTGCTCGGCGGCGGCGGGCTGGGGGTCTTCCACGAGGACTTCACCGACGCGGCCGCCGCGGATCCGGCCCGGCTGGAGCTGGCCGCGAAGGTGCGGTGCGTCCCGGACGCCCGCTGCGACGAGATCTTCCCGCACCAGTTCCCCGCCGTGCTGCGCGTCCGCCTGCGCGACGGGCAGCAGCTGGAGGAACGCGTCGAGGTCAACCGGGGCGGCCCCGGCAACCCGCTGTCGGCCGACGAGCTGGCCACCAAGTTCCGCCTCAACGCCTCCCGCCGCGTCCCTTCGGAGCGCGCCGACCGGATCACCGAGCTGACCTACGGCCTGCCCCGGCTCCCCGACCTCACCCCCTTGGGGGAGGCACTCGTCCCCTGACCCCCTTCCCCTTCGCGCCGCTACCTCCCCGGAGAGGTAGCGGCGCGAAGCCTGTCATGGGCATCGGCAGGCAGCAGGGACCCCGGCCGGAAAACCCCGGTGGCGAGATCCCTCACGTCGATTCGGCGAGAAAGGGTTCCACAAGAGCATGCATGTGGCGGCGAAAGCGAGCCACAGTTGCGGCGCTGGGGTTCGCCGGGCCCTCACCGTGCGGCAGGCCGTTGAAGAAGAAGGAGTCGACGGTCCAGACCACCGTCCCGATCATCATCTCCAGGTCCACGTCCGCACGGAACGCGTCGCGGCTGAAATCGAGAATCATGTCGAACTGCGGCTTGGCGTATATCTCCTCGATACCGCGAAGATCCGCGGCGTCCCCCATGCGGCGCTGCCGCCACATCGCGGCATTGTCCGGCTCCTCGAGAATGTAGTCCAGCAGCCGATCGAGAAACGTGTGGAACCTGGCCCGAGCGGGCAGCCCCCCGTCCTCGGGGTTCGGCTCGATCCACTCTCGCGATCGAGTCTGGATCTTCCGGAAGACATCCTCGTAAACCTGCCGCTTCCCGCCGAGCTCCGTGCTGACGAACGAGGAGGACACCCCTGCCGCCTGTGCGATCATCTCGCTCGTCGTCTGGTCATAGCCGAGATCGGCGAAGAGCCTCTTCGCCGATCCCATGACGCGGTCACGATCCGGGACGTCATTTCTATTCAAGAAAATCACCTTCATCCCCGCACGCAACACTAACAAGATAAAAGCAGCACCACGGTTACATTGTCGCAAAATACACGAAAATTGATGTTGCCCCGGGGCCCTTTCAGGGCCATCCGGACGGCGCCGTCATCGGGTTCGACGGCAGTGGCGTGGCCGCCCGGTCACCGCCGCCGTCACGGTTCCGACCCGGCGGACGCATCGGAACCGTGACGGCGAGATGGCCGCCGTCGACCCCACCGCGTTCGAACTGACCCGCGTTGCTTCGCCGAGGCGAAAGACCAAGCCATGGAGTACTAGGGCCTGTCTCGAAGTGGCCTCAGGTGCCGCGCGAGCGCGTTACCTGGGCGGTGGCGCGATGCCGGAGGCGAGCGTCACCGGCCAGATCGCGAAGCGATGCCGCGCTCGCCAAGGCCCGGTTAGGGGCGAGCCGCCAGGCGAGCGCCGTAGGCCGGGACTTTGAGACACGGCCTAGAAGACTGCTGAAGATCTTGGGGTTCTGGCCCCGTCGCGGTTGCGGCGGGGCCAGTGTGGTGTGGTGTGGTGATGGGTGAATGGGCCGGGGAGAGGGTCGGTCCGGATGTGTGGGAGAC
>NZ_JBHSON010000128.1:0-29283 GCF_042656285.1 Actinomadura rugatobispora | reverse complement strand
CGCCTTCGAGCACACCCCCATCGGGATCTTCCGCGACATCGACCGCCCCTCCTACGACGAACTCCTGCGCGACCAGATCGACGAAGCCGTCGACACCCACGGCGAAGGCGACCTGGCCGCCCTCCTCAGCAGCGGCGACACCTGGCGCATCGGCTGACCGGCCGGATCGGCCGATCGGCTCATCGGACCGTCATCGGGGACGGTGCCGCCGGGGTGCGTGCCCGTGGTGGGTCACGATGGTCCGGGAGGCACGGCGTTCGGTCCGCTTGGCGAACCGACGCCGGGGAGTGGGCGGCGGTGGCCCGATGCGCTGGAGCAACCGGGCGAGCACCGTGATCTTCGACACGGGACGGACCATGCCTGGCTCCTGACGACGAGGCCCGCGGAGCGCCCGGGGACGGCCGCTCCGGGGGCGGGTTCGGAGGCGGGTTCGGATGAATCCGGTACGTAATTGCAATTCTCCTTTGCGAGAAGAGCGATATCAACCGGTGCGCGGAAACCCCTTGCCGCGGGGCTTTCGGGGCGCCGGCGTCCGCCCGCGGCGGGTGCCGCGCTCACCGCCCTGACCAGGCGACTCCCCCGAGGACGGCGCCCGCCCGCGAGCACGGGCGCGCCGGTGGTGCCGGCATCGAGAACCCCTCGCACGGCCGGCCGGGGCTTCGGCGGCGGGCTTCGGGGCGCCACGCCGCCGGCCGAACTTCTCAGGTCGTCCAGTCCGGCAGGCCGCACCAACTAGTATGGAAGTGTGCGCACACTTACCAGCCGGAAGCTTGGAAGCGAGGAGTCCTCTTGACCAGTTCGGCAACACATTCGTCCGAGCCCGCCAGCGAGGCTCCGCGCCCCCGCCGGCGGCTCACCGCCGAGGCTCGGAGGAGCTCCATTCTGGCCGCGGCGAGGCGCGCGTTCACCGAGAGCGGCGACATGAGCGGCACGACGATCAAAGTTATCGCCGAGCACAGCGGCATCAGCGAAGGCGTGATCTACCGGCACTTCGAGAGCAAGGACCAGTTGTTCTTCGAAGCCGTCGTGGAACCGCTCAAGCAGGCCGTGGACGATCTCGTCGCGGCGACGGCGACGGTCGACAAGGACCAGCCGCTCACGCCGGAACTGCAGCTCAGGACGATGACCGGGCTTTACCGGCAGCTGATCTCCACGCTGGAGGAGATCCTGCCGCTGCTCGGCCTGGTGCTGTTCGGCGACCCCCAGGTGGCCCGCCGGTTCTACCGCGACAATTTCGCGGTCGCGATGGACCGGCTGGCCGAGGCGTGGCGCGAGGTCGAGGACCGGTACGGTTTCCCGTTCGAGTCCCCGGACATCTCCGCCCGGGCGGTAATGGGCATTGCGTTCATCCTGGCGCTGGAGAGCCACCACAACCGGGGATTCGACCGCCATCGCGCGGTGTCACTGATCAGTGAAGGCACCGTCAAAGGTTTCTTCCCAGCGATCGAGCCCGCGCGCAAAAAGCGCTGAAAACCGGAAAGGCGCCCCCACCCCGCGCCCGGTTTGTCGTCTCGTGAGCGTTATGAGTATCCGCTCACTCTCCGGCGTCCTCGTGTGACGCCCTTCAGCGGGGGCCGTACTCGTGGTGCGGGATCGCCACCGCCCAGGCCGACTCGAACGCCTCCCGGCACAGCTTCACCATCTCGGCGGCGGTGGAGAGCTGCTGCTCGGCCTGGCGGTCCGCGCCGTCGAGCACGTTGAAGATCACCATCTCGTCGTCCAGCAGGAAGAAGTCGTTGCCCGGCATCAGGATCCCGGACACCAGGCGCCTGGGCGCCCAGCGGAGCTCCTCCCGGGGGTCCACGGCCCGCGTGCTGCACTCGAAGGCGAAGCGCTGGTACTCCGACAGCGGCTCCGACACCACCTTCACCCGCCGCAGGCTCATCCCGGCCTCGACCCGCGCGGCGACCCTGCGGCGGGACGCGCCGGCGGCGCGGGCGACCCGGTCGGTGTCACCGGCCCGCCAGGCCGCGAACATGACGCGGTCGACCGCGTAGTCGTCCCGCATCTCCATCTTCAGGATGCTGCGCGCCCGTCCGAGCAGTTCGCTCCGGCGCGCCACCGAAATCGGTTCCATATCCCCCCTCGGCCGACCAGCCCGGCTGGAATCGTACGCCGGGCGCACCCGGACCCGGCAGGGCGGCCCTCCCGCCGGGTCGGTGCGCGAACCCGCTACGCCGGCGCGGGCACGTCGAGGACGAGCGCGGTGGCCATGCCGCCGCCGGCGCACATCGCCGCCACGCCGACGCCGCCGCCGCGGCGCCGCAGTTCGTGGGTGAGCGTGAGCACCATCCGGGCGCCGGTCATCGCGACCGGGTGGCCGAGGCTGCAGCCGCTGCCGAGGACGTTCACGAGGTCCTCGTCGAGGCCCAGATCCCGCACCGCGGCGATGGGCACGGACGCGAACGCCTCGTTGATCTCCCACAGGGCGACGTCGCCGATCGACAGCCCGGCGCGGTCGAGCGCCTTGGGGATGGCCAGGGACGGCGCGAGGCCCGTGTCGGCCGGCGGCACCCCGGCGGACGCCCAGGCCCGGACGACCGCCAGCGGCTCCAGCCCGCGCTCCTCGGCGAAGGACCGGTCGGTGACGACCAGGGCGGCCGCGCCGTCGTTCACGCCCGCGGAGTTGCCGGCGGTGATGCTGAAGTTCTCGATCTCGGGGTGCAGCGGCTTGAGCGAGGCGAGCTTCTCCAGGGTGGAGGTGCGCCTGGGGTGCTCGTCGACCGCGAACGTGACGCGCGTGCCGTCGCGGCGGGTGACCTCGATCGGGAAGATCTCCTCCTCGAAGCTTCCGGCGTCGATCCCGGCGACGGCGCGCCGATGGGACCGGAACGCCCAGGCGTCCTGGTCCTCCCGGCTGATCCCGGCCTTGACCGCGGCGTTCCAGCCGACCGTGATCGTCATGTCGCGGATCGGGGCGTCGGGCGTCTCGCGGTGGCTGGGGGCCAGCCAGTCCTCTTCCCAGTCGTCGGTGCCGGGGACGCGCCGGTCGGTCCTGGGGGCGGTGGAGCTCGACTGGACGCCGCCGGCGACGACGACACGGTCCATCCCGGCGATGATCGAGGAGGCGGCGGTCTGCAGGGCGGCGAGCCCGGAGGCGCAGTGGCGGTTGTGGGCGATGCCCGGCGCGTTCACCAGGCCGGCCTCGATGGCGGCGTAGCGGCCGATGGCGCCGCCGCCGTAGAGCGACTCCCCGAGCACGACGTCGTCCACGACCTCGGGCGGGAGGCCCGACCGCCGGACGGCCTCGGCGACCGCCCCCGTCCCGAGTTCGAGCGCGTCGACGTCGGCCAGGGTCCCCTTGTACGCGGTCCCGATCGCGGTCCGGGCCCCGGAGACGATCACTGCCTCATGGCTCACCATGCGTCACTCCTCTCGTGGAACACCCGCCGGGCGCGAAACCCCTGATCGGGGCGGTGCCAGTAAATGAGTAAGTATTTCCTCAATTAGCGATTTCATAGTAACGTCGGCTCATGGTCACGGCAAGGGTGAACGGTCTGACGGTCGGCTACGAGGTGATCGGCGAGGGGCGGCCGTGGGCGATCACGCCCGGGGGACGGGTCGCCCGGGACTCGCCCGGCGTCCGGGAGCTCGCGGAGGCCCTCGCGGAACGCGGCAACCGGGTGCTCATCTGGGACCGTCCCAACACCGGCGAGTCCGACGTGTGCTTCACCGGCTCCTCCGAGTCGGCCATGCAGGCCGACACGCTGGCCGCGCTGCTGGCGCACCTCGACATGACGCCCGCCGTGATCGCCGGAGGCTCCGGCGGCTCGCGCGTCTCGCTGCTGACCGCCGCCCGCCACCCCGGCACGGCCGCCGGCCTGGCGCTCTGGTGGATCAGCGGCGGCGTCTTCGGCCTCCTGTCGATCGGCTCCTACTACTGCGCCGGGTCGATCCGCGCGGCGTGGGAGGGCGGCATGGAGGCCGTCGCCGAACTGCCCGAGTGGGCCGAGGTCCTGGAGCGCAACCCGGCCAACCGGCGGCGCTTCCTCGACACCGACCCCAAGGAGTTCATCGCCACCCTCGAACGCTGGCTGGCCGCGTACTGCCCCCGCGACGACGAGCCGGTCCCCGGCATGTCCGACGCCGACGCGCAGGCCCTCGACCTTCCGGCCCTGGTGTTCCGCAGCGGTGCGAGCGACCTCCACCACCGGCGCGAGACCTCCGAGCAGGTGGCGGCGCTGCTCCCCGGCGCCCGGCTCGTGGAGCCGCCGTGGGGGGACGCCGAGTGGAGCGAGCGGCAGGCGGCGCGCACCTCCGGGGAGGCCCCCGGCCTCTTCGTGCGCTGGCCGCTGCTCGCCCCGGTGCTGGACACGTGGGCGCGCGAGGCGATCCCCCTGGGCGCCGGGGCCTGACGGACGGCCGCCGTCACGAAGCCCCGGGCCGGGGAGGCCGAGCGGTCAGGCGGGGGTGACCACCCGGCCGGGCCGCTCGCCGGTCAGTTCGTCGTGCTCGACCAGGACCCTGCCGTTGACGATCGTGTAGTCGTAGCCGCGGGCGCGCTGGACGAACCGGCTGGCGCCGAGCGGGAAGTCGTCCACCATCTCGGGCGTGTGCAGGTAGAGGTCCTCGAGGTCGAGGACGTTGATGTCGGCGAAGGCGCCCGGGGCGAGGACGCCGCGGTCGGGGATCCCGAAGAGGTCGGCGCCTTCGAGGGTGAGCTTCTTGACGGCCCGGCCGACGTCGAGCAGGCCCTCGTCCCTGACCCAGTGCTTCAGGAAGAAGGTCGAGTTGCCCGCGTCCATCGTCAGGGCGACATGCGCGCCGGCGTCGGCCACGCCCACCACGACGTCCGGGTTGGCGATCATCTCGGCGACCGCGCCGAGGTCCTGGTTGAGCACCGGGTAGTAGAGGAGGCCGAGCCCGCGGGTCTCGACCGTGTAGTCCAGGAGCGCGGCGGCGGGGCTGGTGCCCCGGCGGGCGGCCTCGGCGGCCAGGCTGTTGTCCGGGCTCACGTCGTAGTCGGCCGACCCCGGGGGCATGAGGTAGAGCTTGGCGGGGTCCTTGGGCGCCAGCGGGCCCGACTGCTCCACCGGCCGTTCGGCCTCCTCGGCGAGGCGGCGGCGCAGCGACGCGTCGGCCAGCGCCTCCAGCCGGGCGGCGAACGGCCGGGCCATGAGGTCGGCCCAGGCCGGGAGCGCGTCGTAGGGGGTGCGGCCGACCAGTCCGTAGAGGATCGCGCTGCCGCGCACCGAGGTCATCGGCCGCACGTCGGCGCCGCGGCCCCGCGCCGCGGCCACCTCGTTCATCACCCATTCCCACAGGCCCGGTCGGCGGTCGCTCTGCATGATGGAGAACGCCAGCGGCCGCCCGGAGGCGCGGCTGACCTCCTCCATCCACGCCATCTCGGCCCGGGAGTTCTTCCGCTCGGCGCCGTCGCGCTCGCCGATGCGCGGCACGACCTGGAAGGTGCCGCGGCGGCGGGCGGCCAGGACGTCGGCGATGGCGGCGAGTTCGGCGGGCAGCGCGAAGGTGCCCGGCACGGGACGGCCGTCCGGCACGGTGTGCATGTAGGTGCGGGAGGTCGAGAAGCCGAGGGCGCCGTTGTCCATCGCCTCGGCCACGACGGCCGCCATCCCGGCGATGTCGTCGCCGGTGGCGGGCGCCTCCTCCAGGCTCCGCTCCCCCATGACGTAGTACCGCAGGGCGCAGTGGCCGACCAGGCCGCCGGCGTTGACGCCGAGCTCCCGGCGGCCCAGGGCCTTGAGGTACTCGCCGTAGGTCTCCCAGCCCCAGTCGAGCCCGGACATGATCGTGTCGGCCGGGATGTCCTCGACCGACTCCATCATCCCGGCCAGGTAGCCCTCCTGCCCGGGGCGGACGGGCGCGAAGGTGACGCCGCAGTTGCCCAGGACCACCGTGGTCACGCCGTGGTGGCAGGACGGGGTGGCCGCCGGGTCCCAGAAGAACTGGGCGTCGAGGTGGGTGTGGACGTCGATGAACCCGGGGGTGACCAGGCGGCCGGAGGCGTCGATCTCGCGCCGGCCCCGGCCGTCGACCGCGCCCACCACGCTGATCCGGTCGCCGTCGACGGCGATGTCGGCCCGCCTCGGGGCCGAGCCCGTGCCGTCGGCCACCTCGCCGTGACGGATCACGAGGTCATGCATGGTTCATGTCCTTCCGACCGGAACGCCCACCAGAAACAAAGCGTGTGCTCACTCACCATAGCCCGGCGTTCCGCCGGAGTCATCCCTGGCAAGCGGAGAGAGTATGTGCTTACTTTGCTAGAGTTGATCCGGGTCCGGGCCCGGCCCGCTCCGACGAATCACCTCTGGAGTTCTCTTGGGATCGATGGACGGCCGCGTGGCGCTCGTCACGGGCGCGAGCCGCGGCATCGGGCAGTACATCGCCGAACGATTCGCGGCCGAGGGAGCGGCGATCGCCCTGGTGGCTCGCACGGTCTCCCCCGGCTCGTCATCGCTGCCCGGCTCGCTCGACGAGGTCATGGGCCGCATCAGGGACAACGGCGGCCGGGTCGAGGCCGTCCCCGCCGACCTGACCGTCCCCGAGGACGTCGAGACGGTCGTGGAACGCGCCGAGGCGGCGCTCGGTCCGGTGGACACGCTGGTGAACAATGCGGGCGTGAACTTCTACGGGCCCGCGCTGGACATCCCCGCGCGCCGCTACGGACTGATGTTCCAGATGATGGTGCACGCCCCGTTCCGGCTGTGCCAGCTGGCGGTTCCCGGCATGATCGAGCGCGGGCGGGGCTGGGTGCTGAACATCACCTCCAAGCAGGCCCGCCACCCGATGGGGCCGCCGTACCCCGACTGGGCCAGCGACGGCTGCGTCCCCTACGGGATGTGCAAGGCGGCGCTCGACCGGCTCACCACCGGCCTGGCGGCCGAGCTGCACGGCACGGGAGTGAACGTCAACTCGCTGGGAACCTCCGGCCTGGTGATGACGCCCGGCGTGGCCGTCGTGTCGCCCCACACGCCCGACAACGCCCCGGTGGAGGACGCCGACGCCATGGCGAACGCAGCCCTCGCGCTGTGCGGCGCGCGGCCCGCCCCCGTGACCGGCCGCATCGCCTACAGCATGGAGCTGCTGGGACGGCCGTTCCCCGACGGGCCGTGGGCCCTCTCGGCGACGTTCTGACCGATCCGACGACGAAGGAGAACCACTGATGAAGGTCACCGTGGATCCGGACCTCTGCCAGGGGCACGCCCGCTGCTGGGAGATCTGCCCGGAGGTGTTCTCGCTCGACGAGCAGGGGCACGGGGTGGTCTCGGTCCCCGAGGTCCCCGCCGAGTTCGAGGCCGGCGCCGCCGAGGCCGCGGCCAACTGCCCCGAGCGCGCCATCAGCGTGCACTGAGCGTGCACTGAGACCTCCTGGCCGGCCCGGGCCGGAGCCGGGCGCCCGCACCACCGCGGTGGACGCGAGCGCCCGTTTTCGGCGTTCCACGGCCGTCTTCACCTGCCGCGGCCTCCGCCCGACACGGCGTCGCCGCCGCCCTTCCGGGCGGCGGCGACGTGGCGTGCGGGGCGGGAGGCGTCAGGGGACCGCGATGGTCGCGGGGTCGGCCGGCGTGAAGTTGTAGACCCGGGAGGCGTTGCCGACCGTGATCTTGTGCTGCACGTCCTCGGGCAGGTGCCCGAGCCACTTGTTGGCCATCTCGATGGTGTCGGGCCAGGTCGAGTCCGAGTGCGGGTAGTCGCACTCGAGCATCACGTTGTCCTCGCCGATGATGTCCAGCAGCCGGAGGCCGGCCTGGTCCTCGATGAACGTCCCGAAGACGTGGTCCTTGAACAGCCGGCGGATGTCGGTGTTCAGGTCGAAGGAGGCCTCGCCCTTCTGCTCGCCGCGGTCGTGGGCGGCGTTCATGTCGATGTCGAAGCGGGACGCCCAGAACCGCTGCTTGTCGACGACCTGCTCGGCCCGCTCCAGGAAGTAGGGGATCCAGCCGATCGACCCCTCCGACAGCGCGATCTTCAGGTTGCCGAACTTCTCGAAGTTGCCGCTGAACAGCCAGTCCAGCAGGGTGCCCGCCTGGTTGGCGGCCGCCGAGTACGCCATGAACGCCAGCGTCGGCATGTCCTCGGACGTGCGGATCAGGTTGGACGAGGACCCCACGTGCATCGACACGACCAGGCCGGTCTCGTCGCAGGCGCGCCAGACCGGGTCCCAGTGGCCGGTGTGGATGGACGGCAGCCCCAGCTTGGTCGGGTTCTCCGAGAACGCGATCGACTTGGCGCCGAGGCCGGCGGTCCGCTCGATCTCGGCGGCGGCGGCCACCGGGTCCCACAGCGGGATGATCATCATCGGGATGAACCGGCCCGGGTAGGCCTGCGCGAACTCCTCCAGGATGAAGTCGTTCCACGCCTGGACGCACAGCAGCCCGAGCTCCTTGTCCTTGGCCTCGTGGAAGACCTGGCCGCAGTAGCGGGGGAAGGACGGGAACAGCATCGACGACAGCACGAAGCCCTGGTCCATGTCGGCCACGCGCGCGGCCGGGTCGTAGCACCCGGGCCGCATCTCGTCGTAGGTGATCGGCTCCGGCGAGAACTCCTCGCGCTTCTTGCCGGCCACCGCGTTCAGGCCGGTGGTCACGATCTGGCGGTCCTCGTAGACCCAGAACTCCGAGTCGCCGTCGCGCACGATCCGGGGGCCTGTGTCGCGCCAGCGTTGCGGCAGCCGCTCCTGCCACAGGCGCGCCGGCTCGATGAGGTGGTCATCGACCGAGATGAACCAGTTGAACGACATACAGCCCTCCCAACCGCTCACCCGGGAGCGGGGACTTTTGAAAGCGAACGCTCACATACATCGTAGGCGGAGGGCCGCCGGTACGCCAGTGGCAAATGGCCGCACGCCGACGGCAGGACGAACGGCAGGCAGAACGGCAGGCAGAACGGATGGAAGGACGGCGCGCAAAAGCGGCGCGCGAGTCGGCGCGCCGAACGGCGCGCGAGAACGGCGCGGTGGGCGGCCCTAAGGACGGCGGGGAGAACCGCCGGGAAGGAACGGCCGGGACGAGCGGCCGCAGGGGTGAAGGCGCGGTGTCAGCGGTAGCGGCCGGCCAGCCGCCGGCGGTGGGACACCGGCGAACCGAACAGCGAGCGGTTGAGCGCGGCCCGCTTCAGGTAGACGTGGATGCCGCTCTCCCACGTGTAGCCCATCCCCCCGTGCAGCTGCATCGCCTTGCCGGTGACGTCGACCGCCGCGCCGCACGCGTACGACTTGGCCATCGAGGCCGCCACCCACGACTCGGGGTCATCGCCGGCCAGCGCCCGCACGGCCGCCGCGACGAGCCGGCGCGCCACCGTGACCTGGACGAGCATGTCGGCGCACGCGTGCTTGACCGCCTGGAAGGAGCCGATCGGGCTGCCGAACTGCTCCCGCACCCCGGCGTAGGCGACGGTCGCCTCCAGCATGGCCTCGCTCAGGCCGAGGCTGTCGCAGGCGACGGCGACGGCGGCACGGTCGAGCACGCGGCGGACGGCGGCCTCGGGCTCGCCGTCGAAGCGCCACACCGACTCCTCCCCCACCGCCACGGCGTCCGCGGTCACCGTGCCGAAGCGGCGGGTGGCGTCCAGGACGGGCTGCGCCTCCAGGCCGAGCCCGGCGGCGTCCGCCGCGACATCGACGATCACGGGCGTGCCCTCGGGGTCGAGCGCGGGCAGCAGGAGGCTTCCGGCGTCGGGCGCGTCGAGCACGAAGGCGGCGCGGCCGTGCACCCGCAGGCCCTCCGGTGAGCGGTCCAGGCGGAACGGCGGCTCGGCCGAGGCGCCGTCGCCTCCCAGGCCCTCACCGCCGCCGGACAGCGCGACCACCGGGACGGCCTCGCCCGCCGCGGTCCGGCCCAGCAGCAGGTCCCGGCCGGGGCCGGGCCGCAGCAGGTTGAGCGTCCCGATGGCCAGGACCGCCGCCCCCAGGTACGGGCCGCACGCGGCCGCCCGGCCCATCTCCTCCAGGACGACGGCGACCTCGGCGAAGGTGGCGTCCGCGCCGTCCAGCGCGGCCGGCGCCTCCAGCCCGAGCCATCCGGACTCGGCGATCCGCGCCCAGTCGGCCCCGGACCCGGGGCCGGCCTTGCCGAGCAGGTCGCGCGCCACGGCCCGGAGCTCGTCGTGGATCTCGGAGAAGTCGGAAAGGTCGGAGGAGTCGGCGGGCATCAGCTTCTCCTCGGTTCTCGGGGCAGTCCGAGGCCGCGCTCACCGATGATGGTGCGCTGGATCTCGCTCGTCCCGCCCGGAATCGTCCACTCCCACGAGCCGATGAAGTCCAGGACCCAGGCCCCCGACTCCCACCCGCTCGACATGGGCTTGCGCAGCTCGGTGTGGGCCGCCAGGCCCGCGACCTCGGCACCGAAGCCGGTCATCCGCTGCAGCAGCTCGCTGTAGTGCAGCTTCACGATCGAGGCGTCCGCCGGGCCGGCGGTGCCGTCGTCGTGGCGCTCCACCAGGTCGCGGCAGAGCGCGCGCAGGCCGGTGGCCTCGGTCTCGAACGCCGCCAGCCGGTCCTGGACCAGCGAGTCGTCGATCAGCCGTTCACCGCCGGGCCCCGGCCGGGCGCACGCCTCCACCAGCCAGCGGAAGCCGGCGTTGCCGAGCCGTTCCGCCAGCTCGAGCATCGTCATGCCGCGCTCGGCGCCCAGGGTCTCCTGCGCCACCCGCCAGCCCTCGTTCTCCGGGCCCACCAGGTTCTCGGCCGGGATGACGACGTCGTTGAGGAAGACCTCGCAGAAGTGCGATTCACCGGTCGCCTGCTGGATGGGCCGGACGTCGATGCCGGGCGTGCGCATGTCCATGAGGAAGTAGGAGATGCCGCGCCGCTTGGGGGCGGCGGGGTCGGTGCGGGCCAGCAGCAGGCACCAGTCGGCGTGCGTGGCGCCGCTCGCCCACAGCTTCTGCCCGTTGACGACGAAGCCGTCGCGCTCGCGGCGGGCCGTCGTCTTGAGCGCGGCGAGGTCGGATCCGGCGTCGGGCTCGGAGAACCCCTGGACCCAGATCTCGCCGTCCAGGATCGCCGGGAGGTGGCGGCGGCGCTGCTCGTCGGTGCCGGCGGCGAGCAGCGTGGACGCGGCGTGGTGGATGGAGACGAACGCCAGGACCAGGCGCGGCGCGTCGTGGGCGGCGAGCTCCTGGTACAGGACGATCTGCTCGGCGACCGGCATCCCGCCGCCCCATTCCCGGGGCCAGTGCGGAACGGCGTAGCCGGAGCGGCGCAGCTCCTGGAACCACTCCTTCTGGAAGGCGACGAACTCCTCGTCGGGGACGCCGGTCTGCGCTCGCCGCCAGTCGGCGGGCACGTGGGTCCGGCACCACTCGCGCACGGAGGAGCGGAACTCCTGGAGGTCTCCGGTCGGCGGCGTCATCGTCAGCCCGCCTTCCGCCGCAGCGCGAGCAGCCGGTCGCGGTGCTCCTCGGAGCGCATCGTGACGGCCTCGGCGGCGAAACCGGCCTGCATCGCGCCGCGCAGCGCCTCCGACAGGTGCATGTTGACCACCCGTTTGGTGCCGCGGAGCGCCTCCACCGGCTGCCGGGCGAGCCGCTCGGCGAGGCGCCGGGCCTCGGGCAGCAGGTCGTCGGGCGCGGCGGCACGCGAGGCGAGCCCCAGCTCGACGGCCGTCGCCGCGGGGATGCGCTCGCCGGTGAACAGGTACTCGCGCGACCGGAGGATCGGGGTGAGCAGCGGCCAGAACGCGGCGCCGCCGTCCCCGGCCACCAGCCCGACGCTGACGTGCGGGTCGGCCAGGTACGCGGTGTCCGACATCAGCACGATGTCGGACAGCACCGCGATGCTGCAGCCCAGCCCGACCGCCGGGCCGTTGACGGCGGCGATCACCGGCAGCGGGAACCGGAGCATCTCCTCGATGATCTGCGCGCCCTCGCGGAGGCTCTCGTCGCGGGCGACCGGGTCGTCCAGGAAGGAGGCGATCCAGTCCAGGTCGCCGCCCGCGCAGAACGCGCGCCCGGCACCGGTGAGGATCACCACCCTGGCCTCCAGGTCGGCGGCCAGCTGCCGCCAGACGTTGGCGAACGCCCAGTGCAGCCGCTCGTTGACGGCGTTCAGCTCGGCGGGCCGGTTGACGACGACGGTGCGGACGGGGCCCTCGGCCTCGACGGTCAGCTCGCCGGGAAGGTCGTAGGTCACGGTCATGCGGTCACCCGTTGCGCGGTGTCGCCGAACAGCCCCGTCAGGCCGTTGCGTCCCAGCCGGGCGGCGAGCCGGTCGCGGGTCGCCGACAGGCCCAGCGGGAGCCGGCGCAGCGGCTGGCTGTACCGGGAGAGCCAGGACAGGGTCGCCTCGTCGCAGAAGCCGGTGGCGCCGTGCAGCTGGTGCGCGACGCGGAACACGGCCTCGGCCGCCTCGACCGCCGCCAGGCGGAGCGCGAGCGCGTCGTCCAGCGCCTCGCCGCGGTGGGTCTGGACGCTCCACAGCGCGTACTTGGCCAGCACCTCGACGCCGCTGCGCTCCACCTCGGCGTCGGTCAGCTGGAACTGCACGCCCTGGAACCGCGCGAGCGCCTGCCCGAACTGCTCCCGGACGAGCACGTGCTCGCGGGCGAGGTCGAGGGCCCGGTCGAGCATCCCGAGCAGCGTCCAGCACGGCAGGACGAGGCCGAGGGCCACGTCGTCCGCGCCGTCGTCGTCGACCGGCCGCAGGTCCAGCCCGGTGACGAACGCGGACGTGCGGGGCGGCCCGTCCGGGGGGCGGGGGACGGCGAGGCTGCGCCGGCCGTCCAGCGTGACCGCCGCCCAGCGCAGGTCGTCGAGGCCGGCCACGGCGGCGGAGGGGGCGGTGCCGGCGACCACCAGCAGGCCGTCGGCGCCGAGGCCGGCGGGCCGCGCGAGGCGCTCGGCCACCGGGTAGGGGGCCGCCCAGTAGCCGGCGGCGCGGCACAGCGCGGCCCCCGCCTCCAGCTCCTCGGCGTCGCCTCGGGGGTCGAGCTCCCAGGCGCCCAGTTCGCCGAGGACGGGGGCCACGAGGCCGGCCCTGCGCGCGGGTTCGCGCTCGGCGGTCTCGGCGAGCGCGTCGCCGCCCGCCGCCTCCAGCGCGCGGTGCACCTGCCGCCCGTACTCGGCCGCCTCGCGGCTCAGCTCGATGTTCATGACGCCGCCAGCAGCGACCGGGACAGCAGGATGCGCTGCATCTCGATGCTCCCCGAGGCGACGGTGGACGCCTGCGAGTAGCGCCAGTGGTCCTCCACCTCGGCGCGGAACCACGCGCCCTCCGGCCCTTCGGGCGGCGCCGCCCCGACGATCTCCATGAGCACCTCGGCGCTCTCCTGGTCGAGCCGGGTCACCGCGATGCGGTACGCCGCGGCGTCGCCCGGCTTGATGGTGCCCTCGCTCTGCAGCGACACCACGCGGTAGGCCAGCAGCCGGGCCCGCCGGCAGTGCGTGAGCATCCGCGCCCACCGGCCGCGCAGCTCGGCCGGGAGGTCGTCCCAGCGGTCGCCGAGCGCCTCGGGCGCGGCCTGCAGGAGGCGCTCGCAGCGGGCGTAGCGGGCGATGCCCACCCGCTCGTACGACAGCACCTCCTGCACCACCTTCCAGCCCTCGCCGACGGTGCCCAGGACGTCGGCCTCGGTGACCCGCAGGTCGTCGAAGAAGACCTCGTTGAGGTGGTGCGGCCCCATCATGCAGGGGATCGGCCTGACCTCGATGGCGGGGTCGGACATCGGGACCAGGAAGATGGTGAGGCCCTGCTGCTTGCGCTCGCCCCTGGAGGTGCGGGCGAGGAGGAAGCACCACTGGGCCATCGTGGCGTAGGACGTCCAGATCTTCTGGCCGGAGACCAGCCAGCCGTCGCCGTCGGGCCGGGCGGCGGTGCGCAGCGAGGCCAGGTCGGAGCCGGCGTCGGGCTCGCTGAAGCCCTGGCACCAGATCACCTCGCCGCGCGCGATCGGCGGGAGGTGCTTGCGCCGCTGCTGCGGGGTGCCGTGCCGCATGATCGTGGGCCCGACCCAGTTGACCCCCATGTACTGGGCGCCGCGGGGCTCGTGGTGCGCCCACATCTCCTCGCGGACCACGGTCTGCTCCCAGATCGAGGCGTCCCGGCCGCCGTACTCCTCGGGCCAGGCCATGCAGAGCAGGCCGCGCTCGGCGAGGAGCCGGCAGAAGCGCTGGGCGACCTCCAGGTCGGCCGGGTCGTCGGTGAACGCCCCGAGGAAGTCCGGCGGGACGTGCTCCTCCACCAGCCCGCGCAGCTCACCGCGCAGGGCCGTGGCGGCCTCCCCCATCGTGAAGTCCATGAATCATCACCCTACGCTATCCTTTAAAGGATTACAATACTTGCCACTGCATGACCGCGATCATAGACTCATCGGTGTTCGCCCCGTCCAGCGCGCATCCGGCGCGAACCCGAACGGAAGGGCTGCCGATGCTCGACGACACCACGGTGGAGAACCTGCGGCGCCACTGGGACGAGGGGTGGAACGCCGGCGACCTGGCCACGATCATGGAGCCGTTCGCCGCCGACGTCGTCTTCAGCTCCCCGTTCGTCCCGCGGCTGACCGGCGACCCGGCCAAGAAGACGATCGACGGCTTCGAGGCGCTCAGCGGCTACGTGGACTACGCGCTGCGCCGCACCCCCGGCATCCGGTACACGCTCGACGCGGTCTACGCGGGCACCGACGCGGTCGTCCTGGCCTACACCTGCCACGCCCCGGACGGGACGGTGCGCCGCGGCGCCGACTCCATGCGGGTCGACGCGACGGGCAAGGTGGTCGAGTGGAACTGCCACTACTCTCACGACTCGATGTCCTGACCCGGCGGTGCGCCGGCGGGAGGTCGGCGGCCGGGCCGGGGCCCGGTCAGACGATGACGGTCCGCACCCCTTCGGCCTTGGCCACCAGGTCGATCCCGTGGTTGATCTCGTCCAGCCCGATGCGCGTGGAGACCATCGAGCCGAGATCGAGTTTCCCCGACTCGGCGAGCCGGATGAACCGGGGGAAGTCGCGCAGGATCTGCGACCCGCCGACGACCGAGCCCGCCAGCCGCTTCCCCGAGAACACCGCCTTGACCGCCGGGAGCGTCAGGGTGTCGCCGAGCGCCGGCATCCCCACCAGCGTCACCGTGCCCTGGACGCGCGCCATGTCGAACGCCTGCACCATCAGCTCGGGACGCCCCACGACCTCGAAGGTGTAGTCGGCCCCCTCCCCGCCGGTCAGCGCCCGGACCTGCTCGATCGGGTCGCCCTCCGCCGGGTCGACGGCGTGCGTGGCCCCCTGGGCCAGGCTCGCCTCGCGCCGGCCGGCGATCGGGTCGATGGCGACGATGACCGCCGCGCCCGCGATGCGCGCGCCCTGGATCACCGACTGGCCGACCCCGCCGCAGCCGATCACCGCCACGCTGGAGCCCGGCGCCACGGCCGCGGTGTTGAGGGCGGCGCCCAGGCCGGTGGTGACGCCGCACCCGAGGAGGGCGAGCTGCTCGTCGGCGAGGTCGGTCTCGACCGGGACCACCGACGCCTCGTCCACGACCATGGCCTCGGCGAACGTCCCGCAGCCGCACACCGCCGGGGCCATGCGGCCGTCGGCGAGCGCGAACCGCTCGGCCGCCTTCACCACCGGGTTGAGCGCGCAGTGGTTCGACATGCCGTCGACGCAGCGGCGGCACGTTCCACACGCGGGCGTGACCGAGGCCAGGACCCGGTCCCCTGGACGGACCCGGCGCACCTCGGGGCCCACCTCCTCCACCACGCCGCAGCCCTCGTGGCCGAGCGCGATCGGGAGCGGCAGCGCCGACAGCCCGTTGAGCACGTTGAGATCGGTGTGGCAGATGCCGCTCGCGGTGACGCGCACGAGGACGTCCCGCGGTCCGATCGCCGGAACGGGCAGGTCCTCGACCACGGCCGGCCGGCCGACCTCGTACGCGATGGCGACTTTCACTGCTGAAACCCCTTGGGATCCGGTCCGACACCGAGGAAGGAGGAAGGACGTGCGCGGAAGGCCTAGCCCGAGAGGGCCGGCGCGTGGTCGGGGATGCCCAGCAGCGCCGCGGTGTTCCCGCGCAGCACCCGGCGCGTGACCGCGGCGTCGAAGCCGGCGAGCCGGGAGAGGTAGTCGCGGGGCTCGCGGAGCCCCTCGGGGTGCGGGTAGTCCGAGCCGAACAGGACGTGGCCGGCGCCGAGGGTGCCGATCAGGTCGCGCACGTCGTCCTCGGGGAACGGGCTGATCCACAGGTGCTCCGCCAGCGCCTCGCTGGGACGCGCCGGCAGCTGCCCGCCGATCATGGGACCGCGGCGGCCCAGCGCCGCGGCCTTGTCGATGCTCTTGAACAGCGGCTTCAGCCAGTTCGACCCGTTCTCGATCGAGATGATCTTCACCTCGGGGTGGCGGCCGAACAGGTTGTGCAGCGTCAGCGCGATGAGCGTGTCGACCACCGGCCGCTCGGTGTTGCACAGGGCCCATTGCAGCGGGGACTGCGCGTGCGAGGGGTTGGCCGGGTCCTCGGACCAGTGGGTGCCGTAGAAGTGCTGGTAGCCGCTGTTGGAGACGTGGAACACCACCGGGATCCCGGCCTCGGCCACGGTCGCCCAGAACGGGTCGAAGTGCGGGTCGGCCGGCGAGCGGCCCCCCACCGGCCCCGGGCACAGGTGCACCAGGCGGGCGCCGGCGTCGATGACCCGGTTCAGCTCGGCCATGGCGCGGTCGATGTCGAGCAGCGAGAGCATGGGCACGCCGAAGATCCGGCCGTCCGCCCCGTACCCCCAGTCCTCCTCCAGCCAGCGGTTGAAGGCCCGCAGGCTCGCGTAGCTGAGGTCGACGTCGTCCCGCATGTCGTACTCCACCGCGACGCCCAGGGTGGGAAGCATGATGGTCGCCTCCAGGCCCTGCTCGTCCATCAGCGCCAGGCGGGCCGTCCGCTCCATGAACTCCGGATGGTCCTTGGCGTTGATCACCTCGCGGTGGGTGAACCCGTCGGCGACCTCGCCGGCGAACAGCCCCTCCAGGGCGCCGGGCGCCGAGGCGTAGTCGCCGGGCATCACGCTCATGAACGTCCGCCCGCCCCGGAGGTAGATGCGGCCGAGGCCGTCGTCGCCCCGCCGGACGCGGACGGTCTCGTCCTTGAAGCGCGCCTCGATGTGCCGGGTGAAGCAGTCGTCGGGCTCGTAATAGTGCCCATCGGCATCGATCAGCAAGTACTCCATCCCCGCCTACCTCCGGACGCCCCGTCGACAAAGGGATCGGACGCTTAGTAAGTGAGCGCCCAGTTACTACTGTTCCACTACCGGCTTCGGCGTGTCAAGGCGGGCCGCGACCTGCCCGACACGCCGCGCGCTCCGGTGTCAGGCCCCGTCAAGGGTGGCCAGCAGGGCGTGCGTGTCCTGCTGGAAGACCCTGATCTCCGAGATGAGGCCGCCGGCGAAGGAGAACAGCTCGACGACGTCGACCGTCGCCGAGCGGCCCGACGCCTTCGCCGTCCACGTCTGCGTGGTGACCTGGACGACCGTGTCGCCGCAGCCGAGGATCCGCGGCTCCTCGATCGCGCGGTCCCAGTGCCGCGCGAACGCCGCCCCCATCTCGGCCATGCCCTCGCTCCCCCGGTGCCAGCCGCCGTGCGGAAGCGACGCCGGCTGCTGGATGCGGAAGTCCGGGTGGAGCAGCGCGAACGCGCCGTCGCGGTCGCCGGCCTGGAACCGGCGCGCCATCTCGTTCACCAGTTCCACGCCGTCCTGTCGCGCGCTGTCGGTCGTGCCCATGCCTGCGGCTCCTCACGGTCGTCGGGCACGCCCGCGGGCATGCCGGTCGTACTGGGTTCTTCCCGGGTCGCGCCGGCCGCGCCGGCGGGGCGGGCCTCACGGGAGCCCGGCGGCGTCCCCGAGCTGCCGGGCGATCTTCCCGGCCAGCAGCGCGTCCGCCTCCTCCCGGGGCACGCCCAGCTCGGTGAGGACCTCGGCGGTGTGCTCGCCGACGCCCGGGAGCATCAGCCGCGGCCCGGCGGAGGCGTCCGGCCCGCACCGCACCAGCGGGCCGATCTGCTCGAACCGGCCCCAGTCGGCGGTCTCGTACGACACCACCCGGCCCATCCGGCGGTTCACCGGATCGTCGAGGACGGCGCGCCGGAAGCCGTCCCGGTCCAGCGGTTCGACGAGCTCGGCGAGGAGTCCCAGGCCCCGCAGCCGGTCCGTCCACTCGGCCGCGGGCGCCGACGCGAACGCCGTCTCCAGGACCGTCTCGGCCCGGCGGGCGCGGGCGTCGTCGGCACCGCCGCGCAGCGGCGTGTACTCCGCCGGAAGCGCCCCGGCCCCGGGAAGCGACGCCAGCCGCCGCCATCCCTCCTCGTCGGGGACGACCAGCGCGAACCAGCCGCCGTCGCCGCCCTCGTAGAGGCGGTACCCGGGCCCGTAGCCCGTCTGCCGCGCGTCCAGCTCGGGACCGCGCACGAGCTCGCCGTCGCGCTCGAACACCCCGCTCTGCACCAGCATGCCGGCGCCGAGCAGGCTCGTCACCACGCGCCGGCCCCGGCCGTCGCGCGCCCGCGCGTACAGGCCGGTCAGCAGCCCCATGGCCGCGACCCATCCCCCGGACATGTCCAGCGGGATCCACGTCGCCGCCAGCGGGTCGTTCCCGGCGCCGCCGACGGCGCGCTCGAACCCGGTCACGGCCTGCATGAGCGCGTCGTTGGCCGGGAACCTGGCCCGGGGGCCGGCGGCGCCGAAGGCGCTGGCGTGGCAGTACACGGCGCCGGGGTTCAGGCGGGCGACCGTCTCCTCGTCGATGCCGAGCCGCTCGGCCACCCCCACGCGGAAGTTGTGCAGGACGACGTCGGCCCACTTCAGCAGCCGCTCGACGACGGGCCGCGCCTCGGGCGCGCCGATGTCCAGCGCCAGGCTGCGCTTCCCGCGCTGGCACGCGGCGACGGCGTACGCGGCGGCGCGCATCGCCTCGCCGTCGGGCGGCTCGACCTTGATGACGTCCGCGCCGAGGTCGGCGAGGATCTCGGCGGCCAGCGGCCCGGCGACGAACGCCGAGAAGTCCAGGACGCGCAGGCCGCCGAGCAGGCCGGTCTCCTCCCCGTCCTCCGGAGGGCCGGACGACGGGGCCTCCCCGGCCGGGGCGTCCGCGAGCGGGGACACCGAGATCGGGGAGCCGACCACCACGTCGCGGTGGCCGCCGTCCGTCCGCGTGAGGGCCAGCCCGTTCTCGGCGGCGTGGGGGTCGCCCAGCGCCTCGCCGGGGCCGAACACGGGCTCGCAGGCGACGCCCGACTCGCGCAGCTGGCCGATCCAGACGTCGCGGGGCCGGGTGGCGAAGATCGCGCCCCAGCGGGCGGCCCGCTCGCCGAGCCTGCCGGTCATCTGGTCGGTGTAGTAGCCCTCGGCGCTGGGCTCGTCCCCGAGCACGCCGAGCAGCGCGGTGTACATCCCCTTGCCGCCGAACCACACCTGGATCAGCTCGCCGTCGGCGCAGCGGTAGAGGAAGTTCGGGAAGGTCGAGCCCTTCTCCCAGTACCCCTCGATCTCGGGCTTGGCCCGCTCCGACCGGCCGATCATGCAGCCGAGCGTGGCGAGCATGCCGTCGTAGAGGGAGGTCTCGGCCCACCCCCCGGCGCCGGTCAGCGCCCGGCGGCGCAGCAGCGCGAGGACCGACACGGTCAGCAGGGACGCGGTGCCGATGCCGGACGCGCGGACGTCGACGAAGATCGGGCCGGGCCGGTGGCCCTCGAGCTGGGTGCAGAAACCGGCGCGCGCCTCCACCAGCAGGCCGTGGTCCTCGACGGTCCCGGCGGCGGTGCGGCTGGGGCGGCAGCGGGCGTAGACCAGGCCGGGGCTGCCCTCCCGCAGGTCGCGGTAGCCGAGGCCGCGGCCTTCCACGAGCGCCTCCGGCCCGTAGACCAGGGCGGCGTCGGCCTCGCTGAGCAGCGCGGACACCTCGTCGCGGTCGTCGGTGGCGACGACGCGCTTGTCGCGGTGCCAGGCCCTGCCCCACGGCACGCCGGCGTCCAGGGGCGCGGGCCGCGTGCCCACCACCCGGACGACGTCGGCCCCGAGGTCGGCCAGGAGCATGCCCGGCACGCCCCCGGCCAGGCCGAGGCCGAGGTCGCTCGTGCCCGCGGCGACCTCGACGACCGTCAGGCCCGCGAGCGGCGTCCCGGAGAGCGGGGCGCTCACGGGGCCACGCCACCGGGAGCCGCCGGGACGGGGAGGGTCAGGCGCGGCAGCACTTCCTCCGCGGCGAGCGTGACCACCTCAAGGGTGTCGTCGGGCGCCGCCGGGGAGATGACGAAGTGCCGGACGCCGGCGTCGACGTACTTTTGGAGCCGTGCAGCGACCTCCTCTGGCGTGCCCGAGGGGGCGATGCGGTCGAGCATGGCGCGCGGCTTGTCGCCGTAGGCGCCGCCGAGGAACGCCTCGACGTCGTTGCGGGCGCGGTCGCCGTCGCGGCGGACGCAGCAGTAGAGGTACATCATCCACTCGAAGCCGGCCAGGTCGCGGCCGGCGGCCCGCGCCTCGTCCTCGATGGCGGCCACCGAGCGGGCGTAGGCGTCGGGCGACATCAGATAAGGCATCCAGCCGTCGCCCAGGCGGGCGGCGCGGCGCATGGCCGGCGCCTTGCGGCCGGAGACCAGCAGCGGCGGGCCGCCCGGCCGCATCTCCGGGGCGTCAGCGCCCGGCGACCGGACCGGCCGCAGCTCCAGGTCGTCGAAGTCGAAGAACCTGCCGTGATGGGTGACCGGCCCGCCGTTCCAGAGCGCCCGCAGGATCTCCATCGCCTCGTCGGTCCGGGGGCCGCGCTCCTTGAGCGGCACGCCGACGGCCTCGAACTCCTTGGGGAACTCGCCTCCGACGCCCACCCCGACCGAGACCCGGCCGCCGGTGCGGGAGTCGAGGTCGGCGAGCTGCTTGGCCGCGATCACCGGCGGGTACAGCGGCAACTGGAGGACGGCGGTGCCCACCCGCACCCGCTCGGTCCAGGCGGCCATCAGGGCGAGCCGGGTGATCGCCTCGCCGGTCGAGGTCGGCGGCAGCAGATGGCCGCCCTGCCAGATCGATTCGATCGGGAGTCGTTCGGCCGCGGCCAGCCAGTCCCTGTCGGGTTCCGGAATGGCCGCTGCCCCGAAGATGATGCGATCGCCTGGCACCGAGGCTCCTTCGCGAGAGGCTCCGACGCCGGTCGGCGCCGACGGGGGGAAGATAGCAAAGGCTCACTTTCTCCCGGTAGTGAGTATAGTGAGCGAACGCTCTCTTTGTCTCGGGCGGAAGAAGGGGAGGCCCATGGCGGGACCACTGTCCGGACTGCGGGTCGTCGAGCTGCAGAGCCGCGGGCCCGGTCCGTTCGGCGCCATGGTCCTCGCCGATCTCGGGGCCGACGTGGTGCGCGTCGTCCGCCCGGAGGACGTCGCGCCCGCCGCCGGTGCGCCCGCCGCCGGCGAGAGCGGGACGGAACGCATGATACGCGGCCGCCGCAGGATCGACCTGGTCACGCGCGGCCGCCGCTCCGTCGCCGTCGACCTCAAGCACGCCGGCGGCCTCGCCGCGGTGCTCCGCCTGGCCGGGAAGGCCGACGTGCTGGTGGAGGGGTTCCGCCCCGGCGTCGCCGAGCGGCTCGGCGTCGGCCCGGACGTCTGCCTCGAACGCAACCCCCGGCTGGTCTACGCCCGCATCACCGGCTGGGGCCAGGACGGGCCGTACGCCCGCACCCCCGGGCACGACATCAACTACGTCGCGCTGGCCGGGGCGCTCGACCCGCTGCGCCGCGGCGACGGTCCGCCCGCCCCGCCGCTGAACCTCCTGGGCGACTACGGCGGCGGGGGGATGCTCCTGGTCGTCGGCGTCCTGAGCGCCCTGTTCGAGCGGTCGCGCTCGGGCCGGGGGCAGGTGGTCGACACCGCGATGGTCGACGGGGTCGCCCTGCTGACCACGCTCTTCCACGGGATGCGCGCCGAGGGCCTGTGGTCCGACGAGCCCGGCACCAACGTCCTGGACCTCGGGGCGCCCTTCTACAACGTCTACGAGACCGCCGACGGCCGCCACGTGACCGTCGGCTGCGGCGAGCCGCAGTTCTACGCCGAGCTGCTCGACCGCCTGGGCCTGGGCGACGAGCTCCTGCACCGCCAGGCCGACCCCGCCGCCTGGCCGGAGGACAGGGCCCGGCTGGCGGCCGTCTTCAGGTCCAGGCGGTTCGAGGAGTGGTGCGAGCTGCTGGAGGGCACCGACACCTGCTTCGCCCCGGTGCTCACGCTCGCCGAGGCCCCCTCGCACCCCCACAACGTCGAACGGGGCACCTTCGTGGAGATCGACGGCGTGGTGCAGCCGTCGGCGGCCCCCAGGTTCGGTCGCACGCCCGCGGCGCCCGCCACCCCTCCGGCCGAGGCGGGCGGGCACACGAGCGAGGTGCTGCGCGACTGGGGCTTCGGCGCCGACGAGGTCGGCGCGCTGCTCGACGCCGGGGCCGTGGTGCAGGCCGGCCGCCCCTCCGGCCCCGACCAGCGATAGGGAGAAGATGGACGCGACCGTAGGGATACCGCCCGCCGTCACCGAGGAGACCCGGCCCTTCTGGGACGCGGCCGCCGAGGGCCGCCTGGTCGTCGAGGGATGCTCCTCCTGCGGCGCCCGGTCCTTCCCGCCTCGGGGGATGTGCCGCTCCTGCCGCGGCAGGTCCATGGAGCCGGTCGAGATCACCGGGCCGGGCCGCGTCTACAGCCTCACCGTGAACCACCAGCGCTGGCTTCCAGGTCTGGAGGTGCCGTACGCGGTCGTCCTCGTCGAGTTCCCCGGCCACCCGGGCGTGCGGGTGGTCGGCAGGCTGCGGGGCTGCCCGCCCGAGGAGGCGGCGATCGGCATGGAGGTCGGCATCGGTTTCGAGCCGGGGCCGGGCGGCTTCGCCATCCCCAGCTTCGTGGCCGTCGAGGGCGGCGAACCGTCCGCGCGGGAAGGGGAGGCCTGATGGGGACCGACCTGTTCGAGCGGCGGGCCGTGATCTCCGGCGTCGGGCAGTCCGCGATCGGGCGCCAGGTCGACCGGTCGGGCCTGCAGCTCACGCTCGACGCCGTCCTCGCCGCCGTCGAGGACGCCGGTCTGACGCTGGACGACATCGACGGCCTGGCCATGTTCCCGGGCGGGGGCGCGGCGAACCTGCCCGGCTACGCCAACGGAAACCTCTACGAGGTCCAGGACACGCTGCGGATCACCACGACCTGGCGCCAGGGGCTGGTGGAGGGGATGTCGCTGCCCTTCTACGGGCCGGCCCAGGCCGTCGCCACCGGGCAGGCCCGCCACGTGGTCATCTGGCGGACGGTGAAGGAGGGCAGCGCCAGCCGCAACGCCGGGGGCCGTCCCGCCTACGGCTCGACCAAGCCGGTCGCCGAGGGCCCGCTGGCGTGGCTGCTGCCCGTCGGGATGCTGTCGCCGGTCTGCCAGGTGGCCCCGTACGCCGCCCGCTACATGCACGAGTACGGCGTCACCCGCGAGCAGCTCGCGTGGATCCCGGTGACGCAGCGGGCGCACGCCGCCCTCAACCCGGACGCGGTCTACCGGACGCCGCTGACCGTCGAGGACTACCTCGGCTCGCGGATGATCTCCACGCCGATGTGCCTGTACGACTGCGACGCGCCCTGCGACGGCGCCACCGCCATCGTCGTCTCCGCCGCCGACACGGCGTCCGACCTGCGGGCACCGGTCCGCATCGAGGCCATGGCCGGGGTCGTGGAGGGCAGGCCGTCGTGGGAGCAGTGGGAGGACATGGGCCGCGTGGGCCACGGCGCCGCACGGGCGATGTGGGCGCGGACCGGCCTGCGGCCCGGTGACGTCGACGTCGCCGAACTCTACGACGGCTTCACCATCGAGGCCGTCTGGTGGCTGGAGGCGATGGGCTTCTGCGGGCCCGGCGAGGCCGGGGCGTTCGTCGATGGAGGCAAGCGCATCGCCCTCGACGGCGAGCTCCCGCTCAACACCTGGGGCGGCCAGCTGTCCGGCGGCCGCCTCCACGCCGCCTTCGGGCACACCGCCGAGGCCGTGCGGCAGCTGCGCGGCGAGGCCGGGGCGGCGCAGGTCGCCGGCGCGGAGGTCGCGGCGGTGACCAACGTCGGCGGCTTCGAGGCCGGCGCGGCGCTGCTGACACGCTGGTAGAAGGAGCGCCGAACGGCGCCGGGAAGCGCCGGCGGCGAACGGTTCGGGTTCGTACGAGGAGAGGAAGCGCCAGATGGTGGAGCGGGCCGGGCGGGTCGAGGGCAAGGTCGCGATCGTGACGGGGGCCGGGTCGACGCCGGGACCGGGGGTCGGCACGGGGAAGGCGACCGCGGTGGCGCTCGCCCGGGAGGGGGCGAGCGTGCTGCTCGTCGACCTGCACCCCGAGCGCGCCGAGGAGACGCGGGCGATGATCGCGGAGGAGGGCGGCAAGGCCGAGGTGTTCGCCGGCGACGCCACCCGGGCGGAGGCGTGCGAGGCGATGGTCCGCACGGCCGTCGAGGCGTTCGGGACCGTCGACGTCCTGGTGAACAACATCGGCCTGGCCTCGCTCGGGACGGTCGTCGACACGACCGAGGAGGCCTGGGACCGGGCCCTGGACATCAACCTGCGGACCGCCTTCCTCGCCTCCAAGTACGCGGTGCCCGTGATGGCCGCCAAGGGCGCCGGGTCGATCGTCAACATCGCGTCCATCTCGGCGCTCCGGGGGGACGGCACCCTCGCGTACTCGGCGGCCAAGGGCGGCCTGATCGCGATGACGGTCGACATGGCGTACTCGCACGGCCGCGAGGGGATCCGGGTCAACGCGATCGCGCCCGGCCACATCACCACGCCGATGGTGATGTCGGTCTCCGCGCCCGGCCCCCGCGCCGACTTCATGAACACGATGCGGTCCGAGGCGGGCCTCCTCGGGACGCCCGGCACCGGCTGGGACGTCGCCTGGGCGGCCGTCTACCTGGCGAGCGACGAGGCGCGGTGGGTCACGGGCGCGACCCTTCCCGTCGAGTCGGGCGTGCTCAGCGTGACCCCGCTGATGATGGCGCCGCGGCTGCGCGGCGTCCCCGAGCCCGGGGAGTGAGCGGCCGCCGGGCCCCGCGGCCGTTGCGCATCGGCCGCGCCGCGCCTAAAGTAAGTGAGCGAACACTCTCTAATGACGCCAAAGGAGCTCACGCGGATGGCTGACCAAGACGCGGCCGGTGCCGCCCTGTGCGAGCGGTACGCGGTCGCCGACGTCGACTCCCACATCATCGAGCCGGCCGACCTCTGGACGTCGCGCGTCTCGTCGAAGTGGGACGACCTCGTGCCCCACGTGCGGTTCCACGAGCGGCGGCAGGAGGACTACTGGTACATCGGCGACAAGAAGCTGTACGGCGTGGGCGCGTTCGCCCAGGCCGGATGGCCCGAGTGGCCGCCCTCCCACCCCAAGAAGCTCTCCGAGGCGCTCCCGGCCGCCATCGACCCCAAGGAACGCCTCGCCTACATGGACAAGGTGGGCGTTTACTACCAGGTGATGTACCCGAACATCCTCGGGTTCCACAGCCACCGTTTCCTCAACCAGATGCCGCGCGAGCTGGCCACCGAGTGCGTCCGCGCCTACAACGACTGGATCACCGAGTTCTGCTCGGCCGACGCCCGCCGGCTCATCCCGATGACGATGCTCCCGTTCTGGGACATCGACGAGTCGGTCGCCGAGATGAAGCGGGCCCACGAGATGGGGCACAAGGGCGTCCTGTTCGCCGCCCGCTACGACAAGGCCGGCTTCCCCCGCCTGATCGACGACTACTGGGAGCCGCTGCTGGGCCAGGCCCAGGAGATGGGCCTCAGCATGAACTTCCACGTCGGCTTCCTCGCGACCGACGACGAGCTCAAGGGCGCCGTCGACCAGTCCAAGAAGCTCGACTTCACCAAGGAGAGCGCGCTGGTCCTCCTGGGCAACGCCCAGAACATCGCCGAGGTGGTGCTCAGCGGCGTCTGCCACCGCTACCCGGACCTGAAGTTCGTCTCGGTCGAGAACGGCGCGGGCTGGCTGCCGTTCCTGGGCGAGAGCATGGACTGGCAGTGGCTGAACGTCGGCGCCCACAAGGAGTACCCCGACCGGATGCTCCCGAGCGAGTACATGCGCCGGCAGATCTACGGCATGTTCTGGTTCGAGCGGCAGTCGGTGCGGTCGGTGATCGACCAGCTCGCCGACAACCTCATGTTCGAGACCGACTTCCCGCACGCCACCAGCCTCTCCCCCGGCCCGGCGTCGGAGTCGCCGAGCCCACGCGACGTCATGGAGCAGGCGCTGGGCGGGCTGCCCGAGGAGACCGTCGGCAAGGTGCTCCAGCACACCGCGACGAAGCTCTACAACCTGGACCCTCCGGCCCGCGACTGATCCCCGGCGACGCCGACGCCCCCTCTGCGCCTGCGGGGCGTCGGCGTCCCCGGTCTCCCCCACGCACACCCCTCCCCGCCCCGCGCCTCTCCGCCCCACGCCCCGGCACCGCGCCCCCCGCTCCACACCCCTTGAGCCGTGCCTCTTCGCTCCGCGCCCCTTGAGGCCGCGCCCCCCGGCACCGCGCCTCCGCCTCGCCGCACCGCGCCCTTGAGCCGCGCCTTTTCGCTCCGCGCCTCTCCGCTCCGCACCCCTTGAGCCGCGCGTGCCGCACCGCGCCTCCGCGCTCCCGCCCCAGAGCCGCGCTCCGGGCGGTGCCTCTGAGCTGCAGCCCCGAGCGACGGAAAACCGGGCGGGAGAACACCCTTTGTCCGGCGGCCCCGTGGCGTTAGTATTCGCGCCACAGGTATGGCGTCAATTCGGAAAGCGTCCGGAACGCCGACCGCCGCGGGAGAGGGGCAGTGATGACCGCGCCCGAAGCCACCGGGGTCTACTACGACCCCTACGACCCCGGCATCAACGCCGATCCGTACCCGGTGTTCCGCAGACTGCGCGATGAGTCGCCGCTCTACTACAACGAGCCGCACGACTTCTACGCCGTCGCCCGGTACGAGGACGTCGAGCGCGGGGTGACCGACCACGAGACCTGCATCTCCGGCCGGGGCGCGATCCTCGAGCTGATCAGGGCGGGCATCGAGATCCCGCCGGGCGTGCTCCTCTTCGAGGACCCGCCCGTCCACACCGTCCACCGCGGCCTGATGAAGCGGGTCTTCACCCCGCGCCGGGTGGCGGAGCTGGAGCCCGGGATCCGCCGGTTCTGCGCCCGCAGCCTGGACCCGCTGGCCGGCGCCGGGCGGTTCGACTTCGTCGCCGACCTCGGCGCGCAGATGCCGATGCGGGTGATCGGCATGCTGCTGGGCATCCCGGAGCAGGACCAGGAGGCGATCCGCGACCAGGGCGACGCGCGCCTGCGCACCGAGGCCGGGCGGCCCATGGAGTACTCCGACGACTTCCTGGACGGCGAGGCGTTCGCCGACTACATCGACTGGCGCGCCGAGCACCCCTCCGACGACATCATGACCCACCTCCTGCAGGCCGAGTTCGAGGACGAGACCGGGACGCGCAGGCGGCTGACCCGCGAGGAGATCCTGACCTACGTCACCGTGATCGCCGGAGCGGGGAACGAGACCACCACCCGGCTGATCGGCTGGGCGGGCAAGGTCCTGGCCGACCATCCCGGCCAGCGGCGGCAGCTGGCCGAGGACCACACCCTGATCCCCAACGCCATCGAGGAACTCCTCCGCTACGAGGCGCCCGCGCCCCACGTGGCCCGGTACGTGGCGCGGGACGTGGAGGTGCACGGCCGGGTCGTGCCCGCGGGCAGCGTCATGATGTTCCTCCTGGGCTCGGCCAACCGCGACGACCGGCGCTACGACGACGGCGACCGCTTCGACGTCCACCGGAAGGTCGGCTCGCTCCTCACCTTCGGCCGCGGCATCCATTTCTGCCTGGGCGCGGCACTGGCGCGGCTCGAAGGGCGCATCGCCCTGGAAGAGGTCCTCAAGCGCTTCCCCGAGTGGGAGGTCGACCTGGACGGGGCCACGCTCGCGACCACCTCGACGGTTCGCGGCTGGGAGTCGCTACCGGTGCGCGTCGGATGACCGTTCCCCGGTCGGGCCGGGCGGCGCGACGGGATGGCAGGGCCGGCGAGGCCCATGGCGAAGTGGAGGGGACCTGAGCGATCAACCGGGCGAGCGCAGAGCGTACGACAGCCCGCTGCGCCGGCAGCGTGCCGCCGAGACGCGCGAACGCATCGTCGACGCCGGAGCCGAGATCATCCACGGCCTCCCCATCTGGAACTGGGACGCGCTGACCGTGCGGGCCGTGGCCGAGCGGGCCGGGGTCAACGTGCGGACGGTGTACCGCCACTTCGCGACCGAGCGCGACCTGCGCGCCGCCGTGCTGCACCGGCTGAGGAAGGAGGTCGGGATCGACCTCTCGGACCTGCGGCTCGAAGACGTCGCGGGCATCACCGCCCGGCTCCTGGGATACGTGTCCACCTTCCCCATCGCGCCGCGCACACCACGCGATCCCAACGTGGCCGCGGCCAACCGGGTCCAGCGGGAGGCGCTGCGCCGCGCGGTGGCGGGCCCGGCGGAGTCATGGCCCGCCGCCGACCGCGTGGTCGCGGCCTCCGTCCTCGACGTGCTCTGGAGCGTGGTCTCCTACGAGCGGCTGGTCACCGACTGGGAGCTCGAGCCCAAGGAGGCCATCACGGCCATCACCTGGGTCATCGGGCTGGTCGAGGACGCGATCCGCGAGGGCCGCCGCCCGTCGCCCTGAGGCCGCGCGGCGAGCCGCCGCTCCCTCGGGCGTTTCGCCCCACGCGCACCATGGAGGGGATGTACATTTTATGCCATATATGTGATGTTGATTGCGCCAGTCCCACGGACCCCCTACGTTACGAGTGCACACTCACTTATCTCCTGCCCCTTGCGTCTTCGGCGAAGGAGCGGATAAGGGAGAAGAAAGAGAGCATCATGAGAGAACTTCCTTCACACATGTTGGTCATGACGCTCTTCTGATCACATGCCCCATCCGCCCGAGCCGTCGTCCCCCCGGCGGCGGGTGACCCGTCCCGACGGCCCCGCCGCGTGCCCGCCCGGTCCCCCTTCCGGAACCTCCCGGTTCCGCCCACCCCATCGGAGGCCTCAGTGAGCACCACCACCGCGTCCCACGTCCCCAGGCGGTGTCCGTGAGCGCCGTGCCGAACCGCTTGGCGGGGTGGGGCGTGGGTGCTCTGGTCGCGATGGGTTCGTTGTTCGCGATTGGCGCGGGTGACGATGTTGCCGTCGTTGCTGGTGGCGTTGCCGTTGGGGGCGACGGTGGCGTTGCAGGTGGGTGATCTGGCGGGGCAGTTGGGTGCTCAGTCGGCGACCGGTGGTGCGGTGGTGGTGGGGTTGGTGCGGCAGGTCGCGCCGATCGCGTCGGCGTTGATCATCGCGGGTGCGGGTGGTTCGGCGATGACCTCGGACATGGGCGCGCGCAA
>NZ_JBHSON010000127.1:0-29479 GCF_042656285.1 Actinomadura rugatobispora | reverse complement strand
GACACCTCAGGCTGGTCCTTGCGCGACACGGGGATGAACTCACCCGCCCCCGTCGCCGACAGCACCGCCGACGGCCCCACCTCCACGAAGTGGGCCACGCCCTCGGCCTCCAGCGCACGAACCCCGTCACAGAACCGGACGGTCTCGCGGACGTGCCGGACCCAGTACTCGGGGGTCGTCACCTCGTCGGACTCGACCAACCGGCCCGTCAGATTCGACACCAACCCCAGACGCGGAGCGTGGGACTGCACGGAAGCCAGCTCCTTGGCGAAGTCCTCCAGCATCGGATCCATGTGCGCGGAATGGAACGCGTGCGACACCCGCAACCGCGTCGCCTTGACCCCTCGCTCCTCCAGCGCCTTGGCCACCGAGGCTACGGCGTCCTGATCACCGGAGATCACCACCGAGGCCGGGCCGTTGACGGCGGCGATCTCCACACCACCCTCCAAGAGCGGTGTGACGTCCTCCTCAGCGGCGGCTACGGCGACCATCGCACCGCCTTCTGGGAGCGCCTGCATCAACCGGCCACGCGCCGCCACCACCTTGCACGCGTCCTCAAGGGACCACACCCCGGCCACATGAGCGGCCACCAGCTCACCGATCGAATGACCACCGACGTAGTCGGGCCGCACGCCCCATGACTCCAGCAGACGGAACAGCGCCACCTCGAACGCGAACAGGCCCGCCTGCGTGAACACCGTCTGATCGATCAAGTCCGGGCGCTCCCACACGACCTCGCGCAGCGACCCATCGAGCAGGCCGTCGAACTCAGCGCACACCTCGTCGAACGCGCTCGCGAACACCGGGAATGACTCGTACAACTCCCGGCCCATCCCCGACCGCTGCGCGCCCTGGCCCGAGAACAGCACGGCCGTCCGGCCGCCCGGAAGATCGTCCGTGCGCGGCGCGGCGTTTCCGGCCAGTTCGGTCAGGCCGGCGATCAGCTCATCGCGGTCCGCCCCGACGACGACCGCCCGGTGGTGCATCGCCGAACGCGTGGTCGCCAACGAGAACCCGACATCGACGAGATCCAGCTCAGGGCGCTCGTCCAGCCACGACGCCAGCCGGGACGCCTGCTCGCGCAGGGCGTCGGTGCTGCGCGCGGACACCGCCCACGGCACCACCGGCAGCACCTCGCCGGCGGGTTCGGCCGTGGCAGCGGGTTCCTCTTCGGGCATCTCCTCGACGATCACGTGCGCGTTGGTGCCGCTCACGCCGAACGAGGACACCCCGGCCCGCCGCGGACGATCGTCCGCCTCCCACGGCACCGCCTCGGTCAGCAGTTGCACCGCGCCGGACGACCAGTCCACCTCTCCGGACGGGGCGTCCAGGTGCAACGACTTGGGGACGATCCCCTGCCGCATCGCCTGCACCATCTTGATCACACCGGCCACACCGGCGGCCGCCTGGGCGTGGCCGATGTTCGACTTCACCGACCCCAGCAGCAGTGGCCGGCCACCCGGGCGGTCCTGACCGTAGGTCGCCAGCAGCGCCTGGGCCTCGATCGGGTCGCCCAGACGCGTCCCCGTGCCGTGGCCCTCGACGACGTCCACGTCGGAGGCCGACAGCCCCGCGTTGGCCAGCGCCTGGCGGATCACCCGCTCCTGCGAGGGACCGTTCGGGGCGGTCAGGCCGTTGGAGGCGCCGTCCTGGTTGACCGCGCTGCCCCGGAGCAGAGCGAGCACGCGGTGGCCGTTGCGGCGGGCGTCGGACAACCGCTCCAGCACCAGTACGCCCGCGCCCTCGGCCCAGCCCGTCCCATCGGCGGCGGCCGAGAACGCCTTGCACCGGCCGTCCGGAGCCAGCCCGCGCTGGCGGGAGAAGTGGATGAACGGCTGCGGTGTCGCCATCACCGTCACGCCGCCCGCCAGCGCCAGCGAGCATTCGCCCTGCCGCAGCGACTGCGCGGCCAGGTGCATCGCGACCAGCGACGACGAGCACGCCGTGTCGACGGCGACCGATGGGCCCTCCCATCCGAAGGTGTAGGAGATCCGGCCCGAGAGGACGCTCGTGGAGTTGTTGACGTCGACGAGGTAGTCCTGCAGGTTGTTCGTACCGACGAAGACGCCGATCTGGTCGCCGTGGGTCGAGGCGGGGTCGATGCCCGCGTTCTCCAGGGCCTCCCACGAGCTCTCCAGCAGCAGCCGCTGCTGGGGGTCCAGCAGCCGCGCCTCGCGTGGGGAGATTCCGAAGAACTCGGCGTCGAACCCGGCCACGTCGTCGAGGAAGCCGCCGGCGCGCGCGTAGTGCTTGCCCGGAAGGCCGGGCTCGGGGTCGTAGAGCCTGTCGACGTCCCAGCCCCGGTCGCGGGGGAAGTCCGACATGGCGTCCTCGCCGCGGTCGACCAGGCGCCACAGGTCCTCGGGCGACCGCACCCCTCCCGGGTAGCGGCAGCCCATCGCCACGATGGCGATCGGCTCGTCGACCGGCGCGGCCACCGCCACCGCGGTCGCCCGGCGAGGTCCGTCGTCGGTCAGCAGCCCCTTGATGTAGCGCGCGACCGCGGCGGCGTTGGGCTGGTCGAACGTCAGCGTGGCCGGAAGCGTCAGGCCGGTCGCGGCGTTCAGGCGGTTGCGCAGCTCGACGGCCGTCACCGACTCGAAGCCGATGTCGCGGAAGGCCCGGTCGGCGGGGACGGCCTCGATCGAGGCGTGCTGGAGCACCGCGGCCGCCTCGGCTCGGACGATCTCCAGGAGCGCCTGCTCGCGCCTCGCGTCGGGCAGTCCGGCGAGGCGTGCCGCGAGCCCGGACTTCTCGGTCGCGGCCTCGGGTGCGGCCTCCGGGGCGTTGAGCAGCCGTTCGACCTCGGGGATCCCGGCGAGCAGCGGGCTGGGCCGGAGGGCCGTGAAGATCGGCGCGAACCGTTCCCAGTCGATGTCGGCGATGACCACTTCGGGATCGTCGTGGTCCAGTGCCCGCCCGAGCGCGAGCAGGGCCAGCGGCGGGGCCATGGCGCGGATGCCCTGCTGGATCAGCTTCTGGTCGATGTCGAGGCCGGAGGCCATGCCTTCACCGGCCCACAGCCCGAACGCGACCGTGGACGCCTTGAGTCCACGCGCCCGCCTCCGCCGCGCCAGGGCGTCCAGAGAGGCGTTCGCCGCGGCGTACACGGCCTCCGCCGCGCCGCCCCAGATACCGGCCACCGAGGAGAAGCAGACGAACGCGTCCAGTTCGCGGTCGAGGAGCTCGTCGAGGAGTTCGGCCCCGGTCACCTTGGCGCCGAGCACGGCGGCGGCGTCGGCCGCGTTGAACTCGTCGAGCCCGCCCTGGCCGCCGACCCCCGCGGTGTGGAAGACCGCCGTCACCTCGTGCTCCGCAAGCAGGTCGCTCAGGGTCGAGCGGTCCGTCACGTCGCAGGCCACGATCGACACCCGCGCTCCGGCGGCCTCGACCTCGGCGGCGAGCCGGTCCGCGCCCGGAGCCGCGGCGCCCCGGCGGCTGGTGAGGACGAGATGCCCGGCTCCGTTCTCGGCCAGCCGGCGGGCGACGGCCGCTCCGATGCCGCCGGTGCCGCCCGTGACCAGCACGGAACCGCGCGGCCGCCACGCCGGCGGCGGGCTGGACGCGTCCGGCAGCGGGGCGGGGCGCAGCCGGCACCCGAACAGGCCGGACGCGCGCACGACGACCTGGTCCTCGGACGAGTCACCGGCGACCACGCCGACGAACCGGTCCAGCGTCCGGTCGTCCAGGTGAGCGGGGAGGTCGACGAGCCCGCCCCATCTTCCGGGCCGTTCCAGGCAGATCGACCGGCCGAGCCCCCAGAGCCCGGCCTGACCGGGCTCTGGCCCGGGGTCGGCGGCGCCGACGGACACCGCGCCGCTCGTGCCCACCCAGAGGGGCGCCTTGATGCCGGAGTCGTCCAGGGCCCGCACCAGCAGGACGGTGTTCGCGAGGCGCCGCGCCACGGCCGGATGCTCTGGATGCGGCTCGTCGTCGAGCGCCAAGAGGGACAGCACCCGGTCGAACGGCCCGCCCTTCGCCTCGAGGTCGTCGATCCGCGCGGCGAGGCCGCTGCGGTCGGACTCGGCCGGTTCCAGCGTGACGGCGGTGATGCCGCGCTTCTCCAGCAGGGACGGGTCGGGCACCAGCGCGTGGCGGGCGTGGCCGTCCGGGACCACGATGAGCCATCTCTGCGGGGACTGCGGCACGGCGGTGTCCGGCAGGGCGCGCCAGTCGATCCGGTAGCGCCAGCCGTCCACGGTTGACTGGTCGTCCCGGAGCCGGCGCCACGAGGACAGTTTGGGCAGGAGGCTGCGCAGAGCCTCCTCGTCGTCTCCGTCCGCTATTCCGAGGGTGCGGCCGAGTCCTTCCGCGTCGCCCTGCTCGACGGCCGTCCAGAAACCGGAGTCTTCCGTGTCGGCGGCCGCTTCGGCGGAGTCGTAGAGCCAGTAGTGCTGACGTTGGAAGGGGTAGGTGGGCAGGTCTTCGACAGGTCGCCGCTCGGCGGCGTTGAAGATCGTCTGCCAGTCCAAGGCGACTCCGGCGCTCCACAACCGCGCCATCCCCCGGGAGAAGGCCCGCACCTCGGGCTCGTCCTTGCGCCACAGCGCGACGAACCCGACTTCATCGCCCTCCAGGCACTCCGGGCCGGACGCCGACAGCACCGCCGACGGCCCGACCTCCACGAACCGGGCCACACCTTCGGCCTCCAGCGCCCGAACCCCGTCACAGAACCGGACGGTCTCGCGGACGTGCCGCACCCAGTACCGGGGATCGGTCACCTCGCCCGCATCGACCATGCGGCCCGTCAGGTTCGACACCATCGGAATGCGCGGCCGGCCGTACTCCACCCCTTCGAGGACGGCCCCGAACTCCTCCAGCATCGGGTCCATCAGCGCCGAGTGGAAAGCGTGCGACACCCGCAACCGGGTCGTTCTGATCCCGCGCGCCTCCAGTTCACCCACGACCGCCTGCACGGCGTCCCGGGCGCCCGACAGCACCACCGACTCCGGCCCGTTCACCGCCGCCAGCCCCACACCGTCGCCCAGCAACGGCGTGACCTCGGCCTCGGAAGCGCGGACCGCGACCATGACCCCGCCGTCCGGCAGGGCCTGCATCAACCGGCCGCGCGCCGCCACGACCTTGCACGCATCCTCCAGCGACCACACCCCCGCCACGTGCGCGGCCGCCAGCTCACCGATCGAATGCCCGCCCACGAAGTCGGCCGACACGCCCCACGACTCCAGCAGGCGGAACGACGCGACCTCGAAGGCGAACAGGCCCGCCTGGGTGAAGACCGTCTGATCGATGAGGTCTTCCCGCTCCCACACCACCTCGCGCAGCGGCTCGTCCAGCAGGCCCGCGAACCCGCCGCACACCTCGTCGAACGCGCTCGCGAACACCGGGAACGCCTCGTACAGCTCCCGGCCCATCCCCAGCCGCTGCGCGCCCTGACCGGAGAACAGCACCGCGACCGACCCGCGCGTCACCGTCCCGGGCACCACAACGGCGTCGGGGGCCCCCTCGGCCAGCGCCTTCAGACCGCGCAGCAAGTCCGCCGGGCCGTCGCCCACCACGACCGCGCGGTGTTCCATGGCGGTGCGGGTGTTCGCCAGTGAGAACCCGACATCGGCCGGGTCCAGGTCAGGACGTTCCTCCAGCAGCGGAACCAGCCGGGCGGCCTGCTCCCGCAGCGCGTCGGCGTTCCGCGCCGACAGCGGCAGCAGGACCGGCCCTTCCTGCCGGGAGGTCCGCTCCGGCGGGGCGGCCGCGGCCTCCTCGGGGGCCTCTTCGAGGATCACGTGCGTGTTGGTGCCGCTGATCCCGAACGAGGACACCCCCGCACGCCGCGGACGGCCATCCACCTCCCACGGCACGGCCTCGGTCGCCAGCTCGATCGCGCCCGAGGACCAGTCCACCCGCGAGGAAGGGGCGTCCACGTGCAGCGATCCGGGCACCACAGCGTGCCGCATCGCCAGCACCATCTTGATCACACCCGCCACACCCGCCGCCGCCTGGGCATGACCGATGTTCGACTTCACCGAACCCAGCAACAACGCACGATCAGCCGAACGCCCCTGCCCATAGGTCGCCAGCAACGCCTGCGCCTCGATCGGATCACCCAGACGCGTCCCCGTACCGTGCCCCTCCACCACGTCCACATCGGTCGCCGACACCCCGGCGTTGGCCAGCGCCTGGCGGATCACCCGCTCCTGAGAGGGGCCGTTGGGCGCGGTCAGGCCGTGGCTGGCGCCGTCCTGGTTGACGGCGGTGCCGCGCAGGACGGCGAGCACGCGACGGCCGTTGCGGAGGGCGTCCGACAGCCGCTCCAGCAGCAGCACCCCCACGCCCTCCCCCCAGCCGAGCCCGTCCGCGCCCTCGGCGAACGGCTTGCTCCGGCCGTCGGGCGCCAGGCCGCGCTGGCGGCTGAACTGGAGGAAGACGCTGGGCGTGGCCATCACGGTCGCACCGCCGGCCAGAGCGAGCGAGCACTCGCCCCGGCGCAGCGACTGCGTGGCCAGGTGCAGGGCCACCAGCGACGACGAGCAGGCCGTGTCCACCGTCACCGCAGGGCCCTGCAGCCCAAAGGTGTAGGCGATGCGGCCGGACAGGACGCTGCCGGCGCTGCCGATGCCGATGTTGGCTTCCAGGTTCGTCGGCACCTTGGACAGGCGGGCGCCGTAGTCGCCGTGCATCACGCCGGCGAACACGCCCGTGTCGGTGCCGCGCAGCGCGCCGGGGACGACGCCGGCGCTTTCGAGGGTCTCCCAGGAGACCTCCAGGAGCAGCCGCTGCTGGGGGTCGATGCCCACCGCGTCGCGCGGGCTGATCCCGAAGAAGGCGGGGTCGAACTCGGCCGCGTCGTGCAGGAAGCCGCCCTCGCGCGTGTAGGACCGGCCGCCCCGCTCGGGGTCGGGGTCGTAGAGCGCGGGGTCCCAGCCCCGGTCGGCGGGGAACGGGGAGACGGCGTCGGCGCCGTCGGCGAGCAGCCGCCAGAACTCCCGCGGTGTGCGGACCCCTCCGGGGAAGCGGCAGCCCATCCCGATGATCGCGATCGCCTCGTTGGACGCGGCGGTCACCTCCAGGTTCGCCTGGCGGAGCCGCTCGTTCTCCTTCAGCGCGCTGCGCAGCGCCCGGACCAGCTTGTCGTCAGCGTTCGGCATGACCTTCCCTCAGGAGTCTGCGTCGTCGAGTTCGTCGCTCAGCGCGAGGCGGATCAGCTCGTCGGCCGCCATGGAGTCCAGGTCCTCGCCGCCGCCGTCGGCCCGCGCGGGCGCCGGGGCCGTCGCGGCCGGCCCCTCGGCGAGCCGGAGCAGCGGGGCGAGCAGGCCGGACTCGCGGAGCCGGGCGATCGGGATGTTCGCGAGGGCCTCCCGGGCGGTGGCGTCCGGATCGCCGGCGGGGGCCGCGGCGGTCCGGCCGTCGTCGAGCTTGCCGTGCAGGTGGCCGGCCAGCGCGGCCGGAGTCGGATGGTCGAACACCAGGGTGGGGGGCAGGCCGAGCCCGGTGGCGGTGACCAGGCGGTTGCGCAGCTCCACCGTCATCAGCGAGTCGAAGCCCAGCTCCCGGAACGGGCGCTCGGGGTCGATGGTGCCGCGGCGGTGGTCGGCGACCGTGGCGATGTGCGTGATCACCAGGTCCAGCAGTCGGTCGCGCAGTTCCTCCGAGGTGAGGCCGTCGAGGACCACCGTGGCGTCCGCGGCCGGGGTCCGCGGTCCGGCGGCGGCCCGCGTCGCGGTGCGCAGCAGGCGGCCGAGGACGGCCGGTGCGGACTCCTGCCCGCGCAGCCCGCCCAGGTCCAGCCGTGCGGGGACGAGGGCGGGCACGTCCGCGGTGTGGGCGATGTCGAAGAGTTCGAGGCCGTCCGCGGTGTCCAGCGGCGCCACGCCGATCCGGCGCATCCGGGCGAGGTCGGCCGAGCCGAGCGAGCCGGTCATCGCGCTGGCCTCCGCCCACATGCCCCAGGCGAGCGCGGTCGCGGGCAGGCCGCGGGCCCGCCGGTGCTGGGCGAGGGCGTCGAGGAAGGTGTTGGCGGCGGCGTAGTTGCCCTGCCCGGGGTTGCCGATGACGCCCGCCACCGCGGAGAACAGCGTGAACATCGACAGGTCCGTGCCGGCGGTCAGCTCGTGGAGGTTCCAGGCGGCGTCGATCTTGGGGCGCAGCACGGCCTCCAGCCGTGCCGGGGTGAGCGCGGCGACGACGCCGTCGTCGAGCAGGCCCGCCGCGTGCACGACCGCCGTGAGCGGACGCTCGGGCGGGATCGTCCCCAGCAGTCCGGCGAGCGCGTCCCGGTCGGCGACGTCGCAGGCGGCGACCGTCGCCTCCGCGCCGAGCGCGGCGAGTTCGGCGGCCGCCTCGCCGGCGCCCTCGGCCGCCGATCCGCGGCGGCTGACCAGCAGCAGGTGCCGGGCCCCGTGCCGCTCGACGAGGTGCCGGGCGATGAGGCGGCCGAGGGTGCCGGTGCCGCCGGTGATGAGCGCCGTCCCCTCCGGGTCGAACGGGACGGGACGCTCCCGGTCCCCGAGGTCGGGGAGCCGGGCCAGGCTGGGCGCGTGGGCCTGCCCGTCGCGGACGGCGACCTGCGGTGTGAGACCGGCCTCGGCGTCGGGGAGGAGCCGGGCGAGCAGCTCGTGGGACGCCGGCGCCGCGTCGAGGTCGATCACGCTGAACCGGCCGGGGTGCTCGGCCTGGACGACCCGGAGAAGCCCCCAGGCCGGCGCCTGGGACAGCCCGGTCACCCGGTCCTCCGGCAGCGCCCCGACCGCGTCGCGGGTGAGCACGACCAGATGCGCCCGGCCGAAGGTCTCGTCGGCGAGCCACTGCTGGATCAGCTCCAGCAGGGCCGCCGTCGTGTCCCGTCCCGCCGAGGCCGCGTCGGCGCCGGTGTCGGGGTCGGCGTCGGGGAGCCCCACAGGGACGACGACGATGCCGGGGACCTCGGCGCCGGAGCCGATCGTCTCCCGCAGGGCGGCGAGGTCCGCGTGCCGCGGGGCGTCCGGAAGGCCGTCGGCCTCGCCGAGCACCGCCACACCGGTCGCGGGCAGGTCGCGGTCCGGGTCCGGCGACGGCATCGGGTCCCAGTCCAGGTGGAACAGGGACTCGTGCCGGGGCGCGGTGAGCGAGGCGCGCAGATGCCGCTCGGAGATCGGCAGGATCGCCAGCGAGTCGACCGAGGCCACCAGGGCTCCGGACTCGTCGGCGACCGTCACCTCGGTCCCGCCGTCCTCCGCCGGCGCCATGCGCACCCGCAGGGCGCGCTGCCCCTCGGCGCGCAGGTCGACGTCACGCCAGGCGAAGGGGATGCGCGGCCTTCCCCCGTCGTCCTCGGGATCGGCCAGGAGACCGGTCAGCTCCTCCGGTATGCCGTCGGCGCCGAGGACGTGCAGGCAGGCGTCCATCAGCGCGGGATGCAGGCGGAAACCGGCCTGCTCGATCGGGTCCGCGAGCCGGACCTCGGCGAACAGCTCCGCGCCCCGGCGCCAGGCCGACCGTACCGACCGGAACGCGAGCCCCCACAGGTAGTGGGCGCGCTCGTCGTGGCGGGCGTAGAGCGACTCCCCGGATTCCAGCGCGACGGCGTCGCGCGGCGGCCACTCGACAAGGTCGGCGGGCACGGGCCGCGTGGCGTCCTCGCCCTCCGCGAGGAGGCCGTGGGCCAGCGCCACCCACGGCTGCCCGGACTCGGTCGAGCGGCAGCGCACCGTGACCGGCCGGACCCCGTCGTCGCCGGCGGGCGGCCCCACGCGGACCTGCAGCTCGAACACCTGGTTCTCGGTGAGGACGAGCGGCGACTCGTGGGTCAGCTCCGCGAGCCGGGCGCAGCCGATCTCCCGGCCCGCCCACGTCGCGGCCTCGACCCACGTGGTGCCGGGCACCACCAGGCTGCCGAGGACCAGGTGGTCGCGGACCCAGGGCTGCGACCGCAGGGAGATCCGGCCGAGGAAGAGCACCCCCGAGTCGTCGAGGTCGATCCGCGAGGTCAGCAGCGGGTGGTCCGCCCCGTCCCGTCCCGCGACGCCGTTCGCCGTTGCGGACGCGGACGGGGGCGCGAGCCAGAAGCGCTCGCGGTCGAACGCGTACGTGGGCAGGTCCAGGGTGCCGTCGCGGTGCCCGTCGTGGCAGGGCGCCCAGTCGACGGGCAGCCCGCGCACGTGCGCCTTCGCGAGCGCCGTGGTGAAGGCGGTCGCCTCGTGGCCGCCGCGCAGCAGCGGGACGAACTCGGCGCCGTCCAGCCCGGGGTGCTGCTTGGCCAGCGCGGTGAGCACCGGATCGGGCCCCAGTTCGAGGTAGGTGGTGGCGCCGAGCCCGCGCAGGGTCTCCAGGCCGTCGCTGAAGCGCACGGCGTGCCGGGCGTGCCGCACCCAGTAGTCCGGCGAGCCCAGTTCCTCGGCCGTGGCCGGTTCGCCGGTGAGGTTGGAGACGATCGGGATCGACGGCGCCGCGAAGGAGAGCCCCGACAGGACCCGGCGGAACTCCTCGCTCACGGCGTCGATGTGCGGCGAGTGGAAGGCGTGGCTGACCGCGAGGCGCTTGGTCCTGCGGCCGTCGCCCGCCCAGGTCGCGGCGATCTCCTCGACGGCGGCCCGGTCGCCGGAGACGACGACCGCGGTGGGCGCGTTCACGGCCGCGATCGACACCCGGTCGTCCAGGCCCTCCAGCGACGCGCGGACCTCCGCCTCCGTCGCCTCCACCGACAGCATGGCCCCGTCCGCGGTGATCGCCTGCATCAGCCGGGCCCGCGCGGTGACCAGCGTCGCGGCGTCGGCCTCCGACAGGACACCGGCGACGTGCGCGGCGGCGATCTCCCCCACCGAGTGCCCCAGGAGATGGCCGGGCACGATGCCGTGCCGCTCCAGCAGCCGGTAGAGCGCGACCTCGACGGCGAACAGCGCGGGCTGCGCGTACTCGGTGCGGTCGAGCAGTTCCCGGTCGGCGTCGTCCGGGCCGAACAGCACCCGGGCGAGCGGGACGCCCAGGTGCCGGTCGAGGTGCCGGCACACCGAGTCGAAGGCTTCGGCGTACACCGGGTTCGTCTCGTACAGCTCCCTGCCCATGCCGGGCCGCTGGCTGCCCTGCCCGGTGAACAGGAAGGCGGTCCCGCCGGAGGCGGGCGAGCCGAGGACCGTCCCGGGGGCCGGCTCGCCGGCGGCCAGCCGGTCGAGGGCTTCGAGCATCTCGTCGCGGTCGCGGCCGACCACAACGGCCCGCCGGTCGAAGGCGTGCCGTGCCGCGAGGGCATGTCCGACGTCCCGCGCGCTCACCGCGGGCCGCTCGCGCAGATGCGCCGCCAGCCGTCCCGCCTGGGCGCGGAGGGCCTTGTCGGTCTTGGCCGAGAGGGGCCACGGCACGTCCCCCGCCGGAGGTCCGGGGTCCGGCTCCGGGGCCGGCGACTCCGGTACGGCGGGGGCCTGTTCGACGATCACGTGGGCGTTGGTGCCGCTGATGCCGAAGGAGGACACGCCCGCGCGGTAGGGGCGGCCGGCGTCCGGCCACGGGATGTCCTCGGTGACCGGCGTGACGGCGCCGGCCGACCAGTCGACGTGCGGGCTGGGCTCGTCGACGTGCAGGGTTCGGGGGATCCGGCCGTGCCGCATCGCCATGACCATCTTGATGATCCCGGCGACCCCGGCCGCGGCCTGCGTGTGCCCGATGTTGGACTTGACCGACCCGAGCCACAGCGGGCGATCGCCGTCCCGGTCCTGGCCGTAGGTCGCCAGCAGCGCCTGCGCCTCGATCGGGTCGCCCAGCACGGTGCCCGTCCCGTGCGCCTCGACGGCGTCCACGTCCGCGGGGCGGAGGCCGGCCGAGGACAGAGCCTGGAGGATCACGCGCTCCTGCGACGGCCCGTTCGGCGCGGTCAGGCCGTTGCTGGCGCCGTCCTGGTTGGTCGCGCTGCCGCGGATGACGCCCAGCACGCGGTGGCCGTTGCGTTCGGCGTCGCTGAGCCGCTCCAGCAGCAGCAGCCCGGCGCCCTCGCCCCAGCCGGTGCCGTCGGCCGCCGCGGAGAACGGCTTGCAGCGGCCGTCGGGGGCCAGCCCGCGCTGCCGGCTGAACTCCAGGAACACTCCGGGGCTCGCCATGACGGTGACGCCTCCGGCCAGTGCGAGCCGGCACTCGCCGGACCTCAGCGCCTGCCCGGCCAGGTGCACGGCGGTCAGCGACGACGAGCACGCGGTGTCCACCGTGATCGCCGGTCCGCGCAGCCCGAAGGTGTAGGCGATCCGGCCGGAGGCGACGCTGCCGGCGTTGCCGGTCACGATGTAGCCGGCGGCCTCGTCGCGGGGGTTGCCGAGGCCCCCGCCGTACTCCTGCGACCAGGAGCCCACGAACACGCCGGTGTCGCTTTCGCGCAGCGCCGCCGGGGCGATCCCGGCCCGCTCGAACGCCTCCCAGGCCAGTTCGAGCATCAGCCGCTGCTGCGGGTCGATCGCGAGCGCCTCGCGGGGGCTGATGTCGAAGAAGGCCGGGTCGAACTCGGCGGCGTCGCGGAGGAACCCGCCGGTCCTGGCGTAGGAGGTGCCGGGGTGGTCGGGGTCCGGGTCGAACAGCGTGTCCAGGTCCCAGCCCCGGTCGGCGGGGAAGCCGGTGATGGCGTCGGCCCCCTCGGCGACCAGGCGCCACAGGTCCTCCGGGGTCCGGACGCCGCCGGGGTAGCGGCACGTCATGGCGACGACGGCGATGGGCTCGCCGTCGGCGGCCCGCTCCCGCGGCGCCGTGACGGCCGCCGCCCGCCGCCCGCCGGCGAGCTCCTCGCGGACGTGGTCGGCCACGGCCGCCGGGGTGGGGCGGTCGAAGGCCAGGGTGGTCGGCAGCGCCAGCCCGGTGGCCGCGATCAGCCGGTTGCGCAGTTCGACCGTCATCAGGGAGTCGAACCCGAGCGCGCGGAACGGGCGTCCGGGGTCGATGGCGGCGGGCTCGGCGCCGGTGACCGCCGCGGCGTGCGCGACGACCAGCCGCAGCGTGCGCTCACGCTGCTCGGTCTCGGAGAGCCCGGCCAGCCGCTCCCGCAGCCCGGACGCCGCGTCGCCGCCGGCGGCCGGGGCCGTGCCGCCGGCGAGCGCCTCCGCCGCCTCGGGGAGTTCGGCGAGCAGGGGCCTGGGGCGGGCGGCGGCGAACAGGGGCGCGAACCGCGCCCAGTCCACGTCCGCGACGACGACGCCCGACTCGTCCGCGGCCAGGATCCGGTGCAGCGCGCCGATCGCCGGTTCGGGCGCCATGGCGCCGATGCCCTGGCGGCGCAGCTGCTCGGCGAAGCCGTCCTCGTCGCCCATTCCGCCGCCCGCCCAGGCGCCCCAGGCCACCGCCGTGGCGGGGAGGCCGCGGCCGCGGCGGTGCTCGGCCAGCGCGTCCGCGAAGGCGTTGGCGGAGGCGTAGGCCGCCTGCCCCGCGCTGCCCCAGACGCCGGCGATCGAGGAGAACAGGACGAACGCGTCGAGGTCGTCGAGCTCGTCGTCGAACAGCTCGCTCAGGGCGGCCGCCGCGGCGGCCTTGGCGTTGACCGAGGCGAACTCGGTGACCGACATGTCCGCGATGGGGGTGCGCCGGTTGACGCCGGCGCAGTGCACGACCGTGTTGATCGGGCCGTGCCGGTCCCGGATCCGCTCCACGAGTCCGGCCAGGGCCGCGCCGTCGCCGAGGTCGCACGCGGCGATCGTGACGGCGACGCCGAGTTCGGTGAGCTCGGCCTCCAGCTCCGCCGCGCCGGGGGCCTGCGGGCCGCGCCTGCTGACCAGCACCAGATGCTCCGCGCCCGCCCCGGCCAGCCAGCGCGCGACGTGCGCGCCGAGCGCCCCGGTGCCGCCGGTGATCAGCGCCGTGCCGCGGGCGGACCATTCGGGTTCGCCGGGGGCCGCGGCGGACGGCGCGGGCAGCAGCCGCCGGACGAACGGCCCGGAGGGGCGCACGGCGATCTGGTCCTCGCCGTCCGGCGCGCCGAGCGCGGCGCAAAGGTGCCGGGCGAGGTCCTGGCCGTCCAGGTCGCCGAGGCCGGTGGGCAGGTCGACCAGACCGCCCCAGCGCCCCGGGTGCTCGAGCCCGACGACGCGGCCGAAGCCCCAGATCTGGGCCTGGCCGGGGTGCTCGACCCGTTCGGACCGGCCGATGCTCACCGCCCCCCGGGTCACCAGCCACAGCGGCGCCTCCACGCCGGCGTCTCCGAGTGCCTGGACCAGTGCCAGGGTGCTCGCCGATCCGACGGAGACGTGCGGCTCGTCCGGATGCGGACGCTCGTCGAGACCGAGCAGCGACAGGACCCCGCCGGCCTCGCCCTCGCCGACCTCGACGGACAGCCGCGCGGCCAGCGAGGAGCGGTCGTCGTCCTCGGCCACCGCCATTCGCCGGATGTCCAGGCCCCGCCCGGTCAGGGAAGCGGCGACGGCGTCCACCCAGGGGTCCTGCGCGTGCGAGGCCGGGACGGCCAGCAGCCAGGTGCCGGTGAGCGGGGCCGCGGCGGGAACCGGCAACGGCATCCACTCGACCCGGTACCGCTCAAGCCCCTCGGCGGCCTGCGCGGGGCCGCGCCCGCCGGTTTCGGCGCGCACCCAGTAGCGCGTCCGCTGGAAGGGGTAGGCGGGCAGGGCGACCCGCCGTCCCCGGTGGATCGTGCGCCAGCCGACGGGCACGCCGTGAACGTGCGCGCTCGCCAGGGCGGCGGCCAGTTCCCGTACGTCGTCGCGGTCGCGGCGCAGTGTCGCGATGGCACCGGGAGCACCGACCATCCCGGTCAGCGTGCCGTCCGGGCCGACCTCCAGGAACGCCTCCACGCCCTGTTCCACGAGGGTCTGGACGCCCTCGTGGAAGCGGACGGTGTCGCGCACGTGCCGCACCCAGTGGTCCGGGTCGCGCAGTTCCCCGGCGGAGGCGATCTTTCCCGTGCGGTTGGAGACGATGGGGATGCGGGGGGTGCCGAAGTCCAACCCGGCCACGACCGCCCGGAACTCCTCCAGCATCGGTTCCATGAGGGCGGAGTGGAAGGCGTGGCTCACCGTGAGCCTGCGCGTCCGGTGCCCCTGCTCGGCCACCGCGCGCGCGACCGCCAGGACCGCAGTCTCGTCGCCGGAGATCACCAGCGAGTCGGCGCCGTTGACGGCGGCGATGTCCACCGCGCCCGCGCCGTGGGCCTCCAGATGGGGCCGCAGGAGCTCCTCGGTGACGCCCACCGCGACCATCGCGCCGCCCTGCGGCAGCGCGTCCATCAGGCGGGCCCGGGCGGCGACCATGGCGGCGGCGTCGGGAAGGTCGAGGACGCCGGCCACGTGCGCCGCGGTGATCTCGCCGACCGAATGCCCCGCCAGGTAGTCCGGCTCGACGCCCCAGTGTTCGAGCAGCCGGTAGAGCGCGACCTCGAAGGCGAACAGCGCCGGCTGGGTCAGGCCCGTGCGGTCCAGCGACTCCCCGGTCCAGACGGTCTCGGCCAGCGAGCCGCCGACGAGGGGATCGAGATGCGCGCACGCCTCGTCGAAGGCCTTGGCGAAGACGGGATGGGCGTCGTAGAGCCCCCGGCCCATGCCCGGGTACTGGCTGCCCTGCCCGGCGAACAGCAGCGCCGTCCTGGCCGGGGCCTCGGCGCGGCCGCGGACGACGTTCGGCGCGGGCGTGCCCTGGGCGAGCGCGGCGAGCCCGCTCAGCAGCTCCGCGCGGGTCTCGCCGATGACGGCGGCGCGGTCGTCCAGTGCGGGACGGGCGGTGGCCAGCGTGTGCGCCACGTCCGCCAAGGGCACGTCCGGGTCGGCCGTGACGAACTCGGCCAGCCGCGCCGCCTGGTCCCGCAGAGCCTGCTCACCGCGCGCGGAGATCAGCCACGACGTGGGGCCCTCCGCGCCGCCGGCCTCCTCCTGCGGTTCCGCGGCGGCCGGCTCGGGGGCCTCCTCCAGGATGACGTGCGCGTTCGTCCCGCTGATGCCGAACGAGGACACGCCCGCGCGCCGGGGCCGCCCGTCGCCGGGCCAGGACCGCTGCTCGGCCAGCAGCGAGACCTCGCCGGACTCCCAGTCCACGTGCCGGGACGGCTCGCCCGCGTACAGCGTCCGGGGCAGGACGCCGTGCCGCATCGCCTCCACCATCTTGATCACGCCGGCGACCCCGGCGGCGGCCTGCGCGTGCCCGATGTTGGACTTGACCGAGCCCAGCCACAGCGGGCGGCCCGGCGGGCGGCTCTGCCCGTAGGTGGCCAGCAGCGCCTGCGCCTCGATCGGGTCGCCCAGAACGGTGCCCGTCCCGTGCGCCTCGACCGCGTCCACCTCGGCCGCCGTCACCCCGGCGTTCGCCAGCGCCTGCCGGATCACCCGCTGCTGCGCGGGCCCGTTCGGCGCGGTCAGGCCGCTGGAGGCGCCGTCGGAGTTCACCGCCGATCCCCGCACCACGGCCAGCACCGGGTGCCCGTGGCGCCGCGCGTCCGCCAGCCGCTCGACCAGCAGCAGCCCGACGCCCTCGCCCAGCCCGGTGCCGTTGGCCTCCGCGGAGAACGCCTTGCACCGGCCGTCGGGGGACAGACCGCGCTGCCGGGAGAACTCCACCAGCAGGCCCGGCTCGGACATCACCGTCGCGCCGCCGACGACGGCGAGCCCGCACTCCCCGCCGCGCAGCGCCCGCACCGCCAGGTGCAGCGCGGTCAGCGACGACGAGCACGCGGTGTCCACCGACACCGCGGGGCCCTCGAAGCCGAAGGTGTAGGCCAGCCGCCCCGAGGCGACCGCGGGAAGGGTGCCGGTCAGCACGTGGCCCTCGACCGACTCGGCCCCGTCGTGCATCCGCGGGCCGTAGTCCTGGGCCATCATCCCGACGTACACCCCGGTGTCGCTGCCCCGCAGCCCCTGCGGGTCGACACCGGCGTCCTCGAACGCCTCCCAGGCGACCTCGAGCAGCAGGCGCTGCTGGGGGTCCATCGCCAGCGCCTCGCGGGGGGCGATCCCGAAGAACGCCGCGTCGAAGTACTCGGCGTCGGACAGGAAGCCGCCCTCGCGGGCTGTCACCGTCCCGTGCCCGTCGGGGTCGGGGTCGTACAGGCCCGCGTCCCAGCCGCGCCGCCGCGGATACCCGCCGATCGCGTCGCCGCCCGAGTCCACCAGCCGCCACAGATCCCGCGGTGACCGGATGTTCCCGGGGAAGCGGCAGGCCATGCCGATGATGGCCACCGGTTCGCTCGCCCGTTCCTCCAGGTCGCGCACGCGCTGCCTGGCGCGCCGGAGGTCGGCGGTCACCCACCTGAGGTTCTCCAGGAGCTCCTGCTCGTTGCCCATCCGATCCTCGCTCACTCGGTGGTCGTCCCGGTCGGCCGCGGCGGCATCAGGGCCCGCCGAACTCGGTCTTGATGATCGTGAGAAGCTCGTCCGCGGTGGACGACTCGAGGTCCCCGCCGGGACCGCCGCCCCCGTTCCCGGGCCCGGAGTCCCAGCGGGACAGCAGTGCGCGCAGCCGGCCGGCGATCGCCGCCCGCTCGTCGTCGGTGGTGACCGCCGTCGACAGCGCCGCCTCCCAGCGGTCGAGCTCGTCCACCAGGCCGGCGGCCGTCGGGGCGGAGTCCGGCACCAGGGCGGTCCGCAGATACTCGGCCAGGGCGGCCGGCCTCGGGTGGTCGTAGATCAGGGTGCTGGGCAGCCGCAGCCCGGTCGCGCGGACGAGCCGGCGGCGCAGCTCGACCCCGGAGAGCGAGTCGAACCCCAGTTCCTTGAAGGACAGGCCGGCGGCCACCTCCGACGCCGACTCGTGGCCGAGCACGATCGCGGCCTGCCGCCGCACGGTGTCCAGCACGACCGTCTCGCGTTCGGCCTCGGACAGGCCGCGGAGCCGGTCCGCGAGCGTCGTGGTCTGCGGCTCGTCGGGCTCTTCCTCCGCGCCCGCGCCCTCCGGTTGCGGCACGCTCGGGGCACCGGTTCCGGGCGCCTCCGGAGCAGGCCAGTACCGGCGGCGCTGGAAGGCGTAGGTGGGCAGCCCGACGCGCCGGGCGCCGCTGCCCGCGAACACCCCGTCCCAGTCCACCGCCGCGCCCCCGGCCCACGCCTGCGCCAGGGAGGCGAGGAAGCGCCGCGCCCCGCCGTCGCCGCGGCGCAGCGACCCCACCGCCAGGACCTCGCGACCGGCGTCCTCGGCGATGTCGTTCACCCCGGAGACCAGCACCGGATGCGGGCTGACCTCGATGAAGACATCGTGACCGCCGCGGACCAGATCCCGCGTGGCGGCGTCGAAGCGGACGGTCTCGCGCAGGTTGGACAGCCAGTACCCGGTGTCGAGGGCGGCGGTGTCCAGCCGCTCCCCGGTGACCGTGGAGTGGAACGCGAGCTCGCCGGAGGTGGCGGACAGCGGCCCCAGCGCGTCGATGAGCTCTTCGCCGATCCGCTCGACATGGGCGGAGTGGGAGGCGTAGTCCACCGCGATCGACCGGTTCCAGACCCCTTCGCCGTCGCAGGTCTTCCCGAACTCGGCCACGGCCTCCGGGTCGCCCGAGACCACGACGGCCCTGGGGCCGTTGACCGCGGCCACCGACAACCGGTCCGGCCAGTGTTCGATCCGTGCCGCGGCCTCGCCCGCGGGCAGCGCGACCGACATCATCGCGCCGGTCCCCGCCAGGCGCTCGCCGACCAGGCGGCTGCGCAGGGCGACGATCCGCGCGGCGTCCTCCAGGGACAGGGCACCGGCCACGCACGCGGCGGCGATCTCCCCCTGGGAGTGCCCCACGACCGCGTCCGGCTCGACCCCGTGAGAGCGCCACAGGCCCGCCAGCGCGACCATCACGGCGAACAGCGCGGGCTGGACGACGTCGACCCGCTCCAGCGACGGCGCGCCCGGGTCGCCGCGCAGCACCTCGGTCAGTTTCCATTCCACGAACGGCGCCAGGGCGCTCTCGCAGTCGGCGATCAGCCCGGCGAAGACCGGGGACCACGCGAGGAGCTCGTCGGCCATCCCCGGCCACTGCGAGCCCTGCCCCGGGAAGACGAAGACCGTGCGGCCCCGGGTCGCGGCCTCGGACTCCACCACCTCGGCGGACGGGTCGCCCTCGGCCAGCGAGGCCAGCGCCGCGAGGAGCCCGTCGCGGTCGGCGCCGACGACGGCCGCGCGATGGGACAGCCCGGCCCGCGTCGTCGCCAGCGACAGGCCCACGTCCGCCGGGTCCAGCTCGGGGCGGTCCTGGACGAAGGACACCAGCCGGGCCGCCTGTGCCCGCAGCCCCTCGGCCCCCTGTCCGGACACCACCCAGGGGACGGCGTCCATGGGCGTGCGGACCGGCTCGTCCGCCGCCTCGGACGGCACGTCGCGGGAGAGCACGACATGGCAGTTCGTTCCCCCGACACCGAACGAGCTCACCCCGGCGAGGCGCGTGCCCTGCCCCGGCCAGGGCTCGGTCGCGGTCGGCACCCGCAGGTTCAGCGACTCCAGCGGGATGTCGGGGTTGGGTGACTCGAAGTTGAGGCTCGCCGGCAGCTCGCCGTGCCACAGGCTCAGCACCACCTTGAGCAGCCCGGCGATCCCCGCGGCCCCTTCGAGATGGCCGACGTTCGTCTTGACCGAGCCGACCGGCAGCGGGCGGCCGGAGGGCCGGGCCGCGCCCGGCACCGCGCCGAGCGCCGCCGCCTCCACCGGGTCGCCGCGCCGGGTGCCGGTGCCGTGCAGCTCGACGTACTGCACCTCGCCCGGGGCGACGCCGGCCCGCCGGTACGCCTCGCGCAGCACCTCTTCCTGGGCCGCGACGTCGGGCGCCGTCAGGCCGGGGCCGCCGCCGTCGTTGTTGACCGCGCCGCCGCGGATCACGCAGCGGATCTCGTCGCCGTCGGCGGTCGCGTCCGAGAGCCGCTTCAATACGACCAGCCCGCCGCCCTCGCCGCGGACGAAGCCGTTCGCCCTGGCGTCGAACACGAAGCAGCGGCCGTCCGGCGAGAGGCCGCCGAACTTGGCGGCGCCGACCGTGCTGTCCGGCGCCAGCGTGAGGTTGACGCCTCCGGCCAGCGCGAGGGACGACTCGCCCCTGCGCAGGCTCTCGGCGGCCATGTGCACCGCCACCAGCGACGACGACTGGCCCGTGTCCACCACCAGGCTCGGCCCGGTCAGGCCGAGCACGTAGGAGAGCCGGTTGGCGATGATCCCGCGGTGCAGCCCGGTCATCGTGTGGCGGGTGATGGCGGCCGGGCCGCGCCGGTGAAGCAGGGTCGCGTAGTCGTCCCAGATGGCGCCCACGAAGACCCCGGCACGGCTCCCGGTCAGCGTGTCCGGCGCCAGCCGCGCGTCCTCCAGCGCCTCCCAGCCCAGCTCCAGCACGAGCCGCTGCTGGGGGTCCATCGCGACCGCCTCGCGCGGCGACACCCCGAAGAAGCCGGCGTCGAAGCCGGCCACCCCGTCGATGAAGCCGCCCCAGCGGGTGTTGGCCTTCCCGGGCGCCGCCGGGTCGGGGTCGTAGAACGCGCCGGCGTCCCAGCGGTCGGCCGGCACCTCGGTGACCGCGTGCTCGGCGGTTCGCAGCAGCCGCCACAGCTCCGCCGGGCCGGCCGCACCGGGAAGGCGCGCGGACAGACCGATGACGGCAATGGGCTCGTCCCCTTCCACAGAATCCGGACCCGGCCGCCGAGCACGTTCCCGTCCATTGCCGAACATGGCCACTCGCGAAACCCCCACCTTCTCAGGTCAATTCAGAGATCGGGCAAGTGAATGAGGCGCGCGCCCTTCAGGCCGCGATTCGCGGCGCCGAAATCGGCTCGTCCCACCTCTCGCGGTGGTCGTACACCCAGCTCAGGGAGGCCGTCTCGTTGAGCGTGACGCGCTTGAAGAACAGCGGCAGGACCAGGTCCCGCATGCGGCGGCGGAACTGGCTGGAGACGATCATCAGGTCGCCCGCCCGCTTGCCGAAGGCGACCATCTTCTCCACCCGCGGCCGGCGCAGGCTCACGAAGCGGCCCAGCGCCTCCTCGACGTCGGGGATGTCGCGCAGGCACTTGCCGAGCACGACCGAGTCCTCGATCGCCATCGACGCGCCCTGGCCGGCGGCCGGCGACACCGCGTGCGCGGCGTCGCCCATGATCACCATCCGCCGGTCCTGCCACGCGGGCACCGTCGGCAGGTCCTGGATCGGCCAGGGCGCCCAGATGTCCTCGGTGGCCGCGATGATGTCCCGCGCCGCCGTCTTGTCCTGGGAGAACAGCTCCAGGAGCCGGCCCCGCCACTCGTCCGGGCCGATGGCCGCGAGCTCCTCCCGCGTCGGCTCCTCCGGCCAGTGCGGCGCCGCGTACCACCAGATCTGCCCGTCGGCGTCGTGCACGTAGGAGAAGAAGCAGCGCTTGCCGAGCAGCATGTACTCGGTGCCCGGCTCGCCCGGCGCCGAGACTCCGTCGGCGTAGCCGCCGGTGTTGACCAGCCGGCCGAAGCGCGGCCGCGGCGCCTCCGGGTCGATGATCTTCCGGACGGTCGAGTGCAGGCCGTCGGCGCCGATGAGCAGGTCGCCGTCCACCTTCCGGCCGTTCTCGAAGTGCCCGACCACCCCGTTCGGGGTGTGCTCCGCGTCGACCAGGCGCATGCCGAACTCGAACGGGATGCCGCGGCGGATCGCCTCGTCGCGCAGGGCCACGTACAGGTCCGCGCGGCGGACGGCGCGGCTCACGATCCCGTTGGGGCCGGCCTTGCCGTTGGGGACCAGGGACAGGCTCCGGCCGTTGCCCATGAAGTAGCGGTTCCGGGGGATGTCGAACCCCTTGTCCAGCGCCGTGGAGATCCCGAGCTCGTGCAGGGCGGTGTGCCCGTTCACGGCGAGGACCAGGTTGGTGCCGACCCCCTCGGCGCCCCTGTCGTAGGCCTCGAAGACGACGGGGTCGTAGCCGGCCTTCTGCAGCGCCATGGCGCTCGCCGGCCCGGCGACTCCCCCGCCGATGATCAACGCGGTGGTCATGCGCTCTCCTGTCGAAAGGTCGTCATGCGCCGGCAGGCAGCGTTTTTCCGCACCGGGGCCTGCCAGGGAACGGTTGGTCGAGCATAAGCGCGGGACAACCCGCTCCCCCAAGAGGGGAAAAACGAAATTGCGGGTGTTAGGGGGCGTCTAGGGGTAGGGGCCGGCGGCCGGCTCGGCATAGTTTCAGAATCGGCAGGAGTCCATTCACGAAGGGGCCCCATGAACGTCCCATTCCTCGATCTGCGGGCGCCGTACGCCGAGCTGCGGACCGAGATCGACCAGGCCGTCCAGCGGGTGCTGGGCTCGGGCCGGTACCTCTTCGGACCCGAGCTCGAGGCGTTCGAGGACGAGTTCGCCGCCTACTGCGACGCCGCGCACTGCGTCGCGGTGGGCAACGGAGGCGTCGCGCTGGAGCTGGTGTTCCGGGCGCTGGACATCGGCCCCGGGGACGAGGTGATCGTGCCCTCGCACACGTTCTTCGCGACCTGGGCGGCGGTCTCCGCGGTCGGCGCCCGCCCCGTCCCGGTGGAACCGGAGGAGGGCACCCGCAACCTCGACCCGGCCCGGATCGAGGCGGCCGTCACCCCCAGGACGCGGGCGATCGTCCCGGTGCACCTCTACGGGCAGCCCGCCGACCTGGAACCGATCGGCAAGATCGCCGAACGGCACGGACTCGCCGTGGTCGAGGACGCGGCCCAGGCGCACGGCGCGCGCTACCGCGGGCGCCGGATCGGCGCCGGTTCGCTCGCCGCCACGTTCTCCTTCTACCCGGGCAAGAACCTGGGCGCCCTGGGCGACGGCGGCGCGGTCGTGACGCGGGACGCGGCCCTCGCCGAGCAGCTGCGGCTGCGGCGCAACTACGGGTCCCGCGTGAAGTACCACCACGAGGTCCAGGCGGGCAACACCCGCCTGGACGAGCTGCAGGCGGCCGTGCTCCGGGTCAAGCTGCGGCGGCTGGACGAATGGAACGCCCGCAGGTCCGCGGTCGCCGGGCGCTACCTCCGGGAGCTCGCGGACGTGGACGGCCTCGAACTGCCCGCGGTGGCACCGTGGGCGGATCCGGTCTGGCATCTGTTCGTGGTGCGCTCGGAGTTCCGGGACGAGTTGCAGGAGCGGCTGGCCGGCGCGGGCGTCGGAACCCTGATCCACTACCCGGTGCCCGTCCACCTGTCGCCCGCGTACGCGTCCCCCGACCGGCCCGCCGGGTCGCTGCCGCTGGCCGAACGCCTCGCCGCGGAGGTGCTCAGCCTCCCGATCGGACCCCATCTGTCCGGCCGGGAGGTAGACGCCGTCGTGGCGGCGGTGCGCGGCGCCTGAGCACGCGGGCCCGGGGCGCGCCGCGCACGAGCGCGCCCCGGGCACGGGCGGGCGGCGGCGGGGTCAGCCCGCCTGGGACGGCACGAGGTCCTGGCCGGGGTACAGGTCGGCGAGCGCCTTGACGGGCTCCCACCAGCGGGTGTTCTCCCGGTACCAGGCGACCATGTCCGCCAGCCCCTTCTCGAAGGAGATCACGGGCTCGAAGCCCAGCTCCTTCTCCAGCTTGGTCCCGTCGATCGCGTAGCGCAGGTCGTGCCCCTTGCGGTCCTCGACGTGCTGCACGAGAGCGGGGTCGGCCTCGCACAGATCGAGCAGCCGCCGGGTGATCCCCAGGTTGCTGACGGGCGTGCCGCCGCCGATGTTGTAGACCTCGCCCGCGCGTCCCCCGGTGAGGACCAGGTGCAACGCGCGGCAGTGGTCCTCGACATGGATCCACTCGCGCACGTTGCGCCCGTCCCCGTACAGCGGAACCGGCTCGCCGCGCAGGAGCCTGGTGATGAACAGCGGGATGAGCTTCTCGACATGCTGGTACGGCCCGTAGTTGTTGGAGCAGCGGGTCACCGAGACGTCCAGGCCGTGGGTCCGCCAGTACGCGAGCGCGATGAGGTCGCTGCCGGCCTTCGACGCCGCGTACGGCGAGCTGGGCACCAGCGGCCACTCCTCGCTCGACGAGCCCGTCTCGATCGAGCCGTACACCTCGTCGGTGGAGACGTGCACCACCCGCTCGACCCCGCCGCGCACGCACGCCTCCAGCAGGACCTGCGTGCCGCCGACGTTGGTGTCCACGAACTCGGCCGGCTTCTGCAGCGAGCGGTCCACGTGGGACTCGGCCGCGAGGTGGACCACGGCGTCGTGGCCGGGCACCAGGTCGCCGAGGAGCCCGGCGTCCCGGACGTCGCCCTGCACGAACGTGAGCCGCGGGTGGTCGGCGGGCAGGTTCGCCCGGTTGCCCGCGTAGGTGAGGCTGTCGAGGACGGTCACGGCGGCGCCTTCGTGACCGGCGTAGTCTCCCTCCAGCATCGCGCGCACGAACTGCGAGCCGATGAACCCGGCCGCTCCCGTCACCAGAACCCTCATCGGTCCTCCCCCGGCGTCCCGTCGCCGCTCAGAGGCCCTCGCCCGGCCCGGGCGGCGTCGCGCAGGAACTCGTCGTAGTCGCGGTAGTAGTCGGACTCCTCGTAGTGCCGGGACGCGAGCACCACGGCGACCGCCCCGGAGGAGAAGTTCGTCAGGTCGCGCCAGATCATCGGCCCGATGTAGAGGCCGACGCCGGGGTCGCTCAGCCGGTGCCGCCGCCGCTCGAACCCGTCGTCCAGCGTGATGTCGAAGCTGCCGTACGCCGCGATGACCAGCTGCTCCAGACGGCGGTGGGCGTGGCTGCCCCGGTCGGCCCCGTCCGGGACGTCACTGATCGAGTAGTAGCGCTTCACCTCGAACGGAATGTGCTGGGAGGTCTCGACGACGAAAATGCATCCCACCTCGTCGCGGTGCTCCTCGAGCTTGATGATCTGCGGGGCGATCATTTGCCGACTCCGACGAAAAGGCCGCGGCCGGTGGCCAGGCCGTCGACGTATTCCACCGCGAGCCCCGCCCGCCGGAAAGCGTCCTCGTACTGCACTTGTTCGAAGAGCGTGCAACGGTGCGTCTCGGTGAAATGCCGGGCCCCGGACTCGGCGTCGGCGATGACGTAGTGCACCGTCATCAGCGACGCGTCGCCGTCGAGCCTGGAGTGCGAGAGCCGGACGATGTCGTAGCCCTCGACCTCGACCGCGTCGCTGGCGACGTACCCGTCGAGAAAGGTCTCGGGGAACCACCACGGCTCGATGACCACCACACCGCCCGGCTCGAGGTGCTTGGCGAACGTCCCCAGCGCCGCGTCCAGGTCCTCCGTCGTGCCCAGGTAGCCGATGGAGCTGAACAGGCAGGTGATGGCGTCGTAGCCGCGCGGCAGCCCGAAGTCGCGCATGTCGGCGCGGTGCAGCGGGACCCCCGGCGTGCCGGCGCCGGCCACCGCGAGCATCGCCTCGGACGCGTCCAGCCCCTCGACGCGATCGAACAGCCCGGCGAACCTGCGCAGGTGCGCGCCGGTGCCGCAGGCGACGTCGAGCAGGGAGCCGGCGTCCGGCCGCCGTTCGCGGATCACCTCGGCGACCCGGCCGGCCTCGGCCTCGAAGTCCTTGCCGCGGGCCTCGTGCAATGGCTCGTAGATTTTCGCCGCATCGATCTCGTACATATGACCTCCGCAAAGAGTTCCCGAGGCTCAGCCGCCGTTTCGACCAGCCGCCGCGCGAGACATTCGGCGGTGTGCGGCGGATTCGCGGCGAAGAAGCTTGACGCCTCAGTGGGCCACGCTGCGCCGATAGCGTTGCTGCCGTCATGTTAGGAGTGGCGGAATTGGGCCAACAACCCCTACTCGTCCCCTAGAAGAAAGGGCCCACAGTTTCTTGGAAAAGGGGGCGTGGGCGGTGTTCCCGGGTAGGCGTGCGCGCCCGTCCGCGGCCGCGCGAACGGGATCCGGCGGCGATGACGGGGCGATGGCGATGGCAGCGCCGGCGCGCGGCTTCACGGGCAGCGCGACATCGTGGAGCGCCGGCTCGACCGGGCTGACCGACGCGAACGGCTCGAACGGCTAGTCCAGCATCACCCGGAGGGCCTCGCCGATGTCGGCGCCCGTCGGCGCGTGCTCCGGCTCCAGCAGCCACTGGAGCGCGAGGCCGGGCAGCATCGCGACCACGAGCGAGGCGATGGTGCGCGCCGTCCGCTCGTCGGCGTTCGGGGAGAGCTTCTGGATCCCCGCGACCAGTCCGCGCCGGGTCTCCTCGAAGCCGGCGGCGAGCTGCTCGCGGACCTCGGGGATGTGCTCCGCCTGGGCGAACGCCTCCATGGCGGAGACCCACAGCGTCCGGTGGGTGGCGAAGGACTCCACCAGCAGGGTGCACGCGGTCTCGAACCGCTCGAGCTGGTCGCCTTCGGGGTCGACGTCGGTGGACAGCGCGCTCATGACCGTGTCGAGCTCCTCGCCCCACTCACCGAACGAATCGATGATGGCGGTGGTCAGCAGCGCTTCCTTGGAGCCGAAGTGGTAACCGATCGAGCCCAGGTTCGTCTTCGAGGCGGCGACGATGTCGCGGGCCGTCGTACGGCCGTACCCGCGCTCGTAGAGGCAGCGCTTGGCTCCCATGAGCAGATCTTCACGATGTCCCACGTCGAGATCCTATCAATCATCCGTGCTATACAAACTTATAAGACGTTCGTATAATCGAGCCATGGTCAACACTGAAGCACGAGCCGGCAGGCGCGAGTGGATCGGCCTCGCCGTGCTCGTGCTGCCCACGCTGCTGGTCTCCATGGACATGACGGCGCTGTTCTTCGCGCTGCCGGCCCTGAGCGCCGACCTGCAGCCGAGCAGCTCGCAACAGCTCTGGATCATGGACATCTACGCCTTCCTGCTGGCCGGATCCATGATCACGATGGGCGCGCTGGGCGACCGGATCGGCCGCCGGAAGGTGCTGCTCATCGGCGCCTGCCTGTTCGGCGTGACGTCCGTCCTCGCGGCCTACGCCAGTACCGCCGAACTGCTGATCGCCGCCCGGGCCCTGCTCGGCGTCGCCGGCGCCACGCTGGCCCCCTCGACCCTGTCCCTGATCCGCAACATGTTCCACGACGCCCAGCAGCGCCGGACCGCGATCGCGATCTGGACCGCCGGCTTCTCCGGCGGCGCCGGGCTCGGGCCGATGCTGGGCGGGCTCCTGCTGGAGAAGTTCTGGTGGGGGTCGGTGTTCCTGGTCAACGTGCCCGTCATGATCCTCCTCCTCGTCCTCGGGCCGCTGCTGCTGCCGGAGTACCGCGCCCCGAAGGCCGGAAGGTTCGACCTGTTCAGCGCGTTCCTCTCGCTCGCCGCGGTGCTGCCGGTGATCTACGGCGTGAAGATGGCCGCGGAGGACGGGGCCGACCCGCTCCCCATCGGATCGATCGCGGTCGGCCTGGTCGTCGGCTACCTCTTCCTGCGGCGCCAGCGGCGGCTCGCCGACCCGCTCATCGACGTCGGGCTGTTCGCCAACCGCGGCTTCAGCACCTCCATCGGCGCCAACGTCCTCAGCATCTTCGCCATGGTCGGCTTCGGCTTCTTCGGCACCCAGTTCATGCAGCTCGTGCTGGGCATGCGCCCGCTCGAGGCCGCGCTCTGGACCCTGGTCATCGCACCCTCGATCGGCCTGTCGGTGATCGTGGCCAGCACCCTGGTCCGGTGGATCCGACCCGCGTACGTGGTCGCCGGCGCGATCGCGCTCATGGGCGCCGGCTTCGTCATCCTCGCCCAGGTCCAGGTGGACAGCTCGATGCTCGTCCTGGGGCTGGGCTTCATCATCCTCACCGGCGGCGCGGGCGCGGTGGGCGCGCTCGCCGTCGACATGATCGTCGCCGCGGCCCCGCCGGAACGGGCCGGCGCCGCCTCCGCGCTGTCGGAGACGGGGTCGGAGTTCGGCGGCGCCCTCGGCGTCGCCATCCTCGGCAGCATCGGCGCCGCCGTCTACCACGACCGCATGGACGACGCCGTCCCGCAGAGCCTTCCGCCGGAGGCCGCGGAGGCCGCCAGGGACACCCTCGGCGGCGCCTCGGAGGTCTCCAGGCACCTGCCGGAGCAGATCGGGATGCCGCTCGTCGAGACCGCGCAGGAGGCCTTCGCCGCGGGGATGCGGGTGTCGGCGGTCACCGGCGCGGCGATCATGGCGGTGACCGCCGTCATCGCCGCGATCACCCTCCGGCACCTGAACCCGGCCGGCGCCGCGGAGGACGCGGTGGAGGACGCGTCGCCCGCGCGGACGCCGGAGCTGGTCGATGAACCGTGAACCCCTGAACGCGGCAGCCGCGGCCGGCCCCGGGTCCGGGTCAGCCGCGGCTGCCGCGCAGCCAGTCATCGACGGCCTCGGCGGTCGTGGCGGCGTGCGCCTCTTCCAGCATCGTGAAGTGGTCGCCGGGCACCCGGATCGAGGTGTCGGCGCCCGGGAAGACGGCCCGCCAGTCGTCGGAGCCGGACACGGCCGCGTCCCGCGCGGCCAGCGCGATCGGTTCCTCGGCGCCGACGAAGAGGACGGGGGCGTCGAGGCCGGCGAGCCCCTCCTCGCCGATCAGCCGGACGTAGCGCCCCATCGACGACAGCCGGGGCGCGGTGAACGGCCCGAGCTCCGACTCCCGCTCGAGCAGGCCGTAGAGCATGCTGTCCCAGACCGCCCTGGTGGCCTCGTTGTAGACCACATAGGTGTCGAGCAGGACCACCGTCTCCGGGCCGCGCCCGAGCCGCTCCAGGTGGGCTGCGGTGGCGTGCGCGAGGATCCCGCCGGACGAGGTGCCCAGGAACGCGAAGGGGCGGTCCCCCGCGTCGCGCCGCACGGACTCGGCGAAGACCTCGACGGCGGCCCGCATCGATCCGGGCAGGCCCTCCCCGCGATTGACGCCCGGCACCCGCAGCGCCGACACCTCGCGAACGCCGCGGAAGTGTTCGGCGAAGCGCACGTACTGCTGCACCCCGGCGAGAGCCATCGGCGACGGGAAGCAGTAGAGGACGGGCTGCTCGGGCCCGCCCGCGAGCCTCACCGGCGGCGGCACCTCGTCGAGGTCGCCGACGGAGTCGACGCGCGGCCGGGTCGCGGCGACGGCCTCCAGCATGTCGAAGCCCGGCTGCATGCGGCCCGCGCGCACCGCCTCCCGGAAGATCGCGCTCAGCGTGTCGCCCTCCGAGCCGAGGGCGGGCCCGGACGGCCCCTGCGGGTTCTGCGCCAGCTCCGCCAGCACGTGCCGGACGAGCTCGTCCGGCGTGGGAAAGTCGAACACCACCGTGGTCGCGAGCTCCAGCCCGGTGGCCGTGTTCAGGGCGGCGCGCAGTTCCAGCGCGGTGGCCGAGTCGAAACCGCTCTCGAAGAACCCGAGCTCCGGATCGACCTCGTCGGCCGAGGCGTGGCCGAGCGCACGGACGGTCAGAGCCAGCACGATCTCCCGCACCCGCAGCTCCCGTTCCTCCGGGGGCAGCTCGCCGATGTCAGGCCCCAGCCGTTCCGCCTCCAACTCGGGCACGGCCGCGGCCAGCGCTGACACGTCGTACACGCCCGCTGCGGGAGTCTCGAGCCAGTAGCGGCGGCGCTGGAAGGCGTAGGTGGGCAGATCGACGCGCCGTGCGGCGGTGCCCGCGAACACCGGTGCCCAGGACACCGGCCCGCCGCGCGTCCAGAGCCGTCCCATCGCACCGATCACCGACGACACCTCAGGCTGGTCCTTGCGCGACACGGGGATGAACTCACCCGCCCCCGTCGCCGACAGCACCGCCGACGGCCCCACCTCCACGAAGTGGGCCACGCCCTCGGC
>NZ_JBHSON010000126.1:0-29603 GCF_042656285.1 Actinomadura rugatobispora | reverse complement strand
CGGCCCGCCCCCGCCCGGACCGCCGGCGTCCCCGCCGGGCGCCACCGCGCAACCGGGCGTGCCGCCGCACATGGTGACTTCGGCGGACGGCCCCGTCCCCGGCGCGCCGGTCGCCGCGGGCGGCTACCAGGCCGCCCCCTCCTACCCGGCGGACCAGGCGTTCGCCCCCGGCGCAGGGCTGTCCTGGTCGCACATCTCCAGGCGCTTCACCTGGCACCGCGGCGTCACGGCCACGCTGACGGCCGTGCCGGTGGGCCTGGTCGGGGCGTTCGTGGTGTTCCGCGGCAGCGGCACGCTCGGGACGGTGCTGTGGGCCGCCGCCGTCCTGCTGTCGGTCGTGCTGGCCTGGATCGTGGCCGAGCTGGCCTTCCGCTCGCACGGATACGCCGAGCGCACCGACGACCTCATCGTGACGCAGGGCGTGTTCGTCAAGCGGCTGATCGTCGTGCCGTACGGGCGGATGCAGTTCGTCGACGTCACCGCGGGGCTGCTGGAGCGGTGGATGGGCATCGCGACCGTGCGGATGCACACCGCCGCGGCCGCGACCGACGCCCTGATCCCCGGCCTGCCCGCGCACGAGGCGGCCCAGCTACGCGACCGCCTCGCCCAGAAGGGCGAGCAGCGGAGCATGGGCTTGTGAGCGCCCCTCCGCCGGGACCGCCGCCCGGACCGCCGCAGGGAGGGCCGTACGGGCCGTACAACCAGCCGCAGGGGCCGTACAACCAGCCGCGCGGGCCCTACGGGCAGCCCCAGGTCCCCTACAGGCACCCGCAACCGCCGTACGGCCAGCCGCAACCGCCGTACGGCCAGCCGCAACCGCCGTACGGTCAGCCGCAGCCGCCCTACGGGCCGTACCGGCCGTACCGGCCGTACGGGCCCCACGGGCAGCCGGGCTACGGGCAGCAGCCGGGCTACGGGCAGCCGGGCGGTCCGGGTTACGGGCAGCCGCCCGCGGGATATCCGCCCGCGCCGCCGCCGGTGCGGTTCTCCGAGGGCACGCACCGGTTGCACTGGGCGACCGCGCCGCTGCGCGCGTTCGTCATCCTGATCATCTACTTCGTGCTGCTGGGCTTCCCGCTCCTGCTGACCCAGACGAGCCGCGGGGTCGCGCTGGTGCTCTCGCCCGAGGTCCTGCTCCGGTTCGTGGTGGTGACCGTGCCCGTCATGGTCGTCGCCGTGGTCGCGGGGCTGTGGGGCTGGCTGGCGCTGCGGTTCCGCGTGGACGGCGACGACCTGGTGGTGGAGACCGGGCTGCTGCGCAAGCGCAAGCGCCGCATCCCGCTGTCGCGCGTCCAGGCGATCGACCTGGTCCGCCCGCTGGTGACCCGGGTGTTCGCGCTGGCCGAGGTGCGGGTGGAGCTGGCGGGCGGTGAGCAGAGCGAGATCGCGCTGCGTTACCTGGGGCGGCACGCCGCCCAGCAGTTGCGGGCCGAGTTGCTGGCCCGCGCCGCAGGGCTGCCCGGCCACACGCCCGAGGCGCCCGAGCGGCCGCTGTGGCGGGTTCCGTTCGGGGCGCTGTTCGGGTCCCTGGTGCTGAAGCTGCCCGTCCTGGGGACGCTGCTGCTGTTCCTCGGCTCGCTGTTCTTCATGTTCTTCCTCGTGGAGGGCGGGCTGCTGGTCGTGCTGGTGCTGACGCTGCTGGGGCTGATCAGGGGCGTGCTGGCGCCGCTGGTCACCTACGCCAACTGCACCGTCGCGATGTCGCCCGACGGGGTGCGGCTGCGGTACGGGCTGCTGGAGACCCGGATGCAGACGCTGCCGCCGGGCCGGGTGCAGGCGGTCGGGATCGTGGAGCCGCTGCTGTGGCGGTCGTTCGGCTGGGCGCGGCTGGACGTGACGGTGGCCGGGTACGCGGGCGAGCGGCAGGCGCTGTCGTCGGTGCTGCTGCCGCTGGCGCCCCGGCATGTGGCGGTGTACCTGGCCGGGCAGATCTTCCCGGGCGCCGACGTGGACGCGGTGCCGCTGCTGCCCGCCTCGTCCCGTGCGGTCGCGCTGGAGCGAGCGGACGGCGCTGGCACCGATGACGTGGTCTTCGTGACCCGGCGCGGGATGCTGTGCCGGCGGACGGACGTGATCGCGCACGCCCGGGCGCAGAGCGTCCGGCTGACGGTCAACCCGCTGCAGCGGATGCTGGGGCTGGCGACGGTGCACGTGGACGCCCCGCCCGGCCCGGTGCAGGTGGCCGCGGCCGATCGCGATCTAGGGGAGGCACGGGCGATCGTGGAGTCGACGGCGCGGCGGGCGCAGGCCGCACGCCGGTCGGCGTCCGGCGATCCGGGCCGCTGGGCCGCCCGCGAGGCCCGCTGACGCCCGCCGTCCGCGGCACGGCGGGCCTATCGTCGCGGTATGAGTGATTTGGCGGCTTATGACCCTTGGTCCGCGGGCTTCGTGGCCGACCCCTACCCCGCGTTCGCGGCGCTGCGGGCCGACCGGCCGGTGTTCTTCCACGAGCCCACCGGCCAGTGGGTGGTCTCCCGGTACGCCGACGTGGACGCGCTGCTGCGCGACCGCAGGCTCGGCCGTACCTACCTGCACGTGGCGGGCCACGAGGAGTTCGGCCGGGAGCCGGACGCGGACTTCCTCAAGCCGTTCTGGGACCTGATCCGCGCCGGGATGCTGGACGTCGAGCCGCCCGTGCACACCCGGCTGCGGCGCCTGGTGTCCAAGGCGTTCACGGCCCGGATGGTCGAGGGGCTGCGCCCGATGATCCGCGCGCTGGCCGAGGAGCTGGCCGGGGCGCTGGCGGCCGGGGGCGGCGGCGATCTGGTGGCCGAGCTGGCCGAGCCGCTGCCGGTGAACGTGATCGCCGAGATGCTGGGGGTGCCCGCCGAGGACCGGCCGCTGCTGCGTCCCTGGTCGGCCGACATCTGCGGGATGTTCGAGCTGAACCCCTCGGAGGAGGCGCAGCGCACCGCCGTCCGCGCCGCCGTGGAGTTCTCCGGCTACCTGCGCGGGCTGGCGCGGGCGCGCCGGGACGTCCCGCGCGACGACCTGATCAGCGCCCTGGCCCAGGTGGTGGACGAGGGCGGCGACCGGCTCACCGAGGACGAGCTGATCGGCACCTGCGTGCTGCTCCTCAACGCCGGGCACGAGGCGACCGTCAACGCCACCGGCAACGGCTGGTGGTCGCTGTTCCGCAACCCCGGCGAGCTGGCCCGGCTCCGCGCCGACCGCGCGCTGGTGCCCACCGCGGTCGAGGAGCTGATGCGCTACGACACCCCGGCGCCGATGTTCGAGCGGTGGGTGCTGGAGGACGTCGAGGTCGCGGGGGCCGTCATCCCGCGCGGCGCCGAGATCGCGCTGCAGTTCGCCTCGGCCAACCGGGACCCGGAGGTCTTCGCCGACCCGGGCCGCCTTGACCTGGCCCGCGACCCGAACCCGCACATCGGCTTCGGGCTGGGCGTCCACTACTGCCTGGGGGCTCCGCTGGCCCGGATCGAGCTGGCCGAGTCGTACGGGGCGCTGCTGCGGCTGGCCCCCGGGATGCGGCTCGCTCAGGAGCCGGAGTGGAAGCCGGGGTTCGTGCTGCGCGGCCTGAAGGCGCTGCACGTCGAGATCTGATCGTTCACGTCGGTATGCGGGCCGGGGCCTCCGCGAGCCGGGCCAGGGGGGACGGGACCGGGATGCCGGCGGTCTGGACGAGCCAGCCGAAGCCGCCCAGCCCGCCGGGGTCGATGAGCTCGGCGTCCTCGCCCGCGGCCCCGAGCGCGACCAGGTACCCGCCCGGGTCGCGGCGGGCCAGCTCCAGGGGCGGGCGCGCGCCGGTGAGCCCGAGCGCGCGCAGCGCGGCGCGCTGGGTGGTGAGGAGCGTCCCGGTCGCCCCGGCGGCCTGGCCGGCGACGGCGCAGGCGTCGAGGGCGACATGGGCGGTGACGTCGCAGGAGCCGTCCGGGACGGCGGGCACGGTGGCGCCGTCGCGGTAGCCGGTGAGCGTGCCGTACACGGGACGGGACGCGCGGACGTGGGAGTAGTCCATCGCCACCGCCAGCCCGCCGCGCAGCCGGCGGACGACCGCGGCCCAGGCGGCGCAGCGCGGGCCGCCGATCTCGGCGCGGTCGCCGGTCTCGCTCAGCGGCCACCAGCGCTCCATCCAGTCGGCGTCGGAGGCGGAGGGCGGCGGGCCGTGGCTCTCGGCACCGGTGGCCGGGTCGACCAGGACGGTGCGCGGCCCGTCGGGGGTGCGCTCGACGACGTCCAGCGGCACGTTGTCCAGCCACTCGTTGGCGATGACCATGCCGGTGATCTCGCGGGGGATGCGGTCGCGCCAGCGCACCCGGGCGGGGGTCCCGGCGGGGCGCGGGGCGATCTCGACGGCGGTGAGGTCGAGCCGCGCGGCCAGTCCGGGCGGGACGGCGGCGGTGACGCCGGTGAGCAGCCCGCCGCCCCCCGCGCCGACGTCGACCAGGTCGAGCCGGTCGGGGTGGCCGAGCGCGGCGTCGACCTCCACCAGCACCCGGGCCAGGGCCGCGGCGAAGCGGCCGGAGATGTGCACGGAGGTGCGGAAGTGCTCCACCGGGCGCTCGCCGCGCCGGTAGAAGCCGTCCGGCCCGTACAGTGCCCGCTCCATCGCGGTCTGCCACGTCAGCAACGCGCCCACGCCAGCGACGTTACCCGCCCGGGCCCCCGGGCGCGGCCATCCTCGGGCCATCTTGGGCCATCCTCGGGGCGTACGCGGGTCAGACTCGAGGCGGATCCGGGGACGATCGCGCTGAAAGTACGCTTCCGGGATGGGCGGCAGACTCCGGGCGCGGTGGCGCGGCGTGCGGCCACTGGTGGACGCCCTCCGGGTGCGGCCGCTGGTGGACGCTCTGCGCTCGCGCCCGCTGGTGGACGCGTTCCTGGCGGCGCCGCTGGCCTTCTATTCGCTGAGCGGGCTGGTGTTCGACACGACCGCGATGCCCAAGCCCGAGTACGTGGTGTGGTGCGCCGGGCTGCTGGCGCCGCTGGTGCTGCGGCGCACGTACCCGCGCGCCGCGTTCGCCTTCATCTGCCTGGTGTCGTTCGCGCAGGTGGTGGTGAAGGTCATCCCGATGACGCCGAACCTGGCGCTGCTGATGGGGCTGTACACGATCGCGGCCGGGCCGTCGTTCCGGTGGGGCGTGGCGGCCGCGCTGGTGACCGAGCTGGGCGTGTTCGTCGCGGTGTTCCGGTACGTGGGCGGGTGGGGCGACCAGCGGTACGGCCTGGCCCTGATGTCGGTCATCGTGGCCGGGGTGTGGCTGCTCGGGCTGCACATGCGGACGCGGCGGGCGTACCTGCGCTCGGTGGAGCTGCGGGCGGCGCGGCTGGAGCGGGAGCGGGACGCCGAGGTGCAGGTCGCCAAGGCGGACGAGCGGGCCAGGATCGCCCGGGAGCTGCACGACGTGGTGGCGCACAACGTGAGCGTGATCGTGGTGCAGGCGGACGGCGCCTCGTACGCGATCGACACCGACACCGCGCGGGCCCGGCAGGCGCTGGAGACGATCTCGGCGACCGGGCGGACCGCGCTGGCGGAGATGCGCCGGATGCTGGGGGTGCTGCGGGAGGGCGACGACGCCGGGTCGTACGCGCCGCAGCCGGGCGTGGCGCAGCTGGCCGAGCTGGTGGAGCAGATCCGCGGGTCGGGGCTGCCGCTGGAGTTCGAGGTCGAGGGCGTCCCGCTGGAGATGACGGAGGGGCGGCAGCTGACGGTGTTCCGGATCGCGCAGGAGGCGCTGACCAACACCCTCAAGCACGCGGGCCCGCGCGCCACCGCGCGGGTTCTGCTGCATTACGGCGACGAGGCGATCGAGATCCGCGTCACCGACGACGGACGGGGCGCCGCGGCGCGCGGTGACGGGCGGGGGCACGGGCTGGTGGGGATGCGGGAGCGCGCCGCGGTGTACGGCGGCGAGGTGACGGCGGGTCCGCGGCCCGGCGGCGGGTTCGAGGTGGTCGCGCGGATTCCGGTACGCGAGGAGGTGCGCAGGTGAGCTGGGGCGCGACGGGCGCGGGCAGAGGCGCGGGCACGGGTGCGGACGGGGGGCCGCCGGGCGATCCGGAGGAGCCCGCCGACCGGCCCGTCCGGGTGCTGCTGGTGGACGACCAGGAGCTGGTCAGGGCCGGTTTCACGATGGTCCTGGACGCCCAGCCCGACATCGAGGTGGTCGGCGAGGCGGGCGACGGCGCGCAGGCCCTGGAACGGCTGCGCACGGCCCCGGCCGACGTCGTCCTGATGGACGTCCGGATGCCGCGGATGGACGGGATCGAGGCCACCCGCCGGATCACCGCCGCGGGCGGCCGTCCCAAGGTGATCATCCTGACCACCTTCGACCTGGACGAGTACGCCTTCGCCGCGATCAAGGCGGGCGCGGGCGGCTTCCTGCTGAAGGACGCCGGCCCGGCGCAGTTGATCGAGGCGATCCGGGCGGTGCACTCGGGGGACGCGGTGGTCGCGCCGAGCACGACCCGGCGGCTGCTCGACCGGTTCGCGGTGCACCTGCCCGACGCCGCGCAGCGGGCGAGCGGGGCGCTGGCGTCGCTGACCGCACGGGAGGGCGAGGTGCTGCGGCTGGTGGCCCGGGGGATGTCCAACGCGGAGATCGCCGAGCGGCTGTACGTGTCGGAGGCGACGGTCAAGACCCATATGGGCCGGATCCTGATGAAGCTGAACCTCCGGGACCGGGTCCAGGCGGTGGTCTTCGCTTATGAGACGGGTCTGGTCAAGAGCGGGCAAATCGATAACACATAGTAACGCTATGATTACGCGGTGGTGACCGTCCCATTTCGAAGCCGAGCTTCCGCTTGGCATTACCGATCAGTAGTTGACTAACTACCGTATGTGACGCCGCCCGCGACGGGACGGGGGCGGCGGAGCGCGCATGTGAAATGCAGGAAGGGCCTTGACGGCCTCACGTACGGGAGGATTTCAACGTGCTCAAGAAGCTTGCCGCCACCGGTGTCCTCGGCTTCGCCATCACCGGCGCCCTCATGACGGCCGCCGGCCCCGCGAGCGCCGACGCCTACACCCACGGCGGCCACGGCACCGTGCTGTCCGGCAACCAGATCCTGTCCGGCAACGACATCAAGATCTGCGGCAACTCCACCCAGGTCATCTCCGTCATCAGCGGCGCGTTCGCCCAGTGCGACGTCCCGGGGCACCACCCCCACCGGCACAGCTGATCGGCGGCAGCGCGCCGTAGTAGAGAGCGGCGGGGACCCTGTGCACGGGGTCCCCGGCGCTTTCGCGTGTGCGGCCGGGGCCGGCGGAGGCGGCCGGGCGGAGGACGGCCGGCGTGTGCGCGGTCAGCCGTGGCGGTGACGGCGCCGTACGACTCAGGTCGTACGCGGGGACTCCCGCCAATCCTGAAGCTGACGCCGATCGTGGCCGCGCGGGCGATGGCACGGAAGGCGCCCGTTCCTAGCGTGGTCACGGTCGTCATCGATCAGCGGACACGGACGAAGGAGCCATCGTGACCAGTACGTTCGCCGGCCAGGCCGGAAGCGGGGGAGCCCCGGGAGCGCCGGGCGCGCCGGGCGCCGGCCCGGCCGGGCCGGCCGTCTCGGCCGCCGGGGTGACCAAGGTGTACGGGATCGGCGACGCCGCCGTGCACGCGCTGCGCGGGGTCACCGTCGGCTTCGCCCGCGGCGCCTTCACCGCGATCATGGGGCCGTCCGGGTCCGGGAAGTCCACGCTGATGCACTGCCTGGCCGGGCTGGACACGGTCGGCGGCGGGCGGGTGCTGCTGGGCGACGCCGAGATCACCGGGATGAGCGACCGGCAGCTCACCCTGCTGCGCCGCGAGCGCGTCGGGTTCGTCTTCCAGGCGTTCAACCTGCTGCCCACGCTCACCGCCGAGCAGAACATCCTGCTGCCGCTGCAACTGGCCGGGCGCCGTCCGGAGCGGGAGTGGTTCGACCGGGTGGTGGACGTGGTGGGGCTGCGGGACCGGCTCGGCCACCGGCCGAGCGAGCTGTCGGGCGGCCAGCAGCAGCGGGTGGCGTGCGCGCGGGCGCTGGTGGCCCGTCCCGAGGTCATCTTCGCCGACGAGCCGACCGGCAACCTGGACTCCTCGTCCGGCGCCGAGGTGCTGGGCTTCCTGCGCACGTCGGTGCGCGAGATGGGCCAGACGATCGTGATGGTCACGCACGACCCGGCGGCCGCGTCGTACGCCGACCGGGTGGTGTTCCTGCGGGACGGGTCGATCGTCACCGAGCTGTACGGACCGACGCCGGACACCGTCCTGGACCGGCTCAAGAGCCTGGGCGGCTGAGCGATGCTGCGGACGACACTGGCGGGCCTGCGGGCCCACAAGCTGCGGCTGCTGCTCACGGCGGTCGCGATCACCCTCGGCGTGGGGTTCATCGGGGGGACGTTCGTCCTCACCGACGCGATGGACACCGGCGTCCAGAAGACCTTCGCCCGCTCCGCCGGCAAGGTGGACGTGGCGGTGCTGCCCGGCAAGGACTCCGGCGAGAACTCCGGTGCGGAGTCCGGCAAGGGCCTGCCCGCCGACATGCTGGCGCGGATCCGCGCGGTGCCGGGCGTGCGGGAGGCGCACGGCCTGGTCCGCGGGGACGCGGCGCTGGTCGGCCGGGACGGCAAGGTGGTCGGCGACATGCCGACGGTCGGGCTCTCGGTCACCGGCGGCCGGATGCCCCGGTTCGGGTTCGACGAGGGACGGGCGCCGAACGGGCCGGGCGAGGCCGTCCTCGACTCGCGGGTGGCGTCCCGGGCGAAGTACCGGGTCGGCGACACGATCACCGTGCTGGACCCGCGCAAGGCCCCGCACCGGTTCACCGTCGTCGGGCTGGTCGGGGTCGGGCTCGACGGCGACGCCGGTTTCCGCGGGGCGGTCGGGTTCGACCCGTCCACCGCGGCCCGGATGACCGGCGAGCGGACGTTCCAGGAGATCGACGTGGCGGGCGCGAGCCCCGCCGCGGTCGCCGCCGCCGCGGGGCGGGGTGACCACCGGGTCATGACGGGGGAGCGGCTGGCGGACGAGCTGGCCACCGCCGCGGGCGCCGACACCGAGGTCATCCGTACCGGGCTGCTGCTGTTCGGGCTGGTCGCGGTGCTGGTCTCGGCCCTGGTCATCTACAACACCTTCTCCATCCTGATCGCGCAGCGGATGCGGGAGATGGCGCTGCTGCGCTGCGTCGGCGCCACCCGCCGGCAGATCTTCGCGGGCGTGCTGGCCGAGTCCGCGGCGGTCGGGCTGGTCGGCTCGCTGCTCGGCCTGGCCGCCGGGCTGGGCCTGGGCGCCGCGACGCTGGCGCTGCTCGGCGGGCTGGGCGTCGCCGGTCCCGCCGGGCCCGCGCTGTCGCCGGCCGATGTGACGCTGGCGCCGCGCACGGTGCTGGTCGGCCTGGCCGTCGGGGTGGTGGTCACCGTCCTGGCGGCGCTGCTCCCGGCGCGCGGCGCGACCCGGGTGGCGCCCGTCGCCGCGCTCCGCTCCGACCTGGAGCCGGGCACCGGCCGGTTCCGCCTCGGCCGGGCCCGGACCGTCCTCACCGTGCTGTTCGCCGCGGCGGGGACCGCGGTGGTCGTGCTCGGGTCGGTGGTCATGGACAAGGGCCAGACGGCCATGTTCGCGGTCGCGGCGGGCGGCGCCCTGGTGTTCCTCGCGGTGATCGCCGTGATGCCCGCCCTGGTCCGCCCGCTGGGCCGGGTCGTGGGCGCGCTGCCGGGCCGCGCCGCGGGCGTGCCCGGACGGCTCGCGGTGGAGAACGCCCGCCGCGCGCCCCGGCGCACCGCCACCACGACGATCGCGCTCACCATCGGGGTCGGGCTGATGAGCCTGTTCGCGGTGATCGCCGCCAGCGGCAAGGCGACCTCCGTGCGGCAGCTGGACGAGCAGTTCCCGATGGACTTCCAGATCCAGGCCCAGTACGGCGGCGACCGGCAGGAGGGGGTGCCCGCGGCGCTGGGGCAGGCCCTGCGCGGCCGTCCCGAGATCGGCGGGGTGGTCGAGCTGCGGCAGCGGGACGCCGAGATCGCCGGGCGGGAGGGCGCCGTCGCCACGATCACCCAGTCGGCGCTGGGCGGTCTGGTGCGGCCCGAGTTCGCCAGCGGCTCGCTGGAGGGCCTGCGTCCCGGCGCGGCGCTGGTGGACGAGGAGACCGCCAAGGCCCGGAACCTGCGGACCGGGCAGACCGTGACCGTCCAGGGCCTCGGGCGGGAACCGGACACGGCCGACGGTGGGACCGGGGCCTCGGCGGCCCGGCGGCCCGTGGCCGGGCAGGCCATGCAGGTGAAGGTGGCCGGGATCTTCACCGGCGACGTGCCGATCTACGGCCTGGTGCTGACCGAGGCGGACTTCGGCCGGATGTACGGCGCCGCCGACCCGTACCGGGTCTTCGTCAAGGCCGCCGCCGGGGTGCCCGCCGAACGGGCCCGCGCCGCCGTGGAGGCCGCCGCCGAGCCGTACCCGGCCGCCCGGTTCACCTCCGCCGCCGAGCTGCGCGAGGAGTTCACCAGGGCCATCGACACGGTGCTGCTGGTGTTCGGCGGGCTGCTGGCGCTGGCGATCGTGATCGCGCTGTTCGGCATCGCCAACACGCTGACGCTGTCGGTGGTGGAACGGACCCGCGAGTCGGCGCTGCTGCGCGCGCTCGGCCTCACCAAGCGGCAACTGCGCCGGATGCTGTCGGTGGAGGCGCTGGTCATGGCCGTCATCGGGGCGCTGACCGGGGTGGTGCTCGGGGTGGTGTTCGGCTGGGCGTCCACCCGGGCGATGGGCGAGAGCGCGGTGTTCGCGCTGCCCTGGCTGCAGGTCGCCGGGTTCATGCTGCTGGCCGGGGTGGCGGGGATGCTCGCCGCGGTGCTGCCGGCCCGGCGGGCGGCGCGGGCCTCGATCGTGGAGTCGCTGTCGTACGACTGAGCACGGCCCCGGCTGATCCGGGGCCCCGGGGCCCGGGCCCCGGGGCCCCTACTCCGCCCCACCGCCCGTACGGGATGAGCGGTGGGGCGGAGGCGTTGGCGGAGCACTGTCATACACTCCGCGTGACCAGCGCCACTCAGAGCTATCCGGCGCAGGTCAGAGGGTGCAACCGGTTTTCAGGAAGCCTTGCCTGACCCGGCGGTGACTGTGGCGTTCGCGCCGAGGGTTCCGTAACGTGCGGTAGCCGAACCCTTGCCGGACCGCCAGGGTCCCCGCGGGTGCTGTACGGCCTCGGGCTCGCGGGTACGCTGGGTCGCGCACGTCCGGTACCTACCCGAGGACTGGAACGGATTTCATGGATCGACACCGCACGCCCTCCTCCGGCACGCCCGAAAACGGCCCGGTCCGCCCTGAGGACCGTCCCGCGCGGCTCGCCGTGGGCATCGTGGGCGCGGGACGCGTCGGCACGGCGCTGGGCGTCGCGCTCACCCGCGCCGGCCACCGGGTGACCGCCGCCGCGGCGGTGTCCGACCGCTCGCAGCGGCGCGCCGGGGAACTGCTGCCGGGCGCGGTCCTGACCACCCCGCAGGAGGTCGTGGCCGCCGCCGACCTGGTGCTGCTGACCGTCCCCGACGACGCGCTCCCCGAACTGGCCGCGGGGCTGGTCGCCACCGGCGTCCCCGTCACCGGCAAGCTGGTGGCGCACACCAGCGGCCGGTACGGCACCGCCGTCCTCGACCCGATCACCCGGGCCGGCGGGCTGCCGCTGGCGCTGCACCCGGTCATGACGTTCACCGGGCGGCCCGACGACGTGAGCCGGCTGACCGGCATCTCCTTCGGCGTCACCGCGCCCGAGCCGCTGCGCCCGGTCGCCGAGGCGCTGGTGCTGGAGATGGGCGGGGAGCCGTCCTGGATCGAGGAGGCGCGCCGCCCGCTCTACCACGCCGCGCTGGCCGGCGGCGCCAACCACCTGGTCACGCTGGTGGTGGAGGCGATGGACATGCTGGCGCGGGCCGGCGTGGCCGAGCCGGGGCGGATGCTCGGCCCGCTGCTGGGCGCCGCGCTCGACAACGCGCTGCGGCTCGGCATCGACGGTCTCACCGGCCCGGTCGCGCGCGGCGACGCCGGCACGGTCGCCGGCCATGTCGCGGCGCTGGGCGGGGAGTCGCGGGAGGGGCGCGCGGCGTACGTGGCGCTGGCCCGGCTGACCGCCGACCGCGCCCTGGCCGCCGGGATGCTCAAGGCCGAGGACGCCGAGCGGCTCCTGGAGGTGCTGGCGGATTGATCCGGAACGAACATCGAGGAGGCCCGGTGGAGGGGACGACCCCCGTGATCGCGCGTACCCGTGAGGAACTGGCCGCGGCGCGGTCGCGGGTCTCCGGGACGCTGGCGCTGGTGCCGACCATGGGCGCGCTGCACGAGGGCCACCGGTCGCTGATCCGCCGCGCGCGGGAGATCGCGGACACGGTGGCGGTGAGCGTCTTCGTCAACCCGCTGCAGTTCGGCCCGGACGAGGACTTCGACCGCTACCCGCGCACGTTCGCCGGGGACCTGGCGGCCTGCGCGGAGGAGGGCGCCGGCCTGGTGTTCGCGCCGTCCCGCGCGGTGATGTACCCGGCCGAGCCGCAGGTCACGATCCGCTCCGGGCCCATGGGCGAGGTGGTCGAGGGCGCCGCGCGGCCCGGCCACTTCGACGGGATGCTGACCGTGGTGATGAAGCTGTTCCAGCTGGTCCGGCCGGACGCGGCGGTCTTCGGGGAGAAGGACGCCCAGCAGCTGGCCATGATCCGCCGGATGGTGGCCGACCTGGACGTGCCGGTGCGGGTCGTCGGCGCCCCGACCGTCCGGGAGCCGGACGGCCTGGCCCTCTCCAGCCGCAACCGCTACCTGTCCGAGCTGGAGCGGGAGACGGCGCTGGCGCTGTCGCAGGCGCTGCGCGCGGGCGGGGACGCGGCCGCCGCGGGCTCCGCCCCGTCCGCGGTCGTGCGCGCCGCCCGCGCGGTGCTGGACAAGGCGGCGCACGCCGCGCCGCCACTGGACCTGGACTACCTGGTCCTGGTCGACCCCACGACGTTCACCGAGATCGACGACGCCCACACCGGCCCGGCAGTGCTCGCCGTGGCGGGCCGGGTCGGCGCCACCCACCTGATCGACAACCTCCCGATGCGGTTCGGTCCCTCCGAGATCTAAGGAGCCCCCATGTTCCGGACGATGTTCAAGTCCAAGATCCACCGTGCCACCGTCACCCAGGCCGACCTGCACTACGTGGGGTCGCTGACCATCGACCAGGACCTGATGGACGCCGCCGACCTGCTCCCGGGCGAGCAGGTGCAGGTGGTCGACATCGACAACGGCGCCCGGCTGGAGACCTACCTGATCGCCGGGGAGCGCGGCTCGGGCGTGATCGGCATCAACGGCGCCGCGGCCCGGCTCGTCCAGCCCGGCGACCTGGTGATCATCATCAGCTACGCGGCGATGACCGACGAGCAGGCGCGCTCGTTCACGCCGCGGGTGGTGCACGTGGACAGGTCGAACACGATCATCTCGCTGGGCGACGACCCGGCCGAGCCCGTCCCGGGGTCGGCGGAGCTGCGCGGCGACCTCGTTCGCTGACCCCGGCGCACGGCCTCCCCAGGGATTAATGTCACAATGACGAAAACAGACCTCCTGGGGAGGACCCCATGACCCCTCGGCACCTGGCCGCCCCCGAGCCCGGCTGGACCGTCCACACCGACGTCGTCGTGATCGGCTCCGGCATCGCCGGCCTGGTCGCGGCGCTGCGGTGCCGCGAGCGCGGACGGGTCCTGCTGGTCACCAAGGCGCTGCTGGACGAGGGCTCCACCCGCTGGGCGCAGGGCGGGATCGCCGCCGCGCTCGCGTCCGACGACAGCCCCGAGGAGCACCTGGCCGATACCCTGACCGCGGGCGTCGGCCTGTGCGACGAGGACGCGGTGCGGACGCTGGTGACCGAGGGCCCCGCGGCCGTCCGGCGGCTGATCGCGCTCGGCGCCGAGTTCGACCGCGCCGAGGACGGCGGGATCGCGCTGACCCGCGAGGGCGGCCACCACCGCCGCCGCATCGCGCACGCGGGCGGCGACGCCACCGGCGCCGAGATCAGCCGCGCCCTCCTCGCCGCCCTCAAGGAAGCGGAGGGTGGGGCCGCCCGCCCATCGGGCGGGGAAAAGGGCATCGAGGTGATCGAGCACGCCCTGGTGCTCGACCTCCTCCGGGACGATTCCGGCCGGGCCGCCGGGGTGACGCTGCACGTGATGGGCGAGGGCCAGCCCGGCGGGGTCGGCGCGGTACGGGCGGGCGCCGTCGTGCTGGCCACCGGCGGGCTCGGCCAGGTGTTCTCGGCCACCACCAACCCCGAGGTCTCCACCGGCGACGGCGTGGCGCTGGCACTGCGCGCCGGGGCCGCCGTGACCGACCTGGAGTTCGTCCAGTTCCACCCGACGGTGCTGTGGCTGGGGGACGGCGCGCGCGGGCAGCAGCCGCTGATCTCCGAGGCGGTGCGCGGCGAGGGCGCCCACCTCGTCGACCACGCGGGCGAGCGGTTCATGCTCGGCCGGCACGAGCTGGCCGAACTGGCGCCGCGCGACATCGTCGCCAAGGCGATCATGAACCGGATGCGGGAAACCACAACACCGCACATGCTGCTGGACGGCCGCCACCTGGGCGCCCGCACATGGGAGCGGCGCTTCCCGACCATCCTCGCGGCCTGCCGCCACCACGGCATCGACCCGGTGACCGAGCCGATCCCGGTCGTCCCGGCCGCGCACTACGCCAGCGGCGGCGTCCGCACCGACCTGTACGGACGCACGTCGGTCCCCGGCCTGTACGCGTGCGGCGAGGTCGCCTGCACGGGCGTGCACGGCGCCAACCGACTGGCGTCCAACTCCCTCCTCGAAGGGCTGGTCTTCGCCGAGCGCATCGCCGAGGCCCTCGAAGCCTCGCCCCCACCGGACCAGGCCGTCCCGCCAAAGGGACAGCAGGGCCTGATCGACCCGGCCGCCCGCGCGGACATCCAGCGGATCATGACGGCGCACGCCGGAGTGCTCCGCGACGCCGCCGGCCTGGCCGCCGCCGAACGCGAACTCCGCGACCTCGCCACCACCGCGGAACCGGGCGTGGAGGCGTGGGAGGCGACCAACCTGCACGCGGTCGCGACCGCGATCGTCGCCGCCGCCCGCCGCCGCGAGGAGACCCGCGGCAGCCACTGGCGCGAGGACTTCCCCGACCGCGACGACACCGCCTGGGCCGGCCACCTGGTCACCGCCCTGGACGGCACGACCACCTACGAGAGGAACGTGACATGACGCCGGAGCTGGAGGGACGGCTGCGCGACGCCGGACTCGATCCACAGGCTGTGGAAAACCTGGTGCGAACCGCACTGGCCGAAGACGGGCCCACCGACGTCACCAGCGAACCGATCTTCGCGCCCGGCGACACCGCCTCCGGTGACCTCACCGCCCGCGAGGACGGCGTCGTCGCCGGGATCCCCGTCGCCGAGGTCGTGTTCGACCTGCTCGACATCGACCACACCGCCAAGGCCGCCGACGGCGACCGCGTCACCGCCGGGCAGGTCCTCCTCTCGGTCGCCGGACCCACCAGGGCCGTCCTGCGCGCCGAGCGCACCGCCCTCAACCTGCTCACCCACCTGTCCGGCATCGCCACCGAGACCCGCCGCTGGGCCGACGCCGTCGCCGGCACCAAGGCCAGGGTCCGCGACACCCGCAAGACCCTCCCCGGCCTGCGCGCCCTGCAGAAGTACGCGGTGCGCTGCGGCGGCGGCGTCAACCACCGCCTGGGCCTGCACGACGCCGCGCTCATCAAGGACAACCACATCGCCGCCGCCGGCTCCATCACCCGCGCGTACCGGGCCATCCGCGACGTCTACCCCGCGCTGCACGTCCAGGTCGAATGCGACACCCTCGACCAGGTCGACGAAGCCGTCGCGGTCGGGGCCGCCTCGATCCTGCTGGACAATATGAGCGACGCCGACATGGCCGAGGCGGTACGGCGCGTCGCGGGCCGCGCCGAACTCGAGGCCAGCGGCGGACTGTCGTACGACCGGGCCCGAGACGCGGCCGTGACCGGCGTGGACTACCTTGCAGTGGGCGCGCTGACGCACTCGGCGCGCGTGTTCGACATCGGCCTTGACTTCACCTGATCAGCGGGGACCTGATGCTGCTCACCATCGACGTCGGTAACACCCACACCGTCCTCGGCCTGTTCGAGGGCGAGGAGGTGATCGAGCACTGGAGGATCAACACCGACCCGCGGCGCACCGCCGACGAGATCGCCGTCGTCCTCCAGGGCCTGGTCCAGCAGAGCCCGCTGCTGGCCGAGACCGACATCAGCGGCATCGCGCTGTGCTCCACCGTCCCGTCCGTCCTGCACGAGATGCGTGAGATGTGCCGCCGCTACTACGGCGACGTCTCCGCGGTGATCGTCGAACCGGGTGTCAAGACGGGCGTCCCGGTCCGGATGGACAACCCCAAGGAGGTCGGCGCCGACCGCATCGTCAACGCGCTCGCCGCCGTCCACCTGCACACCGGCCCCGCCATCGTCGTCGACTTCGGCACCGCCACCACCTTCGACGCCGTCTCCGCCAAGGGCGAGTACGTCGGCGGCGCGATCGCCCCGGGCATCGAGATCTCCATCGACGCCCTCTCGGTCCGCGGCGCCCAGCTCCACAAGATCGAACTCGTCCGGCCGCGGAACGTGATCGCCAAGAACACCGTCGAGGCGCTCCAGTCCGGCATCATCTTCGGCTTCGCCGGCCAGGTCGACGGCATCGTCGAACGCATGTCGGAAGAGCTCGCCGCCGACCCCGACGAGGTCACCGTCATCGCCACCGGCGGCCTGGCCCCCCTCGTCCTGGAAGAGTCGAGGAGCATCGACGTCTTCGAGCCTTGGCTGACCCTGGTGGGCCTACGCCTGATCTACCAACGAAACGCCGTGTAATCGCGGATAGGCGGGGGGCCCATGAATCGGTCCTCGCTCCGCTCGGGCCGCGCCCCCTGGGGCTCCCGCCCCAGACCCCCAAGGCAGGGGGCTCCGCCCCCCACACCCCCCGAAAAACCCCGGACCGGCAAGCCGGGACAACGCTCGACAAGCGCCAATGGCGTCACCGACTCGGCAGCCTGACCCGCTTATGGAACCGCTCGACTCCCCGCCTGGTCTTCGGCGGAAGCCCGCCGGAGGAGTTCGGCAGCCGCGGTGATGTCCCGTCGGGGGAAGGTGATCGACATCCACGCCTCGGGGTCGTTGCCCTTGGTGACAGGGAATGACCGCCAGGTGCCCGCGCTGGCCAGAGATCGTACGGCCTTCAGCAGCGCGGGACCGTCGTCGACGCCCACGATGATCCAGGCCCTGCCAGCGTGGCAGGCCGACTGGCGGTCCCGGTCGGAGGGAGCCACACGGGTTCCGCCGTGCAGGATCGCCTCGCCTGCATCCTGGCACGCCAGCTTGGTCGTGTAACCCAGCCGCCAGAGCTGTTCGACCAGAGGCGCGATCTCCACATCGATCTCGACGGCCCGGCCGTCCCGCGTGGTCATCGGTGTGGTGGGGTGATGCTGTATCCAGTCGGTCATGGTCGGCTCCCGAGCCTGTACTCCGCCCACCGGCCAGTGAGGTCGGCGTGCAACCGCACCCAGTCGGCGGTGTTGGTCTGGCCGTTGGCCCACCACTTGGCCGCGAACACTTTCGAGAACAGGTCGATGTGCGCGGGGTCAGCATCGGTCCACGAACCGAACCGGGTGACCCACGCGTCGGCCTGCTCGGGGGTGTGGCCAGCCTTGAGCAGCCACGGGATGAGCAGCCCCAGTTCGACGAACGGGGCGCCGCGAGCGGCGAACGCCCAGTCGACCAGGTACGCGTGCCCGTCGGCGATCAGGAAGTTGTCCTCGTTCAGGTCGGTATGCAGCAGCGCGCCGCCGGCCAGCGGTGTGACGTCGTCGCCGACGGAGGTCCAGCGCCGCTCCACGGCCATCCGCACCACGTCGGGGCAGGATGTGGTCTGGAGAGCGTGGACGGTCTTGGCGAGGATCTCCAAGTCCGCCGAGCCTGGGGTGAAGTCCGCGGCTCGTCCGGTGATGTGTTCGAACCCAAGGGCGAGCCACTCCCCGGCCTCCACCGTCCAGTGGAGCCGGGGAGTGAACTCGGTCACGAAGGGATTGATGGCCGCCTCGCGGCGCAGCGACATGACCTCGGGGCCGTCCCGGTCCGCGAGCTTCCGCGCAGCCTTGACGAACACCCGCCCGTCCAGGGCGTGGAGCGTGGAGGCGACGTCGGCGTGGTTTCCCGTCGGCGCGGGCTCGACCCTGCTGATCGGGCCCGTCTCGGCGAGGATCCCGTCCCGAACCTGGGTGGGCAGCTCACTCCAGTCGGTGCGCATTGAGGCTCCTTCGGTCAGAACGAGATGGTGAGCGGCCCGTCGGCGACCCGGCCCTCCCAGGAGCCGAGGAACTCCCGGCCGCCCTGGTCGTTGCACTCGGGCGGGCAGCAGGACGACCCGGCCTCGGCGTTCCAGAACTCCGGGTCGACGTACATGCCCGTGCGGTGCAGGTACGGGATGGTGCGGGCGAGGGCGGCCCCGGAGGCGATGTCGTCGTCCATCACAGGCCGGTGGTGGATCATCGAGTTCGCGAACGCCAGGCTCATCGGAAGGTACACCTCGGTCCGCTGGAGGGCCTCGTGCCACGCTTCATCGACCGGCCTGGTCGGCACGATCCTGACGTAGGCGCCGGGGTCACGCCGCGCCTCACGGCGAATCTGACCTGCGGCTTTCAGGAACACCAGGGTCTGGCCGACGACGCGCTCGGTGTAGGCGTGCGAGGTGTGGTGCTTCTTGCGGAAGTCGTACACCAGCAGGTCGAACGCCCAGCTGGGGATCAGCGTGCGCGGGTTCTTGACGGCGCTGGCCGTCTGGTCGGTGGCGATGGTCATGTGCACCTCCGGCGCGCTGTGGATGTTGCTGCTCTGGCCCCGGCGCGCGCCATCTACCGGAGCCGCAGCCTGTGGGTGCGGCCGGTGCCCTCCGGGGGGACTGAAAGAGCACCGGCCGCACGATTCCCTTGCTTCCCGGGCGGTGACGCTTCCGCCTCACCGCCCGGGGATCTGGACCGTGCGGCCAGCCCCGGGGTGCATGGAGATTTCCCGCGAGGAGGTGTGATCGGCGCACGGCTTCGATGCGGAGCGGGCTGGCTGCCGCGCCGTTTCGGCCAGCCCGCCCCGCCGTCTGGACGGGCGCGCGTCGGAATTGGGTTCAGCGTCACTGGCGCTCGGTGAGCCGTCCTAGCCGCGTCTACGTGCGGCGTGTCAGCACCGCAGCACGTCGGTGGTCACGCCGAGCGGGCGCGCGACGCGCTGTGCGGTTCGCTCGACGTAGATGAGGGTGCCGACGGGCTTGTCCTTGTCAGGACCAGAGGCCCAGACGAACAGCTCGTCGCCGTCGTCCCAGCAGATCCGCCAAGGCCCCCGGTGCCGGTAGGCGACGGTGAGGAACTCCGACGGCATCCTGACGCGCGCTGCGCTCACCTGGGGGAAGGCTCGGCGGAGTGCGCCGTGCAGGCTGTCGAGCGGGCCGAATGGCGCGTACGGTGCCAGGCCGGACGGGTTGGTGAAGCGAGGCATGCTTCGCGCTCCAGAAATCGTCGCGGGTGTCAGCAACGCCCGCAAAGCGGGCTGTGCCCGAGGAGTCCCCGGCGGCCGTGCGTTTGCGGCCCGGGTTTGCGCCGGGCCGACCGGCGTCGGGTGTGCCGGGCGTCCGACGGCTTTGGCGGTCGTGGGCGAATCGGGGCGTGGTGAGGACGGACCGCACGCGGCGAGACAGCTCGGCCGGGTCGGGCGCCTCCACCAAATGGTCACGGCCAAAGCCGTCGCGGGTCAGCGCCCACCAACTCCCCGTGGAGCGTCCCCACCAGGCCACAACGCCCGGAAAACGGCGGCCGAACTCGGCGACGATCCGGGAGACCTCCGCCGGTGGCGGAGCCATCGCGCTCACCGCGCGACCTCTCCCAGTGCGCGACGGGCGAGGTTGCCGCGGATGATCAGGGCGGCGTCGACGATGTGGTCGGCCTCGGCGATCGGCTCGCCCCACGACGTCCACAGCCACAGCCGCCCGCCGTCCTCCGGCCGCGGACGGCAGGTGACCGTGTCGGCCGCGTTGGCCGAGCAGCACCCGGCGATCTCCGGGTTGACCACCTTCAAGCCGCGCTCGGTCAGCTCGGTCTTGAGGCCCTGCCCGCCCAGGAACGCGGCAAGCTGGGCGAGGGGATCGGTGATGGATCTACCATCAGCCATAGGTCGGAGTCTCCTTCCGGCCGAGGCTCCGGGCTCCCCCGGTGTTCGCGCACCGGGCCGGGGCCGTCTTTCGTGTCGGGTGACACGCTGTGCGCAGCACGGTAGGAACGGTTCGTCCAGCTGGGTAGTCACCCCATAACGCGCCGTTATACGTTGCGAGGCATGGGCGTGAGCAGCCTCGGCGAGGCGTTTACGGTGGTCATGAAACGCCACGGCTTGACTGGTGCCGCACTCGCCCGCAAGCTCGGCGTCCCGCAGCCCTGGGTCTCGATGGTCCTGTCAGGCAAACGCGACCCTGGGATGGCCCGATCCGCCGACCTGCTGCGCCGCGCGGGCTGGGAGCTGGAGCTGGTACCCAGCCAGGAGGAGGACCCTGTGAAGAGACGCCGATTCCTGGCGTCGGCGGCGAGCGTCGCCTTGATCCCCTCGGCGACCCAAACGAACCCGTATCGTGACGCAGCGTTCGTGCAACTGCTCGCCGACCGCCTTGCCCATACTGAGGAGCAGATCGGCGGCGCCCCGCTCATCCGCGAGGCCATGCGCCACGTCCACCACATCGCCCCTGCGGTCGGCGAGAAGGACACCGGCCTTCAGGTCGCCGGGTCCGAGTTGGCCCGGCAGGCCGCGCTCGTGCTCCACGACACCCGGCACCTGGACCAAGCTGAGCGAGTCGCCTCGCTCGCCCTCGCGCTCGCCGTCAAGGCGGAAGACACGCGCGGCCAAGCGCACGCCTACGCAACCCTGTCGCTCATCCGCACCTATGGCGTACCGAACTCCCGCGCCGCTGAATACGTTCGCTGCGGCCTTGCCCTCGACGGCCTCGATGACGCGACCCGCGCAATGCTGCTGGTCCGCCTCGGCCGCTCCCTAGCCGTGCTCCCCGGACAGGAACGGCCTGTGCGGCGGGCGCTGGAGAAAGCCCAAGGCCTTGCCGGTCGGCTGAGTCCGGTCGACGGCGCCGAGCTGATGGCAAACTCGGGAATTGCGCTGAGCGACTGTGGCCTGCACAGCCAGGGCGCTGTCGACCTTCAAGCGGCCGTCGCGTCGGTGGAGTCCCGATCTCCGCTGCTGCTCGGCCTCTATCGGGCCCGGCTCACCAAGTCGGCGATCAAGGCCCGTGACCTTGGCGCGGTCGCCGAGGGGATGAGCGCCCTTGCAAAGATCGTTCCGCTGGTGACCTCGCGTCGCCTGACGATCCACGTCGGCCACATCCTGTCGAGCACCCTCCCATGGGGACGGGTGCAGGAGATCGGCGAGGCACGCGACCAGCTACGGGAGATCAGCAGATGAATGAGACGCCCGGCATGGAGGACGTCCTGAACGGCGGCGGTCACAAGGACGCGACCTTTCACCTCGCCAATACGAAGGTCATCGTGCTGACCGACGACGACGGTCAGACATGGCTGTGCCGCCGCGACGACGGCGTCGCAGAATCGGCCACCCCCATGGGGCGGGTCGAGGCGTTGGAGAAGTTCGCTGCGGCTCTGGCCGAGGTCCTGGCGACCGGCGACGTCACACCCCGCCACCACGCCAGGGACTCGTGCGGACGCCACCGCGGATAACCGCAACTCCGCATCCACGCCTTCCAGCTCAGTTCGCTTGAGCACGCGGCCCTCGCCACCCCGGAGGCCCTATGAGCCCATATCCGATCCGTATGTCCGATCACTGGTGGTGGCGGCCCGGTGCCAGGCCGGGTCGGCGCCTTTTGGTGTGGCACATCCTGCTGCACGACCAGCCCGAGCCCCGCGAGCTCGTACGCCAGTGCCAGGACAAGCTCGCCGGATTGGACGGCCTGGACTTGATCCCGGAGGAGTGGCTGCACATGACCACGCAGATCATCGGGTTCGCCGACGAGATCAGCGTGGCCGAGGTCGACGCCATGCTTGAAGGGGCTGCGGAACGGCTCGGCGCCTTGGCCCCTGTGGAGGTGGAGCTGGGCAAGCTGTGGTTCCACAGCGAGGCGATCATGCTCGGCGTCCGTCCGCCGCAGGCCCTCGACCCGGTGCGCGAGGCGCTCCGAGACGCCGTGGCCGCATCGGTACGTGCACCAGCTCGCCGACGAGCCCGACTGGGGCCCGCACGTCTCCGTCGCCTACAGCCACCGGGATGGCCCAGCGAAACCCATCATCGACGCGCTCGCGCTCCAATCCCGGGGCCGCCGGCGGGTCGGTGAGGTTCACCTTGTCGAGCAGGTCCGTGACGGACGGCTCTACCGATGGGATCACAGATCAGCCGTTCCGCTGGGCAAGCGGGAGAACCCCGTTGGTCAGTGACCGAACGGCAAGTGGGCGTGTGATCCAGGATTCGTGTTGGTGGACTTCGGGCGTCCCTTGAGGGCTTGTCTTCTGCTTGTCGTCCCGGGTTTTCGGGGGGTGTGGGGGGCGGAGCCCCCTGCCTTGGGGTCTGGGGCGGGAGCCCCAGGGGGCGCGGCCCGAGCGGAGCGAGGACCGATTCAAACACCAGCCCCCTCGCCTCCGGCGGGGGCTCCGCCCCAACGGGCCCTGCGGGGCTTCGCCCTCGCCCCCTTGAGGAGCGCGGCCTGGGCGGGCGGCCGCGTAGGGCGGGTGGTGGGCTTAATTGGTTGTGTCGGGTCGATAGCCTTGGGCGGGTGAGTGACGAGACCTACGACGAGCTCCCGGAGCAGATGCGCGTGCGCCGGGAGAAGCTCGACCGGCTCCGCGAGAGCGGGATCGACCCGTACCCGGTGACCTTTCCCCGCACGGCGACCATCGCCGAGGTGCGGGAGAAATACCCCGAGCTGGAGCCGGGCACCGAGACGGGCGAGAAGGTCGGCGTCGCCGGTCGCGTCATGCTCGTCCGCAACACCGGCAAGCTGTGCTTCGCGACGATCCGCGACGGCAGCGGCGACGTCCAGGTGATGCTGTCGCTGGCGAAGGTCGGGCAGGAGCAGCTCGACTTCTGGAAGCGGGAGGTCGACCTCGGCGACCATGTCGGGGTCGAGGGCGAGATCATCACCTCGCGGCGGGGCGAGCTGTCGATCATGGCGGACCGGTTCGCGATCACGTCCAAGTGCCTGCGGCCGCTGCCGGAGAAGCACGCGGGGCTGACCGACCCCGAGGCGCGGGTGCGGCAGCGGTACGTGGACCTGATCGTCAACGACGAGGCCCGTTCCATGGCCCGGATCCGCAGCGCCACGGTGCGCGCGGTCCGCGACTTCTGGCACGACGAGGGCTACCTCGAGGTCGAGACGCCGATGCTCCAACCGATCCACGGCGGGGCGGCGGCGCGGCCGTTCCAGACCCACATCAACGCCTACGACATGGATCTGTACCTGCGGATCGCGATCGAGCTGTACCTCAAGCGGCTCGTCGTGGGCGGCATCGACAAGGTCTTCGAGATCAACCGGAACTTCCGGAACGAGGGCGCCGACTCCACCCACAACCCCGAGTTCACGATGGTCGAGGCGTACGGCACCTACCTCGACTACAACGACATGGCCGACCTGACGCAGCGGATGTACCAGCGCGCCGTCGTCGCGGCGCTGGACACCACGGTGGTCGTCCACGAGGGCGCGGAGTACGACCTCGGGCTGCCCGAGTGGCCGCGGATCACGCTGTACGGGGCGGTGTCGGAGGCGCTGGGCGAGGAGATCACCCCGCACACGCCGATCGAGACCGTGCGCAAGCTCGCCGACGGGCGCGGCGTCTCCTGGGACCCGAAGTGGGGGCAGGGCAAGCTCGTCCAGGAGGTGTTCGAGGAGCTGGTGGAGCACACCCTGGTCCAGCCGACGTTCGTCATGGACTACCCGCTGGAGACCTCGCCGCTGACCCGGCAGCACCGCGCGGAGCCGCTGCTGACCGAGAAGTGGGACCTGATCGGCTTCGGCACCGAGCTGGGCACCGCGTACTCGGAGCTGGTCGACCCGATCGAGCAGCGCCGGCGGCTGACCGAGCAGTCGCTGCTGGCGGCCGGGGGCGATCTCGAGGCGATGCAGCTGGACGAGGACTTCCTGCGCGCCCTGGAGTACGCGATGCCGCCGACCGGCGGGATGGGCGCCGGGATCGACCGGATGATCATGGCGTTCACCGGCAAGGGCATCCGCGAGACGATCCTGTTCCCGTTGGTCAAACCGGAGTGACGCTACGCCACGTTCACCCGGAGCTCGGAGAGGCCGCGTAGGACGAGATTGTCGCGGTAGGTGAGCGGGGCACCGGTCAGGGTCACTTCGCGCTCGAAGAGCCGTCTCAGCGCGATCTGGCCCTCCAGCCGGGCCAGGGGAGCCCCCAGGCAGTAGTGGATGCCGTGCCCGAAGGCGAGATGGCGCGGTGCCTCGGAGGCGGCGTAGCGGGACAGGTCCAGCCGGTCGGGGGCGGCGAAGGCGGCCGGGTCGCGGTTGGCGGCGCCGGTGAGGAGCAGCACCATCTCGCCCTGCCGGATCGTCTCGCCCCCCAGTTCGCGGTCGCGCAGCGCGGCGCGCAGGGTGAGCTGGACGGGCGGGTCGTACCGCAGCAGCTCCTCGACGGCCGCCGCGACGTCGTCCGGGCGGGCGCGGAACCGTTCGCGTGCGGCCGGGTCGCGGAGCAGCGCCAGCGCGCCGTTCCCGATGAGGTTGACGGTGGTCTCGTGGCCCGCCACCAGCAGCAGCACGCAGGTGGCCAGGAGCTCCTCCTCCGACAGCGTCTCGCCGCCGTCCGACACCGCGACCAGCGCGCTCAGCAGGTCGTCGCGCGGCTCGGCGCGGCGCCGGTCGGCCAGGCCGCGGAAGTAGGCGGCGAACTCCTCGCGTGCCTCGTCGCGGCGCGCCAGATCGGCGGCGGGCAGCACGAAGTCGGGGTCCAGGCCGCGGGCGAGCGCGTCCGACCAGCCCTTGAACAGGTCGCGGTCCTCCGGTGGCACGCCCAGCAGCTCGCTGATCAGGATGACCGGCAGCGGGTAGGCGAGCGTGCCGATCAAGTCGACCGTGCCGGCGGTGGCCGACTCCCGGGCCGCCGCGTCCACCAGTCCGTCGACCAGTTCCTCCACCCGCGGCCGCAGCCGCTCGACGAGGCGGGCCGTGAACGCCTTGCTCACCAGCCGCCGCAGCCGGGTGTGGTCGGGCGGGTCCATGGTGAGGAACGAGCGGCGGCGCATCGGCGCGTCACGCCACAGGCCGGCGTTCTCGGGACGGTGGCCGAAGCCGGGATCGCGCAGCGCCTGCTCGCACAGCGTGTGGGAGGTGGTGACCCACAGCCCGGCCGGGGTGCGCGCGGGGACGCCGGAAGCGTCGAGCCGCCGGTAGTGGCCGTACGGGTCGGCGCGGAAGGCGGGGTCGAACGGGTCGAAGCCCAGGACGCCGGCCGCGTCGATGACGTGTGCCATGCCCCCCAGCCTGGCACTGTCGGACAGGTTGTCAACAGCGGTCGGTCCGGCGTCAGGCGGACTCCCGTTCGACCAGCTCAGGCGTCAGGATCACCTGCCGGTGCAGGTGCGACTCGCCCTCGGCCCACTCGGCCAGCGCGAGCTCCGCGGCCTCCTCGCCGACCGAGAACCGGGGCTGCCGGATGGTGGTCAGCGGCACCGCCGAACTGGTCGCCAGCTCGATGTCGTCGTAGCCGATCACGGCGATCTCGTCCGGTATGGACACGCCCAGCCGCAGCAGCTCGTTGGTGAGGCCGATCGCCAGCAGGTCGTTCGCGCAGAACACGCCGGTCGGCACCGGCGACATCTTCAGCAGCCGGTGCGCGGCGGCCCGCCCCTCGGTGGGTGACAGCGCACGCTGCGTCAGCGTGATCATCTCGCCGCCGCCGGCCTTCGCCAGCGTGCGCGCCGCGCCCTCGCCGCGCTCCACCACCGGCAGCGGGGCCGGCCTCCCGGTCACGAACACCAGGCGTTCGCGCCCGAGCGTCAGCAGGTGCGCCGCGGCGATGTCGCCGCCCGCCACATGGTCGACCTGGACGGAGCACACGTCCGGGCCGGCGTGGTCGATCAGTACCACGGCCATGCCGGACGAGGAGCGCAGCCGGTCGATCCCGGCCGGGTCGAGCCCCACCGGGACGACCAGTACCCCGGCAGCCTCGTGCTCCACGAGCATGTCCAGGTTGCGGCGCTCCTTGCGCGCGGAGTACTCACTGCTGAGCCAGAGGGCGTCGTGCCCGGCGTCGTTGAGCGTCAGCTCCGCGCCGCGGGCGACGTCGGTGGCGTAGGGGTTGGTGAGGTCCTCCACGACGATGCCGAACGCCCGGGGGCGCGGCTTGGTCGCGCGTCGATCAGAGGAGCGCCGCGGGCCCTGGCGGAGCCGCCGGGCCGACTCGTTCCGCACGAATCCGAGCTCCTGGATCGCCGCGCGAACGCGGTCACGGGTAGCTTCGGCCACGAGGTCTGGCCGGTTTAGGACATTCGAAACCGTCCCAACTGAAACTCCGGCGCGCCTCGCAACCTCGCGGATGCTGGTCTGTGGCAACTCTCTCCTCGTCCGACCCCGGGCTTGTTTTCGCAGGTTATCGAGTTTTCCGCAGGATGCCCCCGTGCGGTCGACCACGGTGTGTGTTCATACGCGTGCACAAAGTGCTTAACGGGCGCTTGACGGGCCGGATCCGGCCGCCTAGCGTTCCGAGCCGAAGCGTGGCTTGAAACGATTCACGATCTTCGTCCACGGCCGGGACGGGGGAGTCGGAAGATCGAGCGAGAAGGGACGGGTGGAGATGGCTGGCGATCAAGACCCGTCTCGGACAAGACGCCCTCCTCTCCGGCGGGACCGCCGTCCACTCCATCGTGGGCGCGTCCGTCGCACCCGGAGGTGCGTCCGCGTTCGGTTGGCCAACGAGTGCATCGTCACCTGGAGTTCCCCCATGGCGCCCGTCAACCGGCCCATCGGCCACCTCCGGCCAAGCGCGCGCTTCGGCAAGAGAGATGATCTCAGTCCGGAGGGTCCGGACCCGGCAACCAACGCGTACAGATCGAGGCCTACCCGTGCCTGTGTAGCGAACGGCTGCATCCCCGCGGTCATCACCACGGACGAGGGAGGACGGAGTGGAACAGGCCACACTCGCACGTCGTGGCACCGACGATCTGCGATTGAGCGAGGAGGAGATCCGCCTGCTCGCGCAGATCGCCAGCGGTGTCACAGCCGATGTGGCGGCACGCAAGCTCGAGCTCAGCGCGCGCACCCTGCGGCGCAGGCTTCGGACGATCTGCGATCGGCTCGAGGTCAACACCCCTATCGAGGCCGTTGTGTGGGCGGCCCGTAGGCAGCTCATCTAGGTCGACGATCCGTTCAGGGTCGCACGGCCCCGCTCGTCAGGAGGAGGCGGGCGGAATGCAGGAACCGGCAGTAGAGAAGACGAACTCCGTCCTTCCCCCGTAGCGGCGGCGTCGCCCCCTGGCAGGTAGGTCCCTGCGAGGCGTCGCCGCGGACGTTGTTCCCTACCCCCTGGCTAAGGCCCCCCGCCCAAACAACCTCCCGCCGCGTGAAGCCCTCCCCGGCACCGCGGCCTCCCCTTCGCCAAGCCCCAGGCGAGCGACGCCCCCGCGAGTGGACGAGCCCTCGGCGGGCGAACCCCCGGCGGGCGAGCACCCCAAGCGGGCAAGCCCCGAGGCGACGAGCCCCCGAGTGGACGAGCCCAGCCAGACCACCGCCTCGAGCAGGCAAACCCCAACGGGCGAACCCCTCAAGTAGCGAGCCCCCCGAGTGGACGAGTTCCCGCGCGGACCAGAGCCCCGAGCGGACGAGCCCTCCGAACGGGCGAATCCCACGAGCAACCTCGCCCTCTGGCGGGCGAGGCCCCTGAGCGGGCGAACCCTCTAGGCCGTGTCCCGTGATCATGTGACGGGGTCGCGGAGCCAGATGCGGATCGAGGCGACGTCGATGGTGCCCTGGTAGATGCGTTGTCGTTTGTCGTAGCGAGTGGCCACGGCACGATGCTGGCGGAGTTTGTTCACGCAGCGCTCGACGGTGTTGCGTTCTTTGTAGGCCTCCCGGTCGAAGACCGGGGGCCTGCCGCCTTTGGAGCCGAGTCTCGTGCGGTTGGCGGCCTGGTCCTTCTTCATCGGGATGACGGCCTTGATGTTGCGTTTGCGCAGGTAGCGGCGGTTGGTGCGAGAGGAGTAGGCCTTGTCGGCCATCGCCCTGGCCGGCCGGTTGCGGGGTCGTCCAGGGCCACGGCGCGGGATGCGGATGGACTTCAGCAGCGGGATGAACTTCGGGCAGTCCGCGTGCTGGCCCGGGGTGAGGATCCGGCTGATCGGTCGGCACCGCCGATCGGCCACCAGGTGAATCTTCGTGGACAGCCCGCCCCGTGACCGTCCCAGGGCCTCCCGACCCGCCGACGTCACTTCGTGATCTTTGCAAGCCCCTTTGAAGGCAGGTCGACGGCCGGAGCGTGCCGTGCCCCGGCCGCGTGCTGGTGCGCGCGGACCACAGTCGAGTCCGCGCTGACCGTCCAATCCTCGCCCTCGACCTCGTCGCAGCCCGCCCGCAGCCCGTCCAGGATCCGCTCCCACGTCCCATCCAGCGACCACCGGCGATGCCGGTTGTAGACCGTCTTCCACCTGCCATAACAGGGCGGCAGGTCACGCCACGGCGTGGCCGTACGCGTCCGATGGAAGATCCCGTTCATCACCGTCCGATGATCATTCCACCGAGCTCCATGCACGGTCTGTGACGGCAGCAGCGGCTCCAACAGCAGCCACTCCGCATCCGTCAGATCATGACGCTTCAGACGTTCCTCATCCACATGGATGATCTACACCAAACCGCCCCCAAAGGCCACGGGCACGATCTAGGGGAGGCGGGCCAGCAAGTGGGCGTCGAGGAAGCCCCGCTCGGAGGCCGGGTCGTGGAGCAGCCGGGCGAACGGGAGGAGCCCGGCCCCGGCCAGCAACTCGGCGAACCGGTCCGCTGGCCAGCTATAGGCGGGCGTCACCTTGTGGTCGAAGCGGACCGGCTCCGATCCGTCGGTCGCGAAGAACGAGACCAGGAGCAGGCCGCCCGGTGCCAGCACACGCACCTGCTCGGCGAGCAGCGCGGGCAAATCCCCAGGAGGGGTGTGGATCATCGAGTAGTGGGCCAGCACGCCGCCGAGCGCGCCGTCCTCGACCGGCAGGGCCTCCATCCGCGCCTCATCAAACCGCAGCGCCGGATGGGCCCGCCGGGCGTGGTCGACCATGCCCGGGGAGAAGTCGAGCCCGAAGGCGTCCAGCCCCAGATCGTGCAGCATGGCCGTCAGATGTCCAGGCCCGCACCCGACGTCGACTGCCCGCAGGTTCCCCGTCCCGCGCACCAGCTCAGCGAAGGTACCGATCATGTTCCGCGAGAACGGCTGCGTCTCCAACTGATTAGCGAACATCGACGCATACAGCTTGACGACCCCGTCGTAGGCCGCCCGGGTGTCGTCCTGATGTTCCATCACGGGGAAGGAAACTAGCATCCGCGCACGTTCGCAGTTTCTCGGCCCCGTGTCCCCCAACCCCTTAAGGTCTGGCTGTCCGATCACATGATCACGGGACAGGCCCTAG
>NZ_JBHSON010000125.1:0-36952 GCF_042656285.1 Actinomadura rugatobispora | reverse complement strand
AGCCCTGCAGCGCCGCGTCCAGCGCCTTCACCGGATCGATCTCGGTGACGACCACCCGGGAGCCCAGGCCGCGGTGCTGGTGCCGCTGGGGCTGGGCGCCGGGCTGGCGCTGGCCGCCTCGCTGCGCGACGCCGGGGTGGGCGCGGCCCTCTTCGGCCTGGGCCTGTGCTTCCCGGCCGTCCTCACCGGCCAGCTCCTGGTCCTGTCGCTGCAGGCGGGCCGCTGGTACCAGGCGCCGCCCGAGACGGCGGCGCAGCGGCTGGCGGTGCTGACCGACGGCTACCGGATCTGGCTCGTGGCGGCCGGGGTGATCGCCGTGCTGCTGGCGCTGGCCGCCCGGCGCCGGAGCGGCGGCGGCGCGGCCGTTCCGGAGCCCGGAGCCGGGTAAGCTTCGCGGCGCACCCACCTTTGAGCGCAGGGGCCGCCTCTGGGCGCGGGGGGTGCGCCTCTTCCGGCAGGCCCCCGCAGCGGGGCGCGCCCGCCATCCGACATTCCAAGGAGGACCATCCGTGTCCGAGCGCACTCTTGTCCTGGTCAAGCCCGACGGCGTCCGCCGCGGTGTCGTCGGCGACGTCATCTCGCGGATCGAGCGCAAGGGCCTGAAGCTCGTGGCGCTGGAACTGCGGACGCTGCCGCGCGAGACGGCCGAGGCCCACTACGAGGAGCACGCCGAGAAGCCGTTCTTCGGCGAGCTGGTCGAGTTCATCACCGGCGGTCCGCTGGTGGCGATGGTCGTGGAGGGGCCGCGCGCCGTCGAGGCGTTCCGCGCGCTGGCCGGCGCCACCGACCCGGTGAACGCCACCCCCGGCACCATCCGCGGCGACCACGCCCTGGAGATCGGTGAGAACATCGTGCACGGCTCCGACTCGACCTACTCGGCCGAGCGCGAGATCAAGCTGTTCTTCCCCGACCTGGGCTGAGGTCGATCACCCCCCGCCGGTGCGCCGCGCATTCGGGCGATCACCGCGGGAAACCCTGGACACGCGGGCCGGATCTTCCGGCCCGCGCTGTCTTTAACCGGGAACTCACCAGCTCAACACCCGTTTTTTAGGCGACTCGCGGCCTTCCGGTGCCTGCCCTGCCCGGCTTCGTCGCGTTACGATGGGGGCGCCGCTCTGCACGCCCGTCAAGCATGAAGGGCTCCCTTTCTTCATGGGTAACAAGCTGTCGTTCCTCGGCCGTGACATGGCGGTCGATCTTGGCACCGCCAACACGCTGGTCTATGTGCGCGGGCGCGGCATCGTCCTCAACGAGCCCTCGGTCGTGGCGATCAACACCAACACTGGGAAGATCGTCGCGGTCGGGATCGAGGCGAAGCGGATGATCGGCCGCACCCCGGGAAACATCGTCGCCGTGCGACCCCTCAAGGACGGAGTGATCGCCGACTTCGACGTCACCGAACGCATGCTCCGCTATTTCATCCAAAAGGTGCATAAAAGACGGCATTTCGCCAAACCGCGGATCGTGGTGGCGGTGCCCAGCGGCATCACCGGGGTGGAGCAGCGCGCGGTGAAGGAGGCCGGCTACCAGGCCGGCGCCCGCCGGGTCTACATCATCGAGGAGCCCATGGCCGCCGCCATCGGCGCCGGGCTCCCGGTGTACGAACCCACCGGCAACATGGTCGTCGACATCGGCGGCGGCACCACCGAGGTCGCGATCATCTCGCTGGGCGGCATCGTCACCAGCCAGTCGGTCCGGGTCGGCGGCGACGAGCTCGACCAGGCGGTGATCTCCTTCTCCAAGAAGGAGTACTCCCTGATGCTCGGGGAACGTACCGCCGAGGAGATCAAGATGGCGATCGGCTCCGCGTTCCCCACCAAGGACGAGGAGCCGCACGCCGAGATCCGCGGCCGCGACCTGGTCAGCGGACTGCCCAAGACTGTCGTGATCTCCGCCGAGGAGGTGCGGCGGGCGATCGAGGAGCCGGTCAACGCGATCGTGGACGCGGTCAAGACCACCCTCGACAAGTGCCCGCCCGAGCTGTCCGGCGACATCATGGACCGCGGGATCGCCCTCACCGGCGGCGGCGCGCTGCTGAAGAACCTCGACGAGCGGCTCCGGGAGGAGACCGGGATGCCGATCCATCTGGTCGACAACCCGCTCGACTCGGTGGTGCTCGGCACCGGCAAGTGCGTGGAGGACTTCGAGTCGCTGCGGCAGGTGCTCGTTCCCGAGCCCAGGCACTGACGGGCCGGCGGCGCCCTCAGGCGTCCGGGGGACCGCCCCCGGACGGTTCCTGACGGGCCGGCGGAGCCGTCCGGAGGGGCCGGGAGACCGGCCCCTCCGGCGACACTGACGCCCCACCCACAGGCGATGAATCGGGAGGTCGGTGGGTGAAGGACACCCGGCGGACCCGCGTGGTCCTCGGAGTGCTGCTCGTGGTCGCGCTGGCGCTGATCACGGTCGACTACCGCGGCGGGGCCGACTCCCCGCTGCGCGGGCTGCGCGGCGTGGGCGCCGCGGTCTTCGGCCCGGTCGAGCGTGCGTCGGCCTCGGTGGTGCGGCCGATCGGCAACACCTTCGACGCGATCACCGACGCGCCCGGCGAGCGCCGCCGGGCCGACCGGCTGGAGCGCGAGAACCAGCGGCTGCGCGAGCAGCTGCGCTCCAGCGGGATGGACAAGACCCGCGGCGCGCAGCTGGACCGGCTGCTCGGCACCGCCGGCATCGGCGGGTACAAGATCGTCGCGGCGCAGGTGATCTCGGCCGGTCAGGGCTTCGAGGACACCGTCACGCTGGACGTCGGCAGCCGCAGCGGGGTCAGGCCCGACATGACGGTGATGAGCGCGGACGGGCTGGTCGGCCGGGTCACCCGGGTCGGCCCCGCCACCGCGACCGTCCTGCTGGCCACCGACGTGACCTCCTCGGTCGGCAGCCGGCTGGAGGACTCCCGCGAGATCGGGATCGTGCAGGGCCGGGGCCGCCGCGGGTTCGGCGGCGGCGGCGCCACCCCGATGCGGTTCCAGCTGCTCAACGCGCACGCGCCGATGAAGGTCGGGCAGCGGCTGGTCACGCTCGGGTCGCAGGGCGAGCGGCCGTACGTGCCGGGCGTGCCGATCGGGGTCGTCGAGCGGATCGACGAGCCGATCGGCGGCCTGACCCGCACCGCCTACATCCGCCCGTTCACCCGCTTCACCACGCTGGACGTGGTGGCCGTGGTGGTCGCGCCGCCCAAGGCCGACCCGCGCGACGCCGTGCTGCCGCCCAAGCCGCCCTCCCCGAGTCCCACGCCCACCCCGAGCGCCACCTCCTCCCGGGCGGCCGAGGGCAGGCCGAGCGGGGAGCCCGGCCCGACGCCGAGCCGGTCGCCCGGCCGGTCGCCGAGGCCGACCACCACCGAATCGGGGGACTGATCGACGTGCTGAACGCACCGGAGAGCTCGCCGGCGGCCGGCCGCAAGCTGATGGCGGTCGTGGTGCTGGCGGTCGCGCTGATCCTGCAGGTGTCGGTGGCCAACCGGCTGCCGCTGCCCGGGCAGATCACGCCCGACCTGGTGCTGCTGGCCGTGGTGGCGCTGGCCCTGGTGTACGGGTCGCTGACCGGCGTCGTCGCCGGGTTCGCCGCCGGGCTGGCGGCCGACATCATCCCGCCCGCCGACCACACCATCGGCCGGTACGCGCTGGTGTACTGCCTGATCGGCTACGTGTGCGGGCTGGCCGCCGACGAGATGGACCGGCAGTCGCTGGTGCCGTTCCTGGCGGTGGCGGCCGGGGCGCTGGCCGGGACGGTGCTGTACGCGCTGACCGGGATGATGCTGGGCGACCCCAGATCGAGCTGGGCGCTGGTGTCGCGGATGGTGCCGCTCCAGGTGCTCTACGACGTGATCGCCAGCCCGTTCGTGGTGTGGTCGGTCCTGAAGGTGACCGGCCGGCACGAGTCCCGCGACCGCTCCCGCGACCGGATGGCGGTGCCGGCCGCCCGCTACCGCGCCATGTCGGGCCGGGGGTCGGGCCTGTGAACCCGCGGACCCACTTCCGGCTGGTCGTGCTGTACGTCCTGGTCGCCGCGATGCTGCTGGTGCTGATGGGGCGGCTGTGGACGATGCAGGTCCTGGACGGCGCGCACTACCGGCAGGTCGCCGAGCAGAACCGCATCCGCGACATCGTGGTGCCCCCGGTGCGCGGCATGATCCTCGACAGCTCGGGGCGGGCGCTGGTGCGCAACCGCACCGCGCTGGTCGTCTCGGTCGACAAGACCACGCTGTCGCGGCAGAAGGACGACGGCAGGGCGATCCTGACCCGGCTGGCCGGCGTGCTCGGCACCTCCTACGACGAGCTGATGAAGCGGACCCGGCTGTGCTCGCCGACGGTCAAGCGGCCGTGCTGGCCCGGCTCGCCCTACCAGCCGATCCCCGTGGACGACCGGGTCGACCCCAAGCGCGCCCTGCAGATCATGGAGCGGCAGGAGGAGTTCCCCGGCGTGACCGCGCAGGTCCAGGCCGTCCGCGAGTACCCGAAGCCGGAGGGGGCGACCGCGGTGCAGGCGCTGGGCTACCTCCAGCCGGTCACGCAGGAGGAGCTCGACAAGCGCAAGGGCGCCAAGTTCACCGGCTACAGCGGCGTCGACCTGGTCGGCCGGGACGGCCTGGAGGCCACCTACGACGCCGACCTGAGCGGCGAGCCCGGCCTGCGGCGGGTCCTGGTCGACAGCCAGGGCCGGGTGACCGGCACCGCCTCCGAGCAGGCCCCCGTCCCCGGCGACACCCTGATCACCAGCATCGACGCGCGGATCCAGGCCGCCGCCGAGAAGGCCCTGGACGACCAGATGAAGGCGGCCCGCGGGCGCGGCGAGAAGGCCGACGCGGGCGCCGCCGTCGTCATGGACGTGACCAACGGCCGGGTCGTGGCGCTGGCCAGCCGCCCCACCTACGACCCCGCCATCTGGACCGGCGGGATCTCCCAGGACGACTACGACGCGCTGCTGGGCAAGAAGCGCGGCGAGCCGCTGATCTCCCGGGCCACGCACGGGCAGTTCGCGCCGGGCTCCACGTTCAAGATCTCCTCGGTGGCGGCGGCGATCTCCGACGGCTACTCGCTCAACGGCATCTACCCGTGCCCGGGGTCGTACAACGTGGGCAGCCGCGCGTTCACCAACTTCGAGGGCCAGGGGCACGGCCCCATGAACCTGCACAAGGCCCTGGTCGTCTCCTGCGACACGATCTTCTACAAGTTCGCCTACGAGGAGTGGCTGCGCGACGGCGGCATGAAGCCGCGCAAGAACCCCAAGGACCCGATGGTCGCGATGGCCCGCGAGTGGGGCTTCGGCGCCCGCAGCGGGATCGACCTGCCGGGGGAGACGCCCGGCCGCATCCCCGACCGCGGGTGGAAGCGCGAGTACTGGAACGCCACCAAGAAGGCCGACTGCAAGGGCGCCAAGCAGGGCTACCCCGAGATCGCCAAGACCGATCCGGGCCGCGCCGCCTACCTCAAGGCCGTCGCCGCCGAGAACTGCGCCGAGGGCTTCGTGTGGCGCGCCGGCGACGCCGCCAACTTCTCGGTCGGGCAGGGCGACATCCTGGTCACCCCGCTGCAGCTGGCCCGCTCGTACGCGGCGCTGGCCAACGGCGGGCGGCTGGTCGTGCCGCGCGTCGGGGTGGCGGTGGTCCGGCCCGACGGCACGGTGGCGCGCCGCATCGACCCGCCGCCCGCGCCGAAGCTGCCGGTCGACTCCAAGGTGCTGAAGTACATGCGCGGGGCCCTGGCGGAGGTGACCAAGTCGGGTACGGCCGCCGGGGCGTTCCAGGGGTTCGATTTCAAGAAGGTCCACGTGGCGGGCAAGACCGGCACCGCCGAGGTGTGGGGCAAGAACGACACCTCCTGGTTCGCCTCGTTCGCCCCGGCCGACAAGCCGCGGTACGCCGTCGTCGCGATGGTCTCCCAGGGCGGCACCGGCGGGTCCACCGCCGGGCCCGCCGTCCGGCAGATCTACGAGGCGATGTACGGGCTCAACGGTCAGAAGCCCGCGCTCAAGGACGGGAAGCTGCCCGACCGGCTGCCCGACATCCGCGCGCTGAGGACCGAGCCGTGATCGGCGACGTCGGCGCCGGCTCCCTGGAGGGCTACGTCGACCAGAGCGCCTGGCGGCGGCGGGTGGGCGCGCTGCGCCGGCTCGACTGGGTGCTGGTGCTGGCGGTGCTGGTGCTGTCGGTCATCGGCGCGCTGCTGGTGCGGGCGGCGACCGTCCCGCTGCTGACCGAGCGCGGCGACGACCCCGAGAGCTTCTTCCAGCGGCACATCCTCAACGTCGTGCTGGCGTTCGGGGTGGGCGCCCTGGTCGCGCTGCTCGACTACCGGCTGCTGCGCGCCTACGCGCCGATCCTGTACGGCCTGTCGGTGGTCGGGCTGATCGCGGTGCTGACCCCGCTGGGCGACACGATCAACGGCTCGCACTCCTGGATCGTGCTCGGCGGCGGGTTCCAGTTGCAGCCCTCGGAGTTCGCCAAGGTCGGGCTGGTGGTGCTGCTGGCGATGATCCTGGGGGAGCCGCGGGACGGCGAGGTCGGCCCCGGCGGCCGCGACATGCTGCTGGCGCTGGGCCTGGCGGGCGCGCCCGCCGCGCTGATCATGCTGCAGCCCGACCTGGGCACCACGCTGGTGTTCATCGCGGTGGTGCTGGGGATGCTGGCCATCTCCGGCTCGCCCAAGCGCTGGCTGGCCGGGCTGGTGGGCGGCGGGCTGCTGGTGGCCTTCGCCGCGTGGTTCTTCGAGCTGCTCAAGCCGTACCAGCTGGCCCGGTTCACCGCGTTCATGGACCCCTCCGCCGACCCGCGCGGGGCGGGCTACAACGCCCAGCAGGCCCGGATCGCGGTCGGCTCCGGCGGGGTGACGGGCAAGGGCCTGTTCAACGGCGAGCAGACCGGCGGGCACTTCGTGCCCGAGCAGCAGACCGACTTCATCTTCACCGTCGCGGGCGAGGAGCTCGGCTTCGTCGGCGCGGCGGTGATCGTGCTGCTGCTGGGCGTGGTCATGTGGCGGGGGCTGCGGATCGCGACGCAGGCCGCCGACCTGTTCGGCACGCTGGTCGCCTCCGGGATCGTGTGCTGGATGGCGTTCCAGTCGTTCGAGAACATCGGGATGACGCTGGGGATCATGCCGATCACCGGGCTGCCGCTGCCGTTCGTGTCGTACGGCGGGTCGGCCACGTTCGCGAACATGATCGCGCTGGGGCTGCTGCAGGCCGTCCATCTGAGACGCCGCCCCTTCGACTGAGCGCGCGGGCCGTCGACCGGACGATCTTGAACGGCGCCGGGGCCCGGCCCGCGGCGGTACGCTGGATGGTCCATCCGCATCCGGATGGATCGATCCCAAGGCCCTTTCCCGGAATCCCGGAGGACATCGCATGCCTGTCGAGTCGATCTTCCCGCGTCTGGAGCCGCTGCTCCCGCGCGTGCAGAAGCCGATTCAGTATGTCGGCGGCGAGCTGAACTCCCAGGTGCAGGACTGGGACGAGGCCGAGGTCCGGTGGGCGCTGATGTACCCGGACGCCTACGAGGTCGGGCTGCCCAACCAGGGCGTCCAGATCCTCTACGAGATCCTCAACGAGCGTGAGGGCGTGCTGGCCGAGCGCACCTACAGCGTCTGGCCCGACCTCGAGGCGATCATGCGGGAGCACGGGATCCCGCAGTTCACCGTCGACGCGCACCGGCCGGTCGGGGCGTTCGACGTGCTGGGCGTCTCGTTCTCCACCGAGCTCGGCTACACCAACCTGCTGACCGCGCTGGACCTGGCCGGCATCCCGCTGGAGGCGGCCGACCGCGGCGAGGATCATCCGATCGTGCTGGCCGGCGGGCACGCGGCGTTCAACCCCGAGCCGGTCGCCGACTTCCTCGACGCCGCCGTGCTCGGCGACGGCGAGGAGATCGCGCTGGCGATCACCGAGGTGATCCGGGAGTGGAAGGCCGAGGGGCGGCCCGGCGGGCGCGACGAGCTGCTGATGCGGCTGGCCCGCTCCGGCGGCGTGTACGTGCCGCGGTTCTTCGACGTGACCTACCTGCCCGACGGGCGGATCCAGCGGGTCGCGCCCAACCGCCCCGGCGTGCCGTGGCGGGTCGAGAAGCACACCGTGATGGACCTCGACCAGTGGCCGTACCCGAAGAAGCCGCTGGTGCCGCTGGCCGAGACCGTGCACGAGCGGTTCAGCGTGGAGATCTTCCGCGGCTGCACCCGCGGCTGCCGGTTCTGCCAGGCCGGGATGATCACCCGTCCGGTGCGGGAGCGGTCGATCACCACGATCGGCGACATGGTCGACACCGGCCTGAAGGAGAGCGGCTTCCAGGAGGTCGGGCTGCTCAGCCTCTCCAGCGCCGACCACAGCGAGATCGGCGAGGTCGCCAAGGGCCTGGCCGACCGCTACGAGGGCACCAACACCTCGCTGTCGCTGCCCTCGACGCGGGTCGACGCGTTCAACATCACGCTGGCCAACGAGTTCTCCCGGGGCGGGCGCCGCTCCGGGCTGACCTTCGCCCCCGAGGGCGGCTCCGAGCGGATGCGCAAGGTGATCAACAAGATGGTCACCGAGGACGACCTCATCCGCACCGTGACCACCGCCTACGAGAACGGCTGGCGCCAGGTCAAGCTGTACTTCATGTGCGGGCTGCCCACCGAGGAGGACGAGGACGTCCTGGCCATCGCCGACATGGCCAAGCGGGTGATCAAGGCGGGCCGGGACGCCACCGGCCGCAGGGACGTCCGCTGCACGGTGTCCATCGGCGGGTTCGTGCCCAAGCCGCACACCCCGTTCCAGTGGGCCGCCCAGTGCGACCACGAGACCGTCGACCGGCGGCTGCGGGCCCTGAAGGACGCCCTGCGCGGTGACAAGGAGTACGGCCGCGCCATCGGCCTGCGCTACCACGACGGCCAGCCGTCGATCATCGAGGGCCTGCTGTCGCGCGGCGACCGCCGGGTCGGCAGGGTGATCCGCGCGGTGTGGGAGGACGGCGGCCGCTTCGACGGCTGGAGCGAGCACTTCTCCTACGACCGCTGGACGGCCGGCGCCGAGAAGGCCCTGGCCGGCGAGCCCGTCGACCTCGACTGGTACACCGTGCGCGAGCGCGACGAGGTCGAGGTGCTGCCCTGGGACCACCTCGACGCCGGGCTCGACCGCGAGTGGCTCTGGCAGGACTGGCAGGACGCCGTCGACGAGACCGAGGTCGAGGACTGCCGCTGGACGCCGTGCTACGACTGCGGGGTCTGCCCCACCATGGGCACCGAGATCCAGATCGGCCCCACCGGCAAGAAGCTGCTGCCGCTGTCGGTCGTCTGAGGACTCCGACGACTTTTTCGCCGAAGAGTATGAAAGATCGTCTTGCTGGGGAGGACTTCCGGAGAGAAGCCCGAACCGCCTTCGGGTACGGGGTTTCCGGAACCGACCGGGGCCGCGCCGGTACTGATCGCGACCGTTTCGGGCGCGGCCGCCGGGCCCAACGGCCCCGGGCGACCCGTACTCTATAGGGAGACGTTTTCGACTCGGCACGAGTAGGAAGGACAACAGCCCTGGCACCCATGCCGGAGGGTCCCGCACCGGCCCCAGTGATCCAGCGCCTCCGCGTGCGCTACGCCAAGCGCGGCAGGCTGCGGTTCACCAGCCATCGCGACATATCCCGGGCCGTGGAACGCGCCGTGCGGCGCGCCGGGATCCCTGTCGCGTTCAGCGCGGGATTCAGTCCGCACCCGAAGATCTCGTACGCGGGTGCGGCGGCGACCGGGGTGGCCAGTGAGGCCGAGTACCTCGAGATCGGGCTCATCGCGACCCGCGACCCTGCGCGGGTCCGGGCCGACCTCGACGCCGCCCTGCCGGACGGGCTCGACATCGTCGATGTCGTGGCCGTCGGCCGGGAGAAGTCAAGCGCGTTGGCGGATCGGCTCGAGGCGTCCGAGTGGCGGGTGCGGCTGGACGGCGTCCAGGAGACCGACGCCGCCGAGGCCGTGGCCGCCTTCCTGGAGGCCGCCGCGATCGAGGTCGAGCGCCTCACCAAGAAGGGACGCCGCCGTTTCGACGTGCGCGCCGCCGTCAGCGCTCTGGAGGCCCCGGAGGCCGGGGCGGCCGAGCCGGCCCGGCGCGCCGCGGAGGCGGTGGATGCCCCTTGTGCAATACTTCGAATGGTTGTTCGGCACACCACACCCGCCGTACGACCCGACGACATCCTCACCGGACTGCGCCAGGTCGCCGACCTCGCGCCGCCGTCACCGCCACTGGTGACCAGGCTGGCGCAGGGGCCCCTCGACGCGGTCACCGGTGAGATCGCGGATCCGTTCGAACTCGATCGCGGCGAGCTCTCGCCCGACCGAGAGGCCGTACGGCCGTCCGGCGACGACGCCGTGACGGCGCGCGGCCCTGCGCTGCCGCAGTCCGATCCGGCCGCGAGCGCGGATGTCGCCGGCGCCCGTTCGTAGGACCGAAGCCGTGGTGACACGGAACCGGTTTCCAGGGAGCGACGGGCGCGCCCCCGACGACTTTGTCGTCGCCGCAGGACCACGTGCGTGGCCAGGCGGTGACGGCGCCGACGACTGACGGAGAGTTCCCGTGCGGCGCACCGCACCGATCCGCCCCGGGGGGCGGAACGAGGTCGCGCCCGGGAACCTGACGGGAGATTGCCCGCATGCTGGAGAACGAAGCAGATTCGGCAGAGGCCGAAGCCACAGAGAACGCGAACGGCACCGCTGAGGAGGTCGCGGCCGGTACGGAGAGCGGCGCGGAGGCGCGCTCGCGCCGCCGTGCCAGCCGGCCCGCCGGCCCGCCCCCGGAGATCGAGGACGCCCCCGCGGTGGTCACCGCTCCGGCCGCCCCGCCGCCCGCGCCCGCCGAGCCCCCCGCGCCCGCCGTGAGCGAGACGGCCGGGGACGACGAGGACGCCGAGGACGAGGCCGAGGGCGAGCAGGGCGCGGGAGAGGCCGCGGCCCCCGCCGCCGCCGAGCCCCCGGCCGAACCCCCCGCCGAGCCCAAGAAGCCCGCGCGCACCCGGACGCGCACCACCTCCCGCGCCACCAGGCCCGCCAAGGCGCCCGAGCCCGAGCAGGAGGCGGAGGCCGCGGCGGCCCCGCAGGCCGCTCCCGCGGAGCCCGCCCCCGCCGAGCCCGTGGCCGCCGAGGCCGCTGAGGCCGTGCCCGCCGAGGCCGCCCCGGAGAAGCCGGCCCGCACCCGCACCCGCCGCCGTGCCGCCGCGCCCCCGGCCACCGGCACCGCTGCCGCCGCCGAGCCCACCGCGGTGCCCGAGACCGGGCAGACGGGTGAGCAGGCCGGTCCGCCGCAGGTCCCCGGCGTGCCCCTCGTCCCCGACCTGGGCCCGGGCGGCGCGCGTACGCCCGAGACCGAGCCCACCACGGCCGGCGGTGGCGTGCCCGGCGTGACCTTCCAGCCGCCGATGGTGGTGTTCCAGCCGCCGCAGCCGGCCGAGACGCCGTCCCGCGCCAAGGACAAGGACCAGGACAAGCAGGAGCGCGAGCGCGAGCGCGAGCACGAGCGCGAGACCGCCAAGTCCGCGGCGGAGGACGAGGAGCTCGAGGACGCCGCGCACGCCGAGCGCGACGAGGACGACGAGTCCGGCGACCGTCCCTCGCGCCGCCGCAGGCGCCGGGGCGGCCGTGGCCGCGGCCGCGGCGGCCGGGACGCCGACGACGACGCCGCCGACGAGACCGAGGCCGAGGAGGCCCGGGACGGCAAGGACGCGTCCGAGAAGGCCGAGAAGGCGGAGAAGGCCGACCGCGCCGAGAAGTCCGACAGGTCCGACAAGTCTGAGAAGACCGAGAAGAAGGGCAGGTCCGGCCGGAGCCGTGCCGAGGGCAAGGACTCGGGCAAGGACGCCGACGACAAGGGCCGCAAGAAGGACGCCAGGTCCGACCGCGACCGGCACGACGAGGACGCCGCCGACGCCGAGTCCGAGACGTCCGCCGACGACGGCGAGGACGGCGGCGACCAGGGCAGCAGCCGTCGCCGGCGCCGTCGCCGCCGCCGCTCCGGGGCCGGTGACGGCGAGCCCGCCACCGTCGACGACCCGCCCAACACCGTCGTGCACGTGCGCGACGCGCGCGCGGTCGAGGACGAGGTCCAGTCCGTCCGCGGCTCCACCCGGCTGGAGGCCAAGAAGCAGCGCCGCCGCGAGGGCCGCGAGCAGGGCCGCCGCCGCCCGCCGGTGATCACCGAGGCGGAGTTCCTGGCCCGCCGCGAGTCGGTGGAGCGGCAGATGGTGGTCCGCCAGGAGGGCGAGCGCACCCAGATCGCCGTGCTCGAGGACGGCGTCCTGGTCGAGCACTACGTCAACCGCGCCACCCACCAGTCGTACGTGGGCAACGTCTACCTCGGCAAGGTGCAGAACGTGCTGCCCTCGATGGAGGCGGCGTTCGTCGACGTCGGCAAGGGCCGCAACGCCGTGCTGTACGCGGGCGAGGTCAACTGGGACGTGGCGGGCCTGGAGGGCCAGCCGCGCCGGATCGAGTCGGCGCTCAAGTCCGGCCAGTCGGTGCTGGTGCAGGTCACCAAGGACCCGGTGGGCCACAAGGGCGCCCGGCTGACCAGCCAGATCTCGCTGCCCGGCCGCTACCTGGTGTACGTGCCGGACGGCTCGATGACCGGCATCAGCCGCAAGCTGCCCGACAAGGAGCGCAGCCGGCTCAAGCAGATCCTCAAGAAGGTCATGCCGGACAACGCCGGGGTGATCGTGCGGACCGCCGCCGAGGGCGCCACCGAGGAGGAGCTGTCGCGGGACGTGTCCCGGCTGGCCGCCCAGTGGAGCAACATCCAGAAGCAGGTCAAGAACGCCTCCGCGCCCTCGCTGCTGTACGGCGAGCCCGACCTGACCATCCGGGTGGTCCGCGACATCTTCAACGAGGACTTCGCCAAGCTGGTGGTGGCCGGTCCCGACGCCTGGGACACGGTGTCGGAGTACGTGGAGTACGTGGCCCCGCACCTGGCCGACCGGGTGGAGCGCTGGACCGACTCCCAGGACGTGCTGTCGGCGTACCGGATCGACGAGCAGATCGCCAAGGCGCTGGACCGCAAGGTGTGGCTGCCCTCCGGCGGCTCGCTGGTGATCGACCGCACCGAGGCCATGACGGTCATCGACGTCAACACCGGCAAGTTCACCGGCCAGGGCGGGAACCTGGAGGAGACGGTCACCCGCAACAACCTGGAGGCGGCCGAGGAGATCGTGCGCCAGCTGCGGCTGCGCGACATCGGCGGCATCGTGGTGATCGACTTCATCGACATGGTGCTGGAGAACAACCGCGACCTGGTGCTGCGCCGGCTGGTGGAGTGCCTGTCGCGGGACCGTACCAAGCACCAGGTGGCCGAGGTGACCTCGCTGGGCCTGGTCCAGATGACCCGCAAGCGGGTGGGCCAGGGGCTGCTGGAGGCGTTCTCGGAGACCTGCGAGTCCTGCAACGGCCGCGGCATCCACGTCCACCTGACGCCGGTCGAGCCCAAGGCCGACAAGGGCGCGGGCGCCGGTGCGGCGGGCGGCGGGCGCCGCCGCAAGCGCAAGGGCGATGTGGAGAAGGCGGTCGAGGAGAAGCTCGCCCAGCACGAGCCCGCCAAGGCGGAGCCCGTCAAGCAGGAGCCGGCCAAGCAGGAGTCCGCCAAGGCGGAGCCCGCGAAGGCGGAGCGTGCCAAGGCGGAGCGTGCCAAGGCGGAGCCGGCCAAGCCGCGGTCCGCCAGGCGGCCCGCCGGACCGCCCGCCTCGGAGCCTGACGAGGCCGAGGGCGCCGAGCCCGTGCCGGCGGCCGTCCAGGAGACGGCCCAGGAGGCCGAGCCTCAGGCGGCCGTGGAGGCGGCCGAGGCCGCCGCGGAGAACGCCGGGACCGCTCCGGCGGTCCGGGAGGCGGTCGAGCCGGTCGAGCCGGTCGTCAACGGCGTGGAGCCGTCCGAGCCCGCCGCCGGCGCCGCCGAGGCGCCCTTCGCGGTCGCGGAGTCCGGTGAGGCGGCCGAGGGCGCGGAGGCTCCGGACTCGGGCGAGGTCTCGGACGACGCCGCCGCGGCGAGCAACGGGCGGCGCCGCCGTACGCGCCGTACCAGGGCCAAGGCCGAGGCGGCTTCCGGCGACGCGGCCGGGGAGTGAACGGCGGGGCGCCCGGGTCCACCCCGGGCGCCCCGGTCGCCGCCCTCCGCGTCGGCGCCGTTCGCGTCCGGTACGGGCGTCCGGTACCCTGAGGTTTCGACGTGCGCGAGCGCGTCATCTCGACCTGCACCACTCGGTGCACGGCTCATCCGCCGGTCACAGCGACCCGGCGGGCAGGCGAGATCCAGCGGAGAGCGCCGGGCGGAGCGGCCCGGCGTGCCGCCCGTGGCCCCGGTGCCGCGGGTAGGCCCCCGCCCGGGGGCTGGAAGACCACGCGCGGGACCGGTTCGCTCCGGAAGCGCGCGCAGACGAGAGGTTTCCGCGGTGTACGCGATTGTCCGCGCAGGCGGCAGGCAGGAGAAGGTGGCCGTCGACGACGTGCTCACCGTCGACAAACTGTCCGGCGAAGAGGGTTCCACCGTCACGTTCCCGGCCGTGCTGGTCGTGGACGGCGACGAGGTCGTCAGCTCCGCCGCCGAGCTCGCCGGGTACCAGGTGACCGCCGAGATCCTCGGCGCGGTCAAGGGCCCCAAGATCAACATCATGCACTACCGGAACAAGACCGGGTACAAGCGGCGGATGGGTCACCGTCAGCCGTACACCGAGGTCAGGATCACCGGTATCGAGGCCGGAAAGTAGCCGGGGAAGTAGAGGAGCGGTCAGATGGCACACAAGAAGGGCGCGTCGTCCAGCCGTAACGGTCGGGACTCCAACGCCAAGCGCCTGGGTGTCAAGCGCTTCGGCGGCCAGGTCGTCAACGCCGGCGAGATCATCGTGCGGCAGCGCGGCACCCACTTCCACCCCGGCCTGAACGTCGGCCGTGGCGGTGACGACACCCTGTTCGCGCTGACCGCGGGGAAGGTCGAGTTCGGCCGTTACCGCGGGCGCAACGCGGTCAGCATCGTCCCGGCGGAGTAGTCCGCCGCAGCGAGACGTTGACACAGGGGCGGACCGGCACGGTCCGCCCCTGTTTCCTGTTCGGAGTGAAGGAGAGATCGTGGCCGCAGGAGCCGGTTCGGGCGCGCAGTTCGTCGACCGGGTGGTGCTGCACGTCGCCGCCGGCAACGGCGGGAACGGGTGTGCCTCGATCCACCGGGAGAAGTTCAAGCCGCTCGGCGGCCCGGACGGCGCGAACGGCGGGCGCGGCGGCGACGTGATCCTCCAGGTCGACGCGAACGCCGCCAGCCTGCTGGAGTACCACCGCCGCCCGCACCGCAGGGCCACCAACGGCCGTCCCGGCCAGGGCGGGCACCGCACCGGCGCGGACGGCGGCGACGTGCTGCTCCCGGTCCCGGACGGGACGGTCGTCAAGGACTCCTCCGGCGCGGTCCTGGCCGACCTGGTGGGGGAGGGCACCCGGTTCGTGATCGCGCGGGGCGGCAAGGGCGGGCTCGGCAACGCCGCGCTGGCCACCGCCAAGCGCAAGGCGCCCGGGTTCGCGCTGCTGGGCGAGCCGGGCGACGAGGGCGAGGTGGTGCTGGAGCTCAAGAGCGTCGCGGACGTGGCGCTGGTCGGCTTCCCCAGCGCGGGCAAGTCCTCGCTGATCGCGGCGGTGTCGGCGGCCAAGCCCAAGATCGCCGACTATCCGTTCACCACGCTGATCCCCAACCTGGGGGTGGTGAGCGCGGGCGACACCACGTTCACGGTCGCGGACGTGCCGGGACTGATCGAGGGCGCCAGCGAGGGCCGCGGCCTGGGCCTGGAGTTCCTGCGGCACATCGAGCGCTCGTCCACGCTGGCGCACGTGCTGGACTGCGCCACGCTCGAGCCGGGCCGCGACCCGGTCAGCGACTTCGAGGTGATCGAGCGGGAGCTGCGCGCCTACGACCGGGTGCTGGGCGACCGTCCGCTGTCGGACCGGCCGCGGATCGTCGTGCTGAACAAGGTGGACGTGCCCGACGGCCGCGACCTCGCCGAGCTGGTGCGGCCGGAGTTCGAGGCGCGCGGGCTGCGGGTGTTCGAGGTCTCGGCGGCCACCCATGAGGGGCTGCGGGAGCTGTCGTTCGCGATGGCGGCGATGGTCGAGGAGTACCGGGCCGCGCTGCCGCCGGCCGAGCCGACCCGGCTGGTGATCCGGCCGGAGCCGGTCGCCGGCGCGCCCGACTTCGAGATCCGCCCGGCGGGCGAGAACACCTACCTGATCACCGGGGAGAAGCCGGTGCGGTGGCTGCGGCAGACCGACTTCACCAACGAGGAGGCCGTGGGCTACCTGGCCGACCGGCTGGCCCGGCTGGGGGTCGAGCAGGCGCTGGCCGAGGCGGGCGCCGCCGCCGGGGCCACCGTCATGATCGGCACGCACGAGGAGTCGATCGTGTTCGACTGGGAGCCGGAGGTGCTCGCGGGCGAGGCCGCCTCCGGGCCGCGGGGCACCGACCGGCGCCTCGACGGCCGCCGCTGACGGCCCGCGACCACCACGCACGATCGCCAGGACGACGCTCCGAGCCACGAGGGAGAGCATGAGCCGCGAACAGGCAGCCGCGACGGCACGGGCGGCCACGACCGCCCCGGACGGCACCGCCCCGGGCGGCGCCGGGGCGACGGCCGCCCCGGAGCGCGCCGCCGTGCGCGACGCGATCGCGGGCGCCCGCCGCATCGTCGTGAAGGCCGGCTCCTCCTCGCTCACCACCCCGCACGGCACCATCGACGCCGACCGGATCGACGCCCTGGTCGACGTGCTGGCCGCCCGCCGCCGGGCCGGCACCGAGATCGTCTTCGTGTCGTCCGGCGCGATCGCCGCCGGGCTCGGCCCGCTCGGGCTGAACCGCCGCCCCGCCGACCTGGCCACCCAGCAGGCCGCGGCCAGCGTCGGGCAGGGGCTGCTGGTGGCCCGCTACACCTCCTCCTTCGCCCGGTACGGGCTGACCGCCGGCCAGGTGCTGCTCACCGCCGACGACATGATCCGCCGCGTCCACCACCGCAACGCCCAGCGGGCCCTGGGCAAGCTGCTCGACCTCGGCATCGTCCCGATCGTCAACGAGAACGACACCGTCGCCACCGACGAGATCAGGTTCGGCGACAACGACCGGCTGGCCGCGCTGGTCGCCCATCTGACCAGGGCCGACGCGCTGATCCTGCTGTCGGACGTGGACGCCCTCTACACCGGCGACCCGAGCCGTCCCGGCGCCCGCCGCATCGCGGACGTGCACGGCCCCGCCGACCTCGCCGGCGTCGAGCTGGGCGGGTCCGGGCGGGTCGGCACCGGCGGCATGATCACCAAGGTGGAGGCGGCCCGGATCGCCGGGATCCCGGTGGTGCTGACCAACGCCGCGTCCGCCGCGCACGCCCTCGCCGGCGCCCCGGTCGGCACCTGCTTCCACCCCGGCGACGGCCGCCGGCTGTCCACCCGGCACCTGTGGCTGGCGCACGCCACCACAGGCCAGGGCCGTGTCATGCTGGACGCGGGCGCGGTCGACGCGGTCGTCATGCGCCGCAAGTCGCTGCTCCCCGCCGGGGTGACCGGCGTCCAGGGCGACTTCGCGGCCGGCGACCCGGTCGACCTGTGCGGCGCGGACGGCGTGGTCGTGGCCCGCGGCCTGATCAACTACGACGCGGGCGAGATCCCCGACCTGATGGGCCGCTCCACCCGCTGGCTGGCGCGCGAGCTGGGCCCCGAGTACGAGCGCGAGATCATCCACCGCGACGATCTGGTGATCCTGACCACCGGGCGATCCGACCACGGACCGGCCTGACCACGAACGAGCGAGGCGGAAGGAGCCGGCGATGGGCGGCGAGCAGGACCGGGAACGCGAGGAGTTCCTGCGGGTGGCACGGCGTGCCAGGGAGGCGGCCGCCGGGCTGGCGCCGCTGCCGCGGGCGGCCAAGGACGCCGCGCTGCACGCGATCGCCGACGCGCTGACCGCCGCCGCGCCGGAGATCGTCAAGGCCAACGAGGCCGACGTGGAGCGGGCCCGCGAGTCCGGCACCTCCGAGCACATGATCGACCGGCTGAGCCTGACGGTGGAGCGGATCGCGGGGATCGCCGACGCCGTCCGCAAGGTCGCCGCGCTGCCCGACCCGGTCGGCGAGACGGTGCGCGGGAACGTGCTGCCCAACGGCCTCGACCTGCGGCAGATCCGGGTGCCGCTGGGCGTGGTCGGGATCATCTACGAGGGCCGTCCCAACGTGACCGTCGACGCCGCCGCGCTCTGCCTCAAGAGCGGGAACGTGGCGATGCTGCGCGGGTCGTCGTCGGCCTACGAGTCCAACACCGTCCTGGTCGGCGTCATGCAGGCCGCGCTGGCGGGCACCGCCGTCCCGGCGGACGCGGTGCAGCTGGTGCCGGGCACCAGCCGCGAGTCCGTCAAGCACCTGATGCGCGCCCGCGGCCTGGTGGACGTGCTGATCCCGCGCGGCGGCGCGTCCCTGATCAACTCGGTGGTGGAGGAGTCCACGGTGCCGGTGATCGAGACCGGCGTGGGCAACTGCGCGGTGTACGTGGACGCCGCCGCCGACGTGGACCTGGCCGTGAAGATCCTGGTCAACGCCAAGACGCAGCGGCCGTCGGTGTGCAACGCCGCCGAGACCGTGCTGGTGCACGAGGGCATCGCCGACGCGTTCCTGCCCAAGGCCCTGGCGGCGCTGCGCGGGGCGGGCGTGACGGTGCACGGCGACGAGGCCGTCCGGGCCCACGACGTCGCCGGCGAGGTCGTCGAGGCCACCGAGGACGACTATTACGCCGAGTACCTCTCGCTCGACATCGCCGCCCGCGTCGTCGGCACCCTGGACGAGGCGGTCGCGCACATCCGCACCTACGGGTCGGGCCACACCGAGGCCATCGTGACCACCTCGCAGGCCGCCGCGAAGCGGTTCGTGGCGCTGGTCGACTCGGCCGCGGTGATGGTGAACGCCTCCACCCGCTTCACCGACGGCGAGGAGTTCGGCTTCGGCGCCGAGATCGGCATCTCGACCCAGAAGCTGCACGCCCGCGGCCCGATGGGCCTCCCCGAGCTGACCTCCACCAAGTACGTCGTCACCGGCGAAGGCCACCTCAAGGGCCAGACTGTGTTTTAGAGTCCCGGCCTACGGGGCTCGCCTGGCGGCTCGCCCCTAACCGGGCCTTGGCGAGCGCGGCATCGCTTCGCGATCTGCCCGGTGAGGCTTGCCTCCGGCTTCGCCTCACCGGGCAGGTAACGCGCTCGCGCGACGGGCGGGGTACGGCTCAAAGCCCGCGCCCGGCCGCGCGGTCGTTCAGTTGGAGTTGCTCGTGGTGGTGCCGCCGTCGCGGCGGGACAGGCGGTCGAACAGGCCGCCCGCCGCGGACGCCGCGCCCTCGGCCACGTCGCGGACCTTGCCGATGAACGGGTCGGCGCTGCGCTCCCACGACTCCTTGTAGGCCGAGGCGGCGGCGCGGGCCTCGTCGGTGACCTTGGCGCTGCCGTCGTCGGCGCGGCGGGCGTAGTCGCCGCCGAGGATCCGCTCGTACTCGCCGCTCTTGGCCCACCGGTCGATCTCGGCGAAACGGATCACCGCGTACGGGTGGGTCTGCGGCAGCAGGTTGAGGAACTTCAGCAGCCCGTCGCGCACGTCGCCGGCCGCGTCGTACTCGCGGGCCTGCGCCAGGAACGCCTCGCTGCTCATCTCCGACAGCCGGGTGCCGCCGGCCAGCTTCATCATCGTGCGCTTGGCCGCGTCCAGGTCCTGGCCGGCCAGCAGCCCGGCCCGGTCGGAGGACAGCTCGGCCTTGCGGAACCACTCCTTCAGCCCGATGATGATCGCCCCGATGGCGATGTTGCCCAGCGGCAGCCAGGCCAGCCGGGTGCCGAGCTGGATCAGGATCTGCATCATCGTCTGGTAGACGGCGTGCCCCGACAGGATGTGGCCGACCTCGTGGCCGACCACGAACCGGAGCTCCTCGTCGTCCAGCAGGTCGATCAGGCCCGTGTTGATCACGATGAAGGGGTGGTCGGAGCCCAGCGCCATCGCGTTCGGCGTCGGGGACTGCCGCACGTACACCTCGGGGACCTCGGGCATGTCCAGGATGTAGGCGGCGTCGCGGACCATGTCGTGCAGGTGGTGGAACTGGCCCTCGCCGACCCGCACGGTGCCGCCCAGGAACATCAGCCGCAGCGCGCGCTCGTTGAACAGGCCCGAAAGACGCCGCAGCACGACGTCGAACCCGGTCAGCGAACGCAGCGCGACCAGCGCCGACCGGTCCGCGGGATGTTCGTAGGCGCGCGAGCTGATCCCCGGGAATCGGGTGCGTGCCCGGTCCGGTGTGTTCGTCGTCATGGGGTGCGCGGCGCGCCCGTCCCGGAAAATCCCCCGTCGGCGATCGCCGCTCCCTCCCTTCCTTCGGGTGTCGGCCGTGCCCCGACCTCGTTCGGATCCTGGTCACGATGTTCCCGGATCAGGACCGGCATGGTAAGTCCGACGAACCGGTCGAGTCCAAGGTTCCCCGCCGCGCGCCGCCGACCGGCTCCGGTCCGTCGCCCCGACCCCTCGTCCCGGAGGGGGCCCGTGCGGCAGAGTGGTGGCGTCCGGCCGCGGGGATGGTCGTTTCCGGGGCGGATCGGGGCGGCCGTCTCGGGGGAGAGCGAGAACTTACCAGGTCATCGGGGGCGCGAGGAGGCGCGATGTTCGATCCGAAGGCCGAGGCGATGTCCCGGGACGAGCGGGCGGCGCTGCAGCGCCACCGGCTGTGGGGACTGGTCGACCGGCTGCTGGTCGCGGGCGGCGTGCAGGCCGACCGGCTCCGCGAGGCGGGGGTCAAGGGCGGCGCCGACGTCACCCTCGCCGAACTGCACACGCTGCCGTTCACCACCAAGCAGGACCTCTGGGACGCCTACCCGCTGGGGATGCTCGCCGTCCCGCAGGACCGGGTGGTCGCCGTGCACGGCTCCAGCGGGACGCAGGGCAGGCCCACCCTCGTCGCCTACACCAAGGCAGACCTGGACCTGTGGGCCGGCATGTGCGCGCGGTCGCTGTCCTGCGCGGGCGCGTCCGCCGAGAGCGTCGTCCACAACGCCTACGGGTACGGCCTGTTCACCGGCGGCATCGGCGTCCACCAGGGCGCCGTGGCGCTGGGCGCCGCCGTGGTGCCGATGTCGGGCGGGATGACCGAGCGGCAGCTCCGGATGATCGCCGACCTGCGGCCCGACGTGCTGGCCTGCACGCCCGCGTACGCGCTGCGGCTGGGCGAGGCGGCCGCCGAGACCGGGACGGACGTCTCCTCGCTCAGGGCGGGGCTGTTCGGCGCCGAGCCCTGGTCCGAGGAACTGCGGACGGCGATCGAGAACGTGCTGCCGATCAAGGCGATGGACATCTACGGCCTGTCGGAGGTGATCGGGCCGGGCGTCGCCACCGAGTGCCTGGAGCAGAACGGCCTGCACGTCAACGAGGACCACTTCATCGTCGAGGCGGTCGATCCCGCGACCGGCGACCCGGTGGAGGAGGGCGAACCGGGCGAGCTGGTCTTCAGCACGCCCACCAAGCAGGCCCTGCCGCTGCTGCGCTACCGCACCGGCGACATCGCCGCGCTCTCGCACGGCGAGTGCGACTGCGGGCGGACCCTGGTCCGGATGAGCAGGATCCGCGGCCGGGTGGACGACATGCTGGTGATCCGCGGCGTCAACCTGTACCCGGGCGAGGTCGAGCGCGTCCTGCTCGGCTCCGGACTGGTCGTCCCCCACTACCAGCTGGTCGTGGACCGCCGGAAGCCCGACGTCCGCCTCGTGGTCGCCTGCGAGGCCGCCGAAGCCACCGAGGACGGCCCCGCGGAGGAGCTCACCCGGGCGCTGCGCGCCGATCTCGGCCTGCACGCCGAGGTGCGGGTGCTGCCCGCCGGGACCGTCCCGCGCGTCGAGGTCGGCAAGGCGGTACGCGTCGTGACCTGGGAATCGGGCCCGGCCCCGCTGCCCGGCCTGGACTGACCGGCGCCCCCGATCACCGCCGCGGGGGCGGTGGTCGGGGGCCACCGGCCCGCTGGCTATTCTCGTCGTCATGACGCAAAAGCGACGGTTGGGGATCATGGGCGGTACGTTCGACCCGATCCACCACGGCCACCTGGTGGCCGCCAGCGAGGTCGCCCACGTCTTCTCGCTGGACGAGGTCGTGTTCGTGCCCACCGGCCTGTCCTCCCACAAGGGGGAGCGCCGCGTCGCCGCCGCCGAGGACCGCTACCTCATGGCCGTGATCGCCACCGCGTCCAACCCCCGCTTCTCGGTCAGCCGCATCGACATCGACCGCCCCGGCCCCACCTACACCGTCGACACCCTCCGCGACATGCGCGAGCTGCACGGCCCCGACACCGAGTTCTTCTTCATCACCGGCGCCGACGCCCTCGGCAAGATGCTCACCTGGCACGACACCGACGAGCTCTTCGAACTCGCCCACTTCATCGGCTGCACCAGGCCCGGCCACCGCCTCGCCGACCCCGGCCTCCCCAACGGCCGCGTCAGCCTGATGGAGGTCCCCGCCCTGTCGATCTCCTCCACCGAATGCCGCGACCGTGTCCGCGCCGGAGAGCCCATCTGGTACCTCGTCCCGGACGGGATCGTCCAGTACATCAACAAACGCGTCCTCTACCGCGACCAAGCCGCCTGACCTGGTGCTGAGCGCCGTGCGGCGGCCGTACCGGCGGGTCGCGGCGGGGCCATACCCTGGAACGGACAGGACGGCGCCGTACCCGGTCGAAAAGGGCGCGGTGGGTGAACGCCGACGAAAAGGGGCCCGCCCCTTTCCGAAGCCCGTGAGAAGCTGGTTCCGGGAAGAGATGCCTACAGGGAGGATCGCGAGCGCATCGTGACCGCATCCGACAGGGCCGTGCAGCTGGTCCGCCTCGCCGCCGAGGCGGCGAGCGACAAGCTGGCCGACGACATTCTTGCCTATGACGTGAGCGAGCAGCTCGTCATCACCGACGCCTTCGTGCTCTGCTCGGCGCCCAGCGACCGGCAGGTCCGCGCCATCGTCGACGAGATCGAGAAGCGGCTCCGCGAGGAGGCCGACGCCAAGCCCGTCCGCCGCGAAGGCGAGCGGGAGGGCCGCTGGGTGCTGCTCGACTACGCCGAGATCATCGTGCACATCCAGCACGAGGAGGACAGGATCTTCTACGCCCTCGAACGGCTGTGGAAGGACTGCCCGCTGATCGGGCTCCCCGAGGCCGTCAACGCCCACTCGGCGCAGCGCCGCCGCACCGTCGGGAGCGCCAGTGAATGACCGCGTGCCGGGCAAGCGCCGCATCGTCCTCTGGCGCCACGGCCAGACCTCCTGGAACGTCGAACGCCGCTTCCAGGGCAAGACCGACATCCCCCTGGACGAGACCGGCGTCCAGCAGGCCCACCGCGCCGCCCGGCTCCTCGCCGCGCTGAGCCCCACCGCCCTGCTCGCCTCCCCCCTCCAGCGCGCCGCCGACACCGCCCAGGCGCTCGCCGACGTCACCGGCCTCCCCATCCGCCACGACCGCGACCTCATCGAACGCGACGGCGGCGCCTGGGAGGGCCTCACCAACCTGGAGATCCGCGAACGCTACCCGGCCGAGTACGCCGCCTGGCAGCCCCCCGGCGGCGAGACCAGCCTCCAGGTCGCCAAACGCGTCGGCGCCGCCCTCGACCGCGCCCTCGACGACCTGCCGCCCGACGGCCTCCTCGTCGTCGCCTCCCACGGCGCCGCCCTCCGCCTCGGCATGTCCCACCTCCTCGGCCTCCCCGAAGAGGTCTGGGAACGCCTCGGCGGCCTCTCCAACTGCTGCTGGTCCGTCCTCGGCGAAATGCGAGGTGGGGGTGGGTCCCCCGAAGGGGGACGGAATGAACGCAGCGGAGGGTGGCGGCTCGTCGAGCACAACGCCGGAACCCTCCCCGAACCCGTCCTCAGCGACGACCGCGTCGAGAACGGCGCCTGACCCCCCGGCAAACCGATTCGAGTACCACGGCCCAGTCCTATACACTGGCCAAGCGCTGCGGGATGAACGTCCACGCAGTCGCGCGGGGCTATGGCGCAGTTGGTAGCGCGCCTCCATGGCATGGAGGAGGTCTGGGGTTCGAATCCCCATAGCTCCACTCGTAGGTGGGAGGAGTGTGGTCGCGGCTGACGCCGCTTCCCCGCTCCTCCTCGTCGTGTTTATCGGGGGGGCGACCCCCCGAGCCCCCCGATGTGGGGGCTTCGCCCCCACGCCCCCTTGTGCGTGGTTGCGGTTGTTGGGGGTTTCTCCTTGTTGTGTTCTTTGGGGGCTTCGCCCCCAGGTGCCCCTGGCGGTTCTTGGGTGGGGTTTCGGATTAGGGTGCTCGGATGGTGAGCCTCTTGGGGTGTTCGGTGCTGCGGATCGAGCAGCGGTCATCGCAGCTGGAGTACGGGATCAGCGACGAGTCCGGGCAGGTGCTGGGGCAGGCGGTGCAGGTGGCCGGGCCCAAGCCGCGCAAGGGCTTGATCGCGATGTTCGGCGGCTCGGGGCTGGGCGGGGCCCGGGTGGTCGTCCAGGTCGAGGGGGCGGACGGGGGCGTTCTCTTCTACGTCGATCGCCAGGACGGGGCGCCGGTCGCGATCGTGGGGGCCGATGGAGTGGTGATCGGGCGGTTCGTCGACGATCCGGCCGGGGCGGCGAAGTATCTGGTGGAGCGCAAGCCGGGGCTGGTGCACCGGCTCCTGGACGTGCGGGACCGGACCGTGGGCGAGGTCGACTGGGAGATGAAGCGGCGGTCCAGCGAGGAAGCGGTGAGCGTGGTGCCGGTCGGTGGTGTCTGCACCGATCTGGAGGGGCGGCGGGTGGCGGAGATCGAGGTGCGCGAGGCCACCTTCAAGGACCGGTACACGCTGCGGTTGGAGGGGGAGCCGGCCGAGCCCCTGCGGACGCTGGTCCTGGCCACGCCGCTGGCTCTCGACCTGACCCGGAGCTGACATGGAACTCATGGCCTGGACGGTGGACGAGCCCCAGCTGCGGCGGGACTACGTCATCCATGATCGGGGCGTGGTCTTCGCGCGGGTGGAGAGGGTGCCCGCGCCGGATGACGGGTTGATGTTCTACCCGAACCCGCATGCCCGTTATGACGAGACGCGGGTGGTGGTCGGTGCGTCGGATTCTGAGGGCCGGCCTTGGTTCTCTGTGGATCGGACGAATGATCCGATGCGGCCGCAGCCCGCGCTTGTGGTCGGGGGTGATGGGGCTCAGCTCGGGGCGATCGCCGTGCATGTGGGTGGGGTGAAGGGGACGCTCGGGCTGTCGGGCGGGGAGAGCAGCGGGGGCTATGCGGTTCGGGACGCTCAGGGCGAGGAGGTTGCCTTCTTACTGATGCCGGGGGTGGATGCGGCTTTGCAGGAAGGGACTGTGGTGGACGCCTCCGGGGACGTCATTGGGCGGTTCTCGGTTGGGGTTTCTGTGTACGAGGAGAGGCGGCGCCGGTACGGCGTGCGTCTTGAGCATGCCGTACCGGAGCCGTTGCAGACGCTTCTGGTCGCCTCGCTGATCGGTGTTGAGCTGATGATTCCGTTCTAGGTGCCCGACCAGTTCGGGGCGCGCTTCTCGATGAAGGCCTTCGCGCCTTCCTTGGCGTCGGCGGAGTTGCGGACGGGGGTGGTGTACTCCTCCTGGCGGTCGAACGCTTCGTCCTGGGACCAGTCGGAGGAGCGGGAGAGCACCTGCTTGGACGCCGCCAGGGCCAGGGGCGCGTTGGCGGCGATCTCGTCGGCCAGCTTCAGGGCTTCCTCCAGGGCGGACCCTGGAGATGTCAGGCGGTTGACCAGGTGGACTTCGGCGGCTTCCCGGGCGGGCCACATGCGGCCGGTGAGGACGAGGTCCATGGCCAGGTGGTAGGGGATGCGGTGCTGGAGGCGGAGCAGGCCGCCGGCGGCGGCGCAGAGGCCCCGCTTCACTTCGGGGAGGCCGAACTTGGCGTTGTCGGCGGCGACGATCAGGTCGCAGGACAGGACGATCTCGAAGCCGCCGGCCAGGGCGTAGCCCTCCACGGCCGCGATCAGCGGCTTGGCGGGGGGCTCTTTCACCAGGCCGGCGAAGCCGCGGCCCTCGACGATGGGGCGCTCGCCCCGGGCGAAGCCCTTGAGGTCCATTCCGGCGCAGAAGGTGCCGCCCGCGCCGGTGATCACGGCGACGCTGAGGTCGGGGCGGGAGTCGAGGGTGTCCAGGGCCGCGGCGATCTGGTGGGCCATGGCCAACGACATCGCGTTCTTGGCGTCCGGGCGGTTCATGGTGAGGACGAGGACGCGGCCGCGTTCCTCGACGATCAGGTCGTCGCTCATGGGGTCTCCTTCAGCACGGATGGCGCCGTCGAGCCGGATGGTCTCGCCGTTGAGCATCGTCTTCTCGATGATCTGCAGGGCGAGGGCAGCGTACTCGGCGGGCGGGCACGCCGACGTGGTCGGCATGGGCCGAGGAGCCGTTCTGGGCGACGGCTGCGCCCTTGTGGGTCAGGACTCGTCCTGGACGACCTCCGGCACGCCGTAGCGCTCCTGGTCGGACGGGCGCGGCGCCTCCGGGCCGTCTCGGCCGAGCCGCAGCATCCGGGAGACCCGCACGGTGCGGAACCGGCGGCCGAGGGCGGTGAACTCGTGTCCGGTCGCCGCCGTGATCCGCGCCGCGGCCCCCGCCCACGCCTCCATCTCGGCGGGCGTGGCCGGATCGCCCTGGAACTCGCGCAGCCGCGGCAGCAGCCGGCTGAAGTAGCCCGCCAGGTGGTCGCGGGCGTCGTCGGGATCGCTGCCCCCGGTGAGCGGCTCCCACGCGTCCTCCGTGACCTCCACCACGGTGAACGTGGGCGGCAGCAGCACCACCCCGGGGTGGGTGCGGATCGCGTGCCGCGCCTCGGTCCGGACGATCTCCGGGACGGTGCCGGGCATCGGCATGTACCCCACCAGGTTCAGCCTGAGCTGGGCCTCCCACTGCCCGGCGGGCGCCCGCGGGTCGATCGGGTGCCCGCGCAGCATCGAGTCGATCCCGGTCAGGGCGCCGTCGCTGGGGCGGGGAGGCTCCATCACCCGGTCGCCGATCAGGGTGTACTTCTCGATCCTGATCACCCGGTAGCGGCGGTCGCCGAGCTCCCACTCGTCCTTGGGGAGCTGCTCGCCCTCCTCGGGGTCCAGCCGGTCGGCCGCCGCCCGCATGGCCCGGGCCGTCGCCGCGTCGGTGCCGTCCTCGGCGGCGGCCTGCCGCAGATCCATGGCCAGCCCGTAGCGCGCGGCCGAGGGATCGGTCGCGCCCAGGCAGCCGATCCGCCACCGCGAGCCGGTCTGCACCGCGTGTCCGAAATCGGGGGAGCCGGCCGGGAGGATCCTTCGGTAATCGCGGATCCGCTCGCCGATCTCGCGGTCCCGCAGCGCCGCGCCCGGCTCCAGTTCGGCGACCAGATTGATGTGGTCGTAACCGGGCATCAGGGGGAAACTCATTCCCTCATCTTCGCCACGGACCCGCACCGTACGCAGGCGATTCACCGGATCGGCGGGCAACTCCGCGCCGAATCCCCGTCGTCTGAACGGATATTTCCGATTACTCCGGAAAAGCGGGTCATGATCATTGTCGTGTTCACAGATCGAACCACGGAATGCACGTCACGTCGTAGAACGCGTTGGAATCCAGGCTCGCCTCGACGATCTCGTGCCAGTTCCCGCCGTGCCGGGCGTACATCCACTCGATCGTCGGGCCCTGCGGGCTGCCGTACCGGGCCTGGTTGCGCTGCTCCAGCTTCCGCACGTCCTTGACCTTCATCTTGCCGCGCACCAGCGACTTGGCCTCGTTCCGGCGCGGCACCATCGCCCGGGCGATCTCCTGCTCGCTCTTGCCCTGGATGCGCATCCGGTTGACCTCGACCTCCATGGCCTCCAGGCGGTCCAGGTACGCCTGCCGCACCTGGCAGTTGTGCACCCAGTCGTCCGCCGGGCCCACCCCGGTCCACAGGGACAGCCCGAACAAGCCGGGGAGCAGCAGGAGGGTGACCGCCAGCCGGCGCATGCGCAGTACCTTTCGTGACACGGGGGGTGACGCCGCCTATGGACGATGCCGTATACCGGATCGTCCGATCAACGGGAACGGGTGATCTCGGCCCTTCCCCGCGGCGGCCCTGTCATGGTGGCGCAGGACGGCCCCGCCCGTGAAGCCCGACCCGTCCTGGGCCGGTAGTTTTCATCTGTGAACGACGAGCGAGCGTCCCAGGCCGGTTCGATCGCGTTCGCCGGGGCCCTCGGCGCCCTGGCGGGAGCGGCCCTCGCCGGCCACCGCGGCGCGCGCGCGGCGGGAGCCGGGGCCGCCCTGGGCGCGGTCGCGCTCGGCGCAGGCGAGGCGGTGGCCCGCGCACGGCAACGCCCCGGCGAGATCCCCGCCCTGTGGCAGCGCATCGCCGTCAGCGGCGCCATGGCCGCGCCCTTGGGGTGGCTGGCCGGGCGCTCCGCGGGCCCGTTGGCCGTGGGGACGGTCTCCGGCGCCGTCGCGGGCGCCCTCGGCCTGAGACCGCAGAAGGTCGCCCTCGGCCCGGTCGTCGGCGCCGCCGTCGGCGCAGCCGCCACGGCACGGCCCCTCCCCGCCGCCGCGGTGGCGAGCGCGGCCGTGGTGACCTACCGCACCCTGGCGGCGCTCCTCTTCCGCGACGCCCAGGTCAGCCTCCTCGCCGAGGAGGTCCCCGCCGAGAGCCTCCCCTTCGTGGTGCCGAGAGAGGCCCGATCCCGGTACGTCGGCACCGGCTACGTCAAAGAACTCGCCGAAACGATCGGCGGCACCTACACCGCCGACGCCCCCGACGTCGGCATCGTCGGCTCCCTGGACGAACTCGCCGGCCCCGACTTCGACCCCGCCGGGACACACCCCCTCGTCCGCGAGTTCTACGAGCACACCGCCCGGTTCGAACTGGACATCGTCCCCGAATGGCGCACCTGGGTCCGCCCCGGCTACCTCCTCTACCGCACCCTCCTCGCCCGCCCCCTCGGCCAGGCGAACGTCCCGATGAACCAGCGCGAAGCCCAGCGCGGCGTGCGCGGCCGCATCGACACGATCGTCCCCGACCTCCCCGACGCGACCGCCGTCCGCGGCTGGATCCGCTCCTTCTCCGACACCGACGAACCCATCTACGTGGGCATCTACACCACCTACCGGCACGGCGACCGGGGCTACGTCAGCGTCGGCTTCCCACTGCCCCACGCCAGCTTCACCGCCACGCTCGCCCCGTACGCCCGGCCCGGCGGCGGACTCGTCCTCACCAGCGAAAGCGATCTCGACCACCCCGGGCACTACCTCACCTACGTCGACCCCGGCTCCAGAGACCTCACCGCCCTCGCCGTCCACGGCTTCGCCGAACGGCTCGACGTCTACGTGGAGGACGGCGCCCTCCGGGCCGAACACGCCTTCTCCGTCTTCGGCCTGCCGTTCCTCGTCCTGCGCTACACGATGACGCGCAAGACCCGCTGACGTCCCGAGCAGGCCTCCGCGTGCACTAAGCTCTCCTAGGGCCGGTCACCGGAAACGGCGGCCTGCGGGGCTATGGCGCAGTTGGTAGCGCGCCTCCATGGCATGGAGGAGGTCTGGGGTTCGAATCCCCATAGCTCCACTCGTAGGTGGGAGGAGTGTGTCCGCGGAAGGCGCGGACCGCTCCTCCTCGTCGTGTTTATCGGGGGGCGACCCCCCGAGCCCCCCGATGTGGGTGACCGTCATCATGGGCGGGATCGGCATGGCGGTCCTGGGGGCCGCGCTCATCGTGCTCATACTGCGGATGCTGCTTGCCCAGGCCGTCGCGCGCGACGTCGAAGCGACGCGGATGCGGGCCGGGGCCGGGCGGGGTGCTTTGGGTCAGTGGCGGGTGGACGGGTCGTTGTAGCGGAGGACGGCGCCTACGCCGAGAGAGGCGTTGGGGCCATCGGACGGGAGGACGACCACGTCCCCGTCGGTCGCGGCCACGGCCCTGATGAGGGCGGCGTCGGCGCGCTCCTCGACCGGGTCGTCGACGCCCAGGGGGCGGAGGTCGTCGGGGGTGGTGGCCACCTCGAAGGGCTGCGGGCCCGTCCAGAGCCTGGCGGGGGAGGCGGGGTCGTCGTCGATGAGCAGCGTCTCGACCTGGCCGCGGCGGACGGCCTCGACGGTCGCGGGGAGGCCCGCCACGGCGCGCTCGCCGTTGGCCAGCTCGCGTTCGAAGCGCTCGGCGACGGTGAGGATCCGCTCGGTGCTCTTGAGATCGAGGATCCGGGAGAGCTCGCCGTCCAGGCCGTTGCCGCGGTCGGACTCGACCGTGTGCTCCAGCACGCCGTCGGAGATCTCCTCCAGGACGGCGGTGCGGGCCCTGGCGTCACCTGCGATCACCACGGCCTCGGCATGGCTGGCGCGGGCGACCTTGTCGATCTCCCGGGCGACCTTCTTGGCGTTGCTCTTCCAGACGTTCTCCGCCGAGCGCTGGAAGCGCGACTGGTTCCAGTCGCCGGCCTTGACCTTGCGGATGGGGTACTCCTCGTCCCCGGGCACGTCGATGTGGCGGTGCCGGCCCTCCGGGTCGACGCAGTCGATCTCGCCGCCCCTCCGGTCGACGTGCGCGACCAGGTGGGCGAAGCGCTCCCCCCGGTCGGAAAGGTACGGCATCACGTGGGGGAGGGGGGACACCCTGGCCAGGGGCGTGCGGGGGGCGTGCTCGAACCGTTCGGAGAACACCACCTCGCCGTCCGCCGCGAAGATCACCAGGCCCTCGGAGCGGCGCCGCTCCACTTCCTCCTCCACGGCACGCTCCACCGCGCGCAGCGTGGGCTTGGGCGCGCCCTGCGCCTCCAGCTCCGCGTGCAGCGCACGCCAGCGCAGCTCGACGGCCTTGCCGGCGTCCTCGGTGGTGCGGGTCAGGTCGGCGTACACGGAGGCGTACGGACCCGGCCGGGAGTACAGCGGCTTGAGGAAAGACAGTTCCATATGGAGGCCCTACCCGTCCCGGCGGCACCAAACGTCGCCGCTCCCTCACTCCTCGGCGGCCCGCTGGAGCCGCGCGTAGGCGAGCTGGAGCCAGTCCGAACCGGCCACGGCCGTCATCGTGGCGCCCGCCAGACGGGTCGCGTCGGGGGCGAAGGCCAGACCGGCGGCGTACGCGGTCGCCACCCACTGGGCCGTGCAGAACGGGCAGGTGATCAGCTCGCCGACGACATGCCGGGCGCCGTGGCCGCGGACCTCCTCGGCCAGCTCGGACGGGCCGGCCGTGCCCGCGTACCGGGTGAACGGGGCGCGCAGCGGGCTCGTCACCGGATCCTTGGAGATCAGCCGGGCCAGCTTGTGCGTGGTCACCGTCATCAGGGCGAGATCGGCCGCCCCGACGCGGGTGGCGGGGGCGGCGCGGCGCCGGGCCAGCAGCGCCAGCGCGCCGGTGGTGAGGCCGTACACGGCGAGGGTGGCCAGGTACGAGCCCAGCGGGCGCTCCGCCCCGGCGGTGTACTTCTCCTTCTGTCGGCGGGCGTGTTCGGCGACCTTGGTCATGAGGATCCCTCCGGTTCGACGATCAGGCAGAACTCGTTGCCCTCCGGGTCGGCGAGCACCGTGGTGAGCCACCCCTCGTCGTCGAAGGGGCCGCGCACGACGGTGGCGCCGAGCCCGGTGAGCCGGGCCAGCTCGCCGTCCATGTCCGTGACGCGCAGATCGGGATGCATCCGGTTCTTGCCGACCTTGGGTTCGGGGACGCGTTGCAGCAGCCACTTGGGACCCTCGCCGCGCGGGTCGTCCAGCGCCGTGTACGGGGGAGAGTGCGGGTGGCGGCGGTAGCGGAGCGCGGCGGCCCAGAAGGCGGCCAGCCGCTCCGGGTCCGCGCAGTCGAGGACGAAGACCTGGCGCATGCCCCGAGCGTGCCCTGCCGCAGGGCGCCGAACCACGAATGATCCGCGCCACGCGGGTACGCGCCCCCGGAACGGAAAGGGGGAACGCGATGACCGAGCGGCACAGCTCGCCGGAGGACGACGGCATCCCCGATCTTCAGGACGGGACCCCGGAGCAGTACTGGACCGAGGACCCGCAGGAGGCCGCGCTGCCGGGGGACGAACCGGTCGCCGTGGACGACTTCGGCACGACCGCCGAGGAGATGCGCGAAGGCGAGCCGCTCGACGAGCGGCTGCGCCGGGAGGAGCCGGAGCGTCCCGCGCCCGCGGACGAGCCCGCCGCCCCCGCCCCCGCCCCCGCCGGGCGCATCGTCGAAGAGGACGAAGGCGCCCGCACCGACACCGAGCCGGACGCGGTCGCCCGGGACGAGGGCGCCGACGGCGGCGGGTACACGGCCGAGGAAAGGGCGATGCGGATCGAAGAGGAATAGGACGGCCGAACGAAGAGGGGGCGGCCCACGGGCCGCCCCCCTCTCCGATGGGTCAGTGGCTGCGCAGCGCCTTGACCAGTTCCGACTTGTTCATCGACGAACGGCCCTCGATGCCGATCTCGCGTGCGCGCTTCATCAGCTCGTCCTTGGACCAGTCGTCGTACGCGGGGCTCTTACCGCCCTTGCGGCCGACCTTCCCGCTCCCCTGGGAGGCGGAGGCGTTGGCGATCCGTGCCGCCTTCTCCTTGCTGTCGCCCTTCTCGCGGAGGCGCTGATACTTCTTCTCGTCCTTGATCTGGGCTCTGGGCATCAGATGACCCCTCCTTCCAAGGCCCGTGGTACCCGGCGTGCGCGTTTCACACGTCAGCTCAACCGGACGAAGGGTTCCGGGAGATGCGGTGCGGCCAGCAGGCCACCGCTCTTGCGCAGCTTGCGCAACACCGCGGTGCGCGTGGTCGCGGCCGCCGCGGAGTCCTCGTCGTAGACGTACTCGATGGCGGGGTCGGCCAGCTGGACGGGGTGCAGGACCACATCGCCCGACACCATGAGCTGGTCGTCCCCGAGCACCACCGACTGATGCCCCGGCGTGTGCCCCGGCGTGGGGACGACCTTGATGTCCTCGGCGATGCGGGTCTGCCCCTGGAGGGTGTCCAGGCATTCGGCCTCTTGCAGGGGGGTGACGACCTCGTCCAGGACGTCCCCGCCCTCGCCCTCCAGCCAGGTGAGCTCGTCCTCCTGGACGACGTGGCGGGCATTGGGGAACAGGGGCTTGCCGTCGACGACCGCGCCGCTGGCGTGGTCGCTGTGGAGATGGGTCAGTACGACGGTGTCGACGCTTTCCGGCTTGACGCCGATCTCTGCCAGCGCCGTAGGGAGGCGTCCGGGCACGGGCGCCCAGGAGGAGGCCGGAGATTCCTCTGGACCGAGCCCCGCGTCCACCAGCACGGTGGGACCCGCGGGGACGCGCAGCAGATAGCAGTGGAAGTGCAGGATCCACTCACCGTCCGGCCCGAACGCCTCAGGCGCCTCGGCCCTCGTGCGCTCCCAGAGCGCGGGCCTGGCACCAGTGAAGGTGTCGTCCAGCGGTTTCCGCAACGCCTCTCCCATCGGACCCACCGCGTCGCAGAGCGGGATGACCTCGACGCCGGAAACGATCCTTGGTTTCTCGTGCATGAAGCCACCCTCCCAGGAAGGCCCCACCCTGCCGCAAACGCGAATCGGCGGCCGAGGGGAGGACAATCTGCCTGCACGATTCCGGGCCGCCCAGGGTCGGCTGCGCATGCTGTGGCGGCGGCCCGTGATCGGCTGGCCCTGGACCAGCCGATGTGGACACCGTCGCGCCGTTCGCCTGGAGGAACTGCGGGCGCCCCCGCCGTGCCCCGCTCGTACCGCTGACCGTGGCACACCCGCTACGGGCGCGGGCGCCGTACGGGTCGGGGCCGCCAGCCGCTCGCCGGAGCGGCTGCTGACCAACGTCCCCGCCCAGATCACCAACGTCATCGGCTGGACGCGCTGGAGCACGAGAGCGCGCCGTCGGCGGCACGATGCCCGCGAGAACACCGCATGGTCCGGGGTGAGCGCGCCCGGGCCGCCGGGCTCCTCGGCACCACGTACGCCTGCCAGCGCACGACGACCGCCCAGGGCTCGACGCAAGCCGTACCGAGACCACCGCCCGGCAGGCACTCGGCGACGACAGCTCCGCCACCGCGTACGACCGCGCCCCGCGGACGGCCTCCATCTGGGACGACCAGTTGGATCACCACCCCCGCAAGCCAACGCCCCCGGGCGTGAACGACTTCCAGGAGCGCAACACCACCACGATCCCGGCCGCCCCAGGCCAGCGTGTGCCAGACGTGGTTGCCCACCGCCCCACCCGCCATCAGGGCTCGCACAGATGCGTCACCGAATTCACCTCAGGCCCGGAATCGTCGAGGTGTCCGGGATCAGAATGCTGCTCACATGCGCCGCGCGAACGTCGCCGCGACCCGGTGCGGAACCGAACCGTCCCCAGCAACGGCGCCGAACGCGCGATCGCCGTCTGCGGAAAGTCGAGGAAGCCCCGTGAACGTCATCGTTTCAGCGCTGTGCCCAGCCTCATCGTCGCGAACATCGCCATCTGCGGCACGAGGCCCGGAAGCAACTGCCACGGCTGGGCCTCCGTGTTACCCGCCACCGCACGACGAACATGAGCAGGAACACGACGGCGTCCCTCCGAGTGGCGCAGCCGGGCTACGTTCCCGCCGGGCCAGCGTCAACCCGTGCCGCAGCGGGGCGGCACACCCCGACGGCCCGGCGCTCTTCTGCCTCTGCCGACGGCCGTCCGGTCAGCGTGAGGAAGACCTCGTCCAGACTCGGCATCCGCAGTGACAACTCGGTCGGCACGCTCGCCGTCTCGTCCAGCCGGCGCGCCACCAGGCCGTCAGACCGCCGGAGCCGACACCGGCGCCATCACAAGCTCCATCGCCGCCGCGTGAGAACCGCCACGATCGCGCCCGGCTCCTCCATCCGATACGGCTCGGCCGCGCGTGCCACCAGAGTCTGCCGCCCGATCCGCCCCTTTCAGTTCCGCAGGCGCGCTCTCCGCCACCACCCGGCCGTGATCAGCAGCACCGTCGTCCCGTCGTCCACGAGGTCCCGGACGGCCGCCCGCACCTCATCGCGGGTTCGCGGGTCCGGTCCCGCCCTCGGCTCGTCCAGGTAGATCGCCTCAGACCGGTTCACCAGGCTCGTCGCCAGACCTGGCCTGAGTACGTCCTCACCGCGCGCCTCGCGGCCTCCATCAACTGGAACCGCTCTACAGCGCCCGCCTCCGCGCCTTGGCCCGTGCCGGGCCGAAGCCCAGCAGCCACACGATCATGACCAGGTCCTCGGTGCCGGTCAGCCCAATCGTTGCCCGCACCGGGCCGTGTTCCGGACGACGTCGTACCCGCAGACCTCCGCCCGGCCGGCGTCCGGCTCAGCAGCGTGCCCCGCCGGGCCGCCAGGTCCGCCCCGTCCAGTGCACGCGTCTTTCTGAACCGCCCGCAGGCCCTCCCGGCCCGTATCAGCTACTCACAGGCGGCCTTTCGACGATGACTCGCGTTCTCCGGAAGCACCGTCACCGGCGCCGCTGACACGTGCCCACAGGCGCGGGCACCCCGCTGACGCCCAGGGCACGGCCCTGCCGGTCGCTGTGCGCCACTATGCTGCCGCTGCATGTCACGACAGAGCTCCTACAGTCCGGCGTTCGAAGCGTTCGGGGCGGAACGCTCCGCAGCGGCGATGCAGCAGCAGGAGGCGTTGAACGCCTTCCTCGGCACCGAGCACAGGACCGCCGACCTGGAATCGCGGTCACTGCGCTCCGACGGTCTCGTAATCGGCGGCGTGACGAGCCTGGGCAGCTTCTCCCACCTCAGCAATACCTGGCTGTGGACCTGGGCGAATCCGAACTTCGGCTGGGACCATCCCGCCGTCGCCGCGGTCCGCGCCATCCACGACTACGGCGTGGAGCACGACATCCCCGAGCTGAGTACCGGCCACCTCGACCTCGGCGGTTTCCCCCAGCCGCACCAGGCCGCCACCACCATGGCCATCGCCGCCGGCCACCTGCTGGGCGGGAACGGCATCTGGTCATGCGCGATCAACGAGGGCAAGGGCGCGGCGTACGTCCACCTCGACGACCCCCAACTGCCCTCCGCCGTGTTCGACCCGAACACCGCGCCGCGCCTGCTCATGACCGCCGTCCAGGTCTTCCCCGATGACCACCGGCGGGTCGTGCGCGGCTACTTCGACCGCCACGGCGCCCCGTACGAGGAGACCGCCGAGACGATCTCCGGCGGCCCCCCGGGAGGCGGCAGCATCACCGTGGCCTTCGACTCCCAGGGCCGCGTCGACCAGCTCTCCGCGGCCCTGGCCTGAGGGGCCGCACCGGGCGAGCCTCGCGCCCTAGCGGTGGATCGAACGTGGGGTACACCACTTCCAAGCCATCCCATGGTTGCTCACGGGTGAGGTGCTCCCCTCGGCCGAGGCAAGCCCGGTGACCGGCATCCTCCGAGGTGCCCGCGTCCGGGCGACCTCTCCGGGGTCCGTGAGTGAATCAACCGTGACCTGGGGGTTTAGTCCGCGTGGGCGAGGGGTAACAAGACCGAGTTGACGAGTGGTTCTTGATTATCTAATGTTCTTCCTGCCCCGAGGGGATGCGGGACGCCGACAGGCGGACGGCCTCCGGGGAAGCCCCCAGAGGAAAACGGTTCGAAGCTCGCTTGGAACCGGGTTACTCTGGAGTGGTCAGCCCAGACGGGATGCAGGACGCCGCAAGGTGGTCGGCCCGTGGGACTCCACCGAACGATCGATCACGGGCCGCTCCGGCTGCCCGCGATGACGCACGGCGGGCTGGGCTAAGCCTCTGAAGATCAACCGCCAGGTTGGTTGACAGGAGCGAAGATCCTGGTAAGTTAGAAGGGTTGCCCCGGAGGACGGGCCCGCGAGAGTGGGCGCGAACGCGGTGGGTGTCCGTTTCTTGAGAACTCAACAGCGTGTTAAAAGCCAGTGCCTTTATAGGTCCGGCCGTTTAGGTCGGACCACCCCGTGGCCGCGGTCATCGCTTGTCGGTGTCCGTGGTGGGGATTTCTTTGAGGCAGTGCACCGGCCCGTGTACGGGTTGGTGTTTTGCTGGGATTTTTTCCTGAGGTTTGGCGGCTTTTCGGAGTCGTCGTTCGGACCTTGATGGAGAGTTTGA
>NZ_JBHSON010000124.1:0-30228 GCF_042656285.1 Actinomadura rugatobispora | reverse complement strand
AAAAGTGCCTTCTGGACTGGTACGGACAGGACCTTCGACAAGCCCTATCCTCCCAGCACAGAGGCACTTTTCTTATCTAAACGGTCACTCCCGGCCCATCGCCCGGTGAAAGCCCGAGGTTAGGCCACCGGCACCAACCGGCCGCCGCCTTCCTCGCCCTGCTCCGCACGGACCAGCTCATCGAGGCCATCGGCAATGATCCGATCACCCTTCGCGGACTTGTGCTGGTAGCGCAGCGCGGCCCGCTCGTTGTCGTGGCCCATCCGAGCCATCAGGTTCTTGGTCGAGACGCCCATGTCGGCTGCGAGCTGGTTGCCCGTGTGTCGAAGGTCATGGAAATGAAGGTTCGGCACCCCGAGTGCCTCCACCAGGTGACGCCAATTGGTGACCTTGTTGAAGCCGCTACGCCGCAGCGGCCCGCCCTTGAGCCCGGCGAAGACCAAGGCGTTCGCTTCGGGCTTGGTGTACCTGTTCAGGTGCGCCGTCAGGTGGGGGACGATCGCGGCCGGGATGGTCACCGTCCGAACTCCCGCCTTGGACTTGGGCGGGCCGAGCAACATGCGGCCGTTGGCCTGCTCGACGTAGGCATGCCGGACACGAACAGTGCGCGCGGTCAGGTCCAGGTCGCAGCGGCAAAGCGCGGTGATCTCGTCCCAGCGCAGACGGCGAAGGTCGCCAGCAGGATGAACGCACGCAGACGCTCGTCCCTGATGACATCGGCGTGCCCATCCTCCGCCATCTTCCACAGAGCCCGTTCCGCTTCCGCGCGGGTGGCGAACGTCTGCGGGAAGCGCCGCACGGTTCCGCCCTTCACGCGGTACCGCAGCCGGTAGTCACCGGAGTCCAACTTGTGGAAGTTGCCGACCGGGCGGACGCCGACCCGTTCGGTCAGCTCGAAGACTTGGGCGACGGTGAGTGTCGGACGCTCTTCGGCATGCTCGGTGCCGGCCCCGCGCACCTGGCACGGGTTGCGGGGAGAAGCTTGTGTTCCACGCCCGCCGTCATCAGCACGGCCCGCAGCAGCCGGTACGCCTTGGCGCGCGAGGTCGCCCCCACGCCGCTGCTGGCGAGAGTCGTCAGCCTCTCCCGGATCATCGGCGTACTGAGGTTGCTCAGGCTCACACCGCCCAGGTGAGGCTGATGTGCTTGCGCAGCAGCAACGCGTACAGCTCTCGCGTGCGTGGCCGGAGCTCTGACGCTGCTCGATCCACAGTTCGGCGTTGACGCCAAGCTTGACCTTGGCCCGCTCAGGATCAGTCCACGTCCCTGTGAGGATCTCCGCTTCGATCAGCGTCAGGGCGCGTTCCGCTTCTGTCTTGCTGGCATATGTCTTGGGTGCTGTGCACATGCGGCCGTCTGGCCCTGGATAGCGGACCTGGTATCGCCCCCCGAGTCACGCTTGCGGATGTTGCCGAACCGGCGGTGCCCACCCTTGTTCGCCATTAGGCAGCCCTCCATACGTCGGACACGGTCATCGGTTCTACGGGGCCATCGGCGATGGCAGTGGCCGAGGCCCTCGCAGTGCGGGCAGGCGTCGCCGCCGGAGTCCAGGCCGGTTCCGCCGCAGTTGCAGCACTGCCACCACTCGCCGAGCGAGACGGCCGCGCAGGGGAAGGTGACGGCCGCTCCGGTCGCGGAGTCCTGTGCGGTCACCTCGTGCGAGCCGCAGGCCGAGCAGGCGGGGCCGTCCCGGAGGGCGAGCAGGGTCACCCAGTTGAGGCCGTGGTTGGTGTGGTTGCAGACCCAGCAGCGGAGTCGCCATGGCGTCGAGGTCTGGGGGGTCATCAGGCGGCCTGCCTGCCGTTGTCGAGGCGAAGGTTGTCGAAGTAGCTGGTCTGTGCTTCGTGCTCCTCCCGGCAGCGCTGGGGGATGTGGACGATGCGGTAGGCGGCCCGGCCGAAGGTCCAGGTCGCGACGTAGTGGGCACCGGAGGCGCGGTCATCGGCGACGGTCACGTCCAGGAGCGCGGCCACCTGGTCGACCAGGGCGGCCGAGCTGGCGTCGTCGCCCTCGCGGGCGAAGACCTGGAGGGTCGCGCCGTACTCGCAGACCTGGACGTCGGGGGTGGCCTCTAGGAAGTCGGCCAACTCTCGCAGGCCGGTGATGATCTGGTGACGCGAGAACAGGTCACCGGGGACGATGGGCATCGAGTGGGCGGTCATGGTGGGGTGCCTCCATGAGGTCGGGCGACGGGTGCGGATTCGGCGCGGATCTGGCGGAGCAGGTCGGAAGCGAGCTGGTTGGACACCCCGAGCCGGGCGCGCAGCGCGTCACGGGTGATCCGGCGTCCGTGCCGGCCCTCGTGCTCAGAGGCGACGCGGCGGACGAACGCGACCAGCGGAGCCGCCGGAGCCGACTCGGCGGACTCCTCTATCGGGACGGGGATCTCCGTCTGGCCGTCCGTGGCGCCCGCCGGGGGCTGGTCGTCCTGGACGGGGTCAGGGGTGCGGGGACGGTCCTCCCAGACGACCCACGGGGAGGACGGGGCGGATTCCTGCGAGGACGGCAGGCTCCGGAACAGCCGTGGATTCCGTCGCTGCCGGAGCGTCCTTCCGGCGTTCCAGCATGGAGACCGCGACCAGGAACGCCCCGGCAGGAGTGCCAGTGGTGACCCAGCCCCACACCGACTGATCCGCTTGCGCCAGGTTCGCCGCGAGCGAGAGCAGGATTCCGCCGACCAGGACGAGCGTCGGCCAGGACAGCCGTCCCGTCTCCCGACCGGTGCGCTTGTCGCGCTGGCGTTCCCCAGCCGCCATCACGCACGTGAGGTCGATGCACACGGCGATGGCCCAGGCCATCCACCCGTGCTGTCCGTGGTCGGTGGCCGTGTCACGGATGTGGGTGAACGACCCCGCCGCAGCGATACCCCCAGGATGACGACCGGCCCGGAGTCGGCCACGGCCCCGAAGAGGCGCCGGGTCATGCCGCCCGCCGGGTGGCGAGGGCGAGCAGCGTGGCCAGCTCCGGGTCACAGCGGTGCGCGTCGGCCCAGTCGTCCACCTCGGACGAGGACGAGGAGGCGAGCGACTCGGCGCACTGCTGGCAGCGGGCCACATGCAGGGAACGGAATTCGTCCCACTCGACGCCGACCGGCCACACGTCCCAGGACGACACCGAGGACGACCGGGACGGGGACGGGACGGCGACGAACCGGGGCCGAGGACGAAGGACATGGACGCGAGCGGCCATGGGAGAGCCTCCAGAGGCGGTTTCGGGCATGGGTCGGGTAGGGACGTGGCGCGATCAGGGCTCACGCCGAGCCGCAGGGGAGTGGGGTTCGCCTACACGGCGGGGCGGACGTCCGGGACGGAGCCGATGAGGCTCTCCCAGTCCGGAGCAAGGTCGGCGTAGTCGCGGGCAGCCTGTTCGGCTGCCTGCTCAGGCACGTAGACCGATTGGGCGCGGTGCCAGGCGCCGTGCCCGATCGGCGACCACGCACACGCCGGGGGTTTCGGCGGGGATGGCGCGGGCGGCGTCGAGGGCGGCGGGGGCCAGGTCGCCGAGGGTCATGCGGTTGACCCCGCGACTACCTCCGCCCGAACCAGGCGCTCAAACTGCGATGGGATGTACTGCATGAATCTGCGTGACGAGATCGAGAACGTTCTCCGAGCGTGGAACGCCTACGAGGTCAACCGAGGCGACTCACCCATCATCGACTTCGACTGCCACCCTGGCGGTCCCGAACCGATACCAGCCCCCGACCGCCTCACCGCTTATCGCCAGCTCGCGGACCTGCGCCCCGCCGCTACGGGCCCGCTTGCGACTCGTCTTGACGCCGACCTGGCCTACCTCGACGCCCTGCTAGGCGAACACCGCCCCCTAGCCGACTACGTCTGTGCGATCCAGGGATGCGGCACGGCTGGTTGGCCAGACGAGTACCTCGCCGAGCGCGCCGAGCTTTCCGCGAAGCGTTGGCCGATCTGGGCATCCGGTGGGGGAGCGAAACCAACGCCGAACTCCGCCAGGCCGAGGGCCTCCTTGACGTCAGCGATGCCCCCGACGCCATCCGCCATGCCGCCGAAAACCTAGAGCCCCTAGTTCGCGAAGCCACCGGCAGCACCGCGCCCTACACACTCACCATCGAGACCGCCGAGGTAGAGGCGTACTGGGCCTACTGGCTGGACGGCGCCGGCCAGAACGTCAGACTCCGTCTCAACCTCCCCAACATCGAGTTCACCCAGACCGGCGCCAAACAGTTCGCCCTACACGAGGTACTCGGCCACGGACTCCAAAGCGCCAGCCTTACCGCCCAGCCGCCGCCGAAGACGTCCCCTGGGGCCGTCTCCTGAGCATCCACGCGCCCCAGCAAGTGATGCTCGAAGGACTGGCCCAGGTATGGCCCCTGTTCCTGCTCCCCGAGGACAAGGTCCTGATCATCCGGGTCCGCCTCACCCACAACACCCAACTCATTCTGGCCCGAGCCCACCGCGCCATCAACGACGGCACCCCCATGATCGAGTGCGCCGACTACCTCCGCACCGCCGTCCCCTGGTGGACAGACAAGACCATCAACGGCTACCTGGCCGACCGAGGCACCAGCCCCGAACACCGCTCCTACATGTGGGCCGGGGCTGTACGGTTTTCGGTGTAACTCCTGATCAAGGAGTGACACCTGATGACGACAACTCAAGAGAATGCGGACGCCTCGGTGGCCAAGTCCGACAAACCGGCCGAGAGCAAGGGCATCGGCCCGGTCGACCAGGATCTGATCGGTCAGCTGGTCGCTCAGGCCCGTGAGCAGGGCTTGGACCTGGTCGGTGAAGGCGGGCTGCTGCAGCAGCTGACCAAGCGGGGTGCTGGAATCGGCGCTCGAGGGCGAGCTCACCGACCACCTCGGCTACGACCGCCACGACGCGGCCGGCAAGACCGGGGCCAACTTCCGCAACGTGCACCGTGCCAAGACCGTGACCACCGAGCTCGGCCCGGTCGAGATCGAGGTGCCCCGCGACCGCGATGCCAGCTTCGAGCCGCAGCTGGTCAAAAAGCGGCAGCGGCGGCTGACCGGCGCGGATGAGATGGTGCTGTCGCTGTCGCTGTCGCTGTCGCTGTCGCTGTCGCTGTCGCTGTCGCTGTCGCTGTCGGCCAAGGGCCTCACCCACGGCGAGATCTCCTCGCACCTGGCCGAGGTGTATGGCGCGAGCGTGTCCAAGCAGACCATCTCCACCATCACTGACTCGGTCATCGAGGGGATGGCCGAGTGGCAGAACCGGCCGCTCGACGGCGTGTATCCGGTGATCTTCCTGGACGCCATCCATGTGAAGATCCGCGACGGCCAGGTCGCCAACCGCCCGATCTACGTGGCGCTGGCGGTCACGGTCGAGGGCACCCGCGACATCTGGGGCTGTGGGCCGGCGTCGGCGGTGGCGAGGGCGCCAAGTACTGGTTGCAGGTGCTCACCGAACTGCGCAACCGCGGCGTCGCCGTTGCCTTCATGGTGGTCTGCGACGGACTGACCGGGCTCCCGGACGCGGTCGCCCACGTGTGGCCCCAGGCGCTGGTCCAAACCTGCATCGTGCACCTGCTGCGCAACAGCTTCCGCTACGCCGCCCGCCAGGACTGGGACAAGGTCGCCAAGGCCCTCAAGCCGGTCTACACCGCACCGACCGAGGCCGCCGCGATGGAGCGGTGGCTGGAGTTCGCCGAGGACTGGGGCACCAAGTACCCGGCGATCATCAGGCTATGGGAGAAAGCCTGGGCCGAGTTCGTCCCGTTCGTGCAGTTCGACCCCGAGATCCGCAAGGTGGTGTGCTCCACCAACGCGATCGAGTCGGTGAACACCCGGATCCGCCGAGCGGTCAAGGCCCGCGGGCACTTCCCCAACGAACAGGCCGCAGTCAAGTGCGTCTACCTGGCGGGGGTGAGCCTCGATCCCACCGGCACCAGCCGCAAACGCTGGATCGCCCGATGGAAAGCCGCCCTGAACGCCTTCGAGATCACCTTCGAAGGTGGCCTGACCACCCGCAACTAACCCATACAAGATCCAGTTACACCGTTACCTGGACAGACCCTGTGGGCCTACCGGCCGGACCCGACTGGTTCGCGGCCCTCGCTGAGGCCCCAGCTAAAGTGTCCCGGGAGGTACTCCATGCCGCATACCGCTTGCGCTCCGGGTCCGCTTGCCCTCGGATGAGGCATGTGCGGTCGTCGTCCGAGCGGGCCGAGGGTGCGCAGGTCAGCGGTCACGAGGCCCAAGTTCGACGAGCGGAGGGGACGAATTGTCGGCGCATTCTCCGTCTCGGCGTACGAGGCTGTGACAAAGTGCGTCCACGCACATCTCACAGAATGGCACGGGGGGATCGACACCGACGGTGACATGCACGTCCTGGGCATCTGGGTGCCCAAAGCAGCCGATGGCCCGACCGGCGTGGGCGCCGTGTTCTGACGCGGCGTAGTGACCGACCTGCGCAACCGCAGCGTGATCGCCATCCTCATAGCCTGCTGTGCCGCACCTGGGGATGCTGCGGCCGCCCCTGCTGGGCTGGCGGACGTGGGGCCGGCTGCATGACGGCCAGGTTCCCACCGAGGACGAGGCAGAACGGGCGCCGGGACGAGGATGAGGCGAGGACGAAGAGCGGTTATCGGGAAGCCTTCAGAGCGAGTTCGGGCATAGATGCCGATCGTGGGGTGTTGCTGGGGTTCCGGGAGGGGTTCTACGGGTCCGTTTGATCGGTGGCATGACATCCCGAGCCCGACCTGGAGCGCCTCCTGTGTCTATAGGTGCCAAACTCGATCCAGCGCGTCGGCAGCCAGGAAACGCGACCTCGCCTCGATCTGGGCATCAGACGGAGCATCGTTGGCGCTTGATTCCCACGTGGCAAGTTCCGAATCGAAATACGCCCTTCCTCTCTTGAGGGCCTCAGCCTTGGATGACAACGGAGCGTCCCCAAGGGAACTATTGAGACGATCGGTGAGTAGTGTCAGATTTCCTATCGCGTATATCGGATCGCGATAATCCGCTGAGGCCTTTGCCTGAGGCTTGATGTGCTCAATCGACCACGTCGTAAGATTCTGACCCGCAGGCAGCAGGCCCTCCAACTTCGCGAACGACATCAGCACGTAAGCGATGAAAATCTTACGAGATCGGAGTTTTTGCGCCTGGGTCAACTGAAGTGTGGGCGCATAGAACAAGGAGCAGAATGCTTGGAGAGCTCTCGTATGATCGGGTAGACTTTTGCGAAGTTTTTCTTTCAGGTCCCCGATAGCCAACGCCACTTCGCTGGCAGAGGTAGCATTCTCCAAGCGGACAGCGAAGCGATTATATCGACCCCGAGTGCCACCAGTTGAACCGCTATTTGTCAGTGCGGTATATTGGAAATGAAAAGACTCAACTAGCCTCAATACTTCAATGACCTGTGCCTGCTTGATCAATTTTGTTTCTCGGAATTTCCGGGCCACGGCGAGGACCGTCGAATTTGCTACCGAGACATTGAAGATCGCAAGTGCGCGAACACTGTCAACAAATTCAGGGATTGCAAAAGCATTGCGTTCGCCACGAACTTTTGGTTGAACCTGTACATGCTCCGCCTCTAGCCACTGATAGGTTTCCGCATCTCGTTCGAGTTCCTCCAGGTAGGAAAGGTGTGCTGCTGGGATGGCGCCCACAATGCGGCTAATCTCCTTGAACAGTTCGGGTTCCCTAACCGCCTCGCGTCGCGAGTTCCAGGACTGCCAAATGAATCTGTCGACAAAGTCCGCGCTTACACGACCTAGCTGAACACGGTCGACGAGTCGGTCCCAACGATCTGCGACTGCTTGGCGATCGTCTGGGTCCGTGGCCCCGCCGCGGATCAGAAGGTTCTTGACGAGGTCGGATAGGCGCAGATCTGCCCCGCGCGTATTCAATGTCTCGAAGACCAGGAATCCGTCTTCCTCAGAGGCCAACTCAACCTGAATTACGCGTGCCTTCAAGGCGTTTGACCGAATTGATTTAAGGCGTTCGAGTTGCCCACTCGGCGTCAATCCCTTGACTGCAGCGAGAATCTTCGCCTCAAAGAAGGATCGCGCCTCTCCGATCCGTTCAGCGCTCCTATTCCACTCTGCCCCGGATGGAATGGCGTTCGGATTTTGGATTACTTCATAGAACATCTTCTCGGGGCGACGCAAAACGGGATGACTTTTGCCGTCATCGTCTTTGACCATCAGATACTTTTGAGTAGTGAGCGCCTGACTCGTAGCTGCATGTGCATCGAAATCATTGACATCAATATATTTAGTAGCCACGTCGTTAAAAGCGTCACGAACAACAGATAGTAGGATTGCGCTCGTGGTTAGCCTCTGTTGGCCATCAATGATTGAGTATGTGTCGTTGAAGAGATCCCTTTTTTTGCTGACCCACGTTACTGTGGATCCGAAGAAAAAATCACCCTTCGCCAAGATGACGTCGTCCCAAAAATCGCTGAGTTGATCCTGTGACCAGCTGTAGGGGCGCTGAAAATTGGGAACCTCATACAGGCACTGTTGAAAACAGGTTTGGATGGTCTTTGTTCGACTCTCAATTGGAATCAGGTCACTGCTTGGAATCGACTCGGACATTTTCGGCCCCCACGACCCGTCACGAATTATGTTGACTTGAACAATAGCGCAAGCCCACGGACCCGCGCATGTGTCTCTCTGAAGTCTCAACGCCTCACATGACGTGACCAGCGGGGCTACCTAGCGTAGTCAGGCTCGGGACGGTGCCGGTGGTCTGACTTGTTCTCTGAAAAGTGACGACTGGGGCGTATGCCGTAAGCACGTCCGGTGTTGACGTATCGGCCTGTAGCGGATTGTCACGGTTTTGGCGAGGCATGTCGCGCCGACGTAAGACGACCACCTTCTTCATCTTCGAGACGGGTTCGTGTCTGAGGGTAGGAGGTGGACGCCGTGGATTCCACTGAGCTGCGTGTGACATGAACCTTGATCGCTCTGGTCAGCGAGCTGTGGCTGTGCAACCGGCGTGCAATCGGGAGCGGCGATCAAGGTGCAACGGCGATCACTTGGGGACAGGCGTACGGGCCATCCGCCCCGGTGACAGGCAAGATCGGTGCGCTTCTCTGATCTGTTCACCGGTCGCGGGGAGGGCGCGCCACCGGATTCTTGCCTTGCGTGGGTGGCGACCTGGCCCAGCAGCTCGTCTTGGTCTGTCACGTGGCTCATGATGGCACTCATTCCGACGTAGAGACGCGGCGTACCGGCGGCGAGTGAACCCGTCGACAGGTCGATATGGACACTGAGCTTGCTAACGCGGGTGCTAACGACTCGTCTGGACGCTCTTGGACGAGCGTGGAACCAGCGGGCGTCAGAGAGGGTGCCGAGCAGGTCAGCGGACGAGGCTGGACAGTCCTGGATTTTGCTCGTGAGACTCGTAATGAGGGGCGTCGGTTCGATTCCGACGGGCGGCTGCACGTCAGAGGCCCTTTCGATCTTGGAAAGGGCTTCGACGGTGCCTGGCTTGCCAACAGCGGCGTTATGCCGCCGTCCTGCCGGCCGGATCAGCCCGTTCCTGGAACCGGTCCACATCCGGACATCCGGACAAATCCGGCGTCACCTGGGGCGTCTCCCCTGTGTGTGATCGAACACGCGACGGTTTTTCATCGACTCCGGGCAGGTGCTGATTTGCGACGAAACCCTCTGTTTGGCCCTGGCGTGCTCGCCCTCGCGATCGCATTGATCGTGAACCTCGCCACGGCCCGCGCCGCCGACGCCACTAACAAGATCCAGCCGACCATCACGCTTACGGCGGACAGGAACCCGCTCGACGTCGACCATCGGACGGCCGTCGTGACCGGCACGGTCACCGCGACCATGCCCGACGGGAGTACTGGGCCGCTCACCAACCAGCAGGTCGAGGTCAACCCTGATGTCGGAGCCGGCCAGCCACGGACGCTGACCACGGACGGCGACGGACATTTCAGCCTGGCTATCACCCCGGACGACCGGTCCACGATCGTGGAGGCGGCGATCCAGGAGACCGATCAGGTGGCGGCAGCGAGAGCGCCACAACTGTGGCTCGAAGTCCGGCAGACCGCGGCTCGGGTCCAGTCCTGCGAGGTCACCCCCACTCGGGTCACCAAGACGACACCCATCACAGTCACCGGCACCGTCACTTACGACACCGGCGCCGGTCCCGTACCCCTGACCGGTCGGAACATCGTGGTACGGGACGACAAGAACTTCCAGATCCTGGGAAGCGCACCGCTGAACGCCGCCGGAGCATTCAGCGCCACGGTACCGATCACAGCGGACCCGGGCCTCCACCCCCTCTACGTGGCACCCGACATTCCGTCGGACGACCTCTACTTCTTCCCCGTCAACTGCGGCAACGCGGAGGGCAACGTGCCGGTGGTCGTCGCGCCTGGGACGCCGCGGTTCGTGAACTTCAATGTCGCGTTCAACGAACCCGGCCGAGCGGGCGTCTTCGGGGCCATCGAGAGCCCGTTGGGACCGAACGGCGAAGTGTTGTTCCACAACATGAAGAATCTGCCCATCATCATCGAGTGGTCGCGCAACGGCAGGACCCGCTGGCGGCACCTCGGGCAACTGATCTCCATGGACAACGGGATTTTTGGCACCCGTGACCGGGGCCTCCCGGAATCGGAGAGCGACCCGTTCCCTGCGCGCGGAGGGTACTTCCGAGCGCGCTTCAAGGGAAACGACTTCCTCTACCCGACCACCAGTCCGGTGGTGCACGCGCGGTAACCCGGCGTGTGATAAAGCATAGGGCCGCCATCATCGATCACCAGACGAGTGCGACGGCGGAGATTCGAGACGATCGCCGTAGATAACCAATGTCTGTCGGTGGTTGTCGGCGATCGCTGCCGCGCCGCTTCGGAGCGCAGGGCCGTAGTCGGCCCTGCACTCCGGGTCGGCTCGCCCTTCGAGTGCGTGGGTTTCCGTTTCGTGCTCGGGGCTACACCTCGGCGGAGCTCAGGATGCCGGCCGCCAGCTCGCGCAGCTCCCGGTCCTGCGTGAACCTGCGCCAGCCGCCGTCGGTGCTGTGTCGGCGGTCGGAGTCGAGCACGTCGCGCAGCACCCAGTGGCAGGGCTCCGCCGTGGCACCCGTCTCGGCGAGATAGCGCAACGCCGCCCACGTCACCGGGAGCTCCTCGCCTGACGCGAGCGGCCAGATCTCGCGGCAGAGCACTTGGACGGCGGGCTCGGGATCGCCCGTGATCCGGTGCAACGCGTGAGCAGCGAGGACCTGCTCCCATTTGTTCTGTCGGTCGATGTGGCCGCGGATCCGGTCGATGTGCGCCGTGGCGTGCGTGCCGAGGTCGGCGAGGCAGCGCCAGTGTTCTTGCAAGCCCCACTCGTCGGATTTCGCGTCGAGCATGCCGCCGATCGCGGCGAGTGCGGGCTCGGGATCGCCGGTGATCCGCCAGTACGACCACGGCAGCACGACGGCGGACACCCGCGCGTTCCACGCCCCGGGCGGTTCGGATGGCCGCCGCAGCAGCCGCTCGATGACCGGGCCGGCAGAGCCGGCGGCGGGACCGATGGCTCCGAGTGCGAGGGCTCCCTGTGCGTGCGTCTCGGTACCGAGAAGGTCCACCAGCTCAGGAACGGCGGGCGCCGAGACCTCACCCCACTGCTCGAGCAGTCCGGCGAGGGCTCGGCGGAGTTCATGGCCACCGTCACGTAGCCGCTCGCGGATCACCGGTAGCAGCACGCCCGCATGCTCGCGAAGCGGTGCGAGCACTTCATGTACGGCCGGCAGGGTCGTCGCGTACGACGTGTAACCGTGCACGATGGCAGTGCCGAAACCGAGCTCGCGGTCGCCGAGCCGGTCCAGCAGGTGCGGCAGGCACCGCACGTCGTGGCGCCAGGCCAGCCCCCAGGCAGCGATATCGCTGATTCGCCCGCCGCCGTGCCGGGACAGCCGCTGGTCGTCGGAAAGCCGCGCGGCGAGCAGGTCACGGTACCGGTCCGTCTCCTCGCCGGCGGCTGCGAGCACGTGGGTCGCATAGGCGCGGACGGCTCCAGCCGGGTCGGCCGTCCGCTCCGCCAGAGCAGGAAGCAGCCGCTCGCCCGGAGACCGCCAGGTGCTGAAGACTTCGGCCGCCGCCCGTACGGCCCCCACCCGCCGGTCGGCGTCCCGGTTCCCGATGAAGGCCCGGCACACCTCGGTACGTGTGGTCGCGTCGTCCCCGAGCCGCCGGTCCACCCAACCGGCCAACCGGGCGGCGCTCCCGCCGTAGTACTCGGTCAGCCAAGCCGGCATCGCGCCGACCCATGGGACGTCCCGCCAAACCCCGATCCCATCGTCGCCCAAGGCCTCGATGAGCGTGTCCAGATCGGTACCCAACCGCTGGGCGGCGATCGCCTTGTCCAGCGCGACCGCCGCGGCCAGCCGGATCTGCGGGTCGGCATGTGCGCGCAGCCCCCGCAGCCAGATCGCCGTCTCGGGCAGGACCTCGGCCGAACATCTGGCCGTGAGTTCCCCGACGGCCAGGATGATCCCGATCCGTACCGCCCGATCCTCCTCACGGGAGTACCGGTCGCAGAGCGCGGTGACCGCCGGATCCGCGTCCGCGGCGGCCTCTGAGAGCGCCCGCGCCAGGCCACGGCGCAAGTCGACATCGGGATCGTCAAGAAGTGCCAGCAGGCGTGGCAGCGCCGCCCGCCAGGCCGGCCGCCAGCCAGGGTCGACATGCCGAGGCGCCGCGAGGACGGCCTGCCCGGCCAGCCCTCCGAGCAGTGCCACGACACCCCGCCGCACGGTGACCTCGGCAGTCCTGGCCAGCAGGACGAGAAAGGGCAGGGCCGCCGTGGCGGCGGAGCACACGAATCCGCCCTGGTGGTAGATCTTGTTCTCCAGATCGAAGACCGCGTCGGGGGCGTCCTGGTCATCGGCGATCCGCTGCAACAATTCCGGCAGGTCACCGGCCGATCCGTAGGCATGCTGGAGAGTGGACCATTCGACCCGGTCGAGTCCGGGGAGGGTCATGAAGAGACTTCTTTTCGCACTGGCGACGGCCTTGCCGCCGACCGAACCATGATTCTGGATGAACGGTAGCAGTAGCCGCAGCGGGGGCTCGGTCAGATCGGCCAGGAGTCCGGGGGAGGCCGGCGAGCGCCCGGACGACGTCTCGGTGTCGATCGTCGAAGGGCTCGATCTCTTTGTCCGGCTCGCGTTCGTGGTCGTCATAAGGGATGTCGGTCAGGAACGGAGCCGACGTGTAGATGCAGCAGTCGGCCACATCAAGGATGTCGAAGGCGAACGTCAGCGCTGCCCCGGCCATCAGCGGCGCCTCTGTCGCCGGACCAGTGCGCAGCCGCTCCAAGGCCCGGTCGAATGCGGCCGGATTGGGCTTCGGCGCGCGATGGGGATCGTGTGATCCCCTCAAGCGGGCGCGAGGCGACGAGGGTGCTACCGAAGGTCTTGGTCTCGACTAGGTTCGCCTGGATGGAGGAGACGGTGAGTTGCCCGATCACGGTCTCGTCCACCGCTTCCAGGCCCACGAGCGCCGCCGCCGCGAGCCGGTGGGCGGGATCGTGACCGGCCTTCATCGTCTGGCCTGCGACTATGTGATTGGCGAGTTGGGCCCAGAAGCGCTTCCCTCGATCGCTGCCGAGGCGCTTGCGCGAGGCGTCGACTCCCTGGCGCTCCGAGAGTTGGCCGGCTGCAACGCATCAGACGATGTCCGGGACATCCGAGATCTCTATCTCGCCGCCATGGCCGAACTGGAAATACCGATGCCAGATGCGGACTCGGTGCTGTGGGAGAAGGTTCGGCTATGGGCCCGATGCATGGTCGAAGCGACGGTCAGTCCATACGAGGGCGCTTCGCAGATCGAACGTTACGGCGTTGCGCTGGGATCACCTCAAGAGATTGGCGACATCCCTTACTTGATGGCTCTCTGGGCGGAGTACCCGGCTCGTCGAAGGGAGTTGGAGATCAGCATGGTCGAGGAGGCCCGAAGTCTGCTGCCGCGCCCGGAGGAGGCCGGTTGAGCGTGCCAGAAGCGGGGCGTTGCGGCTCCAGTCCCCTGCGGGCGGCGGAGGGGCTCCTGCGCGAAGCCGTCTCGCCGTTTGCACGGGCGCACGCCCTGGGAGGGGTGGCGTGCGAGCGGGAGGGCTAACAGCGGCGCTGGGTGGTCTTGGACATCGTCGAGCTTGCTACGGATGAGATGGGCGAGCGTATGCGGCTGGAGCCCTATGACAGGTGCGTGGGGTTTGGGTCGCACGTCCACGAGCGCGGGATGTACAGCTCACGGTGCACCGCCGTGCGCCTGCGTAGACGAGATCGACCGTGACTTGCGCGTTTTCGATCCCCCGGCGGTCGGTGTATTGGCGCTGGTGTGCTCTTTTTGCATCCCCGGTCCGTCGACCGCCAGCATCGCATCCTCGTCGTGGAGATGGTCCAGCACGTACTCGCGGACGGTGTTGGCCTCCCACTTGGCCTGGCCGAGTAAGGGCGGCATGCCGTCCGAAGTGGCCTGCCCGGCCCACTCTGCGATGCTCCAACAGTTCTTGCGTGGCAGGTCCGACAGCAGGCCCAACGCCAGGTCACTGACCCAACGCCGGGGTTCAACCCGTGCGAACCGACCCGCTATCCGGGACCTCAGGAGCTCTTACGCCTCCTGCCAGGGGGCATCTATGTTGTGACCCTGCGGTCACCGCCTGATCTTCAGAGTCGGGGAGTGCTGCTTGGCCCAACCGGTGGTGGTTACCACCTCGCGCGCGATCTCCACGACAGCCCGCCCATCCGTTACCACCCGCACGGTCTCCGCAGGGGCCCGCTGGTCCAGCAGCCGAGCCTTGTGAGCACTGCCCTCCAGCTCCTGCTCCAGCTCCGAGCCGAGTTCCCGGCGCACCAGCCGCTCGCGGGCGGTGAGATCGGAGGCGGTGAGCAGAACCCGTACGATCCGTACCTCCGTTCCCATGGAACGCTCGAACATCCCGGTCGCCTCAGGCAGCACACTCACAGTGTTCGTATAGATCAGTCGGCGGTAGCCGCGCTGGGCGAAGTTCGCCCACACAGCGGTCAGATTGCTCTCGGTGATCTCAGAACGGTGAGGATCCCCCTCCGGGGCCGGATGCACCTGACCCATGAAGTCTCCCTCGATGACCGCATGCGAGACCGCCGCAGCCCGGAGCTGCGCCGAAACCTCCCATGCCACCGTCGTCTTGCCGACTCCGGCCCGCCCTCCGATGAGCAGTACTTCTGCGCGATCCATAGAGGCAGCGTGCCAGCTGGCATCCGTCTCACGCGATCCGATATCGATCGACCCCATGGCTGCAGGGACCACCGGCAAGATCATGGTCTAGGGCTGGAGTACTAGGGGGCGGAGCCTCATTCTCTTGCGCGCTGGCAGGCCTCGGTCTCGAATTTGGAGGCACCGCAGTACGTGGGGCGTCGGCGCGGCAAGTGTGGAGTGGGTCTCGTGGCCCAAGCGCCTATGGGGGAGAGGTGCCCTCGCGCGATGCACGTCTCGGTCGTGTGAGTGCTCCTCCTCCAGGGCAAGGCCTGTCGCGAGGGGGTTTGTCTGGCCGGTGAGGCGAGGATGGAGACTAGCGTCACCGGCCAGACCGCGGAGCGCCGTCGCACTCGTCCCAAGGCCCAGTAGGCGGGAACTGGGGAGGCGAGCGGCGTGGGTGATGCGAGTGGTACGACGGCGCTGGGGGGTGCATGGTCTTTGGACGCTTCTGGGGGCTGACGGTCTTGTGGTGGATCGGCCGAGCGGCTGGTGGGTGATCAGTCGTCGAACTCGAAACCGTTGGCCTTGGCCGACGTGACGAGCTTCCGCATCCGATCGTTGTCTGTGGCGACGGCGCTCATGAGATCGGCGAGCTCCTGGAGTGCGGTTCGGTCTTTGCCGTACGCGCAGAACATGCCGCCTTCCGGGTCATATGAGAAGCGTCCTTCGAGAGTTTGTGCCTCCGTGCTCACGAGGATCTGCGCGACGCCTTCCCAGAAGTAGCCGTTCGGTTCGTGACCGAGTTGCTCGATGAGTTCGTCTACTTGCGTCGTCCCTGCGTTCAACAACAGTGAGAAGGCCCCGGGCGAGGTTTCGATCAATTTCAGCGGACTCATCGGCGGAGCATGGCACCTCTGAAGCGGAGCGGCAACCTTGATCGGCGAGCCGGTTCGCGTGGCTGTTCCAGGCTCCTCGTCATGATCGTTGGCCGTGTCGTCAGGGGAGTGTGTCGGCGGCCGATGCACGGGTGATGAGCTGTCGATCATGACGGGTGGCCGCCCGCGAGTCGTTGACATCGGGCGGTCGATTGCCTGCTGGGCCAGGAGCGCGGGGCACAGCTAGGCGTCGTCAGGTGGCGGGGGGATGCGAACTGCTTTTGCGGCGGTGCGACTGCGGCAACCGGCTGCTTGTTGCGTGCAGTCGGCCGAACATGGCCGCGCCTTCCAGGCGTTCGCCTGGAGTCGCCGATGCCCTGGTCGTCATGATCTAGCCGCGTGGTGCCTCCGCTTTGCTGTAGAGCGCTCGTCCCACCTGCAGGCCCGCTGGGTTCCTATCGCGGCGGAGGCCGTCCCGTGGACGTTGCGTCGAACGGGCCGGGGGTTTGGGCGCGGTCGCAGGTCCAGGTGCGAGCGTGGTTGGCTGGCGTGGTTTCGTGCTTCCTCAGGCTTCCTCGCCTCCGTTGCGCCCGATTGCTCCTCGGCCGTTGGGCTTTCTGCTCAGCGTTGACGCGACGGGCCATAGGCGTGGAGGAGTGAAGCGCCCCGGGTTCGATAGAGGCTCTAGGTTGTGGCTGTGACCTGCGGTTCTGTGTGGTTCTGGAAGTAGCTGGCCTCGTATTCATCGGGTGGGACGTGGCCGATCTCACCGTGGAGCCGGGTGGTGTTGTACCAGTCCACGTACTCGGCGGTGGCCAGTTCGACGCCGGTCAGGTTCTTCCACGGCCCATGGCGCTTGATGAGCTCGATCTTGTACAGGCCGATCGCCGATTCCATCAGGGCGTTGTCGAGCGCGTCGCCGACGGTGCCGATGGAGGCGTCGATCCCGGCCTCGATCAGGTGGGTGGTGAACCGGAAGGACGTGTATTGCGAGCCTGCGTCGCTGTGGTGAACCAGGCCCGGCCCGACCGGACGTCCGGCGCGGTCGCGCCGCCATAGCGCCATGTCGAGCGCGTCCAGCACCAGCCGGGTCTGCTTGGTGGTCGCGGCGGCCCAGCCGACGACGGCGCGGGAGAAGACGTCCACGACGAACGCGACGTACACCACGCCGGCCCAGGTGGCCACGTGGGTGAAGTCGGCCACCCAGCGGCGGTTGGGCGCGGGCGCGGTGAAGTCCCGCCGCAGCAGGTCACCGGCCCGTTCATGCCCGTCGTCGCGCACGGTGGTGCGGACCCTCTTCCCGCGGCGGGCACCTTGCAGGCCGAGCTCGCGCATCAGCCGCTCCACCGTGCAACGCGCCACGACGTGGCCTTCGCGGTGCAGCTGCCGCCAGATCTTGCGAGCGCCATAGACCTGGTAGTTGGCCCGGTAGATCCGGGTGATCTCGGACTTGAGGCGCTCGTCCCGCACCGCTCGGGGCGAGACGGGACGCGACTTGGCGGCGTAGTAGGTGGACGGGGCGATCTTGGTGCCGTGCTCGGACAGGACACGGCAGATCGGCTCGACCCCGAACACCTTGCGGAACGCGTCGATGAACGCGATCAGTACCTGTGTGGCCGGTCGAGCTCGGCCGCGAAGAAACCCGCCGCGGCCTTGAGGATCTCATTCGCCCGCTTCAACTCGGCGTTCTCGCGCTTGAGCCGCTTGAGCTCGGCCGATTCCTCGGTTGTGGTCCCCGGCCGCCCGCCGGCATCGACCTCGGCCTTACGCACCCAGCTGCGCACCGTCTCGGCGTGCTTGACACCCAGTTTGGCCGCGACGGCCTTCATCGCCGACCACTCGGTCAGATAGTCCGGACGAACCTCGGCAACCATGCGGACCGCACGATTGCGCAGCTCAGGGGGATAACGGGACGGACGTGCCATGACTCGATCCTCTCAGGAAATCGAGCCTCCATCCGACCCGGGGCGCTTCAGAGTGCCCTAACCGGCTCATCGTCTTGGTGAGCGGGCGTCCGGGGTGGCTGTGTTGGTTTGCCGTCTTGAACGCCGACCTGGCTTGGCTTTTGGAGCGTTGCCCTGGTGCGACTGGCCGCGCTGGCAGGGCCCTGATGGCCGTACGGCCGCTGGTTGACTTTGTCGCCGGGTGCTCGGCGCCGTCCTATCACCACAGCTCGTCGAGGGCGCTCAGTCGTCGTCGAAACTCCCGCGCGTCTCTACCAGGAAGCGCGCAGGCTACGACCTCCAGTACCTCCCGCGCGCGGTAGGGGTTGTTGCAGTCCCAGGGGCCGTCGACGTACCCGGGCAGCGGCAGGTCATGGCCCGGGTCATAGGCGTGTGAGCCGGAAAGATAGGAGGGACTCGGCCGCGCGTACAGACGGTGCTCGGGTTGCCGAACCGCATGGGCCCAGATTTCCCATGCCTCCCTGGCCTCTCCCGGTTGCAGCCGCGTGTGTTCCAAGCTGGCCAGGACGAGGCGGCCTCGTCCGGACATGTGCGGGAACCACGAGACCTTCTTGGAACAGCTGCAGCGATGCCGATCGAGCAGCATCTCAGCACGCAGGCGGGATGGCTGCCTACGCGGCATGGCCCTTTCGAGTCATCAGCATCATGCGGCCATCGTCACACAGCCGGATTCTCGGAATAGTCCGAGGGTTGCCGTTTTGGCTGACGGGCCGATTGCCGTGGTGTGTTGCTGGGATCCTGCGACTTCCAGGCCCCATGGTGGACTCGTTCGCGCGATTGTGCTGGCCAGGCCGTCTTGCGAAGGGCCTCTGGGACGAGAGTCCTCAGTTAGTGAGTGGCCGGTAGTAGAGCATCACGTTGCCCGACTTGAAGGCCCTGGTGCCGGTCAGTTCGAGGGGGATTCTGTGCTCTGCTGTGTGGAACAGCGACTTGCCTTCGCTCAGGACGATCGGATGCACCATGATCCGCAGCTCATCGACCAGTCCCAGGTCCAGCAGGCTCACCGTCAGGTTCGAGCTCCCGAAGATCGCGATGTCCTTGCCGGGCTGCTGCTTGAGCTTGGTGAGCTCCCCGGCGACATCGTCGGCGAGCAGCCGCGTGTCGGCCCAGTCCGCTCGCTGGAGGGTACGGGACACCACGATCTTGGGTGTGGCGTTCATCCTGTCGGCGACGGCCGGGGCGTCCTCGCGCGCCTGGGGCGTCGGCCAGTGTGCGGCCACCATGTCGTAGGTGATCCGCCCGAACACCAGCGTGCCGATCTCGTCGAGCTGCTCCACGGAGAAGTCCATGAACTCCTGGTCGACGTTGGGCCAGTCGAACTCCCCGTTGGGTCCCTCGTAGTATCCGTCGGCGGTCACCACGAAGAACGCGAAGATCTTTCTCATCATTACTCCTGTGATCGTTGTCCGGGCCTCCGGCGGGGAGGCCGCTCACAGGAAGGTCGCGGCCGACGGCACCGTCTCGACATGGTCGGCGCAGAAGTTCAGCCGTCCGGTGCGGTGGCCCGCGTCTCCGTGTCCTGCGATCGTACGGTCATACCCGGACGGGACGTCGGGTACGGCAGCCGGCGGTGACGCCATTCGCATGGCAGGGCGGGGCCGTCGAGTGCTTGGTGCTGCCGGAGCAGGTGTCTCCTGTGGCCCGGACCGGCTCGGTGCGTGGTGCGAGAGCAGGAGACCGGATGCGGGGTTTCTGAGGGCGATCTTGCTGCGGACGAGTGTCGTTCGCGACGACGAGCGCTCCGGAGTGAGGAACGGTCGGCGGTACGGCCGCCGGGCTGCGGTTGTGTTGTGTTTCGACGTCCCGGAGACGGCGTTCGCCTGGCGGCTCGAGCACCATCCGGCCTTGGCGGGCGCGGCATCGCTACGCACCCTGGCCGGTTACGCTCGCCTCCGGCATCGCGCACTAGGGCGCCGGTCCGCCGCCAGGCAGCGGCCTCGGCGTCGTCGAGCGCCGGAAGGCGGGCCGCCGTGGTGCCGCAGCGTCGGGCACGCGGGGGCGGTGCCGGGGCCCTGACCGCGGCGCAGCGGCCTTTCCGTCCGGGTATGGCGTTCGGCCGGGTCCGGGGGCCACTCTGAGACAGGTCCTAAGTTCCGTTTCGTCGGCCCTGTCTAGGTGAGGGCCCTTCGCCTAACGGGGCCTGGGTCGCTTCGTTAGCTGGCCGGTGACACTTGCGGCCTGGGGCCACCGCAAGCCGACCGGGCGGCTGGAGGTGTGCCTCGCTCACGTTGTCGGGGTGCCGAGGGCGGTGTTGCAGGGGCGCGGGCGTCGGAGGACGACGGCTTGCTCAGCGTGGTTCGGCTGTTTTGGGACGGTCGGCAAGGGGCGGGGGACCTGGCCCGGCGGGATAGGCCCTGGGCAGGCTCACTTGGTACCCCAGCCCGGCAATTGCGCGATGTCTGGGCTCGTGTGCGGGGGCATCGTCCTTGTCCTGGCCGATCTGGAATACACGCGGCTGCACCTGGGAGAGCCCCGGCGACGAACATGCGGTTCGGCAACCCGACCGCGCGGCCGACAGCGGTGGGGGCGTCGTTGTGGCGGGACGCCCCAGGTTCTGGGGGCGGAGCGATCTTGTAGGTCTGCCGAGCGCTTGCGTGGTCGCGTTGGATGGTGTGCGCCTCCTGCTCGTGCCCGATGCGGAGAGTTGCCACTTGAGTGGGTGTCCATCGGCGTTGGGTGAGGGGTCCCTTCGTGTGGTCCGGTGGGGCGGGTGACCGGACCGATCAGGAATCGAGAAGCGCGGATTACGGAGCCGCGGCTAGCGTGACCGGCATGGACATCAGCATTCAGGCGAGCTTTCTCCCGCATGACGATCCGGACGCGTCCCTGGCCTTTTATCGCGACGCTCTCGGGTTCGAGGTCCGCAACGATGTGGGGTACGACGGGATGCGGTGGATCACGGTCGGCCCCGCGGACCAGCCCGATACGTCGATCGTCCTGCAGCCTCCGGCCGCCGATCCCGGTATCACCGACGACGAGCGCCGCACCATTGTCGAGATGATGGCCAAGGGCACCTACGCCGGAATCCTGCTGGCGACCGCCGACCTCGACGGCACCTTCGAACGGCTGCAGGCGGGTGATGTCGAGATCGTCCAGGAGCCGACCGACCAGCCCTACGGGGTTCGCGACTGCGCCGTCCGTGATCCTGCCGGCAATATGATCCGCATTCAGGAAGCACGCTGAGCCGTCCGATGATCGTGGTCATGGCACGCGCAACCGCCTCCGCGCGTGACGCTGGTGGCGGCCGCTTGGAGGCTGCCGTCTCCGTCCCCGAACCGCTTTCCGGCCTATGAGCGCCGGCCCACGCTCCCGCGTCCAGCGTCGTCGCGACACCGAGCATCGGCTCACCCATGACTCGGACGTGTGGGTGGCGAGTGCCTCGGCGGACGGTGCGCCGTACATGGTGCCGCTCTCCTTCGACTGGGACGGTGAGGCGCTGCTGCTGGCCACGCCGGCGGACAGCCCGACCGGCCGGAACCTGGCCGCCACCCGGGTCGTCCGGCTGGGGTTGGGGCACACCCGGGACGTCACCATGATCGAGGGTGACGTCGAGGTGCTCGAGATCGACGTGCTGCCACAGGAGCGGGGCGACCGGTTCGTCGCGCACGCCGGTTTCGACCCGCGGGCGTCGGACACGTCGTACCGCTGGTTCCGGGTCTCTCCGCGCCGCGTCCAGGCTTGGCGCGAGGAGAACGAATTGACTGATCGCGAGTTGATGCGCGACGGCCGCTGGCTGGTCTGACGCGCAGGCACCCGGGATTGATGGCGAGGGCGCGGCGCAGTGGCGTGGGCGCCTTGGTTCTAACGATGGGCGCGACCCCCGCTGGCATCAGGTGTACGGGCCGTCGCCGTGACCGTCGGCCTGGCGGGGTGTCGCCGGTGTCAGCCGGGCGGGTGCTGACGGTGGGAGTCACGCGGGTGGGTTGTTGCCGCCAACGTCAGCCTGGCGGGGCGTCACTGGACGATGTCAGGCGGGCGGGGGCGTTGCTGGTCGGGCGCCCGGGTGGCTTCGGCGATCAGGTAAACAGGGGGCTGTTGCCGCGATCGCGCTGACGCAGGAGAGCCAGACGTGCTGGTCGAAGCTGGTTCGAGCGAGCCAGGCGGCGCCGGCGGTGACCGCAACGGCGGTCCCGAGTAACAGATGGAGAAACGATGAGCATGGCCCCGAGGACCGACCCGCAGTCGCCTGCGCCGCACCTTGCCGACAGCCACGATCTGATCCGCGTGCACGGCGCGCGGGAGAACAACCTCAAGGACGTCAGCGTCGAGATCCCCAAGCGCCGCCTGACGGTGTTCACGGGGGTCTCCGGCTCGGGCAAGAGCTCGCTGGTGTTCAACACGATCGCCGCGGAGTCGCAGCGGCTGATCAACGAGACCTACAGCGCCTTCGTGCAGGGCTTCATGCCGACGCTGGCGCGGCCCGAGGTCGACGTCCTCGACGGGCTGACGACGGCGATCATCGTCGACCAGCAGCGGATGGGGGCCGACCCGCGTTCCACGGTCGGCACGGCCACCGACGCCAACGCGATGCTGCGCATCCTGTTCAGCCGGCTCGGGCAGCCGCACATCGGCTCGCCCAACGCGTACTCGTTCAACGTTCCGTCGGTCAAGGCGAGCGGCGCGATCACCGTCGAGCGCGGTGACAAGAAGACGGTGAAGGCGACGTTCTCCCGCACCGGCGGCATGTGCACGAACTGTGAAGGCCGGGGCACCGTTTCCGACATCGACCTCACCCAGCTCTACGACGACTCCAAGTCGATCGCCGAGGGAGCGTTCACCATCCCCGGCTGGAAGTCGGACAGCTGGTGGACGGTGCGGACCTACGCCGAGTCGGGCTTCCTCGACCCGAACAAGCCGATCCGCGAGTTCACCGAGAAGGAGATGAAGGACTTCCTCTACGGGGAGCCGACCAAGGTGAAGGTCGAGGGCGTGAACCTCACCTACGAAGGGCTGATCCCCAAGGTCCAGAAGTCGTTCCTGTCCAAGGACAAGGAGGCGATGCAGCCGCACATCCGGGCGTTCGTGGACCGCGCGGTCACCTTCACCACGTGCCCCGAGTGCGGCGGCACCCGGCTCAGTGAGGCGGCGCGGTCGTCGAAGATCAAGGGCATCCACATCGGCGACGCGTGCGCGATGCAGATCAGCGACCTGGCCGTATGGGTCCGCGACCTCGACGAGCCGTCGGTGGCTCCGCTGCTCGGCACGCTGCGGCGGACGCTCGACTCGTTCGTGGAGATCGGGCTGGGCTATCTCTCGCTCGACCGGCCGTCGGGCACGCTGTCGGGCGGTGAGGCGCAGCGCGTCAAGATGATCCGGCACCTCGGGTCCTCGCTCACCGACACCACCTACGTGTTCGACGAGCCCACCGCGGGCCTGCACCCCCATGACATCCAGCGGATGAACGACCTGCTGCTGCGGCTGCGGGACAAGGGCAACACGGTGCTGGTCGTGGAGCACAAGCCGGAGATGATCGCGATCGCCGACCATGTCGTCGACCTCGGTCCCGGCGCCGGCACGGAGGGCGGCAGCGTCTGCTTCGAGGGCACCGTGGAGGGGCTGCGGGCCGGCGGCACCGTCACCGGCCGCCATCTCGACGACCGGACCACCCTCAAGGAGGCGGTGCGGAAGTCCGGCGACGTGTTGAAGATCCGCGGTGCGACGGCCAACAACCTGCGGGACGTGGACGTCGACATCCCGCTCGGGGTGCTCGTCGTGATCACCGGGGTGGCCGGCTCGGGCAAGAGTTCGCTGGTGCACGGGTCGATCCCGGCCGGCGAGGGCGTGGTGTCGGTCGACCAGAGCGCGATCCGCGGCTCGCGGCGGAGCAACCCGGCGACGTACACCGGGCTGCTCGACCCGATCCGCAAGGCGTTCGCGAAGGCCAACGGCGTGAAGCCGGGGCTGTTCAGCGCCAACTCCGAGGGCGCCTGCCCCAACTGCAACGGCGCCGGCGTCATCTACACCGACCTGGCGATGATGGCCGGTGTCGCCACCACGTGTGAGGAGTGCGAGGGGAAGCGGTTCGAGGCGTCGGTGCTGGACCACCACTTCGGCGGCCGCGACATCAGTGAGGTGCTCGCGATGTCGGTGTCCGAGGCCGAGGAGTTCTTCGGGGACGGTGAGGCGCGCACGCCGGCCGCGCACCGCATCCTCGGCCGGCTCGCGGACGTCGGGCTCGGCTACCTCAAACTCGGCCAGCCGCTCACCACGCTGTCCGGCGGCGAGCGGCAGCGGCTCAAGCTGGCCACCCACATGGCCGAGAAGGGCGGCGTCTACGTCCTCGACGAGCCCACCACCGGTCTCCACCTCGCCGACGTCGAGCAGCTGCTCGGCCTGCTCGACCGGCTCGTCGACTCCGGCAAGTCGGTCATCGTCATCGAGCACCACCAGGCGGTCATGGCGCACGCCGACTGGATCATCGACCTCGGCCCGGGCGCCGGGCACGACGGCGGCAAGATCGTCTTCGAGGGCACGCCGGCCGACCTCGTCGCCGCGCGCTCCACCCTCACCGGCGAGCACCTCGCGGCCTACGTGGGCGCCTGACCTGACCGGGGCCCTCGCACGGGCACCTCATCCGCTCGAATCGTCGGCGTCGACGTGGGACGAGCGGCAGATGCTCCAGGACGGGAGGGCCCCGGCCGTCCGGCGTGCGGATCACGATCGTTCGCGACGACGTCGAAGGCGGCTCTCGGAGCGCCGGGTCACCCGTTGCCTCCCCAGCGCGGGCCCGCGAAGCGCGCGAGAGCCGCCTCGATGTCGGCTCGCGGGGCGCTGAGCTCACGGGTCAGGGCGAGGACGATCCAGCCCGTCTTCTTCTCCAGGTGAGGGAAGGGCGCGCGGAAGTCCTTGGCCGGAGGCGGCGGGGAGCCGGGGACCAGAGAGACGCACACCGACCAGGCTCGCTTCTCGGCGCCCCGGCGTACCGCGACACGATTGATGTCGGCCCAGTGATAGATGGTGTGGCGGCCGCTGTGCCGCAGGTCCAGCCCGCCTGGGCCGACGCTCAGGTCGTACGGTCGGCTCAGGGTGTTGATCCTCGCCCACATGCCGCGCAGGCAGGAGGTGACGCCCAAGATTCCCAGCAAAGCCACCATGAGGGGCACGGGGCCGTCGCCGCCGCTGTCGCCCAGGAATCCGGCCACCCCTAGGAACAGCATGAAGCCGCTGATGACAAGGCCGACGAGGTAGGAGGCAAGGCCGATCGCCGGCCACGCCTTCACTCCCGGAAACCTGACTCCGCGCGGCGCGGTCCGAGGAGGGGCCGGGCGCGCCGGAGTGTCCGGGACGTCCGGGAGCATGGATTGCACTTCGTGTGGCAGCCAGGCCCGCGTCGGCCCCGCGACCGAGAGGCGCTCAAGCAGCTGGGCGGGAGTGGGACGCTGGGCCGGGTCCTTGGCCAGGCAGCTGGCGACCAGGTCAAGGAGGCCACCGGGAAGCCCGCCCAGGTCGGGCTCCTGATGGACCACCCGGTACAGCATCGCCGTGGTGGGACCCTCACCGAACGGCTGGACCCCGGCGGCCTGGCACAGGACCGAGCCGAAGGCGAAGACATCGGCCGCCGGCCCCGAGCCCGCCCCGGTGATCTGTTCGGGCGCCATGAAACCGGGCGTTCCCACGACTCCCCCGGACCGGGTGATCGCGGTCCCGTCCAGAGCCCGCGCGATGCCGAAGTCGATGACCCTCGGGCCGTCGTCGGCGAGCAGGATGTTGGAAGGCTTCAGATCCCGGTGCACCAGGCCCTCTGCATGGATGGCCTCCAGCGCCTCGGCCAGCCCCGCCGCGAGCACCTTCAGCGAGTGCTCCGGCAGCGGACCGTGAGCGGCGATCGCCTGCGCCAGGGACGGCCCCGGGATGTACGCCGTGACGAGCCATGGCGGATCGCCCTCGGGGTCGGCGTCCACCACCGGCGTCGTGTGGAATCCGCCGACCCGGCGCGCCGCCTCGACCTCGGCCGCGAAACGCTGCCGGAACTGCTGGTCCGTCGACAGCTCCGGACGCACGATCTTGACGGCCACCGCCCTGCCACTGGGGGAACGTCCCAGGAACACCACACCCATGCCGCCGTGCCCGAGCCGTGCCTCAAGCCGATAACGGCCGATCGTCCGCGGGTCGCCGTCTGCCAGCGCTTCCAATGACGCCACCTCACCAACTGTCCGGGGTGTGCCGATCTTCTCAGCGGGGCCCGACGAAGGCGACAGCAAAGTTCGCAACGGTAACGGGAACGATCAGAGCTCCCTCCCCGGAAATTGGACGCCATTACCCAAACCGCGCTGCCCCACAGGCCCAACGAGCGGTGCACGGCTTCCCTCCGGGCCCGCCCTGCCGACCCACCTTGAGAACGTCCGGACGAAGAGCACGCTGGTGGATGACCAGCTCGGCCCACCTGCGGCGGCCCGAAGCAACTGCAGAGCCAAACTGCCCCTTCGGAGCGCGTGGATCCGCTTCGATTCCCCGTCACCTGCTCCACCAAGAGGTCCAGGCCAGACTGATTCCGGGCACTTGGTCTTGACCGTTTCTGGTCCGGTGTGTCTCGCGCTCGCCATGCGACAACGCGGCGGCGATCGGCTTCCCCGCCGTCCCGCTCTAGCTCCGCTGCTGCTCGTTCAGCACGAACTTGTAGCGCAACGCAGCGCTCTCGTTGTCGTCCCCCGCGCAAGCCATCAGCTTGACGTTCAAGCGGATCATCTCGTCCGGCGCGGCTGTTCGCAGCGGTAAGGGGCTGCCGCGCAAGTCACCCGCGGCCCTCCACGGGATCCGCCTGACAGTGGGCACCACGGCCGCGCGAACAAGCCCGCAGCACCGATCGGCCAGACCGCTCCAACCCTCGGCCCCGCTGGCACGCGCATTGCCTGGAGACCCCAATTTGTTCGGGACATGGGCGACTCGTCGAGCGTCCGCGATGGGGCGCGTTGGCGGGTGCCCAGGGCGCCGGTTGCGCCATCCCCGCCGCGGGCCGCAGGGCGCTGCGCCCGTCTCCGCCGCGCCGCGCCCCTTCAGGCGGCGCAAACCTGCTGGGAGGCGCGGCTGGACTGGTGATTCTTGGCGATGTCGGTCATGGCCTAGTGGATGGCCGTGGGCGGCGAAACGACTCCGCTGCCCACGCAAGGAACGTGGCGGAGGTGGTGCCCCTCTCATCAGGCACGAAAACGGCGTAGGCCAGGCACGTGTGGTCGTGGTTGTAGCCGATCCCGCGCGGTCACAAAGCGAAGGGGGGCGGGGGCGTGCTGCGGCAGCGTCCTCAAGACCGCCAGCCGAGCCCGGCAGAGGCGGCTCCGCGGCGTGTGGGCGCCGCCTGTGCGGTGATGAGCGCCGATCGCCCCGAGCCTCAGCGGCTCGACCGTGAACCGGTGCCTACCTCACCGCGCCGAGATGTCGGGCGCCCAGCACACGGCCGCGCTGCCGAACTGCGCCCGCGGACCGTCTCGCGACGTGACGCGGACGCGCTGGTCGCCGCGCTCGGGGATGTGGCCGAGCTTCTTGACGTCCAGATGGATCCTCTCGCCCGGCGGCGGAGTGCTCATAGCGCCGCCGGGCTGATGCGGGAGGCGCGGATCCGCTGCCCGGTGACCGGGTCGCAGGCGGCCAGGACGAGGGCGCCCTGGCGGCGCAGGATCCGGGTGACGGTGCGGGCCGAGATCCCGGTCTCGCGGGAGATGTGGTCGGGCCCGGCACGGAACGCGCGACGCGGCTGCAGCGCCCGCTCCTCGACCCGCGAGTGGGTGTCCGCGACAGGTAGGAGCACGGCCCTCTGCACCGGTCGGCCAGGCCGCTCCAGCCGCTGGCGGTGGAAGCGGCCCACCCACCGGTGTTCCCCTCCAGCACGACACGGCGAACCAGCGGGCATCCGCCGGGAAGCGTCAGCCGGGCGTTGGCGCGACCCGTCAAGACTTCCGGTGGAAGCGTGTACCTCCGCTACGGCCGGAGGGTCTTCTTGCTGGTCGAGCACCCGTCCGTGGTTTGTTACCGAGATCATGTCCAAGTGAAGCGATTCGTTTGCATCACGTCCGTGTGCTCGTTCTCAGGCAGCTTCAAGGGCACCTCTCGGCCTTAGAGTGGCGGGGCGTTTGGGGGCGCTTCCTGTGAAAGGGGAGCAGCAGAACGGCGTCGTTGACGCGTCGGTGCCATGATGCATTCTCATGGGCAACACTCGCGCTTGGCCGGTACTGAGGACGGCAGAGGTGTCTCAGGCATTGGATCTGGCGCGGCGGCTACTGTCCGTTGCCGACGATTACAGCCCCACGTCGTGCTATCTGAACGCTTGGGCCCGTACCGAATCTGTTCTTGAGCGGTTGACGACCGCCTTTCCCGATGCTGCGACCAGGTCGTACGGGCGAGAGGGATCGCTGTTCCCGGTGGAAGTGACCTTCAAGGTGGGGTCGTTCGAGGAGGCGGCGGCCGCGCTCCGTACGGGAATGGGCATCACGCCCTGCTACGTGTTGTGGCACTGGATCTTCTGGCCCGCCGTACCCGAGTTGGGTCTCCGAGAGCAGCACAAGTACGCCGAGTTGGAGATCGCTTGCTACAGCCGCGACATCTTCTGTGAAGAGCCGGCTCCCGATCACACCGTCTTCGTGCATGCCGGCCCTGACGAGGACCGGCGGGCGGAGTGGCTGGCGGCCCAAGTCGGCGCGGAGGTGATCGGGCCACCTGAATTCGGCTGGTGACCACGCCTTGCCTCGGTGGTCACCAGGCGAGGTGTCGCGGCGTTGCGGAGGCAGTCGGTCCCGATGCCCGTCACCGCATTGGTGAGGCGCGTCGCCCGTCCTCATGGCCGGCTGAGCTTTGGTCAACGAGGACCGCGCGATCCCGGTGAACCTAGACTCCGTTCTCATGGCCGACTTCGAGGACGTCAAGCTCACCTTCTGGGCAGAGGACGGCTACGGCGTCCAATCACCCTTGACGGAAGAGGCGGTCGGGGAGGCCGAGCGGGAGCTCGCGCTCCGGTTGCCCGCGTTGTTGCTCGATCTTCTGAGCGTCCAGAACGGTGGCGAGGTCGCTGAGGCATGGGACGCCTTCCCCACCGATGAGCCGAACTCGTGGAGTCCTGACCATGTCCCCTTCCCCGATCTCCTCGGGATCGGCCGACGAGAGGGAACCCTGTCTCTGCTCGATACCCCGTACCTGACCCAGGAGTGGGGTCTGCCCTCCCCGGTCGTCCTGCTGTCCGGTGATGGGCACTACTGGATCGCGCTTGACTACCGCGCCTCCGGGGTGGACCGCGAGCCGTCGGTCACCTGGCTCGACGCCGATCGAGGAACGGAACTCGCCCTGGCGCCGGACTTCCGATCGTTCGTCGAGGGACTCGTCCCCAGCGGCATGTTCGACGACGACTTCGAGTAGCCGGAGCGCGGTCATGAACCGTCCGGACGCCCCGAACACGCCCGCCGAAGGCGTGCGTGTTCGAGGACGGAGTGGAGCGTACTTCTGACCTCGGCGGTCGGCTGCGATCACGTCCTGACGAGGCCCACCGTGGCTGTCCTGTAGAGAGTTGTGGCATGGAGTTCTTCTGCTATCACCGCGACCGGACCGGCTCCATGGCGTTGCGCGCCGAACTGCTTGAGGAGCACTGGTCCTACATGGACCGGTACGCGACGGAGATGATCGCTCGCGGTCCGACCTTCGCCGGTGACGGGGACACGCCCTCCGGCAGCCTGCACATCGTCGACTTGCCCGGTCCGGCCGACGCCCGCTCGTTCGCCTTCGACGAGCCCAACTACCAGGCCGGTGTGTACCGGGACGTGCTGCTCCGGCGGTGGCGCAACACGCTCGGGCGCACCATGTGGGATTTCCCCGGTGGCCGGACCGGCGGCAACCGGTACCTGGTGCTCGGCCTCGGCTCGGGGCGGGCCGCCGACCTCGCCCTCCCGCCCGAGGAGGACGAGCTGATCGCGTACGGGCCGCTGCTGTCCGACGACGGGATCACCTGGCTGGGGACGGCGGCGCTGGTCCAGGCGCCGGACCCGGACACCGCACGCGCCGTCCTGACCATGGACCGGTACGCCTGCATAGAGGTGCACGACTGGGAATTCGGTGGACGCCGGTAAGGGCCGAAACCGGCATTTTCCGTTCACCTGGTTATAGGGAGGGCGGTGTGCCCTCGTCCGACCGCACCTCGCCGCCCATTGATTTCCCGGCGTGGACGGCCGTCTAGTACTCCAGCCGTAGAAGGTGATCTTTATCGTTTCCGGGTGGATTGTCGCTGGTAGTGGCAGGTGCGGGCGCGGGCTTGGTGGCGTCGCCGCCAGTGCGACCAGTGCAGGCAGTGCGCGG
>NZ_JBHSON010000123.1:0-30916 GCF_042656285.1 Actinomadura rugatobispora | reverse complement strand
CGCAGCTTCGGGTTAGGCCCGTGGGGGTGGTGGCGGTACGCCCAGCTCTGTTACGTCGTGGGTGGAAGTGCCGCGAACGACGTGTCGAGGGCTTCGGCGTGGTTGGCGCCGCGCTCGTGGAGGCCGTCTCGCTCATCCGTGGGTGCGAGGGCTCGTGCAGGTTCGGGTTAGGCCCGTGGGGTGGTGGCGATACGCCCAGCTCTGTCGCGTCGCGGGTGGGATTGCCGCGAACGGCGTGTCGAGGGTTTCGGTGCGGTCGGCGCCGCGCCGTACCGGGAAGCCAGCACGAATGCTGCTGGACGCCCTGTATCGACGCAATCCGTTCCGGCTGCCAGGTGACCGGCCGGTTCGGGCCTGTCGGCCCTTGGTAGGGAGGCCCTGGCCTTTGCCGACGTCATCGACCCGTTGCAGTCCGTCTTTGGCCGGGTGGCGCCGCGGGCCGTCCGCCGCCGGGGTGGACCGTCCTGCTCTCGACGTCGTGTTCGTCGGGATGCGCGCGGTGTTGGGGCTGGTCATCGACCGCCGTGGGTCGTCCTTGGCCGGGTGGCGGCGGCTCCGCAGGCCCTCCGTCGCGAACGGCCCGTCGGGGGCTTCGGTGCGGTCGGCGCCGCGCCGTACCGGGAGGCCAGCACGAAAGCTGCTGGCCGCCCTGCGCCGACGCGGTCCGTCCCGCCTGCCAGGTGACGAGCCGGCTCGGGTCTGGCGACGCTTGGGGTACAGGGGCCCGGGCCTTTGCCGACGTCATCGAACCGCTGCGGGCCGTCCTCGGTGGCGCCTCGGTCCGTCCGCCGCCGGGTTGGACTGTCCTGCTCTCGACGTCGTGTTCGTCGAGACGCGCGTGGTGCTCGGGCCGGTCATCGACGCGCTGTGGGCTGTTTTTGACCGGGCGTCGCGGCGGGCCGTTCGTCCGTCGGTGCCGGGTTGGCACGCCCTGGCCTCGACGACGTGTTCGTCGGGATGCGCGATTTGGGGGCGGTCATTGACCCGCCGTGGGCTGTCCTTGGCCGGGCGTCGGCGGCCGGGCTGTCGGTGCCGGGTTGGACTGCCTTGCTCTCGATGCTGTGTTGGTCGGGATGTCCGTGGTGTTCGGGGTGGTCATCGGCCCGCCGTGGGGCGTCCTTGCTCGGGTGTCGCGGCGGTTGCGGGCCGTCCGTTGGTGCTGGGTTGGTCCGTCCTGGCCTCGGAGCCGTGGTCGTCGCGATGCGCGTGGTGCTCGGGTCGACGGAGATCATGGTGAGTGGGGGGCCTGAGCCGACAAAATCGGACTCTGGGGGGAAGGGGGCTGGGGCTGGCGGCGGCGGGGGCGGCGGGGGCGGTGTTGGTGGCGTTGGGCGGCTGCGTTCAGGCGGTCGCGGGCCTCGGTACGAGACATCGCCGGCAGGCGTTCAGGCAGGGCGGCCGCCAGTGCGGGGGGTGCTTGCACCAGGCCGTCCTCGTCCACCGAGGCCGACTCGCCCGGCCAGTCGCCGAGCAGCACGGCGGCGAACTCCTCCGGGTGCCGGCCCTGTAGCTCCTCGATCCGGTCGGTTTCCGTGCCGCCGTCGGCGACCAGCAGCAGGCGAGGCGCTCCGGTGGTGCCGGTGTTGCGGCGGATCGCCAGCTCGGTCTCCATGTACGCGAGGGCCGCGTCGAGGTTGCCCGGGATGAACAGGTTGGCGCCGGTCTCGTCGAGCAGGTCGTCTTCGGCCAGTCCGAACAGGACCGTGGCATCGGGACGGGGGATCACCACCAACGCGGTGTTGCCCAACTCCTCCAAGGCGATGAGCGTGAACACGCGTGCGGTGGCGGACGCTCCGCCGCCGCTCAGGCCGAGCAGTGGCACCGCGAAGGGGTCGATCGCGGGCCGATAGGTGAAGCTCGCCTTACGTTCGGCGGGCGGCGGCAGGGGAGAGATGAAGGAGGCGCCGGCCATGGCGTAGATGCGGCGCCGCATCGGATAACCGATCGCGGCTACGGCCGGCAGCAGCAGCCCGAGCAGCAGCAAAGGCTGGAGGGACGCCGTCTCGGATGCCTCCTGTGCCAGCCCTTGGGTGGTGGACGGCAGCGGAGTGGGGGGCGGGGGAGTGGGAGGCGGGGGAGTGCGAACGGGGGGTGGTGTGGCGGGACGCGACGACGGCTTGTTCGGTGTCTTAGGAGGAGGGGAGGCCTGTACGCGTTGTGGCTGCTTTTTCGGGCGGTCGGTATAGCGTTCCCTGAACTGCCGTTCCAGTCTGCCGCGGTGCCGGGCCTCGTACACCGCCTGCCAGGCCTCCCGGCACTTGCGCAGAGTGTGCCAATCGCCGCCGCGCAGGGCCAGGCGGCACTCCACGGGAAGTGAGCTGCGGGGTCGCGGCCCGTCGGCGGCCTCGGCAGGCGCGGCCGTGCTGAGCGAGGTGGCGCCGACCACGGCCAGGCCCCCCACCAGTCCGCCCGCGCAACGGACGACTCCACCGATCGAGCCGGTGTGTCTGGCGTCTGGCAGCAATCGGTTCATCTTCGCCCCGGGGGATCGCGGTGGTAAGCGTCAGATGGCCCGATCATAGCCACTCTGGCTACGGAGCGTTGACGTTTGGTCACAGTCGTCTCATGTTGGAACGGCTATACCTCGTGGCGGTCATACGACTCTCACGAGAAGGCAAAAGCCCTACCGGTGAGGCTGCTTGGGAAATTCCGGCAATTGTGTCCCAGCTCATCACGTTTGGTGAATATCTCAATTAGTCCGTCCATCGTCCTCGCAGGTATGGCCGAGTGTCGCCGCCGTGCGGCGACAGCGGTGGTCAGGGGGGTGACCGGGCAACTCGTTCGACAGAGGCGTCATGTGGGGCGCGACGACGCGGGCGGGGGGACAGAGCGGGTTCGGCGGGAGGGGTGGAAGTTCGCGTTCGCACCGGGGTGATTCGAGGGGCGGGCGAACGAGGATCGGAAGCGAGATCCGTTGCTGAGGCGGTCTCCTGGAAGGGGCACGGCTTCGCAGCGCGCCGGGGACGTCGTGGTCATGAGCTTCGTCTCGCCCGGTCCCTCTGCTGCTTCATCCTCTCGGGAGTGGTGAGGGCAGGATGGCGTCGGCGTGCGAAACGCGTGGCACAAGCGCACAATGGCACGACCCGGGCCCCGGCAATCCAGCCGGACGTCGTGAAGGTTCGATCCTCCAACTCTCGATGTTCGAGTGGAACCGGGTTGATCGGGCGAGCGGCGATGGCTTAGCTGGGGCGGTGCCCTTCACCCTCAGTCATCCGGCCGCCGTGATCCCCCTCGCCCGCGGCCGCATGGTCCCCTCGGCGCTGGTGGTCGGCTCGATGGCGCCCGATCTGCCGTACTTCTTCTCCATGGGCGAGCAGCGGGGCGCCACTCATGATCCGCTCGGGATCGTCACGATCGATATCGCGCTGGGCCTCGCCCTGTTCGCCGCGTTCCATCTGATGTGGAAGCGCCCGCTCGTCGCCCTGGCACCGGCCTGGGCGCGCCGGAAGCTGACCGGGCCGGCGAACGGCTTCCGGCGGTCCATGATCCTCTGGGTGCCGCCGTCCCTCCTGGTGGGGACGGTCACCCATGTTCTCTGGGACGCGTTCACCCATCGCCGTCACAGCTTCGCCGACGCCATGCCGTGGCTGGTGACGACGTCGGTGGCGGGTCTCGAGCTCTACCGCTGGCTGCAGTACGGCAGCGGCCTGCTCGGCGTCATGATCATCGCGGCATGGTTGTACCGGTGGCTGCGCAGGGCGCCCGGCACGCGCGAGGCCGCGCCCGGCGTGTCGGCCAGGACGGCGGCGGCCATATGCGGAGGCATCCTCATCTGCGCGATCGCGGGCGGGACGCTGGGCTCCATCACCCTGATCAACCAGCCGGACCTCCCTCGGACCATCCACATGACCCTTGCGAGCGGAGTCATCGGGACGATCTGCGGCGGCACCCTCGCGCTGACCGTCTACGGCCTGGCCTTCACACTCGCGCGACGGCGCGGCCACCGCGGGGGCTCCTCGGGACGCTCGCTGCCTGAGGCCGGTCACAGTGCTTCCCGGCGGGATGTCCCCGCGGAGCATTCCTAGGCTGCGTCGCAAAGTCCTGGCCTGCAGCGCTCGCCTGTCGGCTTACTGACCGGGCCTGTGGGCGCGGCATCGCTTCGCGGGCTGGCCGGTGACGCTTGCCTCCCGTGTCGGATCACCGGCCAGGTAACGCGCCCGCGCGTTGGTGAGGACACTTCGAGTCCGGACTTACAGGCCGGACCGGTGACGAATTTTGCGGCTTCGGTCCTGGTGCCGTGGCTTTCGGTGCGTCCGGGCGCTCGATGTGAAGTGTGGGCTCTGAGGGCGGGGTAAGGGGTGCGGGATCGGAGGGCTGGTTGTGGGGAAGTGCCGGACAGGAGGTGAACGCACTGGGTAAGGTCACCGCCACCCGCAGTTAATCCCCTGCAGTGTCATGCCCTGGCATGCCTTGGGAGCGATCACTGCCGCAGGGGCGAGCCGGATCCGGGTCCGCAGGGTTCTCAACCGAATGGTCGTGCATGACGGCGTTCGGCCGGATGGTCCGTACCGGCGGCGGGGCTTCCGGGAAGGCGCGGTCGCCGTACGGTCGAGGCTCCGAGCCGGGGACGACACGTGCTGACCGATGAGAAAGGTGATCGGCATGTGCCGACTCTTCGGCATGAGCACTGGAGGCACCAGGGCCAGGGCCGCCCATTGGCTGATGGACGCGCCGCGCAGCCTGCGCGCGCAAAGTCATCGGATGCCGCACGGCGCGGGCCTCGGCTGGTTCTCGCTCGGGCATGAACCGGTGCGTGACCGTGCCCCGCTCGCCGCGTTCGAGAATCCGGATTTCGCCCTGCACGCCCGCAATGTCGTCTCGCAGACCTTCGTCTCGCACGTGCGCGACGCCTCGGTCGGCGGCCTCACCGTGCACAACTGCCATCCGTTCGTGATGAACGACCGGCTCTTCGCCCACAACGGGGTGATCCAGGAGTGGTCCACGCTCCGGTCGTGGCTGACGGAGATCGACCGCGCCCTTGTGGCGGGGGAGACCGACTCGGAGTTGATGTTCGCCTACCTGACCGCCGAGATCCGCCGCCAGGGCGACACCACGCGGGGGATCGTCGAGGCGCTGGGCCGGATCGGCGCCGAGCTGCCGGTGTTCTCGCTCAACTTCCTCATGGCGGAGGCCGGGCGCATGTGGGCGGCCCGGTATCCGGAGTCGAACGAGTTGTGGGTGCTTTCGCCCCGCGATGGCGGTCTCAGCGGCGTCGAGCCGGGGCAGGCCGGGAGCGGCGGGGTCGCCGCGGACAGGCCTGTGCCGGCCGTTGTGATCGCCAGCGAGCCGATGGACGACCACGCCGGGTGGCGGCCTCTGGCGCCGGGCGAGTTGCTGGTCGTCGACGGCCTGGAGGAGACCTCGCTGTTCCCGTTCCCGCCACTGCGCCGTCCGCTGACACGCGCGGACCTGTCGCTGCGCGAGGCCGCCTCGCAGGGGGTCGCGCCGCTGTCCGGTGCGGAGGACGCGACAGGACGGCAGGTGACGGAGCTGGTGGCGGCGTCGTGCGGGCCGGAGGCGCCCACCGAAATCGGAGAGGAGTTCGCGGGCGCCGTGGAGGAGGTTCCGGCGGATCTGCAGGCCTGAGGAGCGACGGGATGCCGCCGCCCGTCATGGACGGAGCGGAGCTGTTTGTGGTGGGCAGGTGGCGCCGGTCGTTATGGGCGTAGTGGGCCGTCTGTCTCGGACGGGTGACGTGACCGGCTGTGGAGGGGGCGTTTCCGATCACGGGCGGGGTGGCGTCGACCGGCCCTGAAGGGCGCTGCTCTGGATGGGTGCGTTGCTCGTCATCGAGGGGGTGGCGCCGTCTGTCAGGGGCAGGGTGGAGTGCGGCCCTGTTCGCGCCGGAATCTCACCATGAGGGCTGGGTCGCGGGTCGCGCGTAAGCCGATCTGGCCACTCTCAGCGCCTGCTCCGAGGTATCGGCCCTCTGAGGCTGCACCGTCCGGCCTGTGCTGGGGCTTGTACCTGGGCCGTCTTCGCGCGTTCGGGCGCGGCTCGGCCGCCGTGGGTATGGCCGCTTCTGGACGGTGGGTGGTGGACGGTGCCGGGCAGGCCTGTTCCGGCCGCGGGACGAGGTTCCGTGCGGGCTGGATAGCTGAGAATTTGCTGTGGATTTAGACGATGATGACCGTTTGGGGCTTCTGAGGCTCCTGGGGCCCGCGGACGCCCCGAACGCGGGCCTCGAAGGGCCCGGGGGCGGGCCGTGGCCTGGGGTTCGTGGGTGTGGAGTGCGTGTTGGGCCTGGTAACGACACGCCGTTCGCCATGGAAAAGTCCACCAGTGGCCGGTCTTGTGTCGTTTCGCGCGGCATTGCGGGCAGATTTTCGGGGATTGTGTACGTTGGGTAGATCAACAGTGCTGTGAGCTGCGGAAATGATCTCGGCGATCCCGGTCCCGTGATCCCAGCGCCTCAGCTCACGCGTCGAGTCAGGAGGTACTCGTGGCCCGCACTCTGGCGAGGGGCACCCGTGTGACGGGTGCCGAGCGCACCCGGCTGGCGGCGGAGCTCGCCCCCCGGTACGCGGCAGGAGAAAGCATTCGTGACCTGGCCGCGGAAACCGGCCGGTCCTACGGATTCATCTACAACGTGCTCAAGGAAGCCGGCGTTCCGCTGCGCGGCCGTGGTGGCAACACCCGGCGCAGGAAGGCCTGACGTAGCGTCCCCCCAGGCTCCCAGGGGGGACGCGGCCGTCGCGGAAGGCGGCGGACACGCTTGGAAGAGGTGCCGGTGCCGGACCTCTCGCAGGGGGCGGTGCCCGGACGGCGGGCACCTGGAACGAGGCGGCCATGGCGCCGGTGGGGGTTCGTGCGGCCTGAGGCCGCAGGAAGAGACGCGCCTCCAGGCCCGGCTCAGGGGGCCGATACCTCGGAGCGGGCGCTGAGCGTGGCCAGATCGGCCGCCGCGCGGCCCGCGGCCCAGCCCTCATGGTTGGAGACCGAGCGGGCGCGCCCCTTGGTGAGATTGGGGAACAAGGTCGCGACGACATCGTCGACGGCCCGGTCGCGCGCGGCCAGGACCGGGAGGAGATCGTCGCCTCCGGTGTCGGCGGCGGCCCGGCCGGCGGCCTCGCGGAGCCGTTCCCCGATGCGGGAGGCGTAGGCGTTGAGGAAGGCGTGCCGGAACGAGCGCGTCCGGGACCTGCCCGCCGCGTCGCGTCGCGGCCCGGCGTGGACCATCGCGGTCGTCGCCTGTACGAGCAGCGACGTGAAGAGCATCTCGACCGCCGTGAGATCGGCGGGAAAGCCCAGGACCGTGGAGAAGCCCAGTTCGCGATGCCAGACCGCCCGGCAGCGGTTCGCGTCGGCGACCACGGTGAGCAGCGCCGCCTTGGGACCGTCGTACGGCGTGTCGACGGGGACGCGGCGCCCGGCGGGTTCGGCGGGGCCGCCGGCTTCGGCGTCCAGCAGCGCCTGATCGATGCTGTGCCGGGCCATGAGCTCCTGTGCCCGCGCGCTGAGCGCCTCGGCTTCTTCGGGGAACTCGGTCGACTCGGCCTTGGCCAGCAGTGCCCGCACCTTGCCGAGCATGCGCTTGTTCACCTCGACGGTACGGGGGCGCGAGGCTTGGGCGCCCGCCGTTCCGGGACGGGGTCCGATCGTCGCCAGCCGGGGCAGCGCCAGGAGGAGTTCGAGGAGTTCGAAGGCGCACTCGACGAGGGTCTCCGGATCGGCGTTCTCGGCCTCGCACCAGGCCGCGGCGTGGTCGCCGTCCCACCAGATCCGGGCGTCGATCTCGGCGAGCTGGTCGCGCCAGCGGTCGTCGACGGTCGTGGCGGCGTAGCCGCGCATCTCGGCGGCGATGACGTCCAGCGCGAGGCTCTGGTGCAGGTCGCCGACCCCGCGCGCGATGTACCGGGAGAGGTCGGCGGGCTGCCAGCCGCGCTCCCACGCGGTGGTGACGCCTCGCTGGAGCCGTTTCATGAGCGCCCTGGTCGTACGGGGGTCGGCCGCCAGCGCGGCGAGGTGCTCCTCGGAGGGCCCCGCCCCCTGTGAACGCAGGCGCAGGGCCTCCGCTATGAGTTCTTCTGGGGCAGGAGAGGACGGAGGGGGAGGGTAGGCCGACTTCTTGCCGAAGCCGTTCCACCATCGGGACGCCCCCACAGGTCCCTCCCTTCGCGAAGCCTCCCGGCATCCTGCCACGCCCGGCCCCGGCCGGTGGCCGAGACCTCCTCCAGATCGGGAGTTTCTGGACGCAGAGCCCGAAGCCTGAGAAATGGTACGAGGTCAGCGGGCCTCGTGCGGCGGCACGGGCCCGGTTGCCTGCGAGCGGCTCAGATCGCGCCAGCAGGGCAGTGCCGTCATGGGCCGGGAAGTGTCCCGGGTTGGACGAGCCCTGCCCTGAAGGGAACGGAGGATGGCCTCAGCTCGGGTCTCCGCCGTGGAGTTCCTCGACGACCACGCTCTGGTAGGCCCGGGTGGTGTCGGGAACGTAGGTGAGCCGGGCCAGCGCCCGGCCGTCCTGGTCCCGGATCTCGAAGTGGTAGCCCTCTTCGGCGGCGGCCTCCCCGATGTGCGCGACGGCCTGGTCGTGGCGGAGGCGGCACATCGTGTCGACCTTCTCGAGCGCGACCTTGAGGCTTCCGGCATCGCTGATGAGCCGGGCGGGATCGCCCGTCTCCCAGATCTCGAACATGGTCGCGTCCTGTCGGCGATAGGGATGGGTTCGGGCCGGATAAGGGATTCGCGGGGCTTTCCGGGTGTGAGGGATAGCTTGCGCCGGTTTGATGGATCTTTCAATCAGCGCAGATATCGGATTGATCACTATTCGGAGTCGGCCACGCTCGTAGCGTTATGCCTTGTGGGCTGGCCCTTCCGGGGGCGGTCGGCGGCGGATAGGGTCACGTGCGGTAACCGAATGTCGTTCGGAAAGGGGCCGGTGGTGGAGTATCGCGTCGTCTCGATCGTCCGCGATCACGCCAGGGAGCGAGGCGGAGCTCCCGCCGTGACCGGGGACGGCCGGACGGTAACGTACGCCGAACTCGACGCGCGGTCCAGCAGGGCCGCCCAGGGGCTGCGCGCCGCCGGGCTCGGCGCGGGCTCGCGGGTCGGGTACGTGGGCAAGAACGCGCCCGAGTTCTTCGACCTCCTCTTCGGCGCCGCCAAGCTCGGGGCGGTCCTGGCCCCGGTGAACTGGCGCCTCACCGCCGAGGAGATCGCCGCGATCATCGCCGACAGCGGGGCGGCGGTGACCGTGGTGGACGCCGAGTTCGCCGCCCTGGCGTCCCGGCTCCCCGGCCGGGCCGTCGTCACCGGCGAGGCGTACGAGGAGTGGCTGGCCGCCCGCCCCGCCTCGGATCCCGGCCACACCGGCACGCCGGACGACGTCGTCGTGCAGCTCTACACCTCCGGGACGACCGGCGTTCCCAAGGGCGTGCAGCTCACCAACGCCAACTTCGCGATCGGCGAGCGGATGGCGCGGCGCTGGCGGCTGGACGGCTCCTCGGTGAGCCTGGTCCCGATGCCGCTGTTCCACATCGGCGGGACCGGGTGGGCGCTGGCCGGGCTGTACGCGGGCTGCCGCCAGGTGCTGGTGCGCGACCTCGACCCGGCCGCGCTGGTGGACACCGTCGAACGGGAGCGCGTCACCAACGCCTTCATCGTGCCGGCCGTGCTGCAGTTCATGTGCCAGGTCCCGGACGCCGGCGGCCGCGACTACTCGGCGCTGCGGGCCATCACCTACGGCGCGTCGCCGATCACCTCGGAGGTGCTGCGGCGCGCGCTGGAGACCTTCCGGGCCCCGCTGTTCCAGCTGTACGGGATGACCGAGACCACCGGCGCGATCGTGCAGCTCGAGCCGGAGGACCACGATCCGGACGGGCCGCGGCGGCACCTGATGCGGTCGGCGGGCCGCCCGTACGACTGGGTGGAGCTGAAGATCGTCGACCCGGCGACCGGCGCCGAGCGGGCGCCCGGGGAACCGGGGGAGCTGCTGGTCCGCTCGTCCCAGAACACCCCCGGCTACTGGAACCGGCCCGCGGAGACCGCCGCGCTGCTCGCCGGGGACGGCTGGCTGCGCACCGGCGACGCCGGCCACCTCGACGCCGAGGGCTACCTCTTCCTCACCGACCGGATCAAGGACATGATCGTCACCGGGGCGGAGAACGTGTACCCGATCGAGGTGGAGGAGGTCCTGGCGTCCCACCCGGACATCGTGGACGTCGCGGTCATCGGCGTGCCGGACGAACGCTGGGGCGAGACGGTGAAGGCGGTGGTCGTGCCGAGGCCGGGCGCCTCGCCGGCGGAGGAGGAGATCCTGCGCTACGCCAGGGAACGCCTCGCCGGCTTCAAACGGCCCCGCTCGGTGGACTTCGTCGAGGCCCTGCCGCGCAACCCCAGCGGGAAGATCCTCAAGCGGGAACTGCGCGCGCCCTACTGGGAGGGCATGGGGCGCACGATCGCCTGACACGTTCCTTGCCGCGGCCCAGGGGCAGGACGACTGAGTGAGGGGTGTGAGGGGTGTCGGAGGAACGAGTGGGTGAGCCCGAGGCGGCGGCGCCGTTCCGTCTCGCTGGGCAGGGGCTCGTTCTGAGGCCGTGGAGAGAGGACGACCTCGTCCACATGGTGGAGCTGTTCGACGACCCCGACATCGCCCACCGGACGCCCATCGCGTCCCCGTTCGACCTGGGCGCCGCGAGGAACTACCTGGAGCGCGCGCAACGGTCGTTCGCATCGGGTCTGCGCATCCACCTGGCAATCACCGCCGGGGACGACCGACCCCTGGGGGAGGCCCTCCTCGACCGGGGCGCGGCCACCATCGGCTATGGGATCGGCAGTGCGCACCGGGGGCAGCGCCTGGCGGTGCGCGCCGTCCAGGTCCTGACCGACTACGCCCACGGGGAACTCGGCCTGGCGCGCGTCTATCTGGAGATCGAGCCCGACAACCATCCGAGCAGCCGTGTCGCGCGTGCGGCCGGGTTCCGCCTGACCGACAGGGCGCCCGCGCCTGTGAGGGACAAGGGGAGGGACTACACGCTCCTCACATGGGTCCACGACGCCGAGGCTTCGTAGAGGCGCAGCCCCCTCGGCGCATGAGACCTCCGAGTCCTTCCAGGCGTTCCTCTTATCCGGGTTCGGTGGTGACGTGGAGGTCGGCGGCGTCCGGGTCGGTGAAGGCGAGGAGTGTTTCGGCCTCGGCGCTCAGTTCCTTCAGGGCGGCGCGCGGCAAGGGGGCGAAGGGGCGGAGGCGCAGCGTCGCGGTCTTGCGCTTGCGCTCGGTCTCCCAGGTGCCTGCCGCGAAGCCGTCCCAGAGGAAGGTCGCGCGCACGCGCAGGTTCTTGGTCGTGAGGCCGGGACGGTGCTCGTCGGAGATGACCCTCCGGCGGTCTGAGTGGGCCAGGACGAGGCTGTCGAACTCTGGAAGGAACCGGGCCGGGGCGGGCGTGGCCTCGTCCGGCCTGGGGGCGTCCGGGAGGTCGAACAGCTCGCGGCCGCGTTCGTCGGAGAAGACGCGCAGCCGTGGCCTTAGGCGGTCCAGAACCCCGCTGAGCGCGGGCAGACCGGACCAGGCCTGCGCGTCGGCTGCCGAAGCGGGCCCGAACGCCGCCAGGTAGCGGACGACGAGGTTGTCCAGGGCGGAGGGCGAGTCGGGGGACGGCGCCTCCCCGAGCCACGTTTCCGCCAGGGTGAACGCCGCGTTGCGCGGAAACCCCCAGCGGTCCTGGGTCGGCACCATCACCAGGGGGAGGCACATGCGCACCGCGAAGCCGAGAGCGCGCTCGTTGACTTCAGGGAACTCGGCCTGGAGAAGAGAGCGCATCTCGTTGAAGGTGCGGGGAGACTCCTGGAGCAGGCCGCGGGCGACCGGAAGAACCTGTTCTACGTTCAGTCCCTTGGCGCGAGGGCCGAGCACCTTGAGGCCCGCGTCCAGAACGGGCTGGAGCGGCGAGCGGAGTGACAGGTAGTCCGGGGCCGCCATCAGGTGCAGGGTGCCCCGCATCATCGTGGCCCGTGCCACCTTGCGCTCGTCCAGGGCCGTGTGGAGGTCCTCGGCTTGAAAACCCTTGATGCGGGTCCACAACCCCAGGAACGGGGGCTTGGGCTCCTGCGCCTGGAGACCGCACAATCGCGCCGTGCTTTCGGCGACGGAAGTCTCCTCGCGCGCCAGGAGCATCTGCCGCGCCAGCGTCGCCCGATTGATCGCCCGCAGCGTCAGGGTCTCGGTCATCGTCGGCCCACCCTTCCAGAGACCGTCCGCTCGCCTCAGGGGCACCCCCGGCGAAGGAGCCCCCTCGCCTCCGTGACGGCTTGCCTAGAGACGCCCTTGCTTGACGATGCTCTTGCTCAAGGGTGCCCTTGCCTGAGGAGCGTTCCCGCCCAACGGGCACCTTTGTATTAGGAGTGCCCCGCCTCAGGAGCGGCAGCGCCCTCCCTCAGGGCACCACCGCCTGAGGACAGATCTTGCCATGTCGGCGCTGTCGCCTCTGGGGCTGCTGCTCGCTCATGCCTCCGGCACCACCGGGCGCCCCGCGCCCTCCGAGTGCCCGTCATTCGCTCACACTGTCGAGTGAAATCCCCGCTCCGGGGGCCGAGCCGCCCCATGGTGGTGTTGATCTTGAGGATGGCCGGTATTCCGGGTTGAGAGCGTGCCGCCCGGGCTGTCGTCACCATGCGGAGGTGCACGGCGCCACGCTGTGATCATCACCGCGCCGCTGCGTAGCGGTGCCGACGCGCGCTGTCGCGTTCTCCTGGACCGGAAGGAGATTCTAGAAAAATCTCCAGGATCGGGTGGCGGGTCGCAGGAGAGTCCCGTGGGCCCTGTGAGGGTGATGAAACCCTGCCGGTCACGGCCAGGTTACGGCCGCGCGGGCGGGGCAGGGATGGTGGTCGGGAGGGGGCTGCGAGGCGGCGAAAATGGCCGATCCCCCGTCTCCTGCACGTGCATCGGCCCTTGCACATGCACGCCATTCCTAGCAGGATTGCCCCGGACCCCCGCACGTGAACTCCCCGGAGATCGCGATGAACGCACACTTGAGCGACAGCGACCGACAGGCGCTGCGGCTTGCCCACGACCTCCGCGAAGAGATGCGGCAGGCCCTGCCTCAGCAGGCCGCCGCACCTTCGGTCTCCCCGTTCGTCGACCCCACGGGCCGGCCTAGCGTCCTGATGAGGATGGACGAGGAGACCGCGCGCGCCCTCATGGCGGTGCTGACGGAGCAGCGTGCTCAGGCCCAGCGGTTCCCCGAACCGCGCCGCGCCGACGGCACCCACGTTCCGCCGCCCGCGGAGCCCGCCGCCGCGGTGCCTCCGCAGCGGCATATGCCGCCGCCCACGGCCGCCGACTTCTCCCCGGCTCCCGCGTACACCGGGGCGGCCTCCGCCCCTCTGCTCCCCTCCGCCTTCCCGATTCGCTGACGCGATTCCGGGCCGCGAGTCTCGCCGGTCCGTTCCCGCCTCCCGCGGGAACGGAACAGGACCGGGGCGCGGCCCCGGAGCGGAAGCGGTCCCGCGAGGAGTCGCGGGCCGGGAACGAACGGGCGGAGAACAGGCGAAGCCGGTCACCCGTCCGTGGACCGCGGGCCGGGAAACGGCTTCAGGCAACCTCCTCCTGGGCGGCTCGGGACGGCCTCACGTGCGTGGTCGGGAGGGGGCTTCGACGATGATGCCCAGTGCCTCGGCCAGGAGCGGTGCCAGATCCAGCAGCTGGTCCGGCGAGACGATGGCGCCGCGCAGCGACGAGGGTTCGATGGTGATCCTCAGCTCGGCGCCGCGCAGATCGGCCTGATCCAGCCGCGCTCCCGCGAACGTGGTCGCTTCCAGGCGCGAGCCCGGGAAAGCGGTGCGGGTGAGGGCGGCGCCGCCGAAGTCGACCTCCCGGAGCAGGCAGTCCTCGAACGCCACGTCGGTGAGCTCGGCGTCGCGGAAGTTGATCCCGTCGAGCTTGCATCCCCGGAAGGTCACCCGGTCCAGCCGCGCCCCGGAGAACGGCAGCGCCGCGATCACCGAACCGAGCAGCGCGGCGTCCTGCCACTCGGTCGAGGTCAGGTCCGTGCCCACCAGGCGCAGCTCGTGCGCCCACACGTTGATGAAGCGTGCCCGCCGCAGCCCGCCGCCTTCCAGGGCCGTGCCGGTGAACGCGCAGTCCAGGAAGCGTGAGCCGGGGGCGTTGACGTCCGGCACGCGCACCGCCCCGAAGCGCACCGTGTCGTGATCGCCGTCCGGCTCCCAGGGACCGTCGTGCGGGACGAGCCATTCGGCGAACGGCAGCTCTTCCAGCGTCGACGGCACGGGAGCCCTCGACCTTCCAGGGGTCCTTCTCCGCCCGCCCCGCCTGGACGGGCCCGTCACGCGCGCCCCCAGACGGCCTTCACCGCGTCCACGACCGAGGGCGCCTGGACGCGTCCGGCGCGGGCCGCCGGGGCGCGCCCTTGCGGGTCCAGTGAGTTGCCGCCGAACGCCTCCCGTGCCGCCCGGTCGGGCGTGATCACCGCGACCCGGGCGCCGGCCCGGCGCAGCGCCGCGACCTGGCGGCCGACGCTCGCGACCGGTCCGAAACCCCCGGCGCTGGGCGCCAGGACGACCACGGCGGCGTGCCCCGCGGCCAGATCGGCGTTGGCGGGCGAGCGGACGCCGCCGTCGATGTAGCGGCGGCCCGCGATCGTCACCGGCGGCCAGACGCACGGCACCGCGCAGCTGGCGCCGACGGCGTCCACCAGCCCGGCGCCCGCGTCGCGGTCGAAGACCGTGAACGCGCCCGTGGCCGCGTCCACCGCCGTGATCTTCAAGGGGCGCTCCGGCCACTCCCGGACCGGCAGCCGCGACTCGATCACCGCCCGGCGCTCGGCCTCGGGGACGGTACGGGCGATCAGGGCCAGCCGCCCGATCCGCGCCCCGACCCGCTCAGGAGTCCGCGAACGCAGCGCCGCCCAGGCCCATCGGGCCATGACGGCGCGGCCGACCCGCGCGGGGATCTCGCCATTGGCCCCGGCCAGCTGCACCTGGTAGCGCGCCTCGGGATCGATGCCGGAGGCCACCTGCGCGCCCACGATCGATCCGGCGGAGGTGCCGACCACCAGATCGGCCTCGTGCAGGCCGATCCCGGCTTCGGCCAGCCCGGACAGGATGCCCCATTCCCAGGCGATGCCGGTGATACCGCCGCCGCCCAGCACCAGCGCCCTGCCGCCGTCCTTCGCGCCGGTCATTCGTACGGGTTCCGGGGCTTCTTGATCCGCGTGACCGACTGCCCCTGGAGCTCGTGCACGCCCGAGACGGCCTCGCCGCCCGCCGGGGGACGCCAGGTGCCGACGACCCGTACCCAGGCGTCGGCGGGCGGCCGCTCCAACCCGTGCACCACCACCGGGAACGGCACCGCGTCGCCCGCGCAGCAGGCCATCTTGAGGCGGGTGACCTGCCAGCCGCCGCCCTTGGGACGGGGCGTCACGAACCCGGTCAGCTGCACCGGGACGCCGCGCAGGTACGGCGACTGCCCGGTCTGGGCCTCGTAGGAGCGTCCGATGAACTCGCCCATGGTCATCGGGACCGGCCCGCCCGTGCGCGGCAGTTCTCCGAAGCCCGCCGCGGGCGGTGGCGGGGGCTGCGCCTGGCGGCCGGTGTCGCGGGAGGCGGTGTACGACCCCAGCGCCGGGGGCGCCACGATGAAGATCGCCAGCACGGGCAGGCACATCAGCCACGCGACCCGGGGGCCGCGCCCGCCGTGGTCGTGCCCGCCGTGGTCGTGCCCGTGCCCGTGCCCGTGCCCGTCCTCGTGGTCGTGCCCGTGGGCGTCCTCAGGTTTCTCCCGCCACTCCCGGCGCAGGCCCGCGCCGCCCAGCACGACCATGGCGGCGGCCGCCGCCACGAGCGGCAGGCGGAACCAGGGCTTGACGTAGTTGAGGTACTCGTCGGTCGCCAGCGTGATCCAGAGCACGGCGGCGCCGATCGCGATCAGCAGCAGGTTCTGCGCGGCCTTGGTCACAGCAGCACTCCTCCGGCGATCGCGCTGACCGCCACGGCGAGAACGAAGGTGAGGGGGACGAAGCGCACGGCGAACCGGCGGCCGAAGAAGCCCGCCTGCAGCGCGATCAGCTTGAGGTCGACCATGGGCCCCACGACCAGGAACGCCAGCTTGGCGGTCGGGGAGAACTGGCTGAGGCTGGCCGCCACGAACGCGTCCGCCTCCGAGCAGATCGACATCAGCACCGCCAGCACGGCCAGGACCAGGACGGACAGCCAGGGGATCCCGGCCACGCCGCCGACCCACTCGGAGGGCACGGCCACGTTGATGGTGGCGGCCGCGGCGCCGCCGACGATCAGGAAGCCGCCCGCGTGCATGATGTCGTGCCGCATGGCCTGCCGGAACGCCTCCCAGCGCGCGGCGGCCCCGGTGCCGGAGGGCGGGCGGGACGGGATCCTGATCCACTCGCCCCGGCCGAACAGCAGCCACGCCCAGCCCGCCAGCACCGCCACGATCATGGACGCGGCGAACCGCCCGAGGACCATCTCCGGCGCGTCGGGGAAGGCGACGGCGGTGGCGACCAGCACGATCGGGTTGACGGCGGGCGCGGCCAGCAGGAACGTCAGCGCGGCGGCGGGCGCGACCCCGCGCGCCATCAGGCCGCCCGCGACCGGGACCGAGGCGCACTCGCAGCCGGGCAGCACGGCCCCCATGGCGCCCGCGACCGGTACGGCCGCGCCCGGCCGCCGGGGGAGCACCCGGTTCCAGAAGGAGGCCGGGACGAACGCGGTGATCGCCGCCGACAGGGCCACGCCGAAGACCAGGAAGGGCAGGGCCTGGACGCAGATCGCGACGAAGATCGTGGTCCAGGCGTCCAGCGCGCGGGCGCCGATCAGCGGGGCCGCCCAGAGGCGTCCGGCGACCAGGACGGCGGCCAGGGCGGCGAACCCCCAGGCGGCGCGGGTGCCCGGTGCGACAGGGCGCCGGGCGCCCCAGTCGGCGGGCGGGAGCGTCTCGTCCAGGCCGGCCCGCGGCGGCTTCACCGTTCCTTTGCCCAGGGCGGTCCCCGTGCCCGGGGTGACGTCGTCGGCTCGGAGGTCGGCGGGCTCGGTCATGCGGGTCATCGTGCCACAGCGGCCCCGCCGGAGCGGCCCGGCACGCGCCGGATCCCCTTGCTGCAACGGCATTCCACGACACAGCAGGATGAGCCGGACATAAAAGATCTACCTGGCAAAAGGTAAAGAAAAGTGTGGTTTGGTCTAGACGTGGTAATGGCGCATATACTCGACGCCAGGTCACGGTCAAAGACCACTTGACCTGGCTGAACACAGAGTCGTCGCGTTCCCGCCCGCCAGGCGGGATCTTCTCTCGCCGAGCGGCCTTCCCATGCTAGGCCGTCAACCGGATGGGCCGACGAGCCCCCGGTCGGCAATCTCCCGCTGATCCAGTTCGTGTTGCGCGCGTGCCCGGGAGCCGGTCATGCGCGACCGGACACGAACGCGGTCCGCCCATGCGCGGAATCGCCGGATCACCGATTCGCGGGTCCCTCCGCGCGGCGTCTCGTTCTTTCCCGAGCTCGACTCTCGGGGCCGTTTCCCCTGCCACACGGGATCCCCCTGTTCCGGCGTGAAACGGCTGCCCTGACCGCCGAACAAAGGACTCACATGCAGAAGCGAGCGATCAACGTCGTCATGACCGCCGCCACGGGCACCTGCCTGGCCGGCATGCTGGTGGCCGGAGTGGCCGCCGCCAGCAGCGATGACACCGCTCAGCAGCAGAAGACGCCGTCGCAGCAGGCGATGGTGGCTCGGCAGGACGCCGAGCAGCCCGGCACCCTCGCGGGGAAGGCCGGACAGCCCCAGAACACCCGGCCCCAGACCGGTCAGGCGAAGGCCCAGGAGGCCCGCAAGACCGAGAAGAAGGCCGCCAAGCCGGGCGAGAAGAAGACCAAGGCCCTGCTCACCGGCACGACCACCGCGTCCTACTTCTGGGACGACGGCTCGGGCATCAACGGTGACACCGGCGCCCCCGCCGGCGGCAAGCCGATGCAGAAGGGCCTGTTCGCCAGCCCGAGCTGGCCCATGCACACCAAGGTCAAGGTCAGCGCCAACGGCCGCAGCATCACCGGCTTCGTGGGCGACCGCGGCCCCGGCGAGCCCTCCCACAGGGGCGTGATGCTGGACCTGGACACCTACACCTTCCGTTACCTCCTGGACGGGAAGAAGCCGGCGAGCAAGTACAACGCCGGCAGTGGCGAGGGCCACATCAAGGGCCTCAAGTACGAGGTTCTCAAGTGGGGCGACGGCCCGGGGAAGGGCAAGCCCCAGCCCTTCGGCTCCTGACCCTTCCCATCATCCGATCAATTCCGACCCTCCTTCCCTGAACCCACCGAACGTGGGCCCCTCATAGGGGTCTCATGACAGCCCGCGTAGGGTGCCCCCCGGGTTCTCCCAGGGATCTCCCAAGGATCTCCCAAGGTGTTCGGCGGCGATGTCCGCCGTTCCGCCCGAGCGAACGGGAACGCCCCGATGACCATTTTGATCATCGGGGCGTTCCCGTTCTCGCATCACGCTCTCCCTTACGCCGCTCCGGTACTGCCCTGGCGCCGATCCGGCGTTCCTGACCCGCTTCAAGCGGGCCGTACCTCGTCCCAGGCGAGCGCGAACAATTCGTGCGGCGGACGGTGGACGAGCCCCCTCGCCATAATGAGATCCACGCCACCCTTAGGGGCCTCCAGGGCCGGATACAGGCGTCGTTTGTAAGCCTCCATCACCCACCCGCCCTTATCCGGGGCGCCGATGGCGCGGCACTCGGTGAGTGCCCCGGGGAGGACGGCGGACCGGCCGTGCAACTGCCTCCCCTCCTCTTTCTCCTCCGGACGGGGCAGGACGGCCCCCGCCCCGAGAAGTTCGCGCCCGGCCCGCTCGTGGCGTTCGGCGCCCCACCGGTTCCAGCGGCGGACGAGCCGGTCCGTGGGATCGGTCATGGCGGCCAGCTGGAGGTACAGCGCCGCCGCGTCCGGGCTCACCGACAGCTCGGCCCCCACCACCTCGACCAGTTCCGGGGCGCTGAAGGCCGGATTGGCCTCGTACTCGCCGTCCGGGACGGGGGAGGAGGCCGCGCGCTCGGCCAGCCGCTCGAGATCGTCCGCGAACGCCAGCTCGAGCAGGGCCTCCCACCGGGCGAAGTCCGGATCGGTGGAGGCCAGGGCCGTACGCGCGGCGGTGGAGCCCCCCGCGCGCAGCGCCGCCGGACGGAAGAGCACCTGCGGCGCCGGGTCCGCGGCCTGGGGGTAGGGGACGGCGATGAACACCCCGTCGTCATGGACCTCCCCGCCCACCACCGGGAGCCGGGAGGCGGGGCCGAACAGCTCCTCCGGCTTCGGCGGGGCGCCGCCGCCCCTGGAGTCGTGCGGCGTGCCACGCCAGCGCCGCGTGGCCGCGATCACCACATCGGGATGCTCCAGCCGCTCGCGCAGCAGCCGCAGCAGCTCCGGCAGGCGGCGCAGTGCCGGGTGCCCGATCGGCAGCCGCGTCGCCGCCCAGGCGACCAGCTGGACCTGCTCCAGCTCCGCGGTGATCGCGGTGGGCACGAGCTCGGGCCTGTTCTGGAAGCGGTTCCAGCGGAAGGTGTGTCCGCCGTCCGTGGTGAGGACCGCGGCCCGATCGGGGCGTCCCAGGGTGGCGAGCTTCGCGTCCACATGCGGGGCGCCGGGCCGGTGCGTGTAAAGGAAGCCCATCAGGTCGTACGTCGCCGCCGGGGAGAAGGCCGCCGGGCCAGGGTCGGGCCCATGCCAGGCGGCGGCGACCCGGGCGGCCGCGCCGTTCCAGCCGTCCTTGCGCCACCACGACGCGGGATCGGGCGGCGGCACAGCGGCGGCGAGCCGGAGCCGCTGCGGCCCGTCGAGCACCGCCAGCCTGCCCTGCGCGTCCGGCTCCTCGGAGGCCCTGAGCTTGAGGATCTTGCGGCGCTCGCCGGACAGCCCGCCCGCCGCTCCCGGGAACCCGGCGAGGATCAGCGTCGCGTCGGCCCGTGTGAGAGTCCAGATCCGATCCGGATGGTCGGGCGCCAGCTCGCCGGCCAGCTCACCGGCCGCCTCTTGCACCGGCTTCCCCCAGGTCAGCGGGCCGCGCCGGGCGAGCGTACGGGTGAACGCCCCGATCCGTTCGGGAGTGGCCCAGCCGGGGTCGATGTCGCGCAGGACACCGATCCGGCCGTGCAGTGGATCGGGCTTCCCGGCGCGCGGGGTGGGCCGGACGAACCACACAGCGTCGCCCGCGGCTCCGAGCGCGGTGCCGCTGCGGCCCTGATCGCCCCGGTAGAGCAGGACCGCCTCGCCCACCTCCTCGGGAAGCCCCGTGCCCGTCAGCGTGCCGTGCTTCAGCGTGCCGTACTGCCAGCCCCGCTCCGGCTCGGCGATGAAGGGCATCCCGGCCCAGACACCGAGGAAGTCGGCGAGGGCCCGGCGTTCCTCGTCCGAGGTCGCGGGAGAGACCGCGCGCACGGCGATGGCGCCCACGTGCTCGATCAGCAGCGCCCAGTGGACGCCCGGCACGGGGACGGGGGCCGCGCTCTCGCCGCGCAGGCGGGCGGCCGCGGCGCGCATGGAACGCAGCGTTCCCAGGCGACCGGAGGGCGCCCCGTCCAAGCACACGCCGAAGTCCTGGAGCGCCCTGCGCAGCACCGGGTCGGCCGGACTCCCCACTGCGTCGGCCAGGTCAGGGAAGACCTCGGCGACGACGGGGGCCAGCGCCGGGAACTCCAGCAGCTGCTCGCGGGCGAACGGCGCGGGCGGCGGCTGGTTGCGGGGCGGCGGGGCCGGCTCGGGCGCGCCGTCGAACGCCGCCACCTCCGCCTTGAGCAGCTCCCGGAAGCGCGGATCGGCGGCCACGTGCTCCAGCGGCCGCCGCCGGTCCTCGCCGGTGCGGTACCAGGCGGTCAGCGAGATCGCCCGTACCGGCGCGGCCAGCGGCACCCCGTGCTCGCAGAGCACGTCGAGCGCGTTGAGGTCGGTCCACTCGCCGCCCTCGATGGCGACCCCCTCGCCCTCCTCCACCAGGACGGGCGCGAGGAAGTCCAGTAGCCGCTGCCGGACCTTCGCGCTCCAGGCGCCCCACTCGCGGCCGTAGGTCTCGTTCACCCAGCGCGTGGCCGACGAACCGGGCCACAGCACGCCGCCGCGCAGCCGCCCGGCCACCTCGGCGTCGGCCAGCAGCGGCTCCAGCAGGCCGTGCCAGGCGAGGATCTCCAGCTGGGAACGGAACCCGAACAGCAGCCGCAGGCACCAGTCGTCGGTCCGCGCCAGGTGCACGAAGGCCTTGCGCTTGCCCTTGAACGCCACGTCCGGCAACTCGTACAGGCTTCCCTGCCGCTTGATGATGTCGCCCAGGTCGCGGGCGTCCTGCTCCACGCCGTCGCGCCCGGCCGCCACGGCGAACTCCCGCAGCGTCCTGAACCGCGGCGCGCCGGTCATCCTGTGCAGGGCGATCTCCCGGAACGCCTCGTGCGCCGCCTCGGGGTCCTCGCGCGCGGCCAGGTCGCGGCAGAACTCCTCGCCGTCCACCATGCCCACCCGGACCAGGGCGTGCCACAGCCCGGCATCCTTCCGCAGTCGGTCGGCCGGCGGAACCGCCAGCGCCCGGCAGCGGCGGGCCAGGTCGGCCCCCGGAGAGGCCGGCACTCCCGGCTGCCCGAACACCGTGGCCGCCTCCAGCCAGAACGCGGGCGCGTGCGAGGCGGGAAGAGCGCCGCCCGACGCGTGCCGCCGCAGCTTCTCGAACGCCGTCTGCGGGCTCCCGGCGGCCGCGCGGCGCGCCTCGTTCAGCACCTTCAGACCCGCGAGGGCGGCGCCGGACGCGTCCGGATCGTGCACCAGGGCCCACGCGGGGTAGCCCAGCAGCGGGTGCCGGGCGGCGGCCAGGAGGGCGGGCCCGACCTCCGGCGGCGGGCAGCCCAGGGCGCTCGCCAGCAGGTCGGCGCCGGCCGCCTCGGTGTCGGCCAGCAGACGGACCACCGGCCGTTCGCCGAGCGCGGGATGCCGGTGGACGCGGGTGCGCACCGCCTGCTCGCCGGGGTGACCGGGGGCGTCCAGAGCGTTCGCAGTGGCGGGACCCACGGGCGCGAGGGCGTTGCGGAGTTGCCAGTCGCGCACCCAGTCGAACTGAGCGGCCAGCAGCGTTTCGTGGGGCCGCCACGGGAAGCCGTCGCTGTCGAGCTGCACCTGCCACAGCCGCAGCCCGTGCTCGTCGGCGACGCGCCCGGCAGCCTCGGGGTCGGGGATGTCCTGGTGGTGGGCGAAGACCAGGTGCTCGTCGGCGATCCGCCGGGTGCCCCCCTCCAGGGTCAGGATCTCGGTGTGCGCCCCGGGCGCCTCGCCGACCGCGACGAGCAGGCCGGCCACGGTGACGGGGGAGCCGTGCACGCCGTCGCGACGGGTGCCGACGATCGTGCCGCGCAGGACCTGGCGCCAGGCCGGATCGGGCCACAGGCGGCGCAGCACGCGGACGGGGACGGCGGCCGAGTGCGCGATCCAGCGGCGGGCCGTGCGGCGGCACGCCAGCTCGTGCTCGGCGAGCCAGGCGGCGATGTCCTCCGGGAGGTCGTCGGGCCCGTCTCCGGGCAGTTCTGGGGAGCTGTGCATGCCGCACATCCTGGCCCCGGCCTCCGACGAAACGGGACCCTTCAGGGCGATCGCAGGGTGAGGGACATGTCACGGAACGGTGCCGCCTCCGGAAGGGTCGAACCCCCAGGGTCTTCCATGATCACAACCTTCGCCGGGGGCGAACCGTCCGCGATCGATTCCGTACCGGTTCGGTCACGGATGTCGTGAATGTCATCGCGGGGTGCCTAGGGTCCTGGGTCCGTTCCCAAGCCAAGTGAGGTGTCGCCGGTGGATCGGCGGAACTGCCCCGGCTGCTGGAATGTGATCGGGGATCGGGGCCCCGCGTGCAGGACGTGCGGGCTGCCGCTGGCGGGAGCGCCGACCGAGGAACTGTGGCGCGTCCAGGCAGAGATCATCGAGATAGACGCCGCGGTGCGCGGCCTGGCGGCGCGGCGCGTTGAACTGGACGAGCACCGCATCCGGCTGCTGACGCTGTTGCGGCAGCAGCAGCATGCGCCGCCCGTCCCCGCCACGGCCGAGACAGCCGCCGCCGGGGTTCCTGCCGGGAGCCTTCAGGAAACAGCCGCCACCGAACCCCGCGCCGAACCCCGCGCCGAGGCGGGCGCCAGGGGCACGGCCGCCGTCCAGGGAGATCCGCCTGCACCGGTCGGCGCCGCCGAGCCGGGGGCTCGCGGACATGCCGTCGGGCGTGCAGAGGCCCCGCGCGGGCCCAGGCGCGACCTATCCCGGTATGCGGTGCAGAATCTTCTGCTGCTCCTGGGCGGCCTGATGCTCGGCATAGCGGCGGTCGTCTTCACGGTGGTGAGCTGGGGGCACCTGAGCATCCGTGCGGCGATCCTGGCCACCATCACGGTGGGCACCCTCTCCTTTCCCTGGCTGCTCGTACGGCGGCGACTGCATTCCACGGCCGAGACCGTCGCCTACATCGGATTGGTGTTCCTTCCCCTGACGGGCGTGGCCGTCGCCAACGCGGTCGCAGGTCGTTCAACGGCTCCCGAAGAGCTGGACCTGCCCGGCTCGGACGACACCGGCTTCTGGGCCGCCGCAGTGGGTTCGGCCGTACTGGCGTTGCTCTGGGCGGGTTACGCGCGGATCGCACCGCTCCGGCTGCCCGCCCCCACCGCGCTCGCGCTCGCCCAGGTGCCGTTGCCGTTGGGGGCGGTCGCCCTGGGGCCCACGCCGACCGGTCTTGCGCTGGCCCTGGTTCTTACGGCGGCGTTCGACGTGCTCGTCTGGACGCGGGCCTCCCGCACGCCCGAGCGGGCCGTCGCCGCCGTCGCCGGGCTCGGGACGGGGGCGGCCGGGACCGCCACCGCACTGGCGGAGTCCTTCCAGGTCGCCTCTCTGGACGAGGCGTTGCGGGCTTCCGGCGTGCTCGTCCTGGCCGCGCTCGTCACGGCCGCCTGCGGCTGGTTTCTGAAGGACGAGGTGTGGCGCGGCGTCGCGTCGGGTCTGTCCGGCGTCTGTGCCGTGGCGGCTTGTGCGACTCCTGCGAAAGAGGTGCTTCCTGGCGAATGGTCGGTGGCTGCATACGCGATGTCCGCGTGCCTGGTCCTGGTGGGGAGCGCTTGGACGCCCCAACGGCTGCGACTGGGAGCGGGCGCGGCTGGGGTGGCCGCTCTCGCGCTGACCGTCGTGTGGGTGATGCCGGAGGTACTGGTCACGGCCGTCGCGCCCCTCTCCGGGAACGTCGACGCCGCCATCTGGAACACCGAAGGGCCTCGCGCGGCCCTTGGAACCGGGCTCGATCAGATGGCGGAGACGGGAACGCCCGCGTCGCCGCTCGTGCTGGTGGCCGCGTCCATCGTCGCCCTGATCCTGCCCAAGCATCTGCTTGACATCGTCGCCGATGCGGTACCGCGGGCCGTGTTGCGGGTTGTGACGCGTGGCGTCGCTCTGGTGCTCGCCGCCTCGGCCGTTCTGGTCCTTCCCGCGGCCACGGGCATGCCCTACGCCGCGTCGGTCGCCGTGGTGCTGGCGCTGACCGTCGTGCTGCTCGCCATCGCCTCCTTGTCCAGGGACGTGGCGTTCGCGTCCGTGGCCACGGCCCTCGGTGTGCACTCCGCTGCGCTCGCGTTCATGTGGCCCGCGGGGGACGACTCCCTGTGGCCGGTGGCGGCGGTCGTCGTGGCGGTGGCCTTCCTCGCCTTGGCGGGCCCGGCGCGTACGACGGTCGCGCAGGTTGCGATGGGGGCAGGGACGGTCCTGGGCGGCGGAGCCCTCCTCATCGCGCTCTGGAACACCTCTTCCTGGTCCCTGCAACTCCTCCCCTTCGCGCTCTTGGGCGTACGGCTCATCGCCTTGGCCGTCGCACTGCCGACAGGAGACCCGCCGCGCGCGCTTGCGCGAGCCGTGGTGGACTCCCGCCGGACGGTCCGCACGGTTCTGCTCGGTGCGGGGTTCGCTGTCGTCCGCGTCGTCCCGCCCGGGGCGGCGCTACGAGCGAACCGTCCCGCCCAAGCGGTGGCCCTCGACATCGCCTCCGCGGTGCTCTCCCTGGTCGCGGTGGGAATCGGCGTCGCCTGGCTGCCGTCAGAGGGGATCGGGTCGACCTGGGCGGGGGTCCTCGGCCTCACCCTGGCCGTCACGGCGCTCCTCGGCGCGGCCACGGCATGGTCGCTGCGGCGCGTCGGGCTGCCGTCGTCCGGGGCGATCGGAGAGTCCTACCTCTTCGCACTCCTGGCGCCACTGCCGCTGAGCGACGCGTTCTTCCCCGCGCTCTTCGGGCCGTACGGATGGCTCGCCAAGACGTGGACCGGCACGACGGAGAGCGCGCGGGGCGCCCTGACACCGGAAGCGGCCTGGACCGTACGGCCCATGCTCATGCCGATCCTGGTGCTGGCGGCCATCGCGGCAGTGTGCGCGGCCGGGGTCCACCGGGGCCGCTGGGCCGCACTTGGGGTCGCCCAGGTGGCGGTCCCGGTCGCGCTCGCCCCCGTGCCGTTGGCCGCCGACCTTCCCTACTGGGCTGCGCTGGCCTTCCTCGTCGCACTCACTGCGGCGCTCGCCCTGTGGGCGGCCATGAACCGTACCGCCGCGGGAGGAGCGGCCCTCTGGACGGCCACGCTCGCCGTCTCCTGGTCACTGGCCGACCAGACCGCGACGCTTGCGGTGCTCGCCGCCCTGGCCCTGGCAGGCGTGGTGTGCGCGCTGCGCGGCGGGAACTCGCCCGTCGCGTCCGCCGCATCGGCCGTCACGACGCTGGCCGTGGGCGCGGAGGGCGCCGCGGCGGCGCTGGCCGGGGATCTGCCCGCGCGGTACGCCGCGTTCGTGGTCCTGGCGACAGCGGCACTCGCGGTGCGGGCTGGGGCGCTCATCGGGGAACACCGCCCCCGGCTCGCACACGCCCTCAACGCGGGGGCGCTCGCGCTCTGGGGCGGCGCCCTCGGCATGACCGGGGGCCACGTCCACCAGGTCACACTCGTCCTGGGGCTAGGCGGCCTGACCGCGGTGATGGCGGCCGCGCGGCTGCACGGCCAAGCGCGCTTGGCCGTGCTCATCTTCGCCTGGGTCATCTCAGGGCTCGCCCTGCTGCTGCATCTGCCGCGCTTGTTCTTGTCACTCCTCGCGCCCTACGCATGGGTGGGCCGGGCATGGTCCGAGGACCTCGGCTCTTTCCGGGAATCGCCTCTTCTCAACGACCTCGGGGTGAGCGTGCCACCGGCCGCCGCGGCGGCCGCAGGACTCGCCGCCGTGACGGCCATAGCGAGCGCCCGCCTCCTGGACGGGCCGCGCGGCGCCTACAGGGCGGCCGTACTCGGCGTGCCCCCGGCCGTGCTCGTACTGCCCTGGACCGCCGACCTCCCCCACGGAGCCGGGCTGGCCATGGTGTGCGCACTGGTCGCGGCACTCGCCGTACGGACGGCCCTTTCCCGCACCATGGACTGGTTCGCGGGCGGCATGGCCCTATGGCTGACCACGCTCGCCGTCGCGTGGTCGCTGCCGATGACCGCTCCGACGCTCGCCGTCGCGGGAGGCGTCGCCGCGCTCGCGACCGGCTGCGCTGTGGCCGCGCGTCACGAAGCGATGCGCTGCGCGTCGTCCGCGACCGCCGTCCTGGCCGCTGCGGGGCTCGTGGCCACCGGCGTGCTCGCGGGCGGCTTCCGCGTCGAACTCGCAGGGCTCGCGGTGCTCGCGGCCGTGGCGGCGCCGTCCGCGTTCGGCGCATGGGAGATCGGCCACCGCCACCGCACGGCGGGGGCGGCCGTGGAGTTCGCGGGCTATGCCGTAGCCGCCGTCGGCGTGGGCCTGGCGTGCGCCAGCGTCCCGTACGCCTGCCTGGCGTTGACCCTTGCGGGAGCCCTCGCCCTGGGCGTCGCCACCCGCGCTGACCGTCGCCTCCCCGGCCTGGGAGCGGGGGCGGTACTGCTGCACCTGGCGCTGTGGCTGCTCCTCGGCGACACCGCGGTCACCGCGCCGGAGGCGTACACGACTTCGGTGAGCCTCCTGCTGCTTCTCGGCGGCCGATGGCTGCGGCGCCGCGACGACACGCTCTCCTCCTGGACCGCCTATGGGCCCGCCCTGGCGCTCACACTCCTCCCCAGTCTCGTCGCGGCCTGGAACGAGGACGGCCTCATACGCCCGCTGCTGCTGGGACTGACCGCGTTCGCCGTGACCCTCGCCGGCGCCTGGACCCGCCTCCAAGCCCTGCTGCTGCTCGGCGGGGCGGTGCTCGTGGTGAACGCGGCACACGAACTCTTCCCGGCCCTGGCAGACCTCGTCGGAAACGGCCCGCGCTGGCTGCCGATCGCCCTGACCGGCGCCGCCCTCCTCTTCACCGGCGCCACCTACGAGCACCGCCTGCGCGACATCCGCCGCGTCCGCAGATCCATCGCCGGAATGCGCTGAGCAGCCCGGACAAACCGGACTCGCCCGGCCGTGCGACGTCCGTGCGCGGAGGCCGCCGCCGCGGGGCGGTGCGAAAACCGTCCGACCCCGTCGCTATGGTTACCGAGAGTTGTTGATCGATTGCTCTGGGGCATCAGTTGCTGGTGTTGTTGGCGGTCCACTGCGCGGCCGCGATGCTGGCCCCGCCGCTGGTGCGGCGGGTCGGCCGCAACGCCTTCCTGCTGCTCGCCCCGGTGCCCGCGGCCGCCGCCGTCTGGGCCCTCCCGCCCTGGCTGCACGGCGCCGCCCCCCGTGCCGAGACCCTCCCCTGGATCCCCGCCCTGCAGCTCGACCTCGCCCTGCGCGCCGACCCGCTCGCCTGGATGATGGCCCTCATCGTCGGAGGCGTCGGCGCGCTCATTGTCGCCTACTGCGCCCGCTACTTCACCGGCTCCGAGCCCGGCCTGCCCGCCTTCGCGGGGGAGTTCATCGCCTTCGCCGCCGTGATGCTCGGCCTGGTCCTGGCCGACGACCTGATCCTGCTCTACGTGTTCTGGGAGCTGACCACGGTCTTCTCCTACCTGCTCATCGGCTACGACGCCGAGCGCTCGACCGCGCGCAGGGCCGCCACCCAGGCCATCGTCATCACCACCTCCGGCGGGCTGGCGATGCTGGTCGGCCTGCTGATCCTGGGCGGCACCGCGGGCACCTACCGGCTCTCGGAGCTCCTGGAGCGTCCCCCCGAGGGCACCGCCGTGTCGGTCGCGCTGGTGCTCGTCCTCGCCGGGGCGCTGTCGAAGTCGGCGATCGTCCCGTTCGGGCTGTGGCTGCCCGCCGCGATGGCCGCGCCCACCCCGGTCAGCGCCCTGCTGCACGCCGCGGCCATGGTCAAGGCCGGGGTCTACCTGGTGGCCCGGCTCTCGCCCGCGTTCTCCGGCGCTGCGGTGTGGAGACCGGCCGTGCTCGTCCTCGGCACCGCCGCGATGGTGCTGGCCGGATGGCGGGCGCTGCGCGAGACCGACCTCAAGCTGCTGCTCGCCTACGGCACGGTCAGCCAGCTCGGGTTCATGACCGTCCTGCTGGGGGAGGGCGGGCGCGTCGCCGCGCTGGCCGGGTTCACCATCCTGCTGGCGCACGCGCTGTTCAAGGCCGCGCTGTTCCTGGTCGTCGGCATCATCGACCGCTGCACCGGCACCCGCGACCTGCGCGAGCTGAACGGGCTGGCGCGCACGGCCCCGTGGCTGTGCGCCGTGGCGATCGCCGCCGCGGCCTCGATGGCCGGAATCCCGGCCACGCTCGGCTTCGCCGGCAAGGAGGCCGCCTACGAGGCGTTCATCGGCGGACGGCCCGTGCTGCTCGGATTCCTCGTCCTCGGCTCGGCCTTCACCGCCGCCTACAGCCTGCGCTTCGTGTGGGGAGCCTTCGCCGGTGTCGGGGAGCCGACGCCCGCCACGAGGCCCGGACCGCTCTTCCTCCTTCCCCCGGCGCTGCTCGCGGCGGGCGGGGTGGTGCTGGGCCTGCTGGCGTCCTTGATGGACGCCCCGCTCTCCCGCGAGGCCGCCCCGTTCCCGGGCGGCCCCTACGACTACCACCTCGCCCCCTGGCACGGCCTCGGCGAGGCGCTGCAGCTCACCGCGCTGTCACTGGGCGTCGGCGCGCTCCTGTTCCTCGCCGGACGATCCGTCGCACGGCTCCAGCGGCAACTCACCCTCTTCGAGCCCGAGACCGTCTACCGCCGGGCCATGCAGGGCCTGAACGACTTCGCCCTCCAGGTGACCGGCTTCGTGCAGCGGGGGTCGCTGCCCGGATACCTGGTGGTCATCCTCCTCACCGCGGTGTCGCTCACCGGCGTCGTCCTGCTCGTCGAGAGCCCCTGGCCGACCCCGGCGGCCTGGCACCTCTGGGACGGCCTGCCGCAGGTCGCCGCCGCCGTCCTCACCGTCGCCGCGGCGGCCGCGGCCGTACGGGCCCGCGCCCGCGCCCAGACGGTGGTGATCGCGGGAGCCTCCGGCTACGGCGTCGCCGTCCTGTTCGCACTGCAGGGCGCGCCCGACCTGGCCCTCACCCAGATCCTGATGGAGACCGCCAGCCTGATCGTCTTCGTCCTGGTGCTGCGCGGGCTGCCCGAGGACTTCCCGCGCACCGCGCCGTCGTTCCGGCGCCGCCTGCACGTGACCGTCGGCGCCCTCACCGGCCTGCTCGCCGCCACCGTCACGTTGCTGGCCGTCCAGGCCCGCGACGCCCCGCCCATCTCCACCGGTTACCCGGACGCGGCGCTCGACGCCGGCGGCACGAACGTCGTCGCGATGGTCCTGGTCGACATCCGCGCCTGGGACACCCTCGGGGAGAGCGCCGTGGTCGCGCTCGCCGCGCTCGGCGTCACCAGCATGATCTACGCCCGCCGCCGGGTGGCGCCGCCGCCGCGCGCGGCCGACGCCGGTGCCGGCACGGCGATGTGGGCTGTGCCCGGCATGTCCTCGCTGGGCCGCGACGGCCCGTCCCCGCCCACCGGGCCCGGCGAGAGGCGCTGGCTGGCCGCGGGCCGCACCCTCGCCGCAGAACGCCGCCTCATCGTCATGGAGGTGGTGGCGCGGATCACCTTCCACACCGTGCTGCTGTTCTCGCTGTACCTGCTGTTCACCGCGCACTCGGCGCCCGGCGGCGGTTTCGTCGGCGGCATCGTCGCCGGGCTGGCGCTGGCCATCCGCTACCTGGCCGGCGGCCCGTTCGAACTCGCCGAGGCCGCGCCGGTCAAGGTGGGCCTGCTCCTGGGCCTGGGCGTGACGATCACCTCCGGCACCGCGTTCGGCGGCCTCGTCTGGGGCGACGCCATCCTGGAGAGCGCCGCCTGGGACCTCCACCTCCCGCTGCTCGGCCACCTCCACGTGACGACCTCGCTGCTGTTCGACGTGGGCGTCTACCTGATCGTCCTCGGCCTCATCCTCGACATCCTCAACGCCCTGGGTGCCGAGGTCGACCGGCAGGCCGCCGCATGACCGCCTCGATCACCCTGGCCACCACCGGTGGCCTCCTCATCGCCATCGGAGTCTCGCTGCTCCTGGAGCGCAGCCTGACCCGGCTTCTGGTCGGCTTCCTGATGCTCGGCAACGGCGTCAACCTGCTCATCCTGACCACGGGCGGCCCCGCCGGACGCGCCCCCATCCTGGACGACGGAGCGTCCGCGCACCGGCCCATGGCCGACCCGCTGCCCCAGGCCATGATCCTCACCGCGATCGTGATCGCGCTCGGCTCCGCCGCGTTCGTCCTGGCCATCGCCTACCGCGACGGCCGTCTGAGCGGCGACGACGAGGTCCGCGACGACACCGAGGACCGCCGCGTGACCCGCGGCCGCCACGATCTGCGCGTCCAGGTCCGAGCCCAGCGCCGCGAGTTCCGCGAATGGCGCCGCCGCCGCCGCGCCGAGGTCCGCCAGGCCCGCGCCGAACTGCGCGAGGGCATCCACGCCGAACGCCAACGCCGAGCCCTCGACGACCCCGCCGACCCCGACCCATCCACCTCGAACCCATCACCCCCCAACCCCACCCCGCCCAACCCCACCCCGCCCAACCCCACCC
>NZ_JBHSON010000122.1:0-31303 GCF_042656285.1 Actinomadura rugatobispora | reverse complement strand
AGGCTCACCGGTGGCGATCCGGGCCAGCGCATCCAGCAACCCCGCACGATCACCGGCAACCGCGACCGCGCGATGCTCCAACCCCGCACGCGCCGACGCCAGCGACCACGCCACATCCCCCAGGCTCACGCCATGGTCGGCCGCCAGGAACTCACGCAACCGCGCCGCCTGCGCCCGCAACGCCCCGTCCGACTGCCCCGACACCGCGAACGGCCACACCGACGACGACGACACGGACGGGACGCCGCCGTCCGGCTCGAGGGCCTGCTCGATGATCACGTGGGCGTTGGTCCCGCCGACGCCGAACGAGGAGACCGCGCCCCGCGAGGGCCGGTCGAGCTCGGGCAGCGGGCGCGCCTCGGTGACCAGCTCGACGCTCCCCGCCGACCAGTCCACATGCGGCGACGGCTCGTCCACATGCAGCGTCGCCGGGACGACACCGTGCCGCAGCGCCAGCACCATCTTGATCACGCCCGCGACACCCGACGCCGCCTGCGCGTGACCGATGTTCGACTTGATCGACCCCAGCAGCAGCGGCCGGTCGCGGTCCTGGCCGTAGGTCGCCAGCACCGCCTCGGCCTCGATCGGGTCGCCGAGAGTCGTCCCAGTCCCGTGCGCCTCCACCACATCGACCTCGGACGCCGACAGGCCCGCACTCGCCAGCGCGGACCGGATCACCCGCCGCTGGGAACGCCCGCTCGGCGCCGTCAATCCGTTGGACGCACCGTCCTGGTTCACCGCCGAACCCCGCACCACCGCCAGCACCCGCCGCCCATGACGCCGCGCGTCCGACAACCGCTCCAGCAGCACCAGCCCGACGGCCTCCGCCAGGCCGGTGCCGTCGGCGGCTCCCGCGAACGACTTGCAGCGGCCGTCGGGGGCCAGCCCGCCCTGCCGGGAGAACTCCGTGAACGTCCCCGGCGTCGCCATGACCGTGACGCCGCCCGCCAGCGCCAGATCGCACTCCCCCGACCGCAGCGACTGCGCCGCCAGATGCAGCCCGACCAGCGACGACGAGCACGCCGTGTCCACCGTCACGGCGGGGCCGACCAGCCCGAAGGTGTAGGAGATCCGGCCGGAGACGACGCCGCCGGCGGTGCCGGTGCTCAGGAACCCGGCGACCCCGTCGGGCACCTCCCGCAGCCCCGCCCCGTAGTCGTGGTACATGACGCCGGCGAAGACGCCGGTCGCGCTGCCGCGCAGCGTGCGCGGGTCGATGCCCGCCCGCTCGAACGTCTCCCACGAGGTCTCCAGCAGCAGCCGCTGCTGCGGATCCATGGCGAGCGCCTCACGCGGCGAGATCCCGAACAGCCCGGCGTCGAAGCCGGCGGCGTCGTAGAGGAAGCCGCCGCGGAGCCCGCGGCCCTCGGCCGCGCCTCCGGCGGCCTCCCAGCCGCGGTCGCGGGGCGCGTCCGCCACCGTGTCGCGGCCGTCGAGCAGCAGCCGCCACAGCGCTTCGGGAGAGTCTGCGCCGCCGGGGAAGCGCCCGCTCATCGCCACGATGGCGATCGGCTCGTCCGCCGGGGCCGCCCGCTCGACGGTCTCGGCCGCCGCCCCGCCCTCGGCCAGGCCCAGCAGGTGTTCGGCGAGGTCGGCCGGGGTCGGGTGGTCGAAGACGAGCGTGGCGGGCAGGCGCAGGCCGGTGACGGCGCCGAGGCGGTTGCGCAGTTCCACGGCGGTCAGCGACGTGACGCCCAGGTCGGAGAACGCGGTGCCGGGGCGGATGGCGTCCGCGCCGGCGTGCCCGAGGACGGCCGCCGCCTCGGCGAGCACGACGTCCAGCACCAGCCGCGGCCGCTCCTCGGCGCCCGCCCGGCCGAGCCGGTCCGCGAGCGCCGTGCCGCCGGGGGCCCGGCGGCGGGGGACGGCGCGGACCAGCCCGCGCAGCATCGGCTCGACCGCCTCCTCCCCGGCCCGGGCGCGCACCGCGGCCAGGTCGAGCCGCAGCGGCACCAGCACGGCCTCGTCGCGCGCGCAGGCCGCGTCCAGCAGCGCCAGCCCCTCCGGCTCGGTGAATCCGGCCACGCCCGACGCGCTGATGCGCCGGACGTCGGCCGCGGTCAGCCCGGCGGTGAGGCCGTCGTCCTCGCGCGCCCACCGGCCCCAGGCGAGGGACTGCGCGGGCAGGCCGGCGGCGCGGCGGTGCCGGGCGAGGGCGTCCAGGAAGGTGCTCGACGCCGCGTACGCGGCCTGGCCGGGGGCGCCGAGCACGCCGACGGCCGAGGAGAACAGGACGAACGCGGACAGGTCGAGGTCCCGGGTGAGCTCGTGCAGCAGCCAGGCGCCGTCGACCTTGGGGCGCAGGACCGTCTCCAGCCGGCCGGGGGTCAGCCCGGTGACGACGCCGTCGTCGAGCACCACGGCGGCGTGCACGACGGCGGTCAGCGGATGCTCGGCCGGGATGCCCGCCAGCAGGTCGCGCAGCGCGGCGCGGTCGGCGACGTCGCACGCGGCCAGCCGGACGTCGGCGCCCCGCTCGGCGAGTGCGGCGCGCAGCGCGGCAGCCTCGGGGGTCGCGCCGCCGCGGCCCGCCAGCACCAGCCGCCGGACGCCGTGCGCCGCGACGAGATGCCGGGCGAGCCCGAGGCCGAGCGCGCCGGTGCCGCCGGTGATCAGCACGGTGCCGTCCGGTCCCCAAGGCGCGCGGCCGGCGGCGGCCGGCGCGGCGCCACGGGTCAGCCGCGGCGCGCGGACCGCGCCGTCGCGGACGGCGAACTGCGGTTCGCCCGTGCCCACGGCGGCGGGCAGCAGGTCCCACGCCTCGGGCGTCCCGTCGACGTCGGCCAGCAGAAACCGGCCGGGATGTTCGGACTGGGCGGAGCGGACCAGGCCCCAGACCGCCGCTCCGGCGAGGTCGGGGGCCGGTTCGCGTGTCGCGTCCCGGGTGACCAGCACCAGCCGCGCGTCGCCGAACCGCTCGCCCGCCACCCACTCCTGGATCAGCTCCAGCGCCGCCGTGGTCGCCGCGCGCACGGCCGCCGGCACGTCGCCCGCCTCAGCGCCCGCCTCGGTGCCGACCGGCGCCAGCACCACGTCCGGTGCCCCGGCCCCGGCGCCGATCGCTTCGGCGAGCGCGGCCAGATCGGGGACGTCCGTGCCGAGGACCGTGACCGACGGCGCGCGGCCGCCCGGCTCGACGGTGACCCAGTCCGGCCGCAGCAGGTCCCTGTCCAGGGCCCGGCCGGGCTCTCCCCCGGTGAGTTCGCGCAGCACCACGGCGTCCGCGGTGAGCACCGGCCGCCCGTCCTCGTCGGAGGCGTGCAGCGCGACGCCGCCGGACCCCGCGGGGGACAGCCGGATCCGCAGCGCCGCGGCGCCGGGACGATGGCACGCCACGCCCCGCACGGCGAACGGCAGGAGCGGCCGCCCGCTCCCCGCCACGAACCGGCCGAACGCGACCGCGTGCAACGCGGCGTCCAGGAGGGCGGGGTGCACTCCGAACCGCTCCGCGCCGGTGGTCTCCTCGCCCAGCCGCACCTCGGCGTAGACCTCGTCGCCGCGGCGCCACACCGCTTCCAGGCCCTGGAACGCGGGCCCGTACCGCATGTCCATCGAGGCGAGCGCCGCGTACAGCCCGTCGACCTCGTCCTCCGCGACCGGTTCCGCGCCGCGCGGCGGCCACTCGGTGAGCCCCGCGGGCTCCGGCGCCGCGTCCGGCACCAGCACGGCCCGCGCGTGCCGCGTCCAGTCCGCGCCGTCGTCGCCGTCCGGCCGGGAGTGGACCTCCAGGATCCGCTGCCCGTCGGCGTCCGGTTCGCCGACGGCGAGCTGGATCTGGACGCCGCCGCGCTCGGGCAGCGGCAGCGGCGCGTCGAGGGTGATCTCGGCGACGCCGGCGCACCCGGCCTGACCGGCGGCGCGCAGCGCGAGCTCGACGAAGGCGGTCCCGGGCAGCAGCGGCGCGTCACCGAGGGCGTGGTCGGCCAGCCATGGCTGGCTCCGCGGCGACAGCCTGCCGACGATCACCAGGGCGTCGCGTCCGGCCAGCGACACCGCCGCGCTCAGCAGCGGATGGTCGACCGGGGTCAGGCCGAGCCCGGCCGGGTCGGCGGCGCGGCCGGCGGCGGGCTCCAGCCAGTAGCGGCGGTGCTGGAAAGCGTAGGTCGGCAGCTTCACCACCCGCGCGCCGCCGTCGGCGAACGCGGGGGCCCAGTCGACGGGGACGCCCGCGGCGTGCACGGTGCCCAGGGACGTGTAGAGGCGGCGCAGGCCGCCGTCGTCGCGGTGCAGCGTCGGCGCGACCGTGATCTCCCGCCCGGCGTCCGACGCGGTCTCCTCGACCGCCATCGTCAGCACGGGATGCGGGCTCACCTCGATGAACACGCGGTGCCCGTCGGAGAACGCGCGGCGCAGGGTCGCCTCGAAGTCCACCGTCTCGCGGGCGTTGCGATACCAGTACCCGGCGTCCAGCGACGCGGTGTCGAGCGGCCCGCCGGCCGTCGGCGAGTAGTAGGTGATCCCGGTCGGCTCGGGCCGGATTCCGGCCAGCCCGGCCACCAGCGGCTCCCGCACGTCCTCCACGAACGGCGAATGGCCGGGGATGGACGCGGCGACCGTCTTGGCGCGCACGCCCTCCGCCGTGTACTCCGCGACCAGCCCGGCGACCGCGTCGTGCGAACCGGCCACCGTCACCGAGGCGGGCCCGTTCACCGCCGCGATCGTCAGCGAGCCGTCCCCGCCCTCGATGCGGGCGGCGACCTCGCCGGCGGGACGCGCGATCACCGCCAGCGTGCCCCGCCCGGAGAGCTCGGTGGCGAACAGCCGGGACCTCAGCACGACGATCCGCGCGGCGTCGGCCAGTGGCAGCGCGCCGGTGACGGCCGCCGCGGCGATCTCGCCCTGCGAGTGCCCGATCACCGCGGCGGGCTCGACGCCGAACGACCGCCACACCGCGGCCAGCGACACCATGATCGCGAACAGCGCGGGCTGCACGACGTCGATCCGGTCCAGCGACGGCGCGCCGTCGGCGCCGCGCAGCACCTCGGCCAGCGACCAGTCCACGAGCGGGTCGATCGCCGCCGCGCACTCCTCGATCCGGGCGGCGAACACCGGCGAGGACTCCAGCATCTCGGCGGCCATGCCCGCCCACTGCGAGCCCTGGCCGGGGAAGACGAACACCGCTCCGGCCGCCGCGGCGTCGCTCCAGCTCCGCACGGTATTGGCCGGGCTCTCCCCCGCGGCCATCCGGTCCAGGGTGTCCGCCAGATCGTCCCGATCGCGCGCCACCACCACGGCGCGGTAGTCCAGCGCGGACCTCGTCGTGGCCAGCGACAGCGCCACGTCCTCCGGCTCCGGGCGCTCGGCCCGCAGATGCGCGGCCAGCCGCTCCGCCTGCCCGCGCAGCGCCTCGGGGGTCTTCGCGGAGATCGGGAACGGAACCGCCGCGGGCACCGGCCGCGGCCCGGTCCCGGCCGGTTCGGCGGGCGGCGCCTCCTCCAGGATCAGGTGCGCGTTGGTGCCGCTCACGCCGAAGCCCGAGACGGCCGCGCGGCGCGGCCGGCCGGGCTCCGCCGGCCACGGCCGCTCCTCGGTCAGCAGCCTGACCTCGCCCGCCGACCAGTCGACGTGCGGGGTCGGCCGCGTCACGTGCAGGGTCCGGGGCAGCATCCCGTGCCGCAGCGCCTGCACCATCTTGATCACGCCGGCCGCGCCGGCCGCGGCCTGGGCGTGCCCGATGTTGGACTTGACCGATCCCAGCCACAGCGGCCGGCCCTGCGGCCGCCCCTGCCCGTAGGCGGCCAGCACCGCCTCGCCCTCGACGCCGTCGCCGAGCGTGGTCCCGGTGCCGTGCGCCTCCAGGGCGTCGATGTCGGCGGGCGAGAGCCCGGCATCGGCGAGCGCCCGCCGGATCAGTGCGCGCTGCGCGGAACCGCTCGGCGCGGACAGCCCGTTGGACGCGCCGTCCTGGTTCAGCGCCGAGCCGCGGATCACCGCCAGCACCTCGTGCCCGTTGCGCAGCGCGTCCGGCAGCCGCTCCAGCAGCAGCATGCCGACGCCCTCGGCGAACCCGGTGCCGTCGGCGGACGCGTCGAACGCCTTGCACCGGCCGTCCGCGGCGAGGCCGCCCAGCCGGGACGTCTCGATGAAGCTGCCGGGCGTGACGATCACCGACACGCCACCGCCGAGCGCCAGGTCGCACTCGCCGCCGCGCAGCGCCCGCACCGCCAGGTGCAGCGCGGTGAGCGAGGAGGAGCAGGCGGTGTCGACGGTGACCGCCGGGCCCTCCAGCCCCAGCGCGTAGGAGACGCGGCCGGCGAGCACGCTGATCGCGGACCCGGTGAGCACCTGGCCCTCGACCTCGTCGCCCGCGGCGGCCAGCACCGAGACGTGGTCGCTGGCCGCGCCGCCGACGAACACTCCGGTGCCGCCGCCCGCCAGCGACCCCGGCGCGATCGCGGCGTGCTCGATCGCCTCCCAGGCCGCTTCGAGCACGAGCCGCTGCTGCGGGTCGATGGTCAGCGCCTCGCGCGGGCTGATCCCGAAGAACCCGGCGTCGAACGCGCCGGGATCGTCCAGGAACCCGCCCTCCCGGGTGACGCTGCGGCCCGGCACGAGCGGGTCGGCGTCGTGCAGCCGGTCGAGATCCCAGCCGCGGTCGGCCGGGAACCCGCCGACGGCGTCGACGCCGCCGGCGACGAGCCGCCACAGGTCGTCGGCGGACGCGACGCCGCCGGGGAAGCGGCAGGCCATCCCGATGACCGCGATCGGCTCGGCCGCCGCGGCCGCCATCCGCTTGTGCTCGGCGCGGAGCCGCCGGTTCTCCAGCAGCGACCGGCGCAGCGCCTCGACGACGTTCTCGGCAGGTGTGTCCACAGCTCTCACTCCGCAATCAGTCGATGTCGCCGGGCTGGAACGCCATGCGGACGAGGTCGTCGACGGCCATGGCTTCGATCTGGGCCTGCTCGTCCCGCCCGTGCTCGTCCAGGTCGCGCTCGCCACCGCCGTCCGGGCCGTCCCGGCCGGCCAGGTCGAGCAGCCTGTCGAGCAGGCCCTCCTGGCGCAGCCGGGCCAGCGGGAGCGAGGCCAGGGCGGCGCGGACCTCGGCTTCGCCGGGCTCGGCGGGCTCGACGGGGTCGGGCTCGGCCAAAAGCGCCTCGCGCAGGTGGTCCGCCAGCGCGAGCGGGGTGGGATGGTCGAACACCATCGCCGAGGACAGCCGCATGCCCGTCCGGGCGCCGAGCCGGTCGCGCAGCTCGACCGACCCGACGGAGGTCACGCCGACGTCGCGGAACGGCCTGCCAGGTTCGACGTCGTCGCGGCCGTCGTAGCCGAGCACCGCGGCGACCTCCGCGCGGACCAGGGCGAGCAGCCGGCGCCGCGCCTCCTGCGGCGCCACCGCCCCCAGTTCGGCGGCCAGCTCGGCCCGGACCCGGCCGGCGTCGCCGCCGTCGTCCCCGCCGGGGGCGAGCACGGCCTCGGGGATCTCCTCGAACAGGACACTGGCGCGGCGCGCCGAGAAGACCGGCGCGAAGCGGGGCCAGTCGAGGTCGGCGACGGTCAGCAGCGTCTCGCCGTGCTCGACGGCGCCGCGCAGCACCGAGATCGCCGGTTCGTGCGCCATCGGCCGGACGCCCTGCCGGGCGAGGAAGTCCTCTGCCTCGCCGACGAGCCCGCCGCCGCCCCAGCTTCCCCACGCGAGCGAGGTGGCGGGCAGCCCGGCGCCGGCGCGGTGCAGGGCCATGCCGTCCAGGTAGGCGTTGGCCGCCGCGTACGCGGCGCTCGCGGCGCTCCCCCACGTCGCGGCTCCGGAGGAGAACAGGACGAACGCCTCCAGGTCCGTCTCCCTGGTCAGCTCGTGGAGGTTGTCCGTGCCGAGCACCTTGGCGGCCAGCACCCCGGCCAGCTCGGCGGGCTCCAGCTCGGCCACCGGCGTGCGGGGGGCGACGCCCGCGGCGTGCAGGACGGCGGTCAGCGGCTGCCCGGCCGGGATCCCGGCCAGCACCGCGGCCAGCGCGGCGCGGTCGGCGACGTCGCACGCGGCGACGGTGACGGTCGCGCCGAGGTCCTCCAGCTCCGCGGCGAGCGCGGCCGCGCCGGGCGCGGCGAGGCCCCGGCGGCCGGTGAGGACCAGGTGCCCGGCCCCTTCGCGGGCCGCCCAGCGGGCGAGGTGCGCCCCGATCTCGCCGGTGCCTCCGGTGATCAGCACGGTGCCGTGCGGCCGCCAGCGCCGCCGGGGCTCGTGCGCCGGGACCGGCGCCCTGCCCAGGCGGCGGCCGAACACGCCCGTGTCGCGGACGGCGACCTGGTCCTCCCGCCCGCCCGCGGAGAGCACCGCTGGCGTGGCGGCGGCCGCCGCCTCGCCGAGATCGGCGGGCAGGTCGAGCAGGCCGCCCCAGTGGTGCGGGTGTTCCAGCGCGATGACCCGGCCGAGCCCCCAGACGGCCTGCTGCTCGGGTCCGGCGATGGTCTCGCCGTCCGACACCGCGACGGCGTGCCGGGTCACCGTCCACAGCGCGCCGCCCGTCGCGGTGTCGGCGCACGCCTGCGCCAGCGCGAGGGTGGCGGCGAGGCCGCGGGTGAGCCCCGGATGATCCGCGTGCGGCCGGGTGTCGGCGGCCAGCAGCGAGACGATTCCGCGCACGCCGTCGCCCTCGTGGGTCCGCAGCCGGTCGGCGAGGGCCGCGCGGGTCGTCTCGTCCTCGGTCAGCCGGATCTCCGCGACCTTCCCGCCCGCGGCGGTGAGCGCCGCCGCGAGCGCCGGGTCGGCCGGGGCGCCGGCGGAGGAGAGCAGCAGCCAGGTGCCGGAGCAGTCCCCGTCCGGGACGGTGATCCGGCGCCAGGTCTCCCGGTAGCGCCAGGAGCCGGTGGGGTCCGCCGACCCCGAGGCGGCGCCGGCGGCCAGCCAGTAGCGGCGGCGCTGGAAGGCGTAGGTGGGGAGTTCGGCGCGCCGCCCGTCGCGCGGCCAGGCCACCGGCAGGCCGTGCGCGTACGCGGTCGCCAGCGCGGTGAGCAGGACGCGCGTCCCGCCGTCCCGCTTCAGGGCGGAGATCGTGACGATGTCGGCGGACGCGGCCTCCGCAGCCTGCGCGATGGACGGGGTCAGCACCGGGTGCGGGCCGACCTCGATGAAGGTGCGGAAGCCGTCCGCGATGAGGGCGTCGGTCGCCTGGTGGAAGCGGACGGGATCGCGCAGGTTGCGGATCCAGTAGCCGGTGTCGAGGGTGGCGCCGTCCACCCACTCCCCGGACACCGTGGACAGGAAGGGGATCCGCGGCGGCAGCGGCGTGATCCGGGCCAGTGCCGCGCGCAGCTCGCCGGTGACGGCGTCGACCTGCGGCGAGTGCGAGGCGTAGTCCACCTCCACCCGGCGGGCGCGGACGTCCCGCTCGGCGCAGGCGGCGAGCAGCTCGGCGAGCGCGTCCGGCGCGCCGGACACCACGGTCGCCGCCGGCCCGTTGAGCGCCGCGACGCAGATCCGCCCGTCCCACCGGCCGGCCAGCTCCCGGGTCGCGGCCTCCCCGAGCGCGACCGACACCATGCCGCCCTCCCCGGACAACGCGGTCAGCGCCCGGGACCGGCCGACGACGACCCGCGCGCCGTCGGCCAGCGACAGCCCTCCGGCGACCACGGCGGCGGCGATCTCCCCCTGGGAGTGGCCGATCACCGCGTCGGGCCCGACCCCGGCGGCCTCCCACACCGCCGCCAGCGACACCATCACGGCGAACACCACCGGCTGGACGACGTCAACGCGTTCCAGGGCCGCCGCGTCGTCCAGCGCGGCCGTCAGCGACCAGCCCGTCAGCGGGTCCAGCGCCTCGGCGCACTCGGCCATCCGCGCGGCGAACGGCGGCGAGGACGCGAGCAGCTCCCGCCCCATCCCGGGCCACTGGGTGCCCTGGCCGGGGAACACGAACACGGTCCGGCCCGCGCGGCCCCGGACCACGCCCGCCACCGTGCCGTCCCCCGGTTCACCGGCGGCGACGCCCGCGAGCCCGGTCAGCAGCTCGTCCCGGTCCGCGGCGGTCACGACGGCGCGGTGCGCCAGGTCCGCGCGGCCCGCCGCCAGCGAACCGGCCACGTCCCGCAGCCCTGCGCCGGGGTGCTCCAGCAGGAACTCGCGCAGCCGCGCGGCCTGCCCCCGCAGCGCCGACTCCGACGCCCCCGACACCGCGAACGGCAGCACGGGAGCCTCCCCGGTGGGCTGGGTGACCTCGGGTTCGGGGTCCGCGGGGACCTGTTCGAGGATCACGTGCGCGTTCGTGCCGCTGAACCCGAACGAGGACACCGCCGCCCGCCAGGGCCTTTCGAGGTCCGGCAGGGGCCGCTGGCCGGTGGCCAGCTCGACGTCCCCCGCGCTCCAGTCGACGTTCGGCGTGGGGGAGTCGACGTGCAGCGACGCCGGGACCACGCCGTGCCGCAGCGCCAGCACCATCTTGATCACGCCCGCGACGCCCGCGGCGGCCTGGGCGTGCCCGATGTTCGACTTGATGGATCCCAGCAGCACCGGCCGCCGCCGGTCCTGCCCGTAGGTCGCCAGGACCGCCTGCGCCTCGATCGGGTCGCCGAGCGTCGTGCCGGTGCCGTGCGCCTCCACCACGTCGACATCGCCGGTGGACAGGCCCGCGCTCGCCAGCGCCGCCCGGATCACCCGCTGCTGCGACAGCCCGTTCGGCGCCGTCAGCCCGTTGGACGCGCCGTCCTGGTTCACCGCGGAGCCGCGCACCACCGCGAGGACGGGCCGGCCCGCACGCCGGGCGTCCGACAGCCGCTCCAGCAGCAGCAGGCCGGCGCCCTCGCTCCAGCCCGTCCCGTCGGCGGCCGCCGCGAACGGCTTGCACCGGCCGTCGAAGGCCAGCCCGCCCTGCCGGGAGAACTCCGCGAACACGCTCGGCGTGGACATCACGGTCACGCCGCCCGCCAGCGCCAGGTCGCACTCCCCGGCCCGCAGCGCCTGCACGGCCAGATGCAGCCCCACCAGCGACGACGAGCACGCCGTGTCCACCGTCACCGCGGGGCCCTCCAGGCCGTAGGCGTAGGAAAGCCGACCGGACGCGACGCTGCCCGCGACGCCCGTGGTCAGGTAGCCGCCCAGGCCGTCCGGGATCTGCGCCCCCGAGGCGTAGTCGTGGTACATCACCCCGACGAACACCCCGGTCAGGCTGCCCTTCAGCGAGTGCGGGCCGATCCCGGCCCGCTCGAAGACCTCCCAGGACGTCTCCAGCAGCAGCCGCTGCTGCGGATCCATCGCCAGGGCCTCGCGCGGCGAGATCCCGAACAGCCCCGCGTCGAACTCCCCCGCGTCGTAGAGGAACCCGCCCTCCGGCCGGAAGCCGGAAGCGTCGCGGGCCCAGCCGCGGTCGTCCGGGAACGCCGAGATCGCGTCCCGGCCGTCCGAGACCAGCCGCCACAGTTCCTCGGGCGTGCGCACGCCGCCCGGATAGCGGCAGCCCATGGCGACCACGGCGATCGGCTCGCGCGCCCTGGCCTCGGCGGCCTCCAGCAGCCGCCTCGTGCGCAGCAGGTCCTCGGTGGCCCGCCGCAGGTAGTCGCGGTACTTCCGGTCGCCGTCCACGGCTTGGCCCCCTGTCTCCGCCGCGGTGTCCGCGGCCTCGCCGACGCGGTCCATCAGGTCGTTCCGAGGTTCTTGTCGAGCAGGTCGAACAGCTCGTCGTCGCTGGTGCCGGCGAGATCGACCGCGGCGGCCGGCTCCTCGGCGTCGTCCCAGCGCGCGAGCAGGGAGCGCAGCCGTGTCCTGATCCGTGTCCGGTCCAGCCCGGCGGGGAGGTCCTGGAACGCGGTCTCGACCTCGTCGAGGCGGCCCAGGATCGCCTCGTCCGCGGCCGCCTCCGCGAGCCCCAGCTCGTCGTGCAGGTGGTCGGCGACGGCGGCCGAGGTCGGGTAGTCGAACACCAGGCTCGGCGCCAGGACCAGCCCGGTCCGCCGGTTCAGCCGGTTGCGCAGTTCGACGGCGGCCAAGGAGTCGAAGCCCAGCTCGCGGAAGGGCAGGGCGGTGTCGACCGTCCCGGTGCCGGCGTGCCCGAGCACCGCGGCGGCCTCGGCGTCCACCAGCTCGCGCAGCACCGTCCGCCGCTGCTCCGCGGTTCTCCCCCGCAGCAGCCCGGCGAGCGCGTCCCGGCCGCCGGTGCCGGCCTGGCGCCGGGACGGGGCGCGCACCACGCCGCGCAGGACGGGCGGCACCGCGTCCATCACCGTGCCGAGCTTCATCGGCACCAGCACGGAGGCGTCGACGGTCCGGACCGCGTCGAGCAGGCCGAGGCCCTCCTCGACCGAGAGGGCGTCCGGGCCGGGCTCGGCCCGCGCGTTCTCCCGCCACATGCCCGCGTCCCAGCGGCCCCAGGCCAGCGAGACGCCCGCGAGCCCGGCCGCCGCCCGCTCGCCGGCCAGCGCGTCGAGGAAGGCGTTGGCGGCCGCGTAGTTCGCCTGGCCCGCGACGCCGAACACCCCGGCGGCCGAGGAGAACAGCACGAACGCCGACAGCGGCGTCCCCGCGGTCAGCTCGTGCAGGTGCCGGGCCGCGTCCACCTTGGGCCGCAGCACGGCCGCCAGCCGCTCGGGCGTGAGGTCCGTGACGAGCCCGTCGTCCAAGACGCCGGCGGCGTGCACGACCCCGGTCAGGTCCGGGATCGTCGCGAGCAGGCTGCTCAGCGCGGTCCGGTCGGCGGCGTCGCACGCCTCGACGCGCACCTCGGCGCCGAGCCCGGACAGCTCGGCGGCGAGCCCGGCCGCGCCCTGGGTGCCGGCGCCGCGCCGTCCGGTCAGCACGAGCCGCCGCACCCCGTGCTCGGTGACCAGGTGCCGGGCGACGGCGGAGCCCAGCGCGCCCGTGCCGCCGGTGACGAGCACGGTGCCCGCCGGATCCCAGGCGAAGGCGCGGTGGCCGGGGTCCGGGGCGGCCCGCGCGAGGCGCGGTACGCGCAGTTCCGCGCCGCGGATCGCGATCTGCGGTTCGCCCGCGGCGAGCGCGGCGCGCAGCAGCTCCGGATCGAGGTCGCCGTCGTCGAGATCGACCAGGACGAACCGGTCCGGATGCTCGGCCTGCGCCGACCGCACCAGCCCGCACACCGCCGCGGCCGCGGGATCGGCCGGGCCGCCGACGGCCGCGCCGCGCCGCGTCACGATCGCGAGCAGGCCGGCCGGCGGCCCCGCGAGCCAGGACCGCACGGTGGCCAGCGCCCGTGCCGTCGCGGCGTGCGTCGCCGCGACGATGCCGGTTGCGGGGGCGCCCTCGGCTTCGGGCAGGAAGGACACGAGCACGGGACCGGGCTCGGCGGCCGGGTCCGGTCCGGTGGAGCGGACCTTTTGCCGGGCGCGGCGGAGCAGCGCGGCCAGCTCGCCGCCGTCGCCTGCCACCCGCCATCCGGTCTCGGCGGCCGGGGGCGGGGGCGTCGGCGTCAGCATCGGCCAGTCGAGCCGGAACAGCGACTCGACCGGGTGTTCGCGTAGCCCGAGCTCCGTGGGCAGCGGCCGGAACTCCAGCAGGCCGACGGAGGCGACCGGCCGGCCCGCGCCGTCCGCCATCTGCAGCGCGACACCACCGTCGGCGGCGGAGATTCGTACCCGCAGCCGATCGGCGCCGGCGGCGTGCACGGTGACCCCGTGCCAGCCGAAGGGCAGCTGCCCCGGCCCGTCGCCGCCGAGCCCGACCGCGTGCAGCGCCGCGTCCAGCAGGCCCGGATGCAGGGTCAGGTCGTCACCGGGAACGCCTTCCCCGAGCGCGACCTCGGCCAGAACGTCCTCGCCCTGGCGCCACGCCGCCCGCAGGTTGCGGAAGGCGGGCCCGTATACCAGCCCGGTCTCGGCGAGCCGTTCGTAGAGTTCGTCCACTTCGAGCGGGGTCGCCTGCGGGGGCCACTCGGTCAGCTCGAACGACGGCGCGTCCGGGCCGGTGCCCAGCCTGCCGGTCGCGTGCAGGGTCCAGGGCGCCTCGGTGCCCTCCGGACGCGAGTGAACCTCCAGGGCGCGGCTCCCGCCGTCGCCGGGTTCGCCGACCGTGACCCGCACCGCCACGCCGCCGGCACGGGGCACGATCAGGGGCGCCGCCAGGACGAGTTCGTCGAGCGCGTCGCACCCGACCTGGTCGCCCGCGTTCACCGCGACCTCGACCAGGACTGCGCCGGGGACCACGACGGTGCCCGCCACCGCGTGGTCGGCGAGCCAGGGTTGGGCGTCGAGCGCCACGCGGCCGGTGAACAGCATCGCCTCGGAGTCCGGCAGGGACACCGCGCCCGAGAGGATCGGGTGCCGGTTCGCCCCGATGCCGAGGGACACGGCGTCGCCGGTCGCCCTAGGCGGCTTCGGCCAGTAGTAGTCGTGCTGGAAGGCGTAGGTCGGGACGTCGGTGAACCGGCCGGCGATCGGCCAGGTGACGGGCAGGCCGTGGACGTGGGCCTCGGCCAGCGCGGTCAGCAGCCGCCCGGGGCCGCCGTCGCCGCGGCGCAGCGTCGCGACCGCGGTCAGGTCCGTCCCGGCGGGGAGCACCGGGTCCGGGCCGATCTCGATGACGCTTTGGAAGCCGTCGTCGCGCAGCGTCCCGATCGCCTGGTCGAGGCCGGTGTGCACGGTGGCGCCGAGGAGTTCGCCGAGCCGGTCGCCCGTACCGGTGGACAGCAGCGGCATCGCCGCGGGACGCGGCTCGATCCCCGTCGCCGCGTCCGGGCCGAGCACGAGCAGCCGGGCGGCGTCGGCCAGGTCCAGCACTCCTGCGGCGCAGGCGGCGGCGAGGATCCCTTCGGCGTCCCCGACCACCGCCGCGGGCGTCACCCCGCACGCCTCCCACAGCGCCGCCAGCCCAAGCAGGACCGCGAAGGCCGCCGGCCCGTCGCCCTCGGCCCCACAGTCGACGGCCTCCACCAGCGACGAGCCGGTCAGCGGGTCGAGGACCTCGGCGCATTCGGCGATCCGCGCCGCGAACACCGGCGAGGACGCCCGCAGTTCCCGGCCCGCGCCGGACCAGCAGGATTCCTTGCCGGGGAACAGGAACGCGGTCTTGGCCCCGGCGGTTGCGGTGGTTCCATGCACGGTCGCGGCGTCCGGCGTTCCCGCCGCGAGCGCGGCCAGGCCCGTCAGCAGCGCGTCACGGTCGCCGGTGACGACGACGGCGCGGTGCCGCATCGCCGACCGGCCCTCCGCCAGCGACCACGCCATGTCGCCGAGGTCGATCCCGGGGCGCTCCTCGACGAACTCCAGCAGCCGCGCGGCCTGCGCCCGTAGCGCCGCTTCCGTTTTCGCCGACAGCGCGAACGGCAGCACCGGGGAATCCACGATCGGTGCGTCAGGCCGCGCGGGTTCCTCCGGCTCGGGTGCCTGTTCGATGATGACGTGGGCGTTGGTCCCGCTGAAGCCGAAGGAGGAGATCCCGGCGCGCCACGGGCGGCCGACCTCGGGGAGCGGGCTGTTCTCGTCGGTGAGCTGGACGTTGCCCGCGCTCCAGTCGACGTGCGGGGACGGCTCGTCCAGATGCAGCGACGCCGGAACCATACCCCGCTCCAACGCCATCACCATCTTGATCACACCGGCCACGCCCGCCGCGGCCTGCGTGTGCCCGATGTTCGACTTCACCGACCCCAGCAGCACCGGACGCTCCCGGTCCTGGCCGTAGGTCGCCAGCACCGCCTGCGCCTCGATCGGATCACCCAGCACCGTCCCGGTGCCATGCGCCTCCACCACGTCGACCTCACCGGCCGACAGACCCGCACTCGCCAGCGCCGCACCGATCACCCGCTGCTGCGACAAGCCATTCGGAGCGGTCAACCCGTTGGACGCACCGTCCTGGTTCACCGCAGAGCCGCGGACCACACCCAGGATCCGATGACCACGACGCCGCGCATCCGACAGCCGCTCCAGCAGCACCAGCCCCGCACCCTCACCCCAGCCCGTGCCATCAGCCGCCGCCGCGAAGGGCTTGCAGCGCCCGTCCCCCGACAGGCCGCCCTGCCGGGCGAACTCCACGAACGCGGCGGGCGTAGCCATCACCGTCACCCCGCCCGCCAACGCCAGATCGCACTCCCCCGACCGCAGCGACTGCACCGCCAGATGCAACCCGACCAGCGACGACGAACACGCCGTGTCCACCGTCACCGCGGGACCTTCCAGCCCGAACACATAGGACAGGCGGCCTGACACGACGCTGCCGGAGCCACCGGTGCCCAGGTATCCGGCCAGTTCCTCGTCCTGGATGAGGCCGACGTAGTCGTGGTACATGACCCCGACGAACACTCCGGTCCGGCTGCCGCGAAGCGACGGCGGGTCGATCCCCGCCCGCTCGAACGCCTCCCAGGAGGTCTCCAGCAGAAGCCGCTGCTGCGGATCCATGGCCAGGGCCTCGCGCGGCGAGATCCCGAAGAACGCGGCGTCGAACTCGGCCGCGTCGTCGAGGAACCCGCCCTCGCGCACGTCGTCGTCCGTGCCGCGATAGATCAGGTCTGGCCGCCAGCCGCGGTCGGGCGGGAACGCGCCGATCGCGTCCACGCCGCGCTCCAGCATCGCGTAGAACGCCTCGGGCGAGCCGGCCCCACCGGGGTAGCGGCAGCTCATGGCGACGATCGCGATGGGCTCGTCCACCGCGGCCGGGCGGGCGGCGGCGGTCCGCGCGGTGGCGCCGAGCAGGCGGTCGCGCAGGTATCCGGCGACCGCCTCGGCCGTCGGGTAGTCGAACACCAGCGTCGCGGGGAGCCTCAGACCGGTCGCCTCGGCCAGCGCGTTGCGGAACTCCACCGAGGTGAGCGAGTCGAAGCCGAGGTCGGCGAAGGCCGTCACGGCGCCGACGTCGTCGGGCCGCGCGTGGCCGAGGACGGCGGCGGCGTGGCCGCGCACCAGGCCGAGCAGCGCCTCGTCCCGCTCGGCGGCCGGGAGCCCCGCCAGCCGGTCGGCCGGGGCCGAGTCCGCGGCCACCGTCCCGGCCCGGCGCCGCGCCGGGCGGCGGACGAGGGCGCTCAGCACGTGCGGGACGGGACCGGTGCCGGCGCGCAGCGCGGCGAAGTCCAGCCGCACCGGGACGAGCACCGCCTCACGGCGCGGCAGCGCCGCGTCGAGCAGCGCCAGCCCTTCGTCCACGGCGAGTTCGAGCACGCCGCCGCGCGAGTAGCGGCGCGCGTCGGCGCGGGCCGCCATGCCGCCCGCCCACATGCCCCAGGCCAGCGACAGCGCCGGCAGCCCCAGGGACATACGGTGCCGGGCCAGCGCGTCGAGGAAGGCGTTGGCGGCGGCGTAGCCGGCCTGGCCCGCGGCGCCGACCACACCGGCGGAGGAGGAGAACAGCACGAACGCGGTCAGGTCGGCTCCGCGGGTCAGCTCGTGCAGGTTGAGGGCGGCGTCGACCTTCGGCCGCAGGACCGCGCCGAGCCGTTCGGGGGTCAGGGAGGTGAGCATCCCGTCGTCCAGGACTCCGGCCGCGTGGACGATGCCGCGCAGCGGGCGCTCCTCGCCGATCAGGGCGAGCACCCGTTCGACGTCGGCGCGCTCGGCGGCGTCGGCGGCCTCGACGCGCACCGTGGCGCCCAGGTCCGCCAGCTCGGCCGCCAGGTCGGCCGCGCCGGGCGCGTCCGGGCCGCGGCGGCTGACGAGCAGCAGGTGCCGGACGCCGTGCTCGCGCACCAGGTGCCGGGCGACGGCGGCGCCGAGGTCGCCGGTGCCGCCGATGATCAGGACCGTGCCGCCGGGGTCGAACGCCTGCCCGTCCGGCGCGGCCGGGTCCGCGGCCGCGTCCGCTCCGGCGCGGGCCAGCCGCATTCCGTGGCACTGGCCGGCGCGGACGGCGACCTGCGGTTCGCCGCTGCCCAGCGCGTCCGGCAGGGCGCCGGCCGATGCCGGTGAACCGTCCAGGTCGACGAGCTGGAACCGGCCGGGATGCTCGGCCTGCGCCGTACGGACCAGGCCCCACACGGCGGCGCCGCCGAGACCGCCATCGGTCGCCCCTTCGGTGATCAGGGCGAGCCGCGCCGCCGCGAGCCGGTCGTCGGCGAGCCAGCCCTGGAGCAGTTCCAGCACCCGTTCGGACGCCGACCGGACGGCCGCCGCGGACCTGCCGTCGCCGGTGGGCGGCCGGTACAGCGCGACGACGTCCTCCGGGACCCGCCCGGCCGCGACGGCGGCGGCGAGCTCGTCCGTGTCCGGGTACGCGTCGCCGCCGAGCTCGACCGCGGCCGCGGCGCCCGGAGCGGCGTCCAGTTCGACCCACTCGGGGCGGAACAGCGCCTCCCCGGCGATGGAGCCGGTGGCGCGCAGCCCGCCGGCGGGGAGGGGGCGCAGGGTGAGCTCGCCGACCGACAGGACCTCCTGCCCCGCCGGGTCGGTGGCGGTGATCGACAGCGCGGTGCCGCCGAGCGCGGTGACGCGCACCCGGATCCGGGTCGCGCCGGTGGCGCGGAGCCGGACGTCCCGCCAGCAGAACGGCAGCGCGGCCCCCTCCGCCCCGGCGGTGCCGGCGATCCCGGTGCCGGCCGCGTGCAGCGCGGCGTCGAGCAGCGCCGGATGGACGCCGAACCCGTCGGCGGCGCCATGCTGGCCCGGCAGCTCGACCTCGGCGAAGGCGTCCGCGCCGCGCCGCCAGACCGCGCGCAGCCCTTGGAACGCCGGCCCGTACTCCAGGCCGCCCGCCGCGAAGTCCGCGTAGAGGCCGGCGACGTCGATCCGGTCGGCCGGAGCGGGCGGCCAGGTGCCGATCTCCGGCCCCGGGTCGCCGTCGCCGGCGGCCAGGACACCGTCCGCGTGCCTGGTCCACGGCTCGTCCGGCGCGGCGCCGTCACGGCGCGCGTAGCAGACCAGCTCCCGGTCGCCGGCCTCGTCCGCGCCGGAGACCGACACCTGCACCTGGACGCCTCCGTCCTCGGGCAGCACGAGTGGCGCCTGCACGGTCAGCTCGCGGATCCGGCCGCAGTCCGTCTCCGCGGCGGCCGCGAGCGCGAGTTCGACCAGCACGGCGCCGGGGACCACGGCGGCGCCGGACACGCGGTGGTCGGCGAGCCAGGGCTGGATCTGCGCGGACAGCCGCCCGCTGAGCAGGACGCCGCCGGAATCCGCGGGCGCGACCACCGCGCCGACCAGCGGGTGCCCGGTGCGCTCTCCCGCCGCGCCCGTGAAGACGGCGGCGGGCCAGTAGCGCTGGTGCTGGAACGGGTACGTCGGCAGGTCGACGCGCCGCGCGCCGCTGCCTGCGAAGTAGCCGGACCAGTCGACCGGGCAGCCCCGGGCGACGAGCGCGCCCAGCGCGGACACCAGCGCGACCGGTTCGGCCTCGCCCTTGCGCAGCGCCGCGACGGCGTCGCCGCCGGTACCGGCGAGGTTCTCCTTGATGAGCGAGGTCAGCGAGCCGTCGGGGCCGACCTCCAGGAAGGTGGTGACGCCCTCGGCGGCGGCCGCGCGCACACCGTCGGCGAACAGCACCGTCTGCCGCACGTGCCGGACCCAGTAGTCCGGCGTGGCGAGTTCCTCCGCGGTGGCCAGCCGCCCGGTCACGTTGGACACCACCGGCAGCCGGGGCGGCTGGACGGCGATCCCCGCGCAGACCCGTGCGAAGTCCTCGAGCATCGGCTCCATCAGCGCCGAGTGGAAGGCGTGCGAGACCCACAGCCGCCGAGCGCGCCAGCCGCGCTCGGCGCACCGCGCCTCCAGCTCGCGGACGCCCTCGCGCGGGCCGGACAGCACGACCGCGGCCGGCCCGTTCACCGCGGCGACGTCGACCCCGGCGGGAGCCACCCGCCGCACGGCGTCCGGAGCGGCCTGGACGGCCAGCATCGCGCCGCCCTCGGGCAGCGCCTGCATCAGCCGGGCGCGCGCGGCGACCATGGCCGCCGCGTCCGGCAGCGTGAGCGCCCCGGCCACGTGCGCCGCGGTGATCTCGCCGAGCGAGTGGCCGAACACCAGCTCCGGCTCGATCCCCCACGAGGCGAGCAGCCGGAACAGCGCCACCTCGACGGCGAACAGGGCGGGCTGCGCGAACCCGGTCGAGTCGATCACGTCCGCGCCGTCGAACACCACCTCGCGCAGCGGGCGGCCGAGCAGCGGGTCGAACGCCGCGCAGACCTCGTCGAAGGCCGCGGCGAACGCCCCGAACGCCTCGTACAGCTCCCGGCCCATCCCGGCGCGCTGCGAGCCCTGCCCGGAGAAGACGATGCCCAGGCGCGCGGCCGCCGGGGCGGTCCCGGTGATCACGTTCGCGGCCGGTTCGCGGCAGGCGAGCGCGGCCAGGCCGCGGGCCAGCTCGTCGCGGTCGCGGCCGACGACGACCGCCCGGCTGGGCAGCGCGGCGCGGGTCGTGGCGAGCGACCACGCCAGGTCGACCGGGCCGGCCGCGTCCAGGACGGGCATGAGCTGTGCGGCCCGGTCGCGCAGGGCGTCCTCGGTCTTCCCGGACAGCACCAGCGGCAGCAGCGGCGGGACCGCCGGCTCCGCAGCGGTTTCGGGCGCGGGTTCGGGCGCCTGCTCCACCACCACGTGGGCGTTGGTCCCGCTGAACCCGAAGGAGGACACCGCGGCCCGCCGCGGGCGCTCGACCCGCGGCCACGGCCGGGACCGCGTCACCAGCTCGACGGCCCCGGACGACCAGTCGACGTGCGGGGACGGCTCGTCGGCGTGCAGCGTCGCGGGCACCGTGCCGTGCCGCAGCGCCAAGACCAGCTTGATCAGCCCGGCCACGCCCGCCGCAGCCTGGGTGTGGCCGAGGTTGGACTTGACCGACCCCAGCAAAACCGGATCGTCCCGGTCCTGCCCGTAGGTCGCCAGCACCGCCTGAGCCTCGATCGGGTCGCCCAGCCGCGTCCCGGTGCCGTGCGCCTCGATCACGTCGACGTCGGCGGGGGACAGCCGGGCCGCGGCGAGCGCCTGCCGGATCACCCGCTGCTGGGACGGGCCGTTCGGCGCGGACAGCCCGTTGGACGCGCCGTCCTGGTTCACCGCGGAGCCGCGGATCACCGCGAGCACGGGATGGCCGTTGCGCCGCGCGTCCGACAGGCGCTCCAGCAGCACCAGGCCCGCGCCCTCGCTCCAGCCGGTGCCGTCCGCGCCCGCGCCGAACGCCTTGCAGCGGCCGTCGGGCGCCAGTCCGCGCTGCCTGCTGAAGTCCACGAACGAGATCGGCGTGCTCATCAGCGCCACGCCGCCCGCCAGCGCAAGCGCGCACTCGCCGTTGCGCAGCGCCTGCGCCGCCAGGTGCAGCGACACCAGCGACGACGAGCAGGCCGTGTCGACCGTGACGGCCGGGCCCTCCAGGCCGAAGGTGTAGGCGATGCGGCCGGACACGACGCTGCCCGCGGTGCCGGTGCCGACGTGCCCGTCCAGGTCGCTCGGCGCCCGCTGCACGAGCGAGGCGTAGTCGCCGTACATCACGCCGGCGAACACCCCGGTCCGGCTGCCGCGCAGCGACAGCGGGTCGATGCCGCCGCGCTCGAACACCTCCCAGGTGATCTCCAGCAGCACCCGCTGCTGCGGGTCCATCGACAGCGCCTCGCGCGGCGAGATGCCGAACAGCCCGGCGTCGAACTCCGCGGCGCCGGACAGGAACCCGCCCTCGCGCGTGTAGGTGGTGTTCGGCCGCGTCCCGGTGGGGTCGTAGAGCGCGGCCAGATCCCAGCCCCGGTCGGACGGGAACTCCGAGATCGCGTCGCCGCCGGCCAGCAGCAGCCGCCACAGGTCCTCCGGCGAGCGGACGTCGCCCGGATAGCGGCAGCCCATCGCCACGACCGCGATCGGCTCGTCGGCGGGGACCGGCGCCGCGCCGGCGTCCAGGGTGCCGGCGGCCGGGGCGCCGCCGTCCCGGGTCACCTCGGCGAGCACGTGGCGGGCGAGCGCGGCCGGGGTCGGATGGTCGAACACCAGGGTCGCCGGGAACCGGACGCCGGTGGCCGCGCCGAGCCGGTCGCGCAGCTCGACCGCGGTGAGCGAGTCGACGCCGATCTCGTTGAACGGGATGTCCGGATCCACATCGGCCGCGCCCCGGTGGCCGAGCACGGCGGCGACCTCGGCGCGGACCAGGTCGAGGCACCGGGTGCGCCGCTCCTTCTCCGACACGCCCGCGAGCCGGGCGGCGAGCGGAGCCGGCCTGGGCCTGCCGAGCACCTTCGGCCGCGGGATGCGCGCGACGTCCCGCAGCAGCGCGGGCACCGGCTCCGCGCTCGCCCATGCGGCGCGCAGCACCGAGATGTCCAGCCCCATCGGCACGTGCACGGGCCGCGGCGCGGCGAGCGCGGCGTCGAAGAGGGCGAGGCCCCGTTCGACGGGCAGCGCCACCACGCCGGTGCGGCCCAGCCGGCGGCGGCCCTGCTCGCCGAGCCCCGCGGCCATACCCTCGCCGGCCCACGGCCCCCAGGCCAGGGAGGTCGCGGGCAGCCCGCCGGCGGCGCGGTGCCGCGCGAGCGCGTCGAGGAAGGCGTTCGCGGCGGCGTAGTTCGCCTGCCCGGCCCCTCCGAACGTGCCCGCGGCGGACGAGAACAGCACGAACGCGGCCAGGTCCATGTCCCGGGTCAGCTCGTGCAGGTTCAGCGCGCCGTCCACCTTGGCCTTCATGACCCGCTCGACGCGCTCGGGGGTCATGGCCGCCAGGACGCCGTCGTCCAGCACGCCCGCGGCGTGCACGACGCCGGTCAGCGGGAACGGCAGCGCGGCGATCAGGGCGGCGAGGCCCTCCCGGTCGGAGACGTCGCAGGCGGCCGAGGTGACCTGCGCGCCGAGGACGGTCAGCTCGGTGGACAGCGCGTCCGCCCCGCCGCGGCCGACCAGCACGAGCCGGCCGACGCGGTGCGCCGTCACCAGGTGCCGCGCGACGGCCGCACCGAGCGCGCCGGCGGCTCCGGTGATCAGCACGGCGCCGTCGGCGGCCCACGGCACCGGGCCGTCGCCGCCGGGTTCCGGCCGCACCAGGCGGGGGGCGTGCACGGCGCCGTCCCGGATCGCCACCTCCGGCTCGTCCAGGCCGATGACGGCGGGCAGCACGGCGAGGGAGCCGGGGCCGTCGTCGAGATCGGCCAGCATGAGGCGTCCGGGGTGCTCGGCGGACGCCGCGCGCAGCAGGGCCGCCACCGGCGCGCCCACCAGGTCGGGGGCGCCGGTGCCGGGTGCGCCGGCCGCCGCGCCGCGGGTGAGGACGATCAGCCTGGTGCCGCTCAGCCGGTCGCTCGCGAACCAGTCCTGTGCCAGCTCCAGGGCCTGCACGGTCGCGTCCCGGACCGCCCGCGCGAGGTCGCCGGACGCGGTGTCCGGCCGGTCGGGGAGCGGGAGGAGGACGGCGTCCGGCACCGGCGCCCCCGCCTCGACCGCGGCGATGAGGGAGCGCAGGTCCGGGAACGCGTCCTCCCCGGCGCCGGGGAGCGACCCGGCCACCAGGACGTCGCGGTCGTCTTCCTCCGGCACGGTCAGCTCGGTCCAGCCCACCTGGAACAGGGCCTCCGGCGCGTCTCCGCCGCCGGCCTGCGCGAGCTGCGCGGGCGACACGGGCCGGGTGGTGAGCGCGTCCACCGCCACGATCGGCCGCCCGCCGGTGTCGGTCACCGCCAGCGCGATCCGGTCGCCGTCCACCGGTGCCACCCGGACGCGCAGCACGGCGCCCTCGCCGCCGCCGGCACCGTGCAGCCGGACGCCGTTCCAGACGAACGGCAGCTCCACCGGCCGCTCCTCGTGCCGCGGCGCGCCCAGCACGTGCAGGGCCGCGTCCAGCAGGGCGGGGTGCAGCTCGTACCGGTCGTCGGCGGTCTCCTCGGGCAGGGCGATCTCGGCGAACAGCTCCGCGCCGCGGATCCACGCGGCGCGCAGCCCCTGGAACACCGGGCCGTAGGTGATGCCGCTGGCGATCACCCGCTCGTACAGGTCGGCGGTGTCGAGCTCGGCCGCGCCCGGCGGCGGCCACTGCTCCCCGTCGGGCGCGGGTTCCCCGCCGGGGCCCTCCACCGGGTCGAGCGTCGCGGTGACGTGCCGCGTCCACGACTCCTCGGCGGCCGCGCCGTCGTCCCTCCTGGAGTAGATCGCGAGCGCGCGGTGCCCGCTCTCGTCCGGCGAGCCGATGGTGACCTGGACGGTGATGCCGCGGTGCTCCGACAGCACCAGCGGCCTCTCGACCGTCAGCCCCGACACCACGGCGCCGCCGACCCGGCGGCCCGCGTGCAGGGCGAACTCGACGAACATGGCGCCCGGCACCAGGACGTTGCCGAGCACGACATGATCGGCCAGCCACGGGAACGCGGTCAGCGACAGATGCCCGGTCAGCACCAGGCCGTCGGTCTCGGCGAGCGCGACGGCGGCGCCGAGCACCGGGTGCGCGGTGGCGGCCACGCCCGGCGCGGCGCCGGCCGCCGGCGGCAGCCAGTAGTGGCGGCGCTGGAACGCGTAGGTCGGCAGGTCGATCAGGCGCGGCGGCCCCCCGGGACCGGTGAGGTAGCGGCTCCAGTCCACGGCCGGCCCGTGCGCGTCGAGCGCGGCGACCGCGCCGAGCAGGGTCGCGGTCTCCGGCCGGCCGCGGCGCTGCCCGGCGACCGAGACCACCTCGCCGGCCGCCGCGCCGTGCGGGATCGCCCGGACCAGCGAGGTGAGCGACCCGTCCGGGCCGAGCTCCAGGAACCCCGACACGCCGGCCGCGGCCGCGGCGGCGACACCGTCGCCGAACCGGACGGTCTCGCGCACGTGCCGCACCCAGTACGCGGGGTCGCACAGCTCGTCCGCGGCGGCCCGTCCCGTCACGTTGGAGATCACCGTCAGGTCGGGCCGGTGGAACTCCACGCCGTCGAGCGCGCGCCCGAACTCCTCCAGCATCGGCTCCATCAGGAAGGAGTGGAAGCCGTGCCGGACGGCCAGCCGGCGGACGCGGCGGCCCGCCGCGGCGAACCGGGCGGCGACGGCCTCGACGGCGTCCTCCCGGCCGGAGACCACCACCGATTCCGGGCCGTTCACGGCCGCGATCTCCGCGCCGTCCACCAGTTCGCCGCGCACCCGCGCCTCGGAGGCCTCGACGGCGGCCATCGCGCCGCCCTCCACCCCGGCCATCAGCCGCCCCCGCGCGACCACGAGGCGCACCGCGTCGGCCAGGCCGAACACCCCGGCCACGTGCGCGGCCACCACCTCGCCGAGCGAATGGCCCAGCACCGCGCCGACCGGCACGCCCCACGACCGCACCAGGCGGTACAGCGCGACCTCGAACGCGAACAGCCCGAGCTGGGTGAACAGGGTGCCGGTCAGCCCGTCGGCGCCGGCGTCGAAGACGGCCTCGCGCAGCGAGCGGTCCACCAGGCCGTCGGCCACCGCGCAGACCTCGTCGAAGGCTTCCCGGAACACCGGGAAGGCCGCGTGCAGCTCCCGGCCCATCCCCGCCCACTCCGAGCCCTGGCCGGAGAAGACGACGGCCAGCCGGCCGCCGCGCACGGCGGTCGTGCCGGCCTCCCCGGCGGCGACCCGGTCCAGCTCCGCGAGCAGCCCGTCCCGGTCCGCCGCCACGACGACGGCGCGCCGGTCCAGCCGCGCCCGCGCGCGGGCCAGCGACCACGCCAGGTCGGGCAGCGCGATCGCCGGATCCGCCTGCACCAGGTCCCGCAGCCGGGCGGCCTGCGCGCGCAGCGCGCCGCCGGACTTGCCGGAGATCGCGAACGGCAGCGGCCGTCCGTCCACGGCTGGCGCCAGGGGCGCCGCGGCGAGGGCGGCGCCGGGCGCGTCGGGGGCCTGCTCGATGATGACGTGCGCGTTGGTGCCGCTGATCCCGAACGACGACACCGCCGCCCGCCACGGCCGGTCCACCTCGGGCAGCGGGCTCGGCTCCGCCGCGAGCCGGACGGCGCCGGCGCTCCAGTCCACGTGCGGGGACGGCTCGTCCAGATGCAACGACGCGGGGACCACGCCCTCCCGTAGCGCCATCACCATCTTGATCACACCGGCGACCCCGGCCGCCGCCTGCGTATGACCGATGTTCGACTTCACCGACCCCAGCAACACCGGACGCTCCCGGTCCTGCCCGTAGGTCGCCAGCACCGCCTGCGCCTCGATCGGATCGCCCAGCACCGTCCCGGTGCCGTGCGCCTCCACCACGTCCACCTCGGACGCCGGCACCCCCGCCGCCGCCAGCGCCGACCGGATCACCCGCTGCTGCGACGCCCCGTTCGGCGCCGTCAACCCGTTGGACGCGCCGTCCTGATTGACCGCGCTACCACGCACCACGCCCAGGACGCGGCGCCCGTTGCGCACCGCGTCCGACAACCGCTCCAGCAGCACCAGCCCGACGCCTTCGGAGATCCCGGTGCCGTCGGCGGCGGCGGCGAAGGACTTGCAGCGGCCGTCGCCCGCCAGCCCGCCCTGCCGCGCGAACTCGACGAACGTGCCCGGCGTCGCCATCACCGTGACGCCGCCCGCCAGCGCCAGATCGCACTCACCCGACCGCAGCGACTGCGCCGCCAGATGCAGGCCCACCAGCGACGACGAGCACGCCGTGTCCACCGTCACCGCCGGGCCCTCCAGCCCGAACGTGTACGCGACGCGGCCGGAGGCGATGCTTCCGGACGTCCCCGTGCCGAGGTACCCGGAGATCCCCTCGGCGGAGGTGTCCTGCCGGGCCCCGTAGTCGTGGTACATGATCCCGGCGAACACGCCGGTCTGGCTGCCCCGCAGCGACAGCGGATCGATGCCGGCGCCCTCGAAGGTCTCCCATGAGGTCTCCAGCAGCAGCCGCTGCTGCGGATCCATGGCGACGGCCTCGCGCGGCGAGATCCCGAACAGCTCGGCGTCGAAGCGCCCCGCGTCGTGGAGGAACCCTCCGGCGCGCGTGAACCGCGGCTCCTCGCCGTGGGTCCCTGGTTCCCAGCCGCGGTCGGCGGGGAACCCCGACACCGCGTCGGTGCCCGTGCCGACCAACTGCCACAGGCTCTCCGGCGAGTCCACCCCGCCCGGGAAGCGGCAGCCCATCCCGACGATCGCGATCGGCTCGTCGGTGGCGGCCGCGCGGGTCGCGGCGGCCCCGGCCCCGGCCCGGCCGGTGATCTCGGCGAACAGGTGGTCGGCGACCGCCGCCGGCGTCGGATGGTCGAAGACCAGGGTCGCGGGAAGCCTGAGGCCGGTGCTCGCGCTCAGGCCGTTGCGCAGCTCGACGGCCGTCAGCGAGTCGACGCCCAGCCCCTGGAAGGTGCCGTCCGGGTCGATCGCCGCGCCCGAGGCGTGCCCGAGCACGGCGGCGGCCTGCGCGCGCACCGTCTCCAGTAGTGCGCTCCGCTGCTCGGCCCTGGGCAGCGCGAGGATCCCCTCGGCCGCCTCTCCCCCGGTCCCGGCCGCGGCGCGCCGCCGCACGGGACCGGCGAGCGCGCGCAGCACCGCGGGCAGCCGGCCGTCGGCCGCCAGGCCGCGCAGCCCGGCGATGTCGAACCGGGCGGGCACCAGGGCGGCGTCCGCCCGGCCGAGCGCGGCGTCGAACGCGGCGAGCCCCTGCTCGGTCGACAGGGGGCGCACCCCGGCACGCGCCATCCGCCGCAGGTCGAGGTCGGTCAGGTGCCGGGTCATCCCGCCGCGCTCCGCCCAGAAACCCCAGGCCAGCGCGGTGCCCGGCAGCCCGGCGGCGTGCCGGCGGACGGCCAGCGCGTCCAGGTAGGCGTTGGCCGCGGCGTAGCCGGCCTGCCCGGCGCCGCCCAGCACTCCCGCCGCGGACGAGAACAGCACGAACGCGGTCAGGCCGAGGTCCGCGGTCAGCTCGTGCAGGTGCCAGGCGGCGTCCACCTTGGCGCGCAGCACGGCGTCGACGCGCTCCGGCGTCAGGGCGGTGACGACGGCGTCGTCCAGGACGCCCGCCGCGTGCACCACCGCGGTGAGGGGGTGCCCGGGGTCCACCTGGCCGAGCAGGTCGGCGACGGCGGCGCGGTCCGCGACGTCGCAGCGGACGTTGGCGACGGCGGCGCCGAGCGCGGTCAGCTCGGCGGGCAGGTCGCCGAGGTCGCCGCTGCGGCTGGCCAGCAGCAGGTGCCGCACGCCGTGCTCGGCGACCAGGTGCCGGGCCACCAGGCCGCCGAGCGTCCCGCTCGCCCCGGTGACCAGGACCGTCCCGGCTGGCGCGAACCCCGGCCCGGTCGCGGGCGCGGCGGGCTCGGCCCGCACCAGCCTCGGCACGTGCACCACACCCGCCCGCACGGCGGCCTGCGGCTCGTCGCCGCCCAGCGGGAGGGGCCCGAGCGGGCCGTCGAGGTCGATCAGCAGCAGCCTGCCGGGGTTCTCGGTCTGCGCGGAGCGGACCAGGCCCCAGACCGCGGCGTGGGCCGGGACGGCGACGTCCTCCCGCCCGGTCACGGCGACGGCGCCGCTCGTGACGAGCACCAGGCGGCGGCCGGCGAACCGCTCGTCGGCCAGCCACCTCTGCACCAGCTCCAGCACGGCGTGCACGCTCTGGCGCACCGCCGCCGGGCCGTCCGCGTCCGGTACGGGCACCCGGACCACGACGTCCAGGGGCGGGACGCCCGCCTCCGCGACCTCACCCAGCCCGTCCAGATCGGGGAACGCGCCGGCGCCGGACGGCGGGTCGCCGGTCCCGAGCAGGACGTAGTCGGTGGTCGGCGGCACCTGCGCGGCCTGCCAGGCCAGCCGGTACATCGGCTCGGGCGCGGCACCCCGCGCCCGCTCAAGCTGCTCGGCCGAGATGGCCCGCACCGCGAGCGACTCCACCGAGACGACCGGCTCTCCGGCGGCGTCCGCCGCGAACAGCGACACCGCGCCGGGACCCGCCGCGCGGAGCCGGACCCGCAGCGTCCGCGCGCCGGTCGCGTACAGCGCGACGCCGCGCCAGGAGAACGGGATCCCGCCCGGCGTCCGGTCGCCATCGGGACGGGCGCCGTCCAGCAGGGACGCTGAGTGCAGCGCGGCGTCCAGCAGCGCCGGGTGCACGCCGAAGCGGGCGGCGTCCGCGTCCTCGCCGGGCAGGTGGATCTCGGCGTAGACGTCGCCGCCGTACGTCCAGGCGGCGCGCAGGCCCCGGAACACCGGCCCGTACTCGAAGCCCGACGCGGCGAGCCGGTCGTACAGGTCGCCGGTGTCCAGTTCCACGCTCCCGGCGGGCGGCCAGGCCGCCAGGTCCGCTCCGGGCGCGGGCCGCCCGGACGCCAGGACGCCGCCGGCGGTGCGGGCCCACTCCCCCTCCGCGCCGCCGTCCGGCCGCGCGTGCACGGTGAACGGGCGGCGCCCGTCCGCACCGGCCCGGGCCACCTCGATCTGCAGCGCCACGCCGCCGGTCTCGGGCACCACCAGCGGCGCCTCCAGCGTCAGCTCCTCCACGAGATCGCAGCCGAGCTGGTCACCGGCGCGGAGCGCGAGCTCGACGAACGCCGTGCCCGGCACCAGCACCGTGCCGGACACCGCGTGGTCGGCGAGCCACGGCTGCCCCGCCGCCGACAGGCGGCCCGCCAGGACCAGGCCGTCCGAACCGGCCAGGGTGATCGCGGCACCGAGCATCGGATGGTCGGCGGCGGCGAGGCCGGCCGCGGAGACGTCGCCGGCCGCCGGCCCCTCCGGAAGCCAGTACCGATCGCGCTGGAACGCGTACGTCGGCAGGTCCGCGTACCGTCCGGCGGGCAGCGGCCAGCGCACCGGCAGGCCGGCCGCCCAGGCGGCGCCGAGCGAGCGGAGCAGGCGGCCCGCGCCGCCGTCGTCGCGGCGCAGGGTGGTCAGGACCGTCCCGGCGGTGTCGGCCTGCGCGCACGTCTCCTCGATCGCGGGCGCCAGCACCGGGTGCGCGCTGACCTCGACGAACCGGCGGTGGCCCGCGGCGAGAAGGTTCTCGATCGCGCTGTGGAAGCGGACCGGCTCCCGCAGGTTCCGGGCCCAGTAGTCCCCGTCCGGCAGGACGCCGCCGGCGCCGTCGATCAGGTCCAGGGTGGTCGACGACATCAGCGGCACGCTGCCGTGCAGCGGCGTGACACCGCCGAGCGCCGCGCGCAGCTCGTCCATGACCGCGTCGACCTGCGCGGTGTGCGAGGCGTAGTCCACCTCGATCCAGCGGGTGCGGACCTCGCGCTCGGCGCAGGCCGCCGCGAACTCCGCCAGCTCCGCGCGGCCCCCCGCGACCACCACCGCGGCGGGGCCGTTCACGGCGGCCACCGACAGCCCGGCGAAGGGGGCCGCGAGCGTTCCGGCGTCGGCCTCCGGCAGCGCGACCGACAGCATGCCCCCCTGCCCGGACAGCGCGGTGAGCATCCGGGAGCGGACGGCCACCACGCGCGCCGCGTCCTCCAGCGACAGCACGCCCGCCACCGCCGCCGCGGCGATCTCGCCCTGCGAGTGGCCGGCGACCGCGTCCGGCACGACCCCGTACGACTCCCACACCGCCGCCAGCGACACCATCACCGCGAACGAGACCGGCTGGACGACGTCCACCCGGCGCAGCGCCTCGGCGTCGCCGAGCGCGTCCAGCAGCGACCACCCGGTCAGCGGGTCCAGCGCCGCGGCGCACTCGGCCATCCGGGCGGCGAACACCGGCTCGTCCGCCAGCAGTTCCCGGCCCATGCCCGCCCACTGCGCGCCCTGCCCCGGGAACACGAACACCGTCTTGCCCCCGGCGCCGTGCGCCGTGCCGGACACCACGCCGTCCGACGGTTCACCGGCCGCGATCCGGCCGAGGCCGGCGGCCAGCTCGCCGTGGTCCGCCGCCACCACCACGGCCCGGTGCTCCAGCTCCGCGCGGGTGGACGCCAGCGACCACGCCAGATCGTCCAGCCCCGGACCGGAGGGTTCCGCCAGGAAGTCCCGCAGCCGCGCGGCCTGGGCCCGCAACGCCTCCGCCGACTTCGCCGACACCACGAACGGACGTACGGCCGCACCGCCGGACACCGTTTCCCGGGGTGCCTGCTCCGGCGCCTGCTCGATGATGACGTGGGCATTGGTCCCGCTGACCCCGAACGAGGACACCCCGGCGCGCCACGGCCGGTCCAGCTCGGGCAGGTCGCGCGCCCCGGCGGCCAGCTCGACCGCTCCGCCCGACCAGTCCACGTGGGGGGACGGCTCGTCCACGTGCAGCGTCCCGGGCACCACGCCATGCCGCAGCGCCATCACCATCTTGATCACACCGGCGACCCCGGCCGCCGCCTGCGTATGACCGATGTTCGACTTCACCGACCCCAGCAGCAGTGGACGGTCGCGATCCTGCCCGTAGGTCGCCAAGACCGCCTGGGCCTCGATCGGGTCGCCCAGCACCGTCCCGGTACCGTGCGCCTCCACCACATCCACATCACCGGCCGACAAGCCCGCACTCGCCAGCGCCGACCGGATCACCCGCTGCTGAGCCTGACCGTTCGGCGCCGTCAACCCATTGGACGCACCATCCTGATTCACCGCCGAACCACGCACGATCCCCAAGATCCGCCGACCGTTGCGCTCGGCGTCCGACAACCGCTCCAGCAGCACCAGCCCGACG
>NZ_JBHSON010000121.1:0-31511 GCF_042656285.1 Actinomadura rugatobispora | reverse complement strand
GACCCACCAGAACGCCATGCGCTGGTACTCCTTCGACCCCTTCACCCACATCCCCCGCGACAAGGCCACCGTCGGCGCCCTGCGGCAGGCCGCCGAGGGACACGACGTGTCCGTCCAGTCCCGCAGCCACCGCGTCATCTCCCCCTCGGAGAAGCTCCAGGGCTACCGCGATCGCGCCCAGCGGGCGGTGGCGGCCAGCCGGTGAACCGGTGGCGCCGGCGATCTCGGTGATGCCCCCGGGCGGCGAGAGCGGGCGTTCAGGCGGTGGCGTCCCGCCGGTAGCGCGACGGGGTCGTGCCGGTCTCACGGCGGAAGGCGGTCGCGAAGTGCTGGGACGAGGAGTAGCCGAGATCCGCCGCGAGCATGGTGATCGGCAGGTCCGTCTCGCCGAGCAGCAGCCGGGCCCGCTCGATGCGCAGGCGGGTCCGGTACCGTCCGGGGGTCTCGCCGGTCTCGCCGCGGAACAGTGCGGTGAGGTGCGCGGGCGACAGATGGGTGGCGGCGGCCAGTTCACCGACCGTCAGGCCGTCGGCCAAGTGGGTCTCGATGAGCCGCCGGGCTTGGGCGACGGCCGGGTGCAGCGCCGTACGGCGGCCCGGCCGCGGCCCGTCGGCCAGCCGGGACGCCTCGATCACGAGCAGGGCGGCGGTGTGGGCCAGGCCGGACACGCGCAGCGGCTCGTGTGCGGTGACCTCCCGCAGGAACAGCTCGAACGGCGTGACCATCGACCCCGCGTCCGTGATCACGAACGGCCGGCTCTCCCGCCAGAGGGGGCGCAGGTCGTCCGGCGGCATGAAGGCGGCGGGCGCGAGGGCGGCGAAATAGAAGTGGTAGGGCGCCGTGCACGAGGCAGCCATCGCGTGCGGCACGCCTGGAGGGACCGCCAGCAGGCCGCGCGACGGCACTTCGCAGGCGCGGCCGGCCACGGTCCACCGGGTCGGCGGCCCGGCCAGCTGGAGGTACAGCTCCCAGACGTCGTGGACATGGGTCTGGATCACCCAGCTGGTGGGGGCGTGCTGGTCGCCGGCGTGGACGAGTCCGGGAACGCCCGCCCGCCGCAGGTGCGCGTGGAATCCGGCGCTGAGTCCAGCGGGCCGGTCGATGGACACCCGCGAATTATGTACAGGCGTCCGGGGATCGTGCACGCGACGGAAGGGCCGGTCGTCATAGCGTCCCGGGCATGGCGAACCTACCCTTCACGTCGCTGCCGACCGATGACGATGTGGCGTTCTACCGCGAGAACGGGTACTGGATCTCCCCGCCGATCCTCGGTGACGAGGTCCTGGACGCCGCCGAACGCGGCATGCGCCGCCACCACGCCGGCGACGTCGACCACGGAGTGCCCGGCGACCCCGACGGGAGCCTGTGGGGATGGCGTGCCGCGGACGGCGACGTGCTGCGCAAGAACGACTTCGCCTCACTGCGGGTCGAGGAACTGGCGCTCCTGGTCCACCAGCCCGTCATCGCCGCGTGCGCCGCCCGGCTCGCCGGGGTGCCGGAGATCCGGCTGTGGCACGACCAACTCCTCCACAAACCCGTCGGCCAGGGGCGGCGGAGCAACGTCGGCTGGCACGCCGACCGCCATTACTGGCGCGTCTGCTCCAGCCGGGAGATGCTGACCGCCTGGGTACCGTTCCACGACATCACCGAGGCCCACGGGCCGGTGATGTTCGTCCAGGGCAGCCACCGCTGGAGCGAGCAGGCCGATCTCAGCTTCTTCGATCAGGATCTGGCCGCGATCGAGCGTTTCGCCGCCAGGCACGATCTGCGCGTCGCCAGCGCCACGCTCGAACGCGGGCAGGTCAGCTTCCACCATTGCCGGACGCTGCACGGCAGCGGTCCCAACCGCGGCTCGGGGCCGCGCCGGTCGATCGCCGTCCACCTGCAACCGGGCGACAACCGGCACGTCCCCGGCGGGGTCGGCGCCGCGCACGACATCGACCGGCTGGTCGCGCTCCGGCCGGACGGCTCGCCCGACTACGCCGATCCTGCCCTGTGCCCCCGCCTGTGGCCGCCCGCCGGCCATCCGTAGATCGTTGGCGCGCGGCAGGCGGCGTCAGTACTCGCCCGGCTTCGCGGTGGCGGCGGTGGCCTGTCGCGGAGTCTCGGTGAGACCCAGTTGCAGGTGTTCGATGTGGTAGAGGGCGTGGTCGAGGAGCTCGGCGACGTGGTTGTCGTACAGGGCGTACACCACTGAGCGGCCCTGCCGGGTGCCGGTGACCAGGCCCAGGTTGCGCAGCAGCCGCAACTGGTGGGAGCAGGCGGACTGCTCCATGCCCACGGCGTGGGCGAGCTCGGTGGCCGGCAGCGGGCCTTCGCGCAGCCGGGCCAGGATCAGCAGCCTGGACGGGGTCGCGAGGGCCTGCAGGGTGGTGGCCACCTTGGCGGCGCTGGCCGCGTCCAGGGGTTTGCGCGGGACGGCGCTGTCGACGCTGTCGGCCTTGGCGGCTGCATGACCCATGGCGTGAGTCTATCCGCAGCCCCTTTTACATGAAGACATGTTCATCTATTCCTGTATAGTGGGCGCGCCTCCTGCCCGTGTGCTCACGAAGGACCCCGGCCATGGTCTCCACGCGCGTCACGCCCGCTCCGCCCCGAACCGGTGAAGCGGCGGCTCCACGGCACCGCACACGCGTCCTCGCGCTGGCCGAGGCGCGGTGGGCCGCGGCCGCCCTGGCGCTGTTCCTCGCCGCTCTGCCGCTGTACCTGCTGGACGCGCCCGCGTGGACGTGGGGCCCTCTGTTCGCCCTCGTCTACGCGACCGGCGGGTGGACGCCGGGCCGGGAGGGCATCCGGGCACTGCGCGATCGGACGCTGGACGTCGATCTGCTCATGGTGGTCGCCGCGCTCGGGGCGGCCGCCATCGGGCAGGTGCTGGACGGCGCGCTGCTGATCGTCATCTTCGCCACCTCGGGCGCCCTGGAGGCCGTCGCCACCGCGCGCACCGCCGACTCGGTCCGCGGCCTGCTGGATCTGGCGCCGGACACCGCCACCCGCCTCACCGGAGACGGACGCGAGGAGAGGGTGCCCACGGAGCGGCTCGCCGTCGGCGAGGTGATCCTCGTCCGCCCGGGCGAGCGGATCGGCGCCGACGGACGGGTGCTGGACGGGACCGGCCACGTCGAGCAGGCCACCATCACCGGCGAGCCGCTGCCTGTGGCCAAGCGGCCCGGCGACGAGGTCTTCGCGGGCACCCTCAACGGCACCGGCGCGCTCCGGGTACGGGTCGGCCGGAACCCGTCGGACTCGGTCATCGCCCGCATCGTGTCCATGGTCGAGGAGGCGTCACGGACCAAGGCGCGCACCCAGCTGTTCATCGAGAAGGTCGAACAGCGCTACTCGATCGGCATGGTGGCCGCCACCCTCGGCCTGCTGGCGGTTCCGCCGGCCTTCGGCGCCGCGCTCGGCCCCAGCCTGGAGCGGGCGATGACCTTCATGATCGTCGCCTCGCCGTGCGCCGTCGTGCTGGCGACGATGCCGCCGCTGCTGGCGGCGATGGCCAACGCGGGCCGGCACGGCGTGCTGATCAAGTCGGCCGTCGTCATCGAGCGCCTGGCGCGGGTCGACGCGGTCGCCCTGGACAAGACCGGCACCCTCACCGAGGGCACGCCACGCGTCGTCGACATCCGCCCGCTGCCGGGGAGCGGACTCGGTGGTGACGATCTGCTGGCGCTGGCGGCGGCGGCCGAGCACCCCAGCGAGCACCCGCTGGGACGCGCCATCGTGGGCGCCGCCCATCAGCGCGGCCTCAAGCCTGCCGCGGCGAAGGACTTCGTCTCCGTCCCCGGCCGCGGCGTGAGCGCCACCGTCGACGGCGTCGACGTCAGCGTCGGCAACCCGGACCGGCTGCTGTCCGGCCTGAACGGGCAACGCACCGCCGAAGCCGCGAACGCGGCCGCCGACCTGGACCGCCAGGGCCGCACCGCCGTCCTGGTCACCGTCGGCGGCCGTCCGGCCGGGGTGCTCGGCATCGCCGACCGCCTGCGGCCCGACGCCGCGACCGCCGTCGCCTCCCTCGCGGCGCTGACGGGGACCCGGCCGGTGCTGCTCACCGGCGACTCGTCCCGCGCCGCCGTCCGCCAGGCGGGCGAGGCCGGTGTCACCGACGTGCGCGCCGGACTGCTTCCGCAGGACAAGGTGGCCGCCGTCAGGCAGATGGAGAGCGCGGGGCGCAGGGTGATGGTGGTCGGCGACGGCGTCAACGACGCTCCCGCCCTCGCGGCGGCCCACTGCGGGGTCGCCATGGGCAAGGCCGGCTCCGACCTGGCGCTGGAGGCCGCCGACGCGGTGGTGGTCCGCGATGAGCTGGCCGCCATCCCCACGGCCGTGGCCCTCGCGCGCCGGGCCGAGCGCCTCGTGCGGCAGAACCTCGCCATCGCCGGGGCGTTCATCATCGTCCTGGTGACCTGGGACCTGGCCGGGCACCTGCCGCTGCCGCTGGGCGTCGCCGGACACGAGGGCTCCACGGTCATCGTCGGCCTCAACGGCCTGCGGCTGCTCCGCGAGTCCGCCTGGCGGCGCGCCCGTCCCAGCGGCCGGGGAGGCGCGTTCGTGTAGCATCGGCGCATGGGTTCCTGATCTTGTCCCCGCGTCCGCGGCCTCCGGCCCCGCGAGGTGAAGCGTCCGAGCCGATCAGGTCCCTCGGTTCATCGATCTCAGTGCTCCGGCTCCGCTCGCGTGCGCGTCGTCCCTGACGTGCGGGGCGGCCCGCGGTCCGCCGTGCCTTCCGATCACCCCGCTGAGCGCACCCCTGAGGAGACACGATGATCGATCCCCGCCTTGCCGGCCGCAACGTCCTGGTCACCGGAGGCGCCGGCAACATCGGCGCGGCCATCAGCCGCGCTTTCGCCGCCCAGGGCGCACGCGTGGCCGTTCACCACCTCGCGCAGGACGCTCCGGCGCCCGGGAACGCCGAGTGGGCCCACGCCACGCCCGACACCGGCGCGGCCCGCGAACTCGCGGACGAGCTCGGCAACGGCTCCTTCGCGATCAGCGCGGACCTGGCCGAGCCCGAGGCCGCGCGCCGGCTCGTGGCCGCGGTCGCCGACCGGCTGGGCACGATCAACGTCCTGGTCAACAACGCGGCCCACTGCGAGACGCCCGACACCCTCGACACCCTGACCCACGGCTCGCTGGAACGGCACTACCGGGTGAACGCCATCGCCCCGGCGCTCCTCACGGCCGAGGTGGCACGCCTGCACCACGACGGTGAGCCGCTGTCCATCGTCAACATCACGACCGACGCCGCACGGGCGTTCCCCGGCCAGACCGGTTACGGGACGTCGAAGGCCGCGCTGGAGGGCCTCACCCGATCCACCGCACTGGACCTGGCCGCGCGTGGCATACGGGTGAACGCCGTCGCCCCGGGCCCCGTCCAGACCGGCTGGATGGACGAGGACGTCCTCGCGCGGGCGACGGCGATCGTGCCGATGGGCAGAGTCGGCGAACCCGGCGACATCGCCGACGCCGTCGTGTACCTGGCCTCCCATCAGGCCCGCTGGGTCACCGGCCAGGTGGTGCAGGTCGCCGGCGGGCACGCGCTGTGACCGGGGGCGGGTCAGGCAGATCCGTCCCAATGCTCCCGGTCGTCGTCCAGACGGGGATCGCAGCAGAAGTGGTTGTCGCAAGGATCGCCCACTTCGCTGGCGTAGGCGGCGAAGTGCCGGAGAGGGTTCAGGACGGCCTGCGCGGTGCGGACTTCCAGCGCCGAGGCCGTTGGATCCAGCGGTTCGCCCCACGTGGACGGCGTGTCGTCGATGTCGAAGCACCTGACGCCGTCCACGAACAGTGTCCAGAGTGGGTGATCGGGAAAAGCGTTGATCCGCAGGACCCACCAGCGGCCGTCGACTTCGGCGGCGGCGGGGAAGTACCTGTGCCCCGTCCTGTGCCAGCGCGGCTCGGCCTCCAGCTCGCTGTACGACATCCCTCCAGTGTCCTCGCGCCGCATGAGGGTCCGTGCGGCCGGGGGTTCAGTTCACGGTCACGTGGTCGAGGAGGCCGTCGGCGGTGAAACCGGCGGTCAGGCCGTGGCCGTCGGCGTGGCGGCCGTCGATGACGGCGCCGGACTCCCTGATCCTGAAGCCGTAGTGGGCGGCGAAGCCGCGGACGACCCGGCGGTGGTCGGCGGGGAAGACCTCGATGGCCCGCATGATGAGCCGGGCGGCGTCGAGGCGGGGGAAGGCGTCGGCGGGAAGTCGCGGGTCGTCGACGTGCAGGAAGGCCGAGCCCTGGCCGTCGTTGACGCGGTACGCGTGGACCCCGTTGCCGCCCAGCAGCGCGGCCGCCGCGATGACCATCGTGGTCGCGGCCTGGTAGGGGTCGGGGAAGCCGGAGAAGTCCTGGTGGCCGGTGGCGAACTCGGGGATCCGACGCCGCCGCCCGAACTCGCGGATCTCGCGGACGCGGCTGAACGCGGGCAGCGTCAGGTCGAAGTGGGGGTTCTCCCACAGCCACAGCCATGTTCGGGGGAGGTGGGAGAAACTGCCCAGGAGGGTCGTGCCGTGGAAGGTGCGGTCGCCGCCCACGGTCATGACGCCGTCGTGCATGTCGAACTGGACGTGGCCGTCGCCGAGGGCGTCGATGAGGATCTCCTGGCGATGGATCGCGGCGGCCGATCCCTCGCACCCGAAGGCTTCGAATTCCGGGCTGTGAACGCCGCCCCGAGTCGGTCGCCCGCGCTCGCTCATCGGCGGTCGGTCGCGAACGCTGCGCCGCTGTAGAGCGGGTTCTTGCTCGCGCCTTGGACGATGCCGGGGCCGGAATCCTCCCAGCCCGACAGCCAGATCAAGAGGAACCACGCGGCCGGGACGCACGCGATCGCCGTCGCCGGCCACCCCAGCGTCACGAACCGGCAATCCACGCTGCGCCGGGGGCGCGTCTCCGCCATGCCGGCGACTCTGCCAGGGCGACCGCGGCCGTTTCAACCTGCGGAACGCACCGGTGGAGCGCGGTCATCCGTATTCGTCGACGTCCAGGTAGGCGCCCGTCATGAGGAGGAATTCCAGCACCCGCCGGTCGAGCCCCCATCCGAGGAGCTGATGCTGACCGGCGAGCTTCTGCAGCGCCGCCCCGGGCGGGCTGAGTTCCTCCTCCTCGCCGTCCTCGTCATCGAAGTAGCGGACGACCTCGAGGACCGCGCCGCCGTGCTCGGGACCGTGGACGCCCAGTTCCCGGGACAGTGCCACGACCCGATCCCGGTACGGGCCGAGCCGCTCGATGATCCGGTCGATCTGCTCGTCGACCCTGAGCCCGCGCTCCCTGCACACGATCTTCCACGTGTGCACCGCCGGCCGCGGCGGATCCACCGTACGGCTCCCGCGGACGGTCACCTCGTCCGGTTCCAGGCCCAGCCGGGCCGCCATCTCCGCCGCCGGGACGACCGGGCTGCGCAGCGCGAAATAGGCGTACTGGCTGATGCGCATCCGCGCACCCTAGTGCAGGATCGCGTCCGGAGGGCCCTGGCGGACGAGGCGGCCGTCGTCCAGGAGCAGGCAGTGGCCGGCGCGCCGGGCGGCGCCGGGGTCGTGGGTCGCGTGGACGACGGTGATGCCGTCGCCGGCCAGGTCGTCGATGATGTTCATGATCCGTTCCTGGGCGTCCTGATCGAGTCCGGCGGCGGGCTCGTCCAGGAGCAGGAGCCCGGATCGCTGGGCGAGTCCCTGGGCGATGAGCGTCCGCTGGCTTTGGCCGCCCGACAGCTCGCGCAGCTGCCTGCGGGCGAGATGGGCCACGCCGACGCGCTCCATGCATTCGGCGATCACGGCCTTGTCTTTCCGGTTGAGCGGTCTCCACCAGCCGCGGTGCGCCCAGCGCCCCATCGCGACCGCGTCTCGGACGGTCATGGGCAGCGCGGCGGGGATGTGGACGCGCTGCGGCACGAGCGCGGGACGGCCCGCGCCGGCGTGCTCCACAGCCCCGTCCGAGGGAGTCAGGCAGGCGGCGAGGACGCCGAGCAGCGTCGACTTGCCCGAACCGTTGTGCCCGACGAGCGCGGTCACGCGGGCGCGCGGCACGGTGGCGGTGATGTCGTGCAGCACCGTCGTCGCGCCGTAGCCGGCGCTGACTCCGCGCACCGTGATCGCCGTCTCTGTCACGGATCCCCCCTTGAAACTGATAACGGTTTTCATTGTAGAGTGCCCGGCATGGACTGGCTCCTCGCCCCGTTCGGGGTGTCTTTCGTGGAACGGGCGCTGTGGGGCGGGTTGCTCGTCTCCGGCATCTGCGCCCTGGCCGGCACGTGGGTCGTGCTGCGCGGGATGGCGTTCCTGGGGGACGCGATGTCGCACGGCATGCTGCCGGGCGTCGCCGCGGCCTCGCTGCTGGAGGGCAGCCTGTTCCTGGGTGCGGCGGTCAGCGCGGTCGCGATGGCGGCGGGGGTCACCGCCCTGTCGAGGTCGCCGCGGCTGTCGCAGGACACCGGGATCGGCCTGCTGTTCGTCGGGATGCTCGCCACCGGCGTGATCCTGGTGTCGCACTCGCAGAGCTTCGCGGTGGACCTGACGGCGTTCCTGTTCGGCGACGTGCTGGCGGTCCGTCCGGGCGACCTGGCCGTGCTGGCGGCCGCGCTGGTCGCGGCGGCCGTCGTCGCCGCCGCGGGGCATCGCGCCTTCGTCGCCCTGGCCTTCGATCCGCGCAAGGCCCGGACCCTGGGGCTGCGGCCGCGGCTGGCGCACGCGCTGATGCTGGGCCTGCTCACCCTGGCTATCACCGCGTCCTTCCACGTGGTGGGCACCCTGCTGGTGTTCGGACTGCTGATCGCCCCGCCCGCGGCCGTCGTGCTGTGGGCGCGCAGCGTCCCGCTGGTCATGGCGGGCGCGGCACTGCTGGGCGCGCTGTCCACGGTCGCGGGGCTGGTCGTCTCCTGGCATCTGGGCACCGCGGCCGGCGCCACCATCGCCGCCACCGCCGTCGCGCTGTTCTTCCTCTCGGCGCTCGCGGCCGGCCTGCGCGACCGCCGGCCCCGTCACGCCCCGCCGCCTCCGCGCGGGGGCGGCTCTCCGAGAAAGGAACCCGAGTACACCTCATGATCTGTGGCAGCAGAGGACGCGCATGGACGGCCGCCGCCGCGGCGACGGTCCTGCTGGCGGGGTGCGGCGGCGACTCCGGCTCCGGGGGCGCCTCCGCGGCACCGCAGCAGACGCCCCACGGCTACGTTCACGGCGCCGAAGAGGCGGCCGAGCCACAGTGGCGGCTGATCCTCGCCGAGCCGGACGGTGGCGCGGTCCACACGCTGGATCCCGCCACCGGCAAGGCCGCCGCCGTCGGCACGGTCCACGGCATCGAGGCGGTCGGCAGCGACGGGCGCTTCGCCTACCTGGCCACCGGCGGCGGAGTGCGGGTCCTCGACACCGGGGTCTGGACGGTCGACCACGGCGACCACGTGCACTACTACCGCGCCCGCGCCCGGATGCTGGACCTCGTCCCGGGCACGGGCGGTGCCGCCGACGTTCCCGGCATCGCGGGCGACCTCGCCCTCACCGCATTGTCGGCGCGCGAGGGCGTACGCGTGCTGGACCGCAAGTCCCTGGACGACACCGGGCGGATCGCCGAACCGGTCAAGGTCGCGGGCCGGGTGGCCGTCCCGTACGACGAGCACCTCCTGGTCGCGTCCGCCGGGGAGGGCCGGGTCACCGTCCACGACCGCACAGGCCGCGAAGTGTCGCGGTTCTCCGAGCCCTGTCCCGATCCGCGCGGGCAGGCGACGACCCGGCGCGGCGCCGTCGTCGGCTGCGCCGACGGGGCTCTGCTGGTGACCGGGAAGGACGGCGCGTTCACGGCGAACAAGATCGCCTATCCCGGCACAGTTCCGGAGGACGAACGCGCGGCGGAGTTCCGCCACCGTCCGGGGTCGCCCGTCCTGGCCGCCAAGGCCGGCGCCAAGGGCACCTGGGTGCTCGACCTGGCCGCCCGGAAATGGACCCGCGTCGGCTCGGGCCCCGCGCTGGCGGTGAACGCGGTGGGCGAAGACGCCCCGGTACTCCTGCTGGGCCGCGACGGCACGCTGCACTCCTACGACCCGGCCTCAGGCGAGCAGGAGGCGTCCAGGCGGATCCTCGGCGAGCCCGGCGGCGAAGCGGTGATCGAGGTGGACAGCGCGCGCGCCTACGTCAACGATGCCGCCGGAAAGGCCATCCACGAGATCGACTACAACGACGACCTGCGCCTGGCCCGGACGTTCGACCTCCCCTTCGCCCCGGTCCACATGGTGGAGACGGGATGGTGAGCGCACCGAGCGCTTTCGGACGGCGCCGCCTCGCCGTGGCCGTCCTGGCCGTGCTGTCCCTCGCGCTACCGATCTCCCTGGCGGGCTGTTCCGCGGCGGGCTCCGAGCGCTCCGGCGTCGTGGTCACCACCAACATCCTCGGCGACGTCACCCGCGCCATCGTGGGCGAGCAGGCCGAGGTGACCGTGCTGATGAAGCCCGGCGCCGACCCCCACTCGTTCGGCATCTCCGCGCAGGAGGCCGCGCGCGTCGAGAACGCCGCCCTCCTCGTCCACAACGGTCTCGGCCTGGAGGAAGGCGTGGCGCGCAACGTCGAGGCGGCACGCCGGCAGGGAGTGGCCGCCCTCGCCGTGGGCGAGTCCGTCGACCCGCTCCCCTACACCGAGGGGAAGACCGCACGGCAGCCCGACCCGCACTTCTGGACCGATCCAGTCCGGACGCTCAAGGCCGTCGATCTCATCGCGGCCCAGGTCGTGCGGCGCGTTCCCGGGGTGGACGCCGCGAAGGTCCGCGCCAACGCCGCCGCCTACGGCAGGCAGGTCAGGGAACTCGACGCCTGGATGAGGCAGCGGTTCGCGGCGATTCCGGCCGACCTACGCAGCCTGGTGACGAACCACCACGTCTTCGGCTACCTCGCCCGGCGCTACGGATTCACGGTCATCGGAGCCGTCATCCCCAGCGGCACCACGCTCGCCTCGCCCAGCGGCTCGGACCTCAGGTCGCTGGCCGACGCGGTCCGCCGGGCCGGGGTCCCCGCGGTCTTCGCCGACTCCTCCCAGCCGGACCGGCTCGTCCAGGTCATGGCGCGGGAGACCGGGCTGAACATCAAGGTCGTCCCGCTCTACTCGGAATCGCTCACCGGCGCGGACGGCGGAGCCCCCACCTACCTGCGGATGATGCGCGCCAACGCCGAGGCCATCGCCTCCGGCCTCACCGGACGATGACGCGGCACGACCCCGAACAAGAGAGCGGAGAGCAGCAATGAACAAGGTGAAGTCACTCCGGCCGCGTACCAAGGCCGTACTGCCAGGGGCGATGGTCGCGGTCGCCCTAGCGCTGAGCGCCTGCGGACAGGACGACCCCGGCAACCGGCCCGCCGCGCGGAGCGAAGCGCCGGCACCCGCCGCGGTGAAAGTGAAGGAGCCGCTCGTCGTGACCTATGACGGCGGCCTGCACATCCTGGACGCCGCGACGCTCAAGGTCGTCCAGAGCATCCCCCTCCCCGGCTTCATCCGGGTCAACCCCGCCGGGAACGGCCGCCATGTCATGGTCTCCACCTCGACCGGGTTCCGCGTCCTCGACGCCGCGGGGGCGACCCTGACCAAGGACGAGTTCGCCGCGCCCAAGCCGGGTCACGTCGTGCACCACGCGGGCAAGACCGTGCTGTTCTCCGACGGCGCCGGCAAGGCCACCATCTTCGACCCCCGCCGGCTCGGCGACGGGCTCCCCCAGTCCACCACCCACACCGCCCCGCACCCCCACCACGGCGTGGCCATCGCCCTCGCCAACGGCGAACTGGTGATCACCCTCGGGGACGAGGAGAAGCGCCCGGGCATCCAGGTCCTCGGCGCGGACCGCAGGGAGGTGGCCCGCAGCGAGGACTGCCCGGGCGTGCACGGCGAGGCCACGGCCAAGGACGAGACCGTGGTCATCGGGTGCGAGACCGGAGCCCTGCTCTACCGCGACGGCAAGATCACCAAGGTGCGGGCGCCCGACGCGTACGGGCGCGTCGGCAACCAGGCCGGCCATGAGGACTCCCCCATCGTCCTGGGCGACTACAAGACCGACCCCGACGCCGAACTCGAACGTCCCGAGCGGGTCTCCCTCATCGACACCCGGTCGGGAAGCCTGAAACTGGTCGATCTGGGCACCAGCTACACGTTCCGCTCCCTGGGCCGCGGTCCGCACGGCGAGGCCCTGGTCCTGGGCACCGACGGCGCCCTGCACGTCATCGACCCCGAGCGGGGCGAGGTCACCAGGAAGATCAAGGTCATGGACCAGTGGCGGGAACCGCTGGAGTGGCAGCAGCCCCGCCCCGCCCTCCACGTCCGCGACCACACCGCCTACGTCACCGACCCCGCCGGCAAGAAGCTGCACGCCGTCGACATCGACTCGGGGAAGGTCACGCTGACCGCGCAGCTGCCCCAGTCCCCCAACGAGATCACCGGCACCTGAGGACGGGCGCGGCGGCACGGCGCCCTGTACGCCGTCGCCGCCGCGTGTCACCAGGGTGTGGTCGGGACGTCGTCCGGCCCCGCGCTCATCTCCTCGGTCAGGCGGTCTCCGCCGCCTCGCCGGGGCGGCGGACGAATCCGTTCACGACCATGGGCAGCGACGCGTCCAGGCCGGCGATGTTCAGCACCCCGCCGCCCCGCGGATCGGCGATGGAGTGCCCGACGGGGGTCATCGCCGCGACGACCACGCGCACGGCCGGGTTCACCGCGCGCCTGTAAGCGGCCAGTTCCTGCGCCGGATGCCGCTGGCCCGCCCAGGTCTCGTTGTCGGTTAGCACCACGACCCCGTCCACCGCGAGCCGCTCCTCGCGCGCGTACACGAACGGCAGCGACAGGTCGGTGCCGCCGCCCGACGCCCGCCACGAGCCGATCTCCCGCAGGTTCGTGCGGGCCGTCACCTTGGACGCGTGCACGCCGGTGTCGACGTCGATGACGTGGCAGCCGCCGCCCTCGATCCGGTTGAGGATGACGGCCATCGCGTTCGCGACCTCGTAGGTGCTGCCCAGCGGAGACCCGCCCGAGAGCACCTTCGTGAAGGTCATCGACCCGGAGGAGTCGACCGCGACCAGCAGCCGGCGCCCCGACGGCTCGATGTGCCCGAACGACAGCTCGTACGCCTCCTCCAGCGCGTCGACCACGGCCGGGACCGGGGACCAGCGCTGCTCCTCGGCGCGCGGGTGGGGCTTGGCCGTCCCGGACCCGTACACGCGCAGGGCGAGGAACAGGTCCATCGGGTGGACGCGGGCCCTGGCCAGGGCGCGGGCGTCGGTCAGCCGCGCCGCGGCGCGGCGGGTCGCGTCGCCCATCGGCTTCAGCGTGCCGATGCGGGTCATCCGGGCGAGGTTGCGGATCAGCGCGGTCATCCCGATGGTGTCGACGAGGGCGTCCCACACCCCCGGGTCGGTGAGCACGGCGTCGGGGAGGAACTCCCACAGCACGCCGCGCTCCCGCACGACCCGGACCGCCTCGGCGGCGGTGGTGACCGACCGGGCCGTCAGGTAGGCGTCCACGGCGGGCAACTGGGCGCGGGCCTCGGCGTCGGTGACGTTCCCCGCGATCCAGCCCAGCAGCGCGCGGCGGGCCGGGGAGTCGGCCTTGGGGTGGGCGATGCGCAGCGCGTCGCGCAGGTCGAACGCCTCGCCCGCGGGCGTCCTGCGCTGCCGGGCCTTGCAGACCCGCCACGCCACCTGGTCCACCTCTCCGGTCAGGAACCAGGAGGCGAACATGCTCCGTGCCGCGCGTCCCGCGACGGGCGCGGTACCGCTCCCGGACCGGGACGCCTTGCCGCCCAGATTCTTGTAGTAGCCGAAGAAGGAGGCGAGGTGGTCGGTGGTGCGGGCGACCTGGGCCAGCGCGCCCTTGGCCGCCTGGCGGGCCGGCGGGTCGCCGAAGGTGAACGCGGCGGCCAGCGCGAACAGCGCGGGCCGGTTCTTGGGCGCCCGCGGCGGGCGGGCGGTGGAGATCTCGGTCGCCAGCCGCACCACCCGGGCGCCGTCGGCCTCGACCGCGTCGAACACGACCGCCGCGTTGTCGTCGGTGAGCTCGGCCTCGCCCGCGTAGTAGGTGCCGCCGACCGTGCCGAGGATGAGAAAGTCCTCCAGACGGGTCCACACGTCCTTGGCGAACCCGTACCCGCCGGCGTCGTTGCGGACCTGCTCGGCCGCCCGGCCCGGAAGGGGCCGTGTCTGCGGCGTCTCGACGGTGGACACGGACGTGAGGGGATCACGGGCCATGGTCCGGCCTCCAGGGCTTCGACGGGGAATTGCGCGGACACACGGGGAGAGCGGATGTGGTGACACCCACCGGGTTTTCGGCGCTCTACCTCTGAGCTACACCGGACTTCCGCCCGATGGCGGGATTCGAACCCGCGACAACCCCATTTGCAGTGGTAACCGACGGGCTTCGACCCGCTCTCCCCGCATGTCCGGCTTCGCACGCCGGGCCGGGAGCCTGCACGGATGTAGAACGACGACCACCGGAGATTCTCTGGAAAGGTAACCGATGGCCTTCGACCCGCGCGGGCACCGAGCCCGACGTACCGGATCAAAGTTATCGATCATCGACGACATCCGCACTCGATTATTTCTGGTCCGCCATCGCGGCGCGACGCAGACGCCGGAGACGAAGGCCTGGCTCACCGACGAGCTGGTCGCGCTCGACCCGCACAAGGCGGCGCTGTGCCCGGCGCGTCGGCCGCCTCCTCACAAACGCCGCTCACGGCGGACCTGGGCAAGATGGTCCGCGACCACACCGCCGTGAAGGTCAAGCCGTTCTGCACCGGCCAAGCGAGGCCTGCACACAACAGGCCGCGCCCTGTCCGGGGGCCGTCACAAGCCCAAGTGGCGGCGTGGCAACCCCTTGCTGCCGATCGCCGTGCCCATCAGGCTCCCGGTCGCGGGAGACCTGACTTGTGTGACGTCGTGACCACCTAATTCTCAAGGCCGAACACGGTGGACACTCGCTGTGCAAGCTCTTCCTCGGTGACCGTGGAATCCACCCTGAGCCCGTGGAGGCCCAGTTGCCGGGTCTGCTCGGTGAGCCGGTCGGTGAACAACGCGTCGCGCTGGAGCAGGTTCTGCAGCGCCTGCCGCGGGTCACCGGTCTTGGCGATGAATCCCCATGCCGGGCCGCCGCGGCCGTCGAACACCGCCTGGCGGAACTGGGAGGTCGGCAGCAGCCACACGGCGTGGCCCACGTCGGTGAGCAGGGGGTGGACGAGGTCGGGCAGCAGCCGGAAGCCCTCGGCGATCACCGGCCGGTCGGCGGGGAGGGCGAGAAGGTCTTCAATGATCAGGTTGAATCCTTCGCCGTGGAACCAGTGAAAGGTATCGAGCATCTCGCGCGGACTTCTGGCCACCCAGCGTTCGTCCATGTCCATGGCGGCGAACTCGCCCAGGTAAGGAGCTTGTTCCACGGGCATGCGGCGGGCGTGGCCGGGCATGGCCGCGTCGGTGTCGTAAATGCGCATCCCATACCGTTCGGCGATGCGTCGGGCGAGCGTGGATTTTCCGGACCCGCTGCCGCCGCCGATCCAGTAGACGTGGCGCAACCGCTCCCGCCGAACGTCTCGGGACATCCCGAAGGCGACTACGGGGTGCATGATCCCTTGCTGTCGGCGACTCGCAGGTTCAGCGTCGTGCCGTAGTGCTGGCGCATGCTCTGGCCGGCGGACGGGTCCTGGGCGCAGACGGCGCGTTCGAGGTGTGACCTGTCGTCGTATCCCTCGGTCACGATGGGCTGGCTGCTGACGATCGGAAAGCCGAGTTTCAAGGCGGCCTGTTTGGCCTCATTGCCGGTCTTGCCGACGAAGTTCGGCACGACCGGCCAACTGGAGACGCGCCCGTCGGGCGGACAGGGCACCTGCGGGGGCAGGAAGCCGAGCTCCACCTTCTTCGCCTGAGAGTCCTCGACCTGCGTGCAGACGATCCAGGTACCGGAGTAGGACTCACCATCGAACAGATGATTGTCAGGCAGAGCCCTGTACGCGGTGGTGTAGGCGGGCCAGGAGCGCCTCAACTCGCCGCTGACGGCATCGAGCGTCTTCCCTTTGAAGGAGGGCAATACGGGTGACGAATGTTGCGATCCTGCACCGCGCTCCGCGTCTGCTCCGGCGGAGGTGCTGCCATCGCCCCCGTCCGAGCAGCCGGCCAAGCCGAGCGCGGACATCGTCAACAGACTGAGAACAAGTGGCTTGATCCCTGCCATGTGCCGCTCCCGAGCGTGACCGCGTCGGCCGGCCGCACCCGCGCTCGGCACCAACGCGACAACGATGTTGCGCAGATCCCTGTTCAGGATTTGCGCCCTACTCCTGACAAGACGATGTGGTCGATTCCATCGGCGGGTGTGAGGTTCGGCCCGTCCGGCCACCAGTCGCGCAGATAGGTGAGCCCGGGCTCGACCAGCCGCAGCCCTGAGAAGAAGCCTTCGATCTCTTTACGGCTGCGGAAGTTGCCCGAGCCCATCGAACTGTTGTTGAACACATCGGAGATGTAGCGGGCGATCTGGCTGGCCTCGCTGTCGTCGTCTGGATCGTGCCAGTGGGTCAGCGCGAGATACGAGCCGGCGGGCAGCAGTTCGACGTACTCCTGCATGATCTCGTCCGGCCGCTGCTCGTCGGGGACGTGGTGGATGGTCGAGCACTGGATCAGCCCGATCGGCCGGGACAGATCGAGATGAGAGGTGATCACCGGATCGGCGAACAGGTCACCGGGACGGGTCAGATCCCCCGTCACGAATCGGGTGTTGTCGTTCTCCTCCAGCAGCGCCCTGCCATGCACGGCGACCACCGGGTCGATGTCCACGTACACCACGCGGGCGTCCCGGTTGAGGCGCTGGACGGCCTGATGGGTGTTCTCCGCCGTGGGCAGCCCCGAGCCGCAGTCGAGGAACTGGTCGATCCCGGCCTTGACCAGGAACCGCACGGCACGGATCAGCCATGCCCGATGCTCTTGCGCGAACCGCAGCGACTGGGGGATCTGCTCGATGACCTGGCCGGCGACGCTCCGGTCCACCTCGAAGTTGTCCTTGCCCCCGAGAAAGACGTCATAGACACGGGCGATACTCGCCTTCGTGGGATCGATCCGGGCCGACGCCGGGTCATCCTGAGCCATGTGTCCTCTCCAAGCCTGTGATCACCACCAGGGTCGAATACTAGGGGAAACCACCAGGTTTGGACGGCCCATACACGCCAGACCGCAAGCCCATCCACCCTCGCACCTCCTGTGGGCCGCACCCCTCACTCACCCCAAAACCGCCGGCGTCCGGGCGGGCCCGCGCCATGGGTGACAGGGGCAGCCGTTTTCGCGGGCCTACGCGGAGCCCGTCTCACGCCATGCAACCCCCCGCCAGCGTCGGCCCGTCTCGGCGTATGCCAGGTATCCACCCGGTGCCCGTGGCGTTCGGCCACGGGACGCACGCGGCGGCCATTGCGGATGGGTCCGGCCCGGATCAGGATGGTGGAAAGGTGTCGGGTGATCTCCCGGCGGAGTGGTGGAGGTGTTGCTGGTGAACGCCGCAACCGTGCGGTGCGCCTCGGCATGCGCACCAGACGCCGCCCACACCGCTTCGCTCACCGCCTGACCCGTTCGCACGCGCGGTGGGCGCATTCCCTCACTCGCCGCGGCCGGGTTCGGACTGCTGCCCCACGCCGGCGGCGTCGCGGGTTCGCTTGCGTGCCTGCTGGCCGCCGGCCTGGGGATGAGCGTGCACGCGCTGTTGTCGCGCGTGCTGGCCGCCGAACTCGTCGCCGGCGCGATCGGCAGGCAGCGCGTCTACTCCACCTTGATGATCGCCATCAACGTCGCCGCCTCGATCGGCCCGTTCCTGGCCATGCTCACCTACCGGGGCGGCGACGCGCGACCGCTGTTCATCGTTATCGCCGCCTGCTACCTGCTGGCCGGAGCCTCCCTGGCCTTCGGCGTCCCCGCGCACCTGCGCACCCCGGCCGCCACCACCCGCCGGCCGGTCGGCCGCACGATGCTGCGCGCCGGCCGTCATCATCGTCCGGCCGCGGGCTCTGATCAGGGGGTGGTACGGACGTGGGCGGCGGCGCAGGCGGGGGCGTCGGGGGCGGACCAGGTGCTGGTGAAGCCGTGGCCGGTGGCGACGAGGCCCATCTGCTCGCCCACGAAGAAGCCGCGGGGGCTGGACGCGTCGGGGATGCGGGGAGCCCGGCGCATGTCGAACGACCTTGTCGTGAGGCGGTTCTCGCGCCACTTCGCGGTCGGGCCCGTGCAGGGGACGCCGGGGACGGGACGGCAGCGGGCCAGCCAGCGGTCGGTGAGCAGCGGCGTGCCGGGACCGTTGTGGCGGAAGTCGGAGTAGGAGACGGCCAGGGTCCCGTCGCGGCCCACCGCGGCCGAGACGGTGAAGGCCTGCTGGTCGCCCGCGGGGATCGTGGTCGGGGTCCGGTTCACCTTGATCGGCTCGGTCCAGGTGCGGCCGCCGTCGCCGGACGAGGTCAGGGCGACGCCGTCGGCGGCGCCGCCGCCGAACCGCGCGTCCTGCCAGACCGCGTACAGCCGGCCGGTGCGAGGGTCGATGGCGGTGTCGGAGAGCAGGCTGGTGGTGTGCGATACGTGGTCGCCCGTCTCGGGGTCCTGGATGGTGATCCTGGACCTCATGTCGGCGATCTTCCGCGGCGCGGACCAGGTCGCGCCGCCGTCGGTGGAGCGGACGGCCTGCAGGCTGTACTCGCTCAGGCCGGGGCCGCCCCTGAAGCGGATGTGGGTGTGCAGGTCCAGCAGGGTGCCGTCGCCGAGCACGGTCAGGCGGTGCCCGGTGGCCATGCTGCCCTCGGCCGGTTCCACCACGATGCGGGGAGGCGTCCAGGTGCGCCCGCCGTCGGTGCTGCGGCTGATCCAGCCCTGGTTGCGAGTCCGCGCCTCCGCGGGGAAGCGCGGGCCGACCACGTACAGCACGTCGGGGTCGCGCGGGTCGGGCACCGCCTGACCGGCCGCGACCACGCCCTGCCGCGGATCCGGCTCCTCCAGGATCACCGAGGGGCGGGTCCAGGCCCGGCCGTCGTCGGAGCGGACCGACAGCGCCGCGGACGCCGACCCGTCGGCCATGTCGACGCCGGCGGTGACCACGAGCCCGCCGTCGCGGGTGAAGGTCGCCATGGGATCGTCGACGTAGTCGTAGCGGCCTCCCGAGCAGCGGGTCAGGCCCCGCACCACCGAGCGCTTCCAGGTGCGGCCGCCGTCGCGGGTGACCGCGGCGACCACGCCGCGGTGGTGGTCCTGCGGCCACACGGCGGCGATCCGGCGGGGGTCGGACGGGTCGGCGGCCAGGGTCGGCTCGATCGCGCCGTCCGCCTTCTCCGCGTCCAGGGCCCCGGGAGCGCAGCCGGAGAACGGGCTGTCGCCGGACAGCCGTGACCGCTCACCTCCGTCCGCCACGGCGGCGGAGACGGGCAGCAGCGCGATCACCGGTGCGGCGAGGACGGGCAGGGACTTGCGCATCGCGAACTCCTTCCAGATGGTGATCGCGATTGTCCGAACCCGTTCACGGGGCCGTCGTCCCACACCCGAGGTAACCTCTCGTGCTCCCCCGGGCGCAGACGCACCGACCGGCGCTACTCCCGGCCCCCTCCCGGTGAGGGCCCTCTACCGTGGGACCGCCACGAGTTCTCCGAAGGGCGGCGAGGGCGTGAAGGTCGCACTGGTAGTGCTGCTGTTCGCCGTTTTCGTGGGCTTGTTCTATTTCCTCGACCACGACGAACAGGAGTTGGCCGCCGGCTCGGTGGCGGCCGGAGACAGGCCTTCACCCGCCGACGGGCAAGGGTTCGCCTATCGGATGTCGGCCGGGCAGACGGTCGGTTCCACCTATACGCTGCCGAATCTGAAACGACGCTGGACCGAGCGGATCGGCGTCCGTCCCTACTATTACCTGTACGGCGCCGTGGAATTCCGCGCCGACCGGCGCTGTGCGTCCAATGCGCGATTCGAATGGCGGCTGGGCAGGGAGCGGGATCGTCTGCCTTTGACCCACCGGGTCCGGTTCAACGGTCTGCGCGTCGCCCCGGGCTCTCTGCGGCTGAGCGTCCGGCTGGACGCGCCCGCCCCCTGCTCGGGAACGCTGTGGTTCCACAAGCCCACCGTGGCGAACATCCAGCCTTACAGGGACAGCGAAACCAGGTCGTCGCCGAGCGTCGAGACCGTTAGACGTTGGGGTGGTCCGCCTGCTTGATCACCCCTCCCCGTTCGGGAGGGGCGGCTCGGCTTGGATGCGTTCGGCCTCCTGGTCGGTGAAGAGGCGGGAGCGGATGAGGAAGCGCACGCCGTCGGGCGCCTCCAGGGAGAAGCCGCTGCCTCGTCCCGGAACCACGTCCACGGTCAGGTGGGTGTGCTTCCAGTACTCGTACTGTGCGGCGCTCATCCAGAACGGCGTCCCGTCGTCGACATGGCCCAGCAGCACGTCGGCGCCGCCGACCAGGAACTCCCCGCGCGGGTAGCACATCGGGGAGCTGCCGTCGCAGCAGCCGCCTGACTGGTGGAACATGACCGGGCCGTGCCGCCCGACGAGGCTCGCCAGGGTCCGCGCGGCGGCCGGGGTGAGCCGGACGCGCTCGACCCGTCCGGGTTCCATCAGAAGAACCCCAGGCGCTTGGGCGAGTAGCTGACCAGCAGGTTCTTGGTCTGCTGGTAGTGGTCGAGCATCGCGCGGTGGTTCTCGCGGCCGATGCCCGACTGCTTGTAGCCGCCGAACGCGGCGTGCGCCGGGTAGGCGTGGTAGCAGTTGGTCCACACCCGGCCCGCCTTGATGGCGCGGCCCATCCGGTACGCGGCCGAGCCGTCCCGGGTCCACACGCCCGCGCCGAGCCCGTACAGCGTCTCGTTGGCGATCTTCAGGGCCTCGTCCGTGGAGTCGAAGGTGGTGACCGACACGACCGGGCCGAAGATCTCCTCCTGGAAGATCCGCATGTCGTTGGTGCCCTTGAAGATCGTCGGCTCGATGTAGTGGCCGCCCTCCAGGCCCGGGACCGTGCGGGCGCCGCCGCCGGTCAGCACCTGCGCGCCCTCCTGCCGGCCGATGTCCAGGTAGGACAGGATCTTCTCGTACTGGTCGCGGGACGCCTGCGCGCCGATCATGGTGGCCGGGTCCAGCGGGTCGCCGGTCACGATCGCCTCGGTGCGCGCCACGCAGCGCGCCATGAACTCGTCGTAGATCGAGGCGTCGATCAGCGCCCGCGACGGGCAGGTGCACACCTCGCCCTGGTTGAGCGCGAACATCACGAACCCCTCGACGGCCTTGTCGAGGTAGTCGTCGTCGGCCGCGGTCACGTCGGCCAGGAAGATGTTGGGGCTCTTGCCGCCCAGCTCGAGGGTCACCGGGATGATGTTCTGCGAGGCGTACTGCATGATCAGCCGCCCGGTGGTGGTCTCCCCGGTGAAGGCGATCTTGGCGATCCGGGGGCTGGCGGCCAGCGGCTTGCCCGCCTCGACGCCGAAGCCGTTCACGACGTTCACCACGCCGGGCGGCAGCAGGTCGGCGACCAGCTCGATCAGCAGCATGATGCTGGCCGGGGTCTGCTCGGCCGGTTTGATCACCACGCAGTTCCCCGCGGCCAGCGCCGGGGCCAGCTTCCAGGTGGCCATCAGGAGCGGGAAGTTCCACGGGATGATCTGCCCGACGACCCCGAGCGGCTCGTGGAAGTGGTAGGCGACGGTGTCCTCGTCGAGCTGGCTGATCCCGCCCTCCTGGGCGCGGATCACGCCGGCGAAGTAGCGGAAGTGGTCCACGGCCAGGGGCAGGTCGGCGGCGAGGGTCTCGCGTACGGGCTTGCCGTTCTCCCACGACTCGGCGACCGCGAGCCGCTCCAGGTTCTCCTCGATGCGGTCGGCGATGCGGTTGAGCAGCACCGAGCGTTCGGCCACCGGCGTCGCGCCCCATCTGTCGGCGGCGGCGTGCGCGGCGTCCAGCGCCAGGTCGATGTCGGCGGCCCGGGAGCGGGCCACCCGGGTGAAGACCTGGCCGTCGACCGGGGACGGGTCGTCGAAGTACTCCCCGTCGACCGGCGGGACGAACTCGCCGCCGATGAAGTTGTCGTAGTGGTCGGCGTAGGACACGACGCTGCCGTCGGTGCCCGGCTTGGCGTAGACCATGGGGTGCCCTCCTCTGTGATGGAGGACACGATGCGCCGCGAAGGTTGTCGGAAGGTTGCCGCCGCCCGGTCGCCGGGGCGCGTTCAGTCGCGGAGGGCGGCGTCGATGCGGGCGGCGGTGATGCCGCGGCGGCCGTCGGACGGCCCCAGCAGCCGGTGCGCGTGCTGGTGCACCTCCAGGTCGTAGCGGTGCCGCTCGCCGTACGCCAGCGCGTGCTCGGGTATCGGGGAGGCGAGGACGGCCCTGCGCACCGCGACCTCCAGGTACTCCCGCCACCGCACGACGCCGGGCGCCTCGGACTCGGGCAGCAGCGGGCCGGCGTAGCGCCGGACGGCCGTCGCCGTGTCGCCGGAGGCCAGCGCGTCCAGGACGGCCGCGGCGTCGCACCCGACGGGCTCGGTCAGCGTGTAGCGGCGCTGGGCCAGCGCGCCTCCGAGCGCCCTGCGCAGGTGGGAGACCTGCGCCTTCAGCGAGGTCATCGCCACCGGCCGGTCACCGTACAGGGCCTCGCGCAGCCGCTCGGGGGTGAAGCCGTCCGGCTCCAGCGCCAGCAGGGCCAGGATCTCCAGCTGGCGCGGGCGCAGGGGCAGCGGGGCGCCGTCCCGCAGCGCCCGGCCGTCGCCCAGGCAGTCGAGCGTGACGCGCGGCACGGCGGAGGACGGCGGGGCGGCCGGCAGCCGGGCCAGCCGGCCTTCGATGCCCGCCGCGAGGGTGCGCACGGTCGGCATCACCATCGGGTGCGAACGGTCCCAGGTGCTCGACAGGTCCAGGACGCCCAGCAGGCGCCCGCCCGGCCCGCGCAGCGGGGCCGCGTAGCAGACCCAGCCGTGCAGCGCCTCCACCAGGTGCTCGGCGGAGAACACCGTCGCGGGGCCGCGGTCGCGCAGCGCGAGGGCCGGGGCGCTGGTGCCCATCGCGGTCTCGTCCCAGCGGCCGCCGGGCGCGAAGTTGACCCGTTCGGCGCGGTCGCGCATGACCCGGCCGCCGTAGGTCCACAGGATCGTGCCGGAGGCGTCGGTCACGGCCGCCACGAAGCCCGCGTCGTCGGCGATGGAGCGCAGTTCGGAGGCCATCTCACCGACCGGGCCGGCCAGCGGCGACGCCCGCCACCGGTCCACCACGTCCGCCCGGCCGGGCGCGCTGGCACGGCGCGGATCGACCACGACCCGCGACCGGTCCCACGACGCCGCGATCTCGGTGCGCAGCGCCGATCCCGGTTCGGGCGGGCGAGGGTCCCGGCCGTCCATCAGGCGCGACCACTCGCGCACCAGCCGCGACCGCCGGGTCCGCAGAGCTCCGTCTCCTGCCATCTGGCCCCTCCCGGCCTGAGATCCCGGTCACATCCGATTGTGACACCGCGGGACCCGGCGCGCCGCCCCGCGGTGGGGCTGGCCCCAGTCCGGCCCGGAGGGCTTGCCGCAATGACTTCGGGCCCGGCGGCGGATGGAATGGGGTCCATGATCATCACACGCTGGGCCATGGCCGCGACCGCGCTCGGCGCCGCCGCGCTCGTCGGCTGGGCCGGTGCCGCGCCCGCCTCGGTGTCGGCCCCCCGCTCCCCCGCGCCCGATCTGTCGCTCCACCTCGGACAGCGCCCGGACTGGGGCGCGTGTCCGGCCGATGCCGCGGATCTGGTCGAAGCGGGCGCGCAGTGCGCGGAGGTGACCGTGCCGCTGGACTACTCGGACCCCGGCGGCCGCTCGATCAAGCTCGCGATCTCCCGGATCAGGGCCGGCGACCCGGCGCACCGCCGCGGCATCCTGCTGGCCAACCCGGGCGGGCCCGGCGGGCCGGGGCTGGAGTACGCGGCCCGGCTGCGTCCCGCGCTGAAGGACGCGGCGGACCGGTACGACCTGATCGGCTTCGACCCGCGCTTCGTCGGCCGCAGCACCCCGATCCACTGCGGGCCGTCCCCGAAGGCGCCGCCGACGTACTCCCGGAGGGAGGCGTTCGAGGCGTCCGTGCAAAACGCGCGCGACACCGCGCGGCGCTGCCACGAGCACGGCGACAACGCCGCGCTGCTCCCCCACGCCTCCAGCCGCAACGTGGCCCGCGACATGGACCTGATCCGCGCCGTCCTGGGCGAGCGTGAACTGTCCTACTACGGGGTGTCCTACGGCGGCGACCTGGGCGCCGTCTACACCCAGATGTTCCCCCGCCACGCCGGCCGCGTCGTGATCGACAGCGTCACCGACCCGGCGCTGACCCAGTACGAGAACTTCCAGGCCTCCGGCCGGGCCCAGGAGCGCGGGCTGGACGAATGGGCCGCCTGGACGGCCCGGCGTTCGGCCGAGTACCGGCTCGGCGACACGCCCCGGCAGGTCCGCGCCGTCGTCGAACGCGTCGGCTCCCGAGTGGACCGCGGCCCGCTCCCCATCGGCGACCACGTGGTGGAGGCGAGAGTGCTGGGCCTGTTCCTGCGCCAGATGGTCGGCAACGGGGAGAGCGACGCCACCCTCGCCAAGGCCGTCCGCAACCTGGCCGACGCCGCCGAGGGCCGGGACGTCGAGCCCATCCCGGAGCTGAGCACGTGGCTGGAGCTGTTCAGCACGCCGAGCCCGGAGCTGGACAACCAGTTCAACAGCGGCAACGCGATCTTCTGCGGCGACGGCGGCTGGCCGGCCGGGGGCTGGCCCGACGACCCCGAGCGGTACTGGCGCGACGCCGAGCGCGCCCGCCGCACCCAGCCGGTCTTCGCGGCGACGGCCAACGCGATCTTCCCGTGCCCGTTCTGGAGGACCGAGCCCCGCGAACCGGGGGTCGAGATCGGCAACCGGGTCCCCCTGCTGCTCCTCCAGGCCACGCGCGACAACAACGTCCCCTACACCGGTGCCGTGGCCATGCACCGCAAGCTCAAGAGCTCGCGCATGATCTCGGCCGACCTCCGCTCCCACGGCGTGTACGGACGCGGCGTCGACGGGCTGACCCCGGTCCCGTGCGCGGACCAGGCCGTCAACGCCTACCTCCGTACCGGCGCCCTGCCCGCCGCCGACCTCATCTGCCCGGCAGGGTGAACGGGATCGCGCGCCCCCGTCCCACGTGGTGAGCGGGGGTCTCCGGGGTTACCGTGGAGGTTGGTGCCGGGGACGATTCCTGCGCCTGCCGCCACGGCATCCGACACGGACACCGACCGATGAGCCATCGGATTCTGGACCCTCGCGCCTGGGCCGGGGCGCGCCGCCATCGTCGAGGACGAGAGCTCGTGAGGCCGGGCGAGGTGCCCGCCCGGCCGGGAAGCTCGCGCGCTCCGCCGGCTCCGCCCTCCGCGCCGCCGGAGGGGAGGCTGGTCGGGCTGGACCTGGCCCGCGGGCTGGCCGTGCTGGGGATGTTCGCCGCCCACATCGGGCCGGACATCGAGGACGGGGGCGTGGCCGGCACGGTGATGCAGCTGACGCACGGCCGGTCCGCCGCGCTGTTCGCCCTGCTGGCCGGGGTCACGCTGGTGATCATCGGTGGCCGGCGGCGGCCCAGGACCGGACTGGACGGCCGGCGGGCGAGGGCGAAGATCACCGTCCGCGCGGTGGTCCTGATCGCGCTGGGCACCGGGGTGGCGATGCTCCCGGCCCCGGTGGACGTGATCCTCGCCTACTACGGGCTCTGCTTCCTGCTGGCGCTGCCGCTGGTGCGGCTGCGCGCCGGGACGCTGGCGGTCATCGCCGCCGTCCTGGCGGTGGCCGGTCCCCTGCTGTCCTTCGGGGCGCGAACCGTCCTGGACGAGCAGGCCTGGGCGCAGTCATGGGAGCACGCGATCGCCCTCTACGACCCGCTCGAACGGCTGAGCCACGAAGGCGTCGTCGACCTCGTGCTCACCGGGGCCTACCCGGTGCTGAGCTGGCTGCCGTACATGATCGCGGGCATGGCCCTGGGGAGGCTGGACCTGAGGGCCGCCCGGGTGCGCCACCGGCTGCTGGCCGCCGGGTCGGCGCTCGCGCTGGCCGGCTACGGCGCGTCGTGGCTGGCCTTCCACCTGATCCCCGGGGTGCCCGCGGCCATCGCGGACTCGGGCTGGCTCGAGTCGGGACCGGTGACCTGGTGGCAGGGGCCGGAGACCGGGACGGTGGACACCGGCACCCCCGCCCTGCTGCTGGTGGCGGCACCGCACAGCGGGACGCCGTTCGAGATCGTCGGGAATCTGGGCGTGGCGATCACCGTCGTGGTGTGCGCCGTCGCCCTCACCGACCGGTGGGCCCGGGTACGCCGGCCGCTGCTCCCGGTGATCGCCGTGGGCACCATGTCGCTGTCGGTCTACGTCGCCCACATCGTCGTGCTCGCGCTCCTGGACTCCGACGACACCTTCGGCGGGCTGCCCGTCCTGTCCGCCTTCATCGCCGCGGCCCTGGTGCTGGCGGTGCTGTGGACCCGCCACTTCCGGCGCGGCCCGCTGGAGCACCTGCTCAACGCCGCCGCCCAGGCGGTGGCACGACGCCTCAGATGACGGCCGCGGTCCGGGGCTCCCTTGACACCTGTGTGCGGTCCACTGACAATCGGCACCTAGAGAAAGATCCTTCGCTATTGCGAAGGATAAGGAGGGGCCATGAAGGACGCAGGACGTCTCGCCGGCAAGGTCGCATTGGTGACGGGCGCCGCGCGCGGGATCGGGCACGCGACGGCCGCCCGGTTCGTCGAGGAGGGCGCGCGGGTCGCCGTGGCCGACATCAACCTGGAGGGGGCGGCGAACGCCGCCGCCGCGCTGGTCGCGGCGGCCGTCCCCGTGCACCTGGACGTGACGGACGAGGGCTCGTGGACCTCCGCCGTCGAGTCCGTGGTCGAGCGGCACGGCGGGTTGGACATCCTGGTCAACAACGCGGGCATCGGGGCGGGCGGCCCGCTGCACGAGGCACCCCTCGCCGATCACTACCGCGTCATCGACGTGAACCTGCACGGCGTGCTGCTGGGCATGCGCGCGGTCACCGGTGCGCTGTCGGCGGGGGGCGGCGGGGCGATCGTCAACATCTCGTCCATCGACGGGCTGGTCGGCATCCGCAACCTGACCAGCTACGTCGCCTCCAAGCACGCGGTGACCGGGATGACGCGTTCGGCCGCGCTGGAGCTCGGCCGGTTCGGCATCCGGGTGAACTCGGTGCACCCCGGGGTGATCGCCTCCGAGCTGGTCCGGGAATCGGCGGCGAGAGGGATCCTCGATCGACTGGTCGAGAGGCAGCCGATCCCGCGGATGGGCCGTCCGGACGAGGTCGCCGCGCTGGTGGCGTTCCTGGCGTCCGAGGAGGCCTCCTACTGCACCGGCGCGGCCTTCGTGGTCGACGGCGGGCATCTGGCGGGACCCTGGCGGGAGGACTACACGGGCGCGGGCGCCGCTTCGGCGGGCTGACCGGCTTTCACACCCACCTCGGAAGGAGCGGGCCGATGACCGACGACACCGACCGGCAGGGCGGGGAGGAGAGGCCCCGGCAGTTCTTCTTCGACGTCGCCGAGATCGCGGGCCGGACGACCGCGGAGATCTTCGGTGAGTCCGAGGAGGCCGAAAAGTATTTCGAGCTGTTCGGCCGCGACCTCGTCACCAAGGCCATTCTCCAATCTCCGCAACTGTCCGTTTACCATGAAGCGGCGAAGCCCGGTGAGCGGGTCAAGCCGCACCGCCACGGCACCCACCAGCTGAACTACGTCCTCCGGGGCGAGCTCATCTTCGGCCGCCGGCACGTCGGCCCCGGAATGGGCTTCTTCACGCCCGACCTGCTCTATTCGTGGCGCGCCGGCGACGAGGGCGCCGAATGGATCGAGATCCACGCCGGTCAGCCGGGCGTCTTCCTGCGGCAACGGGAATTCTGACGCGGCGCGGCGACTCGCGGCCGAAAAGGAGAGGCAGGGGGCCGGTCCGGCCCTCTGCCTCTCCCCCGCCGACGCCGGCGGTAACCACCGCACCGACCGGTGCCCCGCGCGTTCTTCACGTGCGGGACCGGTCGTCTCAGTCCCTCGCAAGCCTCCTTGGCCTCGTGGAGCACTTGATCGCGGTGCTCGCCCTCTGCGGTACATCTCATTTCTTGCACGACATCATGCCCGATATGCACTGACTCGGGCTAAAACTGGCTATTTGACTGGATCATTGCCGATCGCTGGATCTCATCTCCCGGTCACTCCGGCGAACCGGGAACGACGAGACCCGACTCGTAGGCGACCACCACGGCCTGGGCACGGTCGCGCAGACCCAATTTGGCGAAGATACGGGCCACGTGGGTCTTGACCGTCGCCTCGCTGAGCTGCAGGCGGGCGGCCAGCTCGGCGTTGGACAGGCCCCCGCCGACCAGGCGGAGGACCTCCTTCTCCCGCGGTGTCAGGCCGTCCAGGCCCCGGGGCTCCGGCGCCGGGCGGGCGAACCGCTCGACCAGGCGGCGGGTGATGGAAGGGGCGAGCAGCGCGTCGCCGGTCGCGACGAGCCGCACCGACGCCACGAGGTGCTCGGGGGTGACGTCCTTCAGCAGGAACCCGCTGGCCCCCGCGGCGAGCGCCGCGTACACGTACCGGTCGAGGTCGAAGGTGGTCAGCATCAGCACCCGGCACGCCGGGTCGTCGGCCAGGACGCGGCGGGCGGCCTCCAGGCCGTCGATGCCGGGCATCCGGATGTCCATCAGCACCACGTCCGGCCGCAGCCGCCGCGCGGCCGTCACCGCCTCCAGCCCGTCGGCGGCCTCGCCCGCCACCTCGATCCCGGCCCTGCTCAGGATCATCCGGAATCCGCCGCGCACCAGCGTCTGGTCATCGGCGATCAGCACCCGGGTCACGGCCGCTCCAGGGGGATGCGGGCCCGCACCCGGTAGCCGCCGCCCAGCCGCCGCCGCGCGTCCAGGTCGCCGCCGTACACCGCGACCCTCTCGCGCAGCCCGGCCAGGCCCCGGCCGGGCTTGTTCTCCGCCGGGGCGGGCCCGGTCCCGGTGAGCACGCTCGGACCGGTGTTGAGCACCTCCAGCCGCAGGTTCCGCGTCCCGTAGCCCACCGTCACCTCCGCTCTCGCCCCGGCCGTGCCGTGTTTCAGCGCGTTGGTGAGCGCCTCCTGGACGACGCGGTAGCCGGTCGCGTCGATCCCGGTGGGCAGCGGCCGCGGCTCACCGGTCACCCGCACGTCCACCGGCAGGCCCGCGAAGGCGATCCGGTCGACCAGGGTCCCCAGGTTGGCGAGTGAGGGCTGCGGGGCGAACGCGTCGCCGTCACCGTCCGGGGCGGGCGCGAGCACCCCGAGCAGGTGCCGCAGCTCGGTCATCGCCTCCCGGCCGGTCCGCTCCACGGCCAGCAGCGCCTCCTCGACCTCGCCGTCGAGGCCGTGCCGGGCCGCGCCCGCCTGCACGACCATGACGCTGACGCTGTGGCTGACGATGTCGTGGAGGTCGCGGGCCACCCGGGCCCGTTCCTCCTCGACGGCCCGGCGCGCCGCGGCCTCGCGCTCGCGTTCCAGCAGCCAGGTCCGGGCGCCCAGGTCGGAGCGGCGCCTGCGCCGCTCCCACAGGGCCCACGCGCACGGGCCCGCGACGAGCAGGGGGACGATCCACGCGGGCAGCACCCGTCCATCCTGGCGCGGTCCCGGACGGATCGCATCATCCTGGCGGGCCAGTGCCCTACATCCGTCGGATGACCCGGCGCCGCACCTACACCCGGGGCCCGACGCGCGGGCGGCGTCCCGCCTCCTACCGTCACGGCCATGGAACCGATGGTCCGGATGACGGACGTGCGCAAGGAGTACGGCGAGACCGCCGCGCTCGCCGGGGTCAGCCTCGACGTCAAGGCGGGCGAGGCCGTCGCGGTGATGGGCCCCTCGGGGTCGGGCAAGTCGACCCTCCTCAACATGATCGCCGGCCTGGACCGGCCCACCTCGGGCACGGTCGCGGTGCGCGGCGAGGACATCACGGCGATGGGCGAGGCCGCGCTGGCCAGGTACCGGCGCCGCCGCGTCGGCATGGTCTTCCAGTTCTTCAACCTGCTCGACGACCTGCCGGTGCTGGAGAACGTGATGCTGGCCGCCCAGCTGCTCGGCACCGCGCGCAGGCAGGCGCGGGCCCGGGCGATGGAGCTGCTGGACGAGCTGGGCATCGCCGACCGCCGCAACGCCTACCCGGTGGTGCTGTCGGGCGGGGAGCGGCAGCGGGTCGGCGTCGCCCGCGCGCTGATGAACCGGCCCGCCCTGCTGCTGGCCGACGAGCCGACCGGGGCGCTGGACTCGCGGGCGGGCGAGCAGGTCATGGACCTGCTCCTGGACCTCAACCAGATCGGCCAGACCCTGCTGATCGTCACCCACGACGAGCGGCTGGCCACCCGGTGCGCGGACCGGGTCGTGGCGTTCGAGGACGGCCGGGTGGCCGCCGAGGTGACCCGGTGAGGGCGGTGTGGCAGGCCGCGCGGTTCGCGGTGCGGCGGCGCAGGCTGCAGACGTCCCTCATCACGCTTGTGCTGCTGCTGTCCAGCGCGACGGTCGTGCTGGCGCTGGGCCTGCTGGTCACCGTGGACGACCCGTACGACAAGGCGTTCGCGCGGCAGCGGGGGGCGCATCTGACGGTCACCTACGCCCCCGCGAAGGTCACGGCGGCGCAGGCGGCGGCGTCGGCGTCCCGGCCCGGCGTCACGGCCGCGGCCGGCCCCTTCCGCACGCAGATCATGAACGTGTCCGAGGGGAACGGGCGCGGGCTGCTGCCGCCCGGCCCCCTCACGGTCTCCGAGCGGGCCGGGCGCGACGGCGACCGGGTGGACCGGCTGTGGCTCAAGAGCGGCCGCTGGGCCACGGCCCCCGGTGAGATCGTGATCGGCAACGACGTCCGGTTCCCCTTCGACCCGATCGGGAGGACGGCGACCTTCGGCGACGGCCGCGCCTTCACCGTCGTCGGGACCGCGGGGTCGATCACGCGGTCCGCCCAGGCGTGGGTGGCGCCGGGGCAGCTGACCGCCCCCGACGGCCTGCAGATGCTCTACCGGCTCGCCGACCCGGGGGCCCCGGCCGGCACGGTCACCGCCGGCCTGCCCGCGGCCTCGAGCCAGAGCTACCTCGTGCCCCGCCAGAAGGCCACCGAGGACGGGAAGGTCGTGATCCCGTTCCTGATCGCGTTCGGGATCGCCGGGCTGATCGTCGCGGTGCTCATCATCGGGAACGTGGTCAGCGGCGCGGTGGTGTCGGGGTTCCGGCACATCGGCGTGCTCAAGGCCCTCGGGTTCACCCCCGCCCAGGTCACCGGCGTCTACCTGGCGATGGTGGCGGTGCCGGGGGTGCTGGGCGGCCTGGCGGGGATCGTGATCGGGAACGCCCTGGCCGGGGGGGTGATCGGCGCGTTCGGTGAGTCGTTCGACCTGCCGACCGCCAGCGGGGTCTCGGTACGGGTGGACGCCCTGGCCCTGGCGGGGGTGCTCGCGGTCGTCGTCGTCACCGCGCTGCTGCTGGCGGCCCGGGCGGGCCGGATCCCGGCCGCGGTCGCGGTGAGCGCGGGCGGCGCGCCGCGCCGCGGCCGGGCCCTGCGG
>NZ_JBHSON010000120.1:0-31724 GCF_042656285.1 Actinomadura rugatobispora | reverse complement strand
CGTCTCGGGCGCGTCCGGCGCGGCCGTCCCGCCGGGAGCGGACGCCACCGGCCTCGGCGCCGCCGCGCGGGCCGCCGAACGCCCCACCGGAGCCCGCCCCCGCCCCGGGCTCCTCCGAGGACACCCGGGGCCCCGAGGCGCCGTTGGACGCCCCGGGCCGCGGCAGCCGGAACCACACGCCCTTGGTGCGGCGGTCGTAGGTGACGCCCCAGGACGCCGCCAGCCGCGCGATCGACGGCAGGCCCCGGCCGCTGGAGGCGCTCATTCCGGGCATCGCGACCGAGCGGGTGGGGTGCAGGTCGCGGACCTCGACGAGGATGTCGCCGTCGGCGGTCAGCCGGCAGGCCACCTCGAAGGAGGTCCCGGCGTAGGTGACGGCGTTGGTGGCCAGCTCGCTGGTGGCCAGCACGGCGTCGTCGGCGGCCTCGTCCATGCCCCACTCGGCCAGCACCCGCCGGACGAACTGGCGGGCGTCCGCCACCGAGGCCGCGGCGGACGGGAAGGTGGCCGACACCGTCTGCCGTTCCAACAGTCGATCCTCACTCGTCGCGGTCATCGCCCGCCGCGCACGGCGGGGCGTGGGTCTGGCTATCGTGGCAGACCGGCCGACCACTCGGCCAGAAAAGCCCCGCCGCCAGGGATAAAGCCCTACCGCACGGTAAGCACGACAGACGGTAACACGAAGACTACAAGCCCGCGCCGGCGGCGCAGGCGTCCCATCACGGCCGCCTCCCGCCCCTGTGGCGACGTAGAGTACAGATGCGGCCCCGGAGGAAGGTATCCGTGGTTCCCCTGCACCCATACGCATACCCACATCGCGGGCCAGGAGGTCGAACAGCATGCCCCGTACCGCGTCCGGCACCCGCCACAACGGCGGTTCGTTCCGTGACACGACACCCCGGTACAGTGACGCCGACCTGGCGCCTCTCCTGAAGGCGCTGGCCGCCGTCCGGGACGGCAAGATCCGGACGGAGGTCGACGTGCCCGGGGAGGGCGCGGTGGCGGAGGCGGCGGCGATCCTGGAGGAGATCCGGGACAACGGCGAGCAGCTGGCGACCGGGCTGAGCCGGGTGCGCCGCGAGATCGGCCGGGACGGGCAGCTGCGCGGCCGGATCCCCGCGGGCGCGCTGAAGGGCGCCTGGGGGATGGCGGTCGAGGACGCCAACGCGATCATCGACAAGCTGACCGATCTGGCCACCGGCATGTACCAGGTGGTCGAGGCGGTGGCGCAGGGCGACCTGAACCAGCGGGTGGAGCTGCGGGTGCGCGGCCGTCCCATGCGCGGCGAGCTGCTGCGGATGGCCAAGTCGGTCAACGGGATGGTGGAGCTGCTCGACCAGTTCACCTGGGAGGTCACCCAGTTCGCGCGGGAGGTCGGCACCGAGGGCCGGCTGGGCGGGCAGGCGTCGGCGCGCGGCATGACCGGCCGGTGGCGGGACGTGACCTCCGCGGTGAACGCGATGGCGGGGCGGCTGACCGACCAGGTCCGCGACATCGCCGAGGTGACCACGGCGGTGGCGCGGGGCGACCTGACCCGGAAGGTGACCGTCGAGGCGACCGGTGAGCTGCAGGAGCTGAAGCTCACCGTGAACACCATGGTCGACCAGCTGTCGGCGTTCGCCGACGAGGTCACCCGGGTGGCCCGGGAGGTGGGCACCGAGGGGCAGCTGGGCGGCCAGGCCAACGTGCGGGGCGTGAGCGGGGTCTGGAAGGACCTGACCGACAACGTCAACGCGATGGCCAACAACCTGACCTACCAGGTCCGCAACATCGCCCAGGTCACCACGGCGGTGGCCGAGGGCGACCTGGGCAAGAAGATCACCGTGGACGCGCAGGGCGAGATCCTGCAGCTGAAGCTGACGGTGAACCAGATGGTCGACACGCTGTCGGCGTTCGCCGACGAGGTGACCCGCGTCGCCCGCGAGGTGGGCACCGAGGGGCGGCTGGGGGGCCAGGCCCGGGTGCCCGGGGTGAGCGGCGTGTGGAAGGACCTGACCAACAACGTCAACGGGATGGCGTCGAACCTGACCTACCAGGTCCGCAACATCGCGCAGGTGACCACGGCGGTGGCGCAGGGCGACCTGACCAAGAAGATCACGGTCGACGCGCAGGGCGAGATCCTGCAGCTCAAGGACACCATCAACACCATGGTCGACACCCTGTCGGCCTTCGCCGGCCAGGTGACCCGGGTGGCCCGCGAGGTGGGCGCGGAGGGACGCCTGGGCGGCCAGGCGAAGGTGCACGGCGTGAGCGGGGTCTGGAAGGACCTCACCGACAACGTCAACTCGATGGCGAACAATCTGACCACGCAGGTCCGCGGGATCGCGCAGGTGACCACGGCCGTCGCGCAGGGCGACCTGACCAAGAAGATCGCCGTCGACGCGCAGGGCGAGATCCTGCAGCTCAAGGACACCATCAACACCATGGTCGACACCCTGTCGGCCTTCGCCGCCGAGGTCACCCGCGTCGCCCGCGAGGTCGGCACCGAGGGGCGGCTGGGCGGCCAGGCGATCGTGCCCGGCGCCGGCGGCATGTGGAAGGACCTGACCGACAACGTCAACGGCATGGCCGGCAACCTGACCTACCAGGTGCGCAACATCGCGCAGGTGGCGACGGCGGTCGCGCACGGCGACCTGACCCGGCGCATCGACGTGGACGCCCAGGGCGAGATCCTGGAGCTGAAGACCACGCTGAACACCATGGTCGACACGCTGTCGTCGTTCGCCTCCGAGGTCACCCGGGTGGCCCGGGAGGTGGGCATCGAGGGGCGGCTGGGCGGCCAGGCCGAGGTGGAGGGCGTCTCGGGCACCTGGAAGCGGCTGACCGAGAGCGTGAACGAGCTGGCCGGCAACCTGACCACCCAGGTCCGCGCGATCGGCGAGGTGGCCAGCGCGGTCGCCACCGGCGACCTGAGCCGCAACATCACCGTCGGGGCGCGCGGCGAGGTCGCCGAGCTCAAGGACAACGTCAACCTGATGGTCGCCACCCTGCGCGAGACCACCCGGGCCAACGAGGAGCAGGACTGGCTCAAGACCAACCTGGCCCGGATCGGCGGGCTCATGCAGGGCCACCGCGACCTCATGCAGGTCGCCGAGCTGATCATGAGCGAGCTGACCCCGACCGCCAACGCCCAGTACGGCGCGTTCTACCTGGCCGAGCACTCCGGCGAGGAGACCGAGCTGGCGCTGATCGCCGGGTACGGGGTGCGCAAGAACCGCGCCGGGGCGCTCCGGTTCGCGCTGGGCGAGGGCCTGGTCGGGCAGGCCGCGGCCGAGCACCGCACGCTGCTGATCGCGGACGCCCCGGCCGACTACATCAAGATCGGGTCGGGGCTGGGCGAGGCGGGCCCGGTCAACATCATCGTGCTGCCGATCATGTTCGAGGACTCGGTGCTGGGCGCGATCGAGCTGGCCTCCTTCGCCCGGTTCACCGACGTCCACCTGGCCTTCTTCAGCCAGCTGATCGAGACGATCGGGGTCACCCTCAACGCGATCAGTGCCAACACCCGGACCGAGGCGCTGCTGACCGAGTCGCAGCGGCTGGCCCAGGAGCTGCAGGAGCGCTCGGACGAGCTGCAGCGCCAGCAGGGCGAGCTGCGCAACTCCAACACCGAGCTTGAGGAGAAGGCGGCGCTGCTGGCCCAGCAGAACCGCGCGATCGAGATCCAGAACTTCCAGATCGAGCAGGCCCGGCGCACCCTGGAGGAGCGCGCCGAGCAGCTGGCCATCTCCTCGCGCTACAAGTCCGAGTTCCTGGCCAACATGTCGCACGAGCTGCGCACCCCGCTCAACAGCCTGCTGGTGCTGGCCAAGCTGCTGTCGGAGAACCCGGGCGGCAACCTCACCGACAAGCAGGTCGAGTTCGCCCAGACCATCCACGACTCGGGCACCGACCTGCTGGAGCTGATCAACGACATCCTGGACCTGGCCAAGGTCGAGGCCGGGAAGATGGAGCTGCACCCGCAGCGGCTGGCGGTGTCCGGGCTGGTCGACTACGTCGACGCCACCTTCCGGCCGCTGGCGGTCGACAAGGGCCTGCACTTCGGGGTGGAGGTCTCCCCCGAGGTGCCGGGCCTGCTGCACACCGACGAGCAGCGGCTGCAGCAGGTGCTGCGCAACCTGCTGTCCAACGCGGTCAAGTTCACCGCCGAGGGCGAGGTGCGGCTGCGGATCGAGCGGGCCGGCGACATCAGCTTCACGCTGCCGGCGCTGTGGAACACCCCGGACGTGATCGCCTTCCGGGTGATCGACACCGGGATCGGGATCAGCGCCGACAAGCTGCAGGTGATCTTCGAGGCGTTCCAGCAGGCCGACGGCACCACCAGCCGCCGCTACGGCGGCACCGGGCTGGGCCTGTCGATCAGCCGCAACATCGCCCGGCTGCTGGGCGGGGAGATCCACGCCGAGAGCGAGCCGGGCCGCGGCAGCGTGTTCACCCTCTACCTGCCCGCGCAGTACTCCGAGCCGGACGGGCGGCGCCGCTCGGTGCTGCCCGACGAGCCGGTGCCGGCGGCGGTCACCGCCACCGCGACCGACCCGGGCGCCGCGGCGACCGCGCCGCCGATGGACCCGTCCATGGACCGGGTGCTGGCGGCCGAGCAGTCCGCCCCCGCCGGCGACCGTCGGGGCGAGTCCGAGCCGAGTCTGAACGGGCTGCTGGACGAGCCGCCCGCCGACTTCCTCGACACGGTGCTGTCCGGCCGCAAGGTGCTGATCGTCGACGACGACGTCCGCAACGTGTTCGCCCTGACCAGCGTGCTGGAGGGCTACGGCATGGAGGTGCTGTACGCCGAGGACGGCCATGCCGGCATCGAGGTGCTGCACCGCAACCCGGACGTGGCGCTGGTGCTCATGGACGTGATGATGCCCGGCCTGGACGGCTACGCCACGACCGCCGCGATCCGGGAGATGCCGCAGTTCGCCGAGCTGCCGATCATCGTGATCACGGCGAAGGTGATGAAGGGCGACCGGGAGAAGAGCCTGGCCTCCGGCGCGTCGGACTACGTCCCCAAGCCCGTGGACGTGGACCATCTCCTGGACGTCATGCGCAACTGGCTGCAACCCTCCATCGTCCGCTAGCCGCGCGGCCGACAATGGGGGCGGGCGGGCGCGGTGCGCCCGCCCGGACGGGGTGGCGAGCCGGGACGAGCCGGAACAGAGATGGTAGAAGGGCAAGCGTGGACGACAAGGCGAAGATCCTGCTCGTGGACGACCGCGAGGAGAACCTCATCGCGCTGGAGGCCATCCTCAGCTCGCTCGATCAGGACCTCATCCGGGCCCGTTCCGGCGAGGAGGCCCTCAAGGCGCTGCTGACCGACGAGTACGCGGTGATCCTGCTGGACGTGGTGATGCCGGGCATGGACGGCTTCGAGACCGCCCGCGACATCAAGCGCCGCCGCAAGACCCGCGACCTGCCGATCATCTTCCTGACGGCGGTGAACAGCGATCCCGACTACGCCTTCCGCGGGTACGCGGCGGGCGCGGTCGACTTCATCTCCAAGCCGTTCGACCCGTGGGTGCTGCGGGCCAAGGTGTCGGTGTTCGTGGAGCTGCACAACAAGAACAAGCAGCTGCGCGACCAGACGGTCCTGCTGCGCGAGCAGGCGGCGCTGCTGAGGGAGCAGGCCGCGCTGCTGCAGGCCCGGCCGTCCACCGATCCGAGCCGGGGGCCCGGCACCCTCCCGGAGGCGGCGGCGCGCGCCGCGGCGGAGTCGGCCGCCCGGCTGGCCTCGGTCGAGGAGCAGCTGGAGCGGCTGGGCAAGCGGCTCCCTGGCACGCTCCGCGAGGAGTTCGAGGAGCTGGACCGGCGGGTGGCCGACCTGCGCGACACCGTGGCGGGGCCGGACGACGTCGCACCGTGATCCCGGGTCGCCGTGATCCTGGGTCGCCGCGGTCCCGGACGGTGCCCGCGGGCGTGATCGTCCCCGGGCGGCGCCGCACGGGCCCCGGGTGAGCGCGCGGCCGGTGGCGGGTGCTTCCCCGCCACCGGCCGCGGTCGTTCCGGCGGCCGTCTGCGGTGTTCGCGCCCCGCTGTCAGGAGGCGGGCGCGGCGTCGCGCAGCTTGGCGCGGGCCGCGGCGATCCGGGCGAGGGTGCGCTCCCGGCCCAGGATCTCCAGCGACTCGAACAGCGGCAGGCCCACCGTGCGGCCGGTGGCGGCGACGCGGACGGGCGCCTGCGTCTTGCCGAGCTTGAGGCCCTGCGCGGCGCCGACCTCCTCCAGCCGCGTCTTGAGCCGCTCGGTCTCCCACGGCACGTCCCGGTAGGCCTCCTCGGTCGCGGCGAGGATCTCCGCGGCCGGACCCTTCAGCATGGCCTTGTTCCAGGACTGCTCGTCGTAGGGCGGCTCGTCCAGGAAGGCGAAGTCGACCATCGGCACGATCTCCGACAGCACCGCCACCCGGGTCTGGGCCAGCGGCGCGAGCCGCTCGAACACACCCAGGTCGACCTCGAACGGCGCGTCCTCCAGGAACGGCAGGCACTCGGCGACGAACCGCTCCGGCGGCAGCGCCCGGATGTACTCGCCGTTGAACGCGCGCAGCTTCTTGACGTCGAAGAAGGCCGGCGAGGTGTTGACGTTCTCGATCCGGAACTCCTCGACGATCGCCTCCCACGGCACGATCTCGCGGTCGCCGGAGGGCGCCCAGCCCAGCAGCATCAGGTAGTTGCGCATGGCGTCGGACAGGTAGCCCTCGGCCCGGTAGTCCTCCAGGGCGACCTTGTCGCGCCGCTTGGACAGCTTCTGCCGCTTCTCGTTCACGATCACCGGGACGTGCGCCCACACGGGCGGCTCGGCGCCCAGCGCCTCCCACAGCAGCTGCTGCTTGGGCGCGTTGGACAGGTGCTCCTCGCCCCGCACCACGTGGGTGATGCCCTGGCTGATGTCGTCGACCGCGTTGGCCAGCAGGAACGTCACCGAGCCGTCGGCGCGGGCGATGACGAAGTCCTCCAGGACGGCGTTCTCGAACACCGGCTTGCCGCGCAGCAGGTCGACCACCGTGGTCTGCCCCTCGTCGGGGCTGCGGAACCGCAGCGCCCGCCCGGGGCCGGGCTCCAGGCCGCGGTCGCGGCAGAAGTTGTCGTAGCCCTTGTACTGGCCGCCGGCGCGGGCGATCAGGTCGTCGCGGGTGCACTCGCAGTAGTAGGCGCGCCCGGCGTCGATCAGGGTGCGGGCGGCGGCGGCGTGCTTGTCGGCGTTGGCGGACTGGAAGTAGGGGCCCTCGTACTCGCCGCCGTCCATGCCGAGCCAGGCCAGCGCCCGGATGATCCCCTCGGTCCATTCGGGCTGGTTGCGGGAGGCGTCGGTGTCCTCGATCCGCAGCACGAGCGTGCCGCCCGCCTGCTTGGCCATCACCCAGTTGAACAGGGCGGACCGGGCCCCGCCCACGTGGAACATCCCCGTCGGGGAGGGGGCGAAGCGTACCCGGATGGAAGAACCAGAGGTCGACGGCGTGGAAGACATGCCTCAAGCGTAGAGCGCCCGGCACCCCGCTCGCGCCTGTAATTCGCCCCCCCTTCCCCCAGCGGCGGAGGGGCCGGTCAGGGCTTCCAGTACGGGTCGCGCCCGGAAAGCCCCAAGAGCCGGTCAAGGAGCGGCGCCGACTCGGGGACCTCGACGCGCTCGCCGAACGCCTTGTACTGCCGTCCCATCTCGGCGGTGGGCTGCAGCTGCTCGTAGGCGGCGGCGACCAGGTCCCCGGGGATGACGGCGGTGTCCTGGCCGGTGGCGACGGCCAGGTCCCAGCCGTGCAGGACGCATTCGCCGAGCATCATGCCGCCGATGACGGGGGCGGGCATGCCCTGGGGGTTGCCGGTGAGGCTGGTGCTGCCCTCCCAGGCCGCGGGGTCGGTCCACGCCTCGGCCATGGCGCGGGCGCGCTCGGTGTAGAGGGCGGCCCAGTCGCCGTCCGCGGTGAAGTCGTGCCCTTCGTCCACGCCGGCGGGCGGCTGCTCCTTGCGCGCGGCCGTCGCCGCCGGCCCGGCCCAGTAGGTCATGTGGTTGACCAGTGCCCGCACGTCCCAGCCGGGGCAGGGGGTCGGCGCGTCCAGCCGGTCCGCCGGGACGCCCCGGACGATCCGCGCCGACGTCTCGGCCGCGGGCACCATCAGGCTCCGGAATTCCATCTCGCCCTCGCCTCTTTCTCGCTCATCCGTTCGAAGAGCTTTCCACGCTAGAGCGGGCCCGGCGGCCGGTCTTGTAGAAACGCGACAGGCCGCCGCGGCACCGGCGCGCACGCCCTAGCCTGGGGGAATGTCCCGGATTCTGCCCAGTAGCACGCGCGGCATCCTGAACGCCCGCGCGGCGCTGGAGAGCTTCCAGGTCACCAGGATCGCGCCCGCCGCGGAGCTGGCGCCGTTCGTGGACCACTACTGGGTGCTGGTGTGGGACCTGCGCGGCCGCGAGCCGCACCGGCAGCGGGTCCTGACTCGGCCGGCCGTCCACATGACGTTCACCAGCTACCTGACTTCCGGGACGACCCGGGACCGGGTGGTGGGCGTGGTCCGGGACGGCTTCGCGGAGGAGATCGCCGACGAGGGCCGGGTGGTCGGCGCGGCGTTCCGGCCCGGCGGGTTCCGGCCCTTCCTCGGCGCCCCGCTGTCCACGATCACCGGCCGGACGCCGCGCGTGCACGAGGTGTTCGGCGCGGCGGGGCGCGAGCTGTGCGCGGACGTCTTCGGCAGTCCCGGCGCGGAGGGCGCCGTCGCGCGGCTGGAGGCGTTCCTGCTCGGCCGGCGCCCGGCCGGGGCGGACCCGCGGGCGGGCCTCGCCGCCGGGATCGTGGCGCGGATCGCCGAGCGGCCGGGCCTGGTCCGCGTGGACGACCTGGCGGCCGACGTGGGCGTGGGCCCGCGCAGCCTGCAGCGGCTGTTCCAGGAGTACGTGGGCGTCGGCCCCAAGTGGGTGATCCGGCGGCACCGGATGCTGGAGGCGGCGGAGCGGGCCGCCGCGGGCGCCCCGGTGGACTGGCCGGCGCTGGCGGCCGAGCTCGGCTACGCCGACCAGGCCCATTTCATCCGCGACTTCACCGCCTCGGTGGGCACCTCCCCGGCCCGGTACGCCCGGGACCAGCGCGAGGCCCCCGCGGGCCGCTGACGCGCCGTCCGCGTCCGCGGAGGCACGCCGGGCGAGCGGCCCGCCCGGCAGGCTGAGAAGATCGGTGGATGACGGATCCCCTCGTGAGCCTGCCCGCGTTCCGGGAGGCCGCCGCCGAGCGGCTCGGCGCCTTCGCCCACACCACCGTCCCCGACTCCCCCGGTTCCCGCCGCGCCGGAGTGGTGCTGTGCGTCGTCGAGCACGAGGGCGTCCCCTCGGTGATCCTGATCAAGCGCGCCTACCGGGGCCGGAACGCGGGCCAGTGGGGGCTGCCCGGCGGGCGGATGGACGAGGGCGAGACGCCCGAGGAGGCCGCCCTGCGCGAGTTGCGGGAGGAACTGGGGCTGGCCGTCGGGCCCGCCGAGGTGCTCGGCAGGCTCGACGACTTCCCCGCCGCCTCCGGGTTCTCGATCACCCCGGTGGTGGCGGCGCCGTCCGATCCGGGCCCGCTGCGCCCCAGCCCGGACGAGGTGCACTCCGTCCACCACGTGAGCCTGGCCCGGCTCGCCGCCGACGACACGCCGCGCTGGGTGCCGCAGATCGACGGCGGGCACCTGCTGCAGATGCGGCTGCGCCCCGACTGGGTCGTGCACGCCCCGACCGGGGCGATGCTCTGGCAGTTCCGCGAGGTCGTGCTGCTCGGCCGGGAGGCCCGGGTCGCCGACTTCCTGCAGCCCGACTGGACCCGCAACTGAGCCCCGCGCCCCCGGAAAGGCCGCGGGCTGGGGCCACGCCGCGGATCGTCAGGCGGGCGCGGCCTCGATCACGCGGTACCCGGACGGCGGGAGCGGGCCGGTGATGGCGGTGAGCCCGAACCCGGCGGCGCCGAGCAGGTCGCGGAAGTCGCGCTCGGTGCGCTCGCGCCCGCGCAGCACGACGAGCATGTTGATGTCGGACATCACGTTCCCGGAGTCCTCCGGCGTCACCACTTCCGGCATCACGAACTCCACCAGCAGCACCCGCGCGTCCGGGCGCATCGCCTCGCGGCACCTGCGCAGGATCGCGGCGGCCTTCTCGTCGTCCCAGTCGTGGACGACGCTCTTGAGCACGTAGGCGTCGGCCCCCTCCGGCACGGACTCGAAGAAGTCACCGGAGACGACCCGGCACCGGTCGGCCACGCCCGCCTCGTTCAGGGTCCGCTCCGCGCCCGCGTGCCCGGCGGGGAGGTCGAACAGGATTCCGCTCGCGTCCGGCACGGCGCCCAGGATGGCGGCCAGCAGGGTGCCGTCGCCGCCGCCCAGGTCGGCGATGGTGCGGAAGCGGCCGAAATCGCCGTTCTCGACGACGGCCGGTGCGACCGCGCGGGTGTGCTGGGCCATGGCGGTGTTGAACGTTCCCGCCAGTTCCTCGTTCGCCGCCATGAATTCGAACGATGTCATTCCGGTGACGCGTTCCCAGGCGGGTTCACCGCTGCGCAAAGTGCCGACAAGATCGCCCCAGGAGTTCCACACCTCCGGCCCGCAGAAAAGCCTGACGAGCCCGCGCACCGATCCCGGGTCGTCGCTTTTCAGGCCCGCGCCCAGCGGGGTGAGCTCGAAGAGGTCGGTGTCCCGCTGCTCCACCACCCCCAGAGAGGCGAGGGCGCGCAGCAGCCGCCGCAGTGAGGGCGCGTGGGTGCCGGTCTCCTTGGCCAGGTCCTCGCCGGTGCGGGGCCCGGCGGCGAGCGCGTCGGCCACCCCGGTCTCGGCCGCCGCGTACAGGACCTGCGCCGGCATGAAGCCGTAGGCCAGGTCGAGAAGCGGTGATCGGCCCATGGTCGTCTCCCTTCGTCGGTCGTCGAAGGGGACGTTAGACGGCGCCGCGACACGCCGTATTGGACGAATGTGACCGCCCCGGCTCGTAACAAACCCGTGATCTTGCCGGAAGCGAACAGACATTTCCGGTTTATCCAGCTAACTAACGCTTGAACGGAGGATGCTCCCAAGCTGGAGGAGGAACCCGTGAAACGCACGGGCATCACCGTCACCGCTCTCGCCGCCGCGCTGACCGCCACCGCGGCGCTCGCGCCCGCGGCCCACGCCGCACCGCCCGCCCCGCCGGGGAAGGCCGTCACCCTCGAGCACCTGGCGGCGCTGACCGTCGCCGCCGAGGGGTCGTCCACGGGCTACGACCGCGACAAGTTCCCGCACTGGAGCACGGTCTCGGGCGCCTGCAACACCCGCGAGATCGTCCTGCAGCGGGACGGGACCAACGTCCAGACCGACTCCAGCTGCGCCGCCGTCTCCGGGAGCTGGTACAGCCCGTACGACGGCGCCACCTGGACCCAGGCGTCCGACGTCGACATCGACCACATGGTCCCGCTGGCCGAGGCCTGGCGGTCGGGGGCCAGTTCCTGGACCACCGCGCGCCGGGAGGGCTTCGCCAACGACCGCGCCAGCTCCCAGCTGTGGGCCGTCACCGACAACGTCAACCAGTCCAAGGGCGACCAGGACCCGGCCGAGTGGGTCCCGTCGCGCACCGCCTTCCGCTGCATGTACGCGCGGTCCTGGACGGACGTGAAGTACCGCTACGGCCTCACCGTGGACTCGGCCGAGAAGTCGGCCCTGACCAACCTGGTCAACAGCTACTGCTGACCCGCCCGCGGCCCCGGGCCCGGCCCGGGGCCGCGCCGGCGGAGATGACGATCATCAGGCGTCGGGGGTCCGGGCGCGGAGCCATTCCAGGGCGCGCTCGATGTGCTCCTCGGTCAGCCCCGCCTGAGGCTCGACGGAGACGAGCAGGTGATCGCCGACGCCCGGCTCGGCGGCGATGCGGTCGGTCGCGTCGGGCTCGTCCTCGAACCACACGAACGGGCGGCCGCCGGTCCAGGCGGCGACGTGGCGGGCCTTCCAGGAGCCCAGCGAGACGCCCTCGGTGATCCCCGGGAACCGCGGAATCGGGACGAACGGCAGCTCGGGCAACCCGACCCTGGGCCCGATCCAGGTGTTGGCGTGGTCGCACCAGTAGCTGGCCCAGGCCAGCTCGGCGCCCGCGGCCTCGACCAGGTCGAGCAGCATGCGCCCGTGGCCGGCGTTCAGCCACAGCTTGTAGGTGATGCCGTTGGGCGAGCACCGCACGCGCCGGAACCCGCGATGCGGCCGCTCGAACGGGTTGAGCACGCCATCGACGTCCAGCAGCACCACCGGGGACCCCATATCCGGACCGTACGCCATCACCGGCCGCCCGTCGAAGACCTTTCCGCGCGCCGGGGGGCGGCCTGGTCGCGCCGCGGCGCGTGGGTCATGGTGGAAGCATGTGCCGACTCTTCGGGATGACCACCGGCGGGCCCCGGGTGCGGGCCACGTTCTGGCTGCTGGACGCGCCCCAGAGCATGCGCGCGCAGAGCCGCAGGATGCCCGACGGCACGGGGCTGGGATGGTTCTCGCTCGGCGACGAGCCCGTCCGGGACCGGGCCCCGGTCGCCGCGTTCGAGAACACCGACTTCGCCTCCGAGGCGCGCAACGTCGTCTCCCACACCTTCGTCTCGCACGTGCGGTACGCCTCGACCGGCCGGGTCAGCGTCCACAACGCGCACCCGTTCGACATGAACGACCGGCTGTTCGCCCACAACGGGGTGGTGCAGGGGCTCGGCGTGCTGGAGTCGTGGCTCACCGACGTGGACCTGGCGCTGATGGAGGGCCAGACCGACTCCGAACTGGTCTTCGCCTACATCACCGCGGAGATCAGGCGGCACGGCGACACGACGGCGGGCCTGATCGCGGCGATCCGGCGGATCACGGCCGAGCTGCCGGTCTACTCGCTCAACATCCTGCTGGCCGAGGCGCACCGGATCTGGGCGCTGCGCTACCCCGAGCCCAACGAGCTGTGGGTCCTGGCGCCCGAGCTGGAGCGGAGGGCCCGGCACCTGCACGCGGGGCACCAGCCCGGGAGCCTGGACGTGACGTGCGTGGACGGCGAGCGCCACACCCCCGCGTACGTGATCGCCAGCGAGCGGATGGACGAGGACCCCGGCTGGCGGCTGCTGCGGTCCGGGGAGCTGCTCGTCGTGGACGGGCTCACCGCCACGTCGCTGTACCCGTTCGAGGCCCCGGCGCGTCCCCTCACCGCGGCCGACCTGTCCGCCGCGGAGGCCTCGTCGCAGGCGTGAGTCCCGGCGGCCGTGGGCACTGTCGGTGGCGGGCCATAGAGTGGGCCGGGCGATTCGGTTGAGGAGATCAGATGGAACCCCAGCTCACCCTGATGGCGGTGCACGCGCACCCCGACGACGAGGTGCTCGGCACCGGCGGCCTGCTGGCCCGCTGCGCGGAGGAGGGCATCCGCACCGTCCTGGTGACGTGCACGAACGGTGAGGCGGGCGACGACGCGGGCGGCCTCAAGCCGACCGATCCCGGTCATGACGCGGCCGGGGTGGCGCGGCGGCGGCTGGCCGAGCTCCAGGAGTCGGCCGGGCTGCTGGACATCGGCCATGTCGAGCTGCTCGGCCACCGCGACTCGGGAATGGAGGGCTGGGACACCAACGGCCATCCGGAGGCGTTCGCGAACGTCCCGGTGGAGCAGGCGGCCAAGCGGCTGGCGGAGCTGATGGAGCGCTACCGCCCGCAGGTCGTGGTCACCTACGACGAGAACGGCGGCTACGGGCATCCCGACCACATCCAGGCCCACCGGGTCGCGGTCGCCGCGGCCGAGTCCACCGGGATCCCCGACAAGCTCTACTACACGGCGGTCCCGCGCTCGGGCGCCCGGCAGCTGATGGAGTTCCTCAAGCTGGCCGGCGAGGACCTGGCCGGGGTCGAGCTCCCCGACGACTTCGGCGTCCCGGACGAGATGATCACCAGCGTGGTGGACGTGTCGGCGTACGTGGAGCGCAAGGTCAAGGCGCTGGAGGCGCACGCGAGCCAGGGCGAGAACATCTTCCTGCTGCGGCTGCCGGAGGAGGCCCGGCGGCTGGCGCTGGGCGCGGAGGTCTTCATCCGCCACTTCTCCCGGGTCGACGCCCCCGACCACGAGGACGACCTCTTCGCCGGCCTGCGCGGCTGACCCCCCGGCGGGTCAGGTGCCGGGGGCGGGCATGCCGCGGCGGGCCTGGGCGCGGTAGTGGTCCAGGACGTCCTGCCGCAGTAGGTAGCCGAAGCCCGCGCGTTCCAGGCGCAGGCCCAGACCGGCGGCGTCGGTGCCGAGGGCCTTCGCGGTCGTCTCCAGGTTCCAGCCGTGGGCGGCGAGGCGGGTGAGGAGGTAGCCGCGGCGGACCTGGGTGTCCGACAGCCGGAACGACTTGAGGTAGGCGATCCGGCCCTTCCTGCGGGTGATGACCTCGCCGATGTGGTTCTCGCGGCGCGGTGAGAAGGCGGGCATGAAGCGCCCGAGCTCGAAGCCGTTGAGATGCTGGACGGCCCGGTAGCCGCCGTCCGGGTCGAACAGGCCGCCCGCCATGACCGTGTCGTGGAACGACGCCCACTCGTCCTGCCGCAGCCCCGCCTGGGCCCGCAGGTCCGCCAGGGAGCCGACCCGGGTGTCGTCGATGCGCACGCTCATTTCGGCGGCGGGCAGGTTGAGCAGCCCGTACTGGTAGATCGTCTCGCCGAACAGGTCCTCCACCAGGGTGGCGTGCAGCGCCCGGTAGTCGTCGGGGTGCGGGACGACGAAGGCGCTGGCCAGGGCATCGGCGACGTACACCATGACGCCGCACTGGCCGGGGTGGACCTCGAACACGCCGAGGGCGTCCTCCAGGCCCCGCACGTGCAGGCCCAGGAAGGTCCGCTCGGCCCGGGGCGACAGCCCGCCGCGCAGCGCCCGCTGCGACCATTCCTCCCAGGCGATCTCCGGGCCGCCGAAGTGCAGCGCGAGGTAGCCCTCGACGGCCAGGTGCAGCGGCAGGAACCGCAGCCGGTCCTTGGCGACGCGGCGCGCCATCCGCCGCCGGACCCTGACCGGCAGGGACGCCGGGGCGATCCCGGCGTCGTCCTTCTGCAGCATCCGGGTGCCGTACGAGGCCGCGGGCCCCTCGGTGTTCGCCCAGGTCGCGACGTAGGCGTGGGGGATGAACGCGGTGTAGACGGTGCGGTCGCCCACGGCCACCACCGAGGGGTCGTCGTAGACGTGGCGGTGCAGCCGCAGGTTCTCCACCGGCTCCTCGCGCACGAGCGGGACGAGCCGGACCGACCCCCAGGCCTGGGCGGGCCGGGTGGACAGGCCGGCCAGCGTGAGGTTCTTCATCATCGGCTCCCGGTGAACCGCGCGACGCGCTCGTCGAGGTAGGCGCGGACGTCCCCGAGCCCGGCCCGGCCCTCGGCGAAGCGGGCCAGCTCGACCAGGGTGGGCAGGTCCTCGGCGTCCCGGATGCCGGCGGTGGGCACGGTCGGCGCGAGCCGGCGCACGTCGAAGTCGTCGGCGTCGTACACCGGGTTGAGATGGGTGACGGCGACGCGGCGGCCGGGGTCGAGCCGGGTGCGCCACACCCGCAGGACCTCGGCGGCCAGGCCGGGCGGGGCGTTGTCCCAGCCGTCGGAGACGATCACGAGGCGTTCCGGGGCGGTGTCGAGGGCGTCCAGGATCCGCTCCCCCAGCGGCGAGGGCCCGAACGGGTACAGCAGCAGCTCGTCGGTGCGTCCCGAGACCCACAGCGGCGTGTACCGGGACGCGAGGGCCCGCAGGAGGTGGTGGCAGGCCAGCGCCACGGCCAGGGGGCGGCGGCGCTTCTGCCCGGAGCCGGTGGTGGAGAAGCTGTCGTCCAGGACGGCGGTGACGCGGCCCCACTGACCCGCCAGGGGCCCGGCGGCGCGGCGGGCGGCGGCGCGCAGGGCCGTGGTCAGCTCGTCGCGGCGCCTGACCCGGTCGTCGAGGGGCAGCGCCAGGACGTAGGTGGCGAGCCTGGTCAGCGGCATGGCCGACAGGTCGGCGGCGACGGCGTCCGCCTTGTGCGCGCGGGCGTTCTCCTGGAGGCGGAGGCGCTCCAGGCGGGTCATGCGCGGCTCGATGCGCTCCAGGAAGACCTTGCGGGGGATGCCGTGCTTGGCCGCGAAGCCCTCGGCGACCGTGTAGGGCAGGTCGTACAGGGCGGCCTGCTCGTAGTGCGCGCGCCGCCAGGTCTCGAACATCGGCGTGCGGAACCTGCCGCCGCGGCGCGGCGCGAACAGGAACGCGCCCAGCTCGCCGCGGGTCGCGCCGTCCTCGGGCAGGCGGAGGTGGGCGTGGCGGACGACCTCCCGCACCGCGCCGCGGTACTTGACGGCGTCGAAGGCCGGGTCGGGGCGGGAGGCCATCCACTCGCGGAGGATCGCGCGGGTGCGGCGGTTGTTCACGCCGACCTGGCGCAGCTCGCGGAACACCCGCAGCACGCGCTGCGGCGGCAGCAGCCGCAGCCGGGCGGAGATCAGCCGCCCCTCGGCGCGGCGGCGGTCGGCGGGGACGTCGGAGGCGTACACGAGCAGGTTGCGGACGATCAGCGCGGCGTTGTGGTCGTTGACGTCCAGCGCGAGCGCCGCCGCGTACAGCTCGCGGTAGTTGGCGAGCATGTACTCGTGCAGGAAGTCCAGCGAGAGCCGCTGGCCGTGCTCGTCGTGGTGGAACTCGCGCTGGCCGGTGGAGGTGATGGCGGCGTTGACGAACATCAGCACGTCCTCGCAGGCGACCAGGTCCGCCAGCGTCTCGCCCATGCCCCGTCCCCGCCCCCGCCTCGCACGATCCCCGGGTGCCGGCCGGGGAATGGGGGCGCGAACAGCGAATCACCGCTTGTAAAGAACGAGTTCCGGAAGTCGCACCGGAGTCCCGCGGCCGGCTCACGCACCGTAGCACCGCCGAGCGGGGCGAATCCGCCCATTTTCAACGGGCCGAGGGGATCGGTCAGGGGCGGTAGGTGCCGAAGTACCAGATGTTGCCCTCCAGGTCGCGGGCCGCGTAGTCGCGGGAGCCGTACGGCTTGTCGGCGAGCCCCGCGGTGATCTCCGCCCCGGCCGCCCGCGCCCGGTCGTGGTGCGCGTCCGGGTCGTCGACGGCCACGTAGATGCCGACGCCGCCGGCCTCGGCCTGCGAGATCATGACGATGCCGGTGTCGTAGCGCATCTCGGCGTGCACGATGCGGTCGCCCTCCCTGGCGACCTCGTGGGTGACGAACCCGAAGGCCCGTTCCAGCCACTCCATGGCCTTGGCCGGGTCGGTGTAGTGGACGAGCGGGTAGAAGGTCTGCCTGGGCATGTCGGTCATGTCGTTCCCCCTGGTCGTAGCGGATGACATGCCCAGTCTGCGGGACGCCCCCTCACCCCGTCTTGGACGAATGTGACCCGGGCGAAGGCGACCCGGGCGAAGGCGATCCGGGCGAAGGCGATCCGGGCGAAGGGGAGCGGGCGGCGTCGCGTTCGGCGGCCAGGCGGCGGGTCTCGGCCGAGACGGGCGCGCCCAGGATCGCGGTGACCACGTCGATCAGGTAGCTGGTGAACAGGCGGTCGTCGGTGCGCGGCCCCGAGCGGGCGCGGCGGCCCAGCTCGATCGAGGCGTGCAGCAGGGCGGTGAAGCGCCGGTGCAGGCGCGCCGCGTCCTCCTCCAGCAGCGGCAGCACCAGCATCCGCCACCGGTAGATGCTGTCGGAGGGGTCCTCCAGCGCCGCCGTGGACAGGAGCGGGTCGGGACGGTTGTGGACGGCCGCCCAGATCTGCAGGAAGTCGCGTCCGCCCTCGTCGGCGAGGAGGGCGGCCAGCGGCCGCACCAGCGCCGCCGCCAGCGCCCGCGGGTCGTCCAGGCCCGCCGACTCGTAGGCGTCCAGCAGGGCGTGCCGGCGCGCCTCGATCTCGGGGCGGTGCCGGGCGACGATCGCGCGGACGATCCCCGGCCGCCCGCCGAAGTGGTACTGGACGGCGGTGGCGTTGCGCGCCCCGGCGGCCTGGTTGATCTCGCGGAGGCTGACCGCGTCCAGGCCGCGCTCGGCGTACAGGCGCTGGGCGGCGTCCAGCAGCCGCTCCCGCGTCGACGCGGGAGCGGCCGCGGAGGCCGCCGGGCCGGAAGGCGTGTCGGTCACTCGTTCCCTACGGCTCGTTCCAGGGCGTCGGCGTAGCGCGCGCGGGCCGCCTCGCGCCGGGTGGGCAGGTGGCCGCTGGGCCACAGCCCCTCGACCGGCTCGTAGTCTCGCAGAATCTGCCGGGCCACCGTGATCTTGTGGACCTCGGTGGGCCCGTCGGCGATCGCCATCGACTGGGCGCCCAGCAGCATGCCGGTGAACGGCATCTCCCCCGACACGCCGAGCGCGCCGTGCAGGTGCATGGCCCGCTGGACGACGTCGTGGAACACCTTGGGCATGGCGGCCTTGACGGCGGCGATGTCCTTGCGGACCTTGCGGTAGTCCTGGTGCTTGTCGATGAGCCAGGCGGTGCGCAGCACCAGCAGCCGGAACTGCTCGATCTCGATCCAGCTGTCGGCGATCTTCTCCCGCGTCATCTGGAGCTTGGACAGGGGGCCGAACCTGGTCTGCCGCGACACCGCCCGCTCGCACATCATGTCGAACGCCTTGCGGACCTGGGCGATGGTGCGCATGGCGTGGTGGATGCGGCCGCCGCCGAGCCGGGTCTGGGCGATGGCGAACGCGCCGCCCTCCTCCCCGAGGAGGTTGCCGGCGGGCACCCGGACGTCCTCGTAGCGCAGGTAGCCGTGGGAGCCCTCGCGGCCCGTGCCGACGCCGACGTTGCGGACGATGGTCAATCCCGGCGTCCCGGCGGGCACGATGAACATCGACATGCCCTCGTAGGCGTTCACGTCCGGGTCGGTCACGGCCATCACGATGATGAAGGCGGCGTGCTTGGCGTTGGAGGAGAACCACTTCTCGCCGTTGATGACCCAGCCGTCGCCGTCGCGCTCGGCGCGGGTGGTGAACATCGTGGGGTCGGAGCCGCCGTGCGGCTCGGTCATCGAGTACGAGGAGGAGATCTCGCCGTCCAGGAGCGGCGCGAGGTAGAGCTTCTTCTGCTCCTCGGTGCCGAAGTGGGCGATGATCTCGGCGTTGCCGGAGTCGGGGGCCTGGCAGCCGAACACCGAGGGCGCGAAGCGGGAGCGGCCCAGGATCTCGTTCAGCAGGGCCAGCCTGACCTGGCCGTAGCCCTGGCCGCCGAGGTCGGGGCCGAGGTGGCAGGCCCACAGCCCGCGCTCCTTGACCTGCTGCTGCAGCGGGCGGACCAGTTGCCTGAAGCTGGGGTCGGCCTTGTCGTACGGGTCGCCGAGGACCAGGTCGAGGGGCTCGACCTCGTCGCGGACGAAGGCGTCGGCCCAGTCGAGCAGTTCCTGGTACTCGGGGTCGGTGTCGAAGTCCCAAGCCATGCCGGCCTCCCTCTCTGATGCGGCGCCGCGGGTGCGCCGCGGGCGTCTCCCAACGATAATGTGCCTATCTGAATGATTAATGCAAGTGCATCACTGTTACTCTCCGCATCGAGGGGCACACCCCCGTATGGCCTTGCCTAGGAGGAACGCCGTGCAGCAGCCCGCAGAGATCGAGCGCGCGCTCGTGGACTTCGACGTGCTCGACGCCTGGATGACCGGGCGCGACCTGCCCGGCGGCCCGTTCGAGGACGTCCGGCTGCTCAGCGGCGGGACGCAGAACGTGCTGCTCCGCTTCCGCCGCGGCGGCCGCGACTACGTGCTGCGCCGCGGTCCCCGCCACCTGCGCACCCGCACCAACGACGTGCTGCGCCGCGAGGCGCGGGTGCTGACGGCCCTGGGCGGCACGGACGTCCCCGCACCGCGCGTGATCGCCGCCTGCCCCGACGAGAACGTCATGCACGGCGCGGTCTTCTACCTCATGACGCCGGTGGAGGGCTTCAACGCCACGGTCGCCCTGCCCGAGCCGCACGCCTCCGACCCGGTGATGCGGCACGCGATGGGCCTGCACGCCGCCACGGCGCTGTCCGCGCTGGGCGCCGTCGACCACGAGGCGGTGGGGCTGGCCGACTTCGGCAAGCCGGAGGGGTTCCTGGAGCGCCAGGTCGGACGCTGGATGTCGGAGCTGGAGGGTTACGGCTCCCTGGAGGGCTACCCCGGCCCCGAGATCCCCGGCCTGGAGCGGGTGGCGTCGTGGCTGGAGGCCAACCGCCCCACCACGTGGCGGCCGGGCATCATGCACGGCGACTACCACCTGGCCAACCTGATGTTCTCCCCGACCGGCCCGGAGGTCGCCGCGATCGTCGACTGGGAGATGTGCACGATCGGCGACCCGCTGCTCGACCTGGGCTGGCTGCTGGCCACCTGGCCCGGCCACGGCGACGAGAGCGCCTCGCTGGCCGGCCCGCTCGGCGCGGCGGGCGGCCTGCCCGGGCCGGGCGAGCTGGTCACCGCCTACGCCGGGCGGGCCGCCGCGACCGCGGGCCGCGACCTGGCGTCGATCATCTGGTACGCGGTGCTCGCCTGCTTCAAGCTCGGGATCGTCCTGGAGGGCACGCACGCCCGCGCGTCCGCGGGCAAGGCGCCCAAGGAGACCGGCGACCTGCTGCACTCGATCACCCTCGGCCTCTTCCGCCGCGCCGAGGCCTTCATCGCCTCCGAGTAGGTCGCGGCAGGGGGCTCAGACGGTGCGGCGGAGCGTGATGCGGCGGGTGCCGTCGCGGTCGACCTCGTCGGTGGCGATCTCGAAGCCGTGCGTCTCGGCGTACCGGACGGTCGCGGCGTACCCGTAGGCGCGGGCCACCTCCGTCAGCCACGCCGCCCCGTACCGGGTCCGGTCGTACTCGCTGACGATCGCCTCGAACGCCCCGTCGCCACGGCGCGCGAAGCCGATGTCGTTGCTGGCGCTCCCGACGTGCCGGCGGCGGACGATCACCTCGGCCCGTTCGGGGCGGGCGTCGCCCCGGTAGCCGTACAAGGTCTGCGGGGCGTCGTGCACCTCCACCTCACCGAACCCGACGGCGGCGAGGGCGGCGGCGAGCAGGTCGGGTTCGCGGAGCGCGGTGCGGACGCGGGTGAAGTGGGACATCGGCGGGGAACCTCTCAGGCGAGTCGGACGACCGGGTGCCCCTCCAGCACCCAGACGCGGCGGACGAGGTCGAAGGCGGAGACGGTCAGCCGCTTCTGCGGGTCGACGCGGAAGTCGAGCCGGAACCGGTCGGCGCCGGCCGCGGCGGGCGGGTCGGCCTCCAGGAACGTGGGGGTCTCCTCGTTCAGCCAGACCATGGCGCGCTCCTGCTTGCGCTGCGCGGTGACCTGCACGGCGCGCGCCCCGCCGGCGGCGTCGAACACGATCTCCAGGTCGGCGGCGTCCCGGTGGGTGGCGTGGGCGAGCTCGTAGATGGCCAGGCCGAGGCGGCGCTGGCCGTCCCGGACGGCCCGGATGCCCAGCGACCTGACCGGTTCGGGCGTCGGGTACGGGGTGCCGGACTCCACCAGCGGCTCGAACCCGTAGACGCCGGTCTCCTGGTCGACGTGCCGGATGACGTAGTCGTGCTGGATGTGGTCATGCAGCTCGTGGCCGCCCGCGATGCCGGCCGCGCCCGCCGCGACGGCCTCCAACGGCCGGTCCAGATGCACCGATTCCGGGTCGAACTGCAGCGCGATCGCGTCCCGGACGGCCGGGATCAGGCTGCTGCCGCCGACCAGGAACATCCCCGCCATCTCCCCGGCCGGGTACCCCTTGGCCGCGGCGCCGTCGAGGACCTTGCGCAGCGTGCGGGTGACCCGTCCCAGGACGTCGCGCTCGCGCAGCATCCGGTCGAACGCGCTGCGGGTGATCTCCGCGGCGTAGCGGCGCCCGGTGACCGGGTCCACGGCCCCGATCTCCGCGGCGTCCTCGCGGGCGAGGGCGACCTTGGCGGACTCGGCCGAGGCCAGCAGCGCCCGGAACACCCGGTTGCGGGCCACCGCGTCGGCGTGCGACAGCCCCGCCTCGTCGGCCGCGTGCTCGGCCAGCAGCGCGTCGATGTGGTTGCCGCCCAGGTCGACGCCCGCCTTGGCGACGACCCGCACGCCCGGCCCGCCGCCGGCCAGGCCGCGCTCGGGGTCCTGGACGCGGACGGCGGAGACGTCGAGGGTCCCGGCGCCGAAGTCGAACACGCAGAAGACCTGGCCGGGGTTCATCCGGGCGCTGTAGCCGACGGCGGCGGCGGTGGCCTCGTCCACCACCCGGATCCGGGCCGGGCCGTCGGCCACCTCGCGGACCAGCCAGTCGCGGTAGGTGTCGAAGGCCTCGACCGGCGCGGTCGCCACGATCTCCAGGTCGTCGGCGCCGGCGGCGAGGGTGGCCAGCGCCATGACGTCGCCCAGGAAGCGGGCGGCCGCCTCCCGCCCGGAGATCTTGCGGTCGCCGACGGGGCGGGGGATGTCGGCGGCCCGCCCGGTGAGGTTGCTCTTGGTCGACTGGAAGACGGTGACGCCGGGCCGCGCCGCCAGCTCCGGCGTGACCTGCGCGCCCAGCCAGCGCCGTTCGCCGTCGGCGTCGTAGGCCAGCAGCGACGGCACGACCCGCTGCCGGACGCCGCGCGTCCCCTCGCGCAGCAGGTCCGCCCCTTCCAGCGGGACGGGCTCGCCCCGCCCCAGGGTCTCGTCCCAGCGGGCGACGACGGTGTTGGCCGTCCCGAAGTCGAGGCCGATCCGCGCTGTCATGTCTCCCTCTCCCCAGGTGCGTTCTCGCCGGCGGCCGGACCAGTGTGCGTCATGGCCGCGCCTCCGGTCTCCCCAAGGCGATGTCGTCGACGGCGCCGATGTCGTGGGCGGCACCGCCGGGAAGGCCCAGCGCGATGTCGTCCCCGAACCGCACGCGCAGGCACAGCCGCAGCAGCCGCAGCGGCTCGGCCACCGAGTCGGCGAGGGAAGGGAAGGCCAGCACCTCTTCGACCTTCGCCAGATCGGACGGTGTGGCCTCGGCCAGCGGACGGTGCAGCAGGGACCCGAGCCGGTCGCCGAACCACTCGTCCACCCGGATCTCGTTGTGCAGGTCCGAGACCAGGCGCTCCCCCATGGGCGTGGCCGACAGGCGCCATCCGGCGTCCGCGTTCCGGCCGTGATCGGTCACGGGCGAGGGCGCCTCCAGCAGCGAGGCGGCGTCGGCGAAACGGGGGTGGGCGCCGGTGGTCCAGGCGACCAGGCCCTGCAGCGGCAGCGCCCGGAGCTGGTAACCCGGGCTCAGGGGCCTGCGGTCCTCCTCCACGAGGGAGTTCCCGGAGATCAGCCACCGGTGCATGTGTTTGCCGTCGGCGGTCACCAGCTCCCTTTCCGACACGAAGGCGAACTCGCGGGTGCGCGGGACTTCCGGCACCGCCGCGAACGCGATCCTCTGGCCGGTCTCCCCGTCGAGGACGGCGATCCCGCCGGGGCCCGCCACGGCGATGCGGCCCGACCGCCACTCGACCCCGAACGCGAAGGGCCCCAGCCGAGGAAGCCCCAGCTCGCCGGCCTCGACGGTCAGGGACGGGTGGGTGTAGGGCGGCCGGAACAGCCGGACGCCGGAGAACGAGACGACCGCCACCCCGCCCGGCACGGGCAGGATCTGGCCGACTCCGCGGTCCTCGGTGGCGATGAGGTGCCGCTCGCCGTCCGCGTACCGCACCAGCGGCCCGAGCGAGTCGCCGACGACCGCGAGGACGGCGTCGCCCGTGTGCGCGAAGAACCGCCACCCCCGCTCGTGGACGATCGGCTGGTGCCCGGGGTGGTCGACGGCGGCCGTCTCGTACTCGGCGAGGGTGTCACCGCTGGGCAGGGCGATGTCGAGCAGGCGGATCGGCCGGAAGGTCGGGGGGAGAATGAGGGTCACGGCCAGCCGCCTGCCGTCCGGCGAGATGGCGACGCGGCGGGTCTGCGCCCCGCCGCCGAGGGCGATCTCCATGGCGGGGGCGTGGGTGAGGAGGGCATCGCGCAGGACGGCGGGCCCGCTCGGGCCTGGATCGCGCAGCCGCCGGAACAGCTCGTCGCGCTCGTCGTGCGTGCCACCGGCGGCGGCGTCCTCGCCCGACGGGCGCCAGCTCGGGGAGATCCGGCGGGCCACCTCGCCCGCCTCCAGCGGCGCCACGTCGAGCGCCAGCCGCCACAGCCGCGGCCAGTCCTCATCGGCGGCCAGCCGGTCCACCAGCCGGGTGCGCTCGCGCACGCCGCGCGGCCGGGCGGAGGGCCGGGCCGCCAGGTCGCGGATCCGCTCGAGTTCGCCCGCCTCGGTGAGCGCCTCCAGCACCCGGGCGCGCAGGGCGTCGCCGGCGCCCGCGTACCCGGCGGCCAGCAGGGAGCCGTCGGGGTCGGACGCGCGGAGCTGCTCGATGTCCCCGAGGAGCAGGCGGAAGACGGCGCACTCCCCCGGATCGTCGGGCAGCAGTTCGCGCTCACGGCAGGTGCGCGCCAGCCGGGGCAGGAGGTGGCCGGGAGTGGCGTCGTCGAGGAGGCCGCGGCACAGGGCCTCGGCGGAGGCCAGGCCGAGCGCCAGCATGCTCAGCGCGTGCTCCGGCTCGGCCTGCTCGGGGGCGGGCCATCCTGCGCCGAGCAGGTAGCCGCCCAGCGGTTCCGACGGTTCGTCCAGCCACCGGCTCCAGAGGAACTCCAGCGCTCCGTCCGACGGGCGGTGCGGGTTGCGGAGCAGTTCCCGCTCGAGCGGACCGGGGTCGGAGAGCTCGTGCACCAGGCGCCAGAGGGCTTCGAGCAGCGCGCCGTCATCGGTGGCGCAGAAGCGGGCGGCGTCCGCGCGTACGGCGTCGTCGCCGTCCAGGAGGAGGCCGGGCACGCAACGGACGTCGGCGGGCCCGCAGACCTCCGCCAGGCGGCCCTGCAGGGCGGCCGACTCCCATCGGGACTCGCCCCACGCCGCGGGGACGTCGAGTGCGCGGGCCACCTCGCGCAGCTCCGGGTCGCGCCGCCGCGCCCAGGCTTCGGCGACGAACTCCTGCGCCTCCACGCGGCGCACGTGGCCCGCGTGCTCCTCATCGGATGCCAGCCGGAGGAGGGCGGGCTGCACGGGGCCGAGAGGCCCCCTCGCCACGAGGCGCCTCCAGGCGCGGTCGGCCCCGCGGGTCGGCGCGCCGTCCTCGCCCGTGCGGCCGGTCGCGCGGATCCTGCGCTCGCGGGCGTTCCGCCCCATCATCGCGTCCCCTCCCGCGTGCCGAGGGCGATGTCGTCGTCGCCGCCGGGCCCGGGCGGGACGGCCGAAATGTGGATCTCGGTGGCCAGCCGGTGCTCCAGGCGCAGCCACAGCACCTCGGCCAGCGGGCGGGCCGCGGCCGTCGCCGGGTCGCCGCGGACCAGCTCGATCCGGCGGAGATCGCGGGAGCCCAGCTCGCCGGGCCACCGCCGGGCCATGATCGCGACGTCGACCGCGTGCGGGGCGTCGGCGACGGCGATGTCGCCGCCCGCGGTGAGCGCGTGCACGGCGCCGTCCGGGCTGCCCCACAGGGCGTCCCCGGTCCTGCCGTCCAGCTCCCGGACGCCGCCGGCGGGGCCGAGCGTCGCGGCGTCGAGGTAGCACACCTGGGCCGGACGCTCGTGGCGTCCCGGCTCCAGGACGGCCAGCTCGCCGCGGCCCCTGATCGAGACCGGATGGCGGCGCCCGGACAGCGGCTCCAGCGCGGCGGACGCCTCGGTCTCCAGCCCGCCGCCGGGCACCACGCGCATGCTCTCCACCCGAGAGGTCGCGGCGGACACTGCCACGATCCGGTCCGGGCCGAGGAAGCAGACCTCGTGCTCGCCCTGGACGGCCTCCGACCTGGCCAGCCGTGCGTACGGCCGCGTCCCGATGATCTGGAGGCGGGGGCCGTCGAGCACGAGCCGTCCCGTGCGCGGCTCGGCCGCCATCCGGTACGGCGCCGCCCCCTCCTGCAGCGGGGTGTTCCAGAACAGCTCGGTGTAAAGGGGGAACCCGCCGCGCGCCCCGCCGGAACCGTCGAAGTACAGGACCCTGGCGAGCGCCTCGCCGCCCGGCGCGCCGCTCACCTCCAGGGCCGCGAACCGGCCGTCGCCGAGCGCGGCCATCGCCGGGACCGTCCCCTCGAGTCCCCGCAGGACCACCTCGCGCATGTCGTCCTCGTAGCGGGTGATGCCGCGGCCCCTGACCGCGTCGGCCCGCCCCTGCCACGCGGCGGCGAACAGGGCGTCGCCGGTGTGGACGAGCGTGGCGGGGTGGCAGCGGTCGAGCCGTTTGTGCAGCAGCCGGTTCCCGCGCGCGGTGAGGTCGAAGACGTGCAGATGCCCGGGCCCGTCGCCGTCCTCGCGGGAGGAGACCGCCAGCCGCCGCCCGGACGGGTCGATCGACACCTCGGCGATCCGGCCGGGCACCGACAGCTCCAGCGCGCCCACCGACGCCAGCGCGCGCAGGCCCTCGGCCGCGGCCTGCGGGGTGAGCCGCGCGAGCGCCCCGAACACCTCCAGATCGGCGTCCCGGGGCCGCCACGCCGCCGCCTCCGCGCCGCCGCCGGTGAACAGGCGCATCGCCTCGACCGCGTGGACCAGCGGCAGGGTCGCGACGAGCCGCCACAGGTCGTCCCAGCGGCCGTGCCGAGCGTACTGCCCGGTGACGTGGCCGATCTCCTCGCCGCTCAGGCGCGTGCTGCGGTCCATCACGATCCGCAGCAGGTCCAGGTCGCCGTCGCCGATCACCGCGGTGCGGATCCGGGCGCGCTCGCGTTCGCCGGCCGCCTCGTAGGCAAGGGCCAGCAGCGACCCGTCCGGGTCGGCGGCCCGCCGGTCCTCCGGCCGCCGCGTCAGCAAGAGGAACACGCCGCGCCGCACCGGGTCGGACGGTACGAGGCCGTGCCGCGCGCACCACGCCGTGAGGCTCCCCACACGCCGGTCCTCGTCGGCGAGCGCGGCCTCGCAGACGGCGTCGACCACCTCCGGGACCGGATCGGCGAGGATCGCGGAGCGCGCCGCTTCCGCCACCGGGTGAAGGTGGCGGCGGGCGGACTCGGCGAGTGCCTCCGCCAGGTCCGCGCCGCGCTCCCCCAGCGCCACCCGGCTGAGCCCGCGCAGCGGCTCGGCGGACGCCGGACGGCCCGCCCGGACCAGGGCGTGCCGGATCCGGGCGGACTCGGGGCCCGCGCCGTCCTCCAGCCACCTCCGCCACAGCTCGTCCACGGCCGGCTGCGCGCCGCGGCGCGCCGCCCACAGCAGGCGGGCGGTGCGCAGCCTCCCGGTCGCTCCCATGGATCAGTCCAGCTCCAGCCGCACCTGCGACTTCTCGGCCACCGCGATCTCGGCGAACGACGCCGACTGCGCCCGGCCCTCGTGCAGCCACGCCCGCAGCCGCTCGATCACCTCGCGCTGGGAGCGGCTCAGCGGCACCGTGCGGCCGATCGCCGCCGTGAGGTCGGCGGTGCGCACGTCGCGCTCCTCGGCGAACGCGGCGTACATCGCGTCGATCACCGCCTGCTCCAGCTCGGCGCCGACGAAGCCGTCGGAGATCTGCGCGAGATGGTGGACGTCGAAGGCGCCCGGGTCGCGCCGCCGCTTGCGCAGGTGCACCCCGATGATCTCGCGGCGCTCCTCCTCGGTCGGCAGGTCGAGGAAGAACACCTCGTCGAAGCGGCCGCGGCGCAGCGTCTCCGGCGGCAGCGCGGTGATGTCGTTGGCGGTGGCGACCGCGAACACCGGCGCGGTCTTCTCCTGCATCCAGGTCAGCAGCGTGCCGAACACCCGCTGCGAGGTGCCGCCGTCCAGGTCGCCGGCGCCGAAGCCCTTCTCCAGCTCGTCGATCCACAGCACGCACGGCGCGATCGTCTCGGTGAGCTGCAGCGCCCGCCTGATCCGCTCCTCCGACTCCCCCACCAGCGAGCCGAACAGCGCGCCGACGTCCAGCCGCAGCAGCGGCAGCCGCCACATCCCGCCGATCATCTTGGCGGTGAGGCTCTTGCCGGTGCCGGGGATGCCGATCAGCGCCAGCCCCTTGGGCGCGGGCAGCCCGTAGTCGGCGGCCTCGGCGCTGAAGGCGCGCTCGCGCAGCGCCAGCCACCCCTTGAGGGCGTCCAGGCCGCCCACGTCGTCGATGGTCTCCTCGACGGAGAAGTACTCCAGCGCGCGGCTCTCCCGGATGACGGCCTTCTTCTCCTCCAGGACCGCGTCGATGTCGCGGTCGTCCAGAACGTCGTCCCGCACGATCGCCTTGGCGAACGCCCGCTTCGCCTGCGACGCGGTGAGCCCCAGCGCGGCCTGCGCCAGCTTGGCGCGGCCGTGCGGGGTCAGCTCCGACCGAACGCCCCGGGTGCCGCCGACCAGGTCGTCGAGCTCGCGGCGCAGCGCGTCCTCGGCGGGCAGCGGCAGCTCGACCACCACCGCGTCGTCGCGCAACTCCCCGGGGACGGTGTCCGCGGGCGTGGTGACGACCAGCGAGGAGCCGGTGAAGACCAGCTGCTGGGCCAGGTTGCGCAGCCGCCGCCGGATCCGCGGGTCCTTGCCCCAGAACTCGTGGAAGTCCTTGAGGACGTACAGGTCGCGCCGGTCGGGGTGCTTGAGCGCCAGCTCCTTGATCTTCTCCAGCGCGGTGCCCGGATCGGCGGCGTCGGGCAGCGGCCGGCCCGCCTTGGAGTCGAACCGGTCGGCGACGTCCCACACGACCAGGTCCGAGCCGGGGTCCCGGCCGCGGCGCACCTCGTCCAGGATCCGCAGGGCGCGCTGCTCCTCCACGGTGACCAGCACGATCAGCGACACCCGCGCCCGCAGGTAGAGCCCGATCTCGTCCCGTACGCTCATCGCAGCCCCTCCGCCGCCCTCGCCGCCATCGCCGTCGCCGCCCGCATTCCGGTGACCACCAGGCCGCCGTCGGGCGCGATCACCATCTCCGTCTCGGGCACGTCCTCGAAGTCGGCCGCACGGTAGCGGCCCGTCCGCGCCCAGTACATCTTGTTGGCCGACCCGCGCAGTCCGGCGCCCAGGTGGAGGCGCGGGTTGTAGCGTCCCGCGACGACCATGTCGGCGTCGGCCACCGCCGCCAGCCGGCCGGGGTCGGCCTCGATCTCCTCCCGGGTGAAGCCGGTGAGGCCAACCACGCCCAGGCCGCCGCGGGCGGTGACCTCGGCGCAGAACGCGGCGACCGCGGCGGGCTGCTCCAGCGGCTCGCCGCCGGTGAGGGTGACGCCCTCGATGTCGCCGGCGGCGGCCAGCGCGGCGGCGGCCAGCTCGCCGGCCGTGCGGACCGGCCCCTCGGGACGGTGCGTCTCGGGGTTGAAGCATCCGGGGCAGCCCAGCGAGCAGCCCTGGCTCCAGACGGTGAACCGCAGGCCGGGGCCGTTGGCGCGGCTGCGCGCGAGCACGCCGTGCACCCGCCACGGCACCGACCGGGGGGCACCGGTGCTCCCGGGCGGGGTCACCCCCACACCTGGTCGCGGCGATCCTGGCCGGCCTCCGCCTCGTCCTCGACGTACGCCTCGGCGGTCATCTCCCGGGTCTCCACGTCGCCGCCCAGCATGCGGACGAGGTCCTCGGTCTCCTCCAGGCAGCCCATCCCCGCGATGCCGTCGACGTGCATCCCGACCGTGCCGTCCGGCGCGATCGTGACCTCGATGTTCTGCTCCGCCATGCGCGTTCTCCTCGTACCCGGGCCATATCGGGGCGTACGGCCCCCGAGGGTTGGACGAACGGAAGATCGGCGAGGTTCGGACCGGTGCGGCGCCGGGGGCGGGCCCGGCCGGATTCGGCCACGACCCCTTGTAGTACTACATGCTGTCGTACTACGGTCGGTCGTAGTGATCGACGACCGACCGGAGGCGGGCGCGATGGCGGGCATGACCGGTGCGGCGAACGCCCTCGACACCAGGCTCGGCGTCGCCGGCTTCGCACGCCGCGCGGCCCGCAAGGTCTTCCCTGACCACTGGTCCTTCCTCTTGGGCGAGATCGCGCTCTACTCCTTCGCGGTGCTGCTGCTGTCGGGCGTCTTCCTCACCCTGTTCTTCAAGCCGAGCATGGCCGAGGTCGTCTACGACGGCTCCTACGCGCCGCTGCGCGGGATAGAGATGAGCGAGGCGTACGCCTCCACGCTGCACATCAGCCTGGAGGTGCGCGGCGGCCTGCTGGTGCGGCAGATCCACCACTGGGCGGCGATCGTCTTCGTCGCCGCGATCATGGCGCACATGCTCCGGGTGTTCTTCACCGGAGCGTTCCGCAAACCGCGGGAGCTGAACTGGCTGCTCGGCTTCACCCTGTTCACGCTGGCCCTGGTCAACGGCTTCACCGGCTACTCACTGCCCGACGACCTGCTGTCGGGCACCGGGCTGCGGCTGGTGCTGGGCGCCGTGCAGTCGCTGCCGCTGGTCGGCTCGTACGCGGGCTTCCTGCTCCTGGGCGGCGAGTTCCCCGGCACGGACCTGGTGCCGCGCCTGTACATCCTGCACGTGCTGGTCGTCCCCGGGCTGATGCTCGCGCTGGTCCCCGTGCACGCGATCGTGCTGCCGTGGGTGCAGAAGCACACCGACCACCGGCGCGGCCTCAGCACGGAGAAGACCGTGGAGGGCAAACCGTTCTACCCGGTCTTCATGGCCAAGACCGCCGCGTTCTTCCTGTTCGTCGCGGGCGTGACCGCGCTGCTGGCCACGATCGCCCAGGTCAACCCGATCTGGCTGTACGGGCCGTACTCCCCCACCGCGATCAGCGCCGGCTCCCAGCCCGACTGGTACCTGGCCTTCGGCGACGGGGCGCTGCGGCTGATGCCCGGCTGGGACGTCACCGTCGCCGGGCACACCCTCGCGTTCGGCGTCATCGTCCCGCTGCTGGTCGTCACCGCCTTCATGACGGCGCTCGCGCTGTACCCGTTCATCGAGCGGCGGCTGACGGGCGACCGGGCGGTGCACCACGTCCTGGACCGCCCGCGCGACGCCGCCACCCGCACCGGAGCGGGCGCGGCGGGGATCGCCTTCTACGGCGTGCTGTGGGCCGCGGCGGGCAACGACATCATCGCCGAGCGGTTCCACCTGTCGCTGTTCGCGACCACCTGGTTCTTCCGCGCGGCGCTGTTCGTCGGGCCGGTCGTCGCGTTCGCGGTGACCCGCCGCGTCTGCCTGGGGCTGCGCCGCCGCGACATGCTCCTCCTCAAGCACGGGGTCGAGACCGGCATCATCGTCCGGCGCCCGTCCGGCGGGTACGTCGAACGCACCCGCCCGGTGCCCGAGGAGACCAGGATCAGGCTCGGCGCCCTCGAACTGGAGACGGCGCGGGAGGCGGCCGAGGATCCACAGGGCATCGCGGGCCCGCGCTGAGCCGGCCCCGCCCGCGTCAGGCGACGCCCTGCAGCCGCGTGAGCGGCGTCAGGCCGGCCAGGCGGGCGACGTCGCCGGGCGCGACGACCTCGCAGCGGATGCCGTACTCGGCCAGTTCGCGGCCCAGGCACCGGGTGAACTGGACGGCCGTAGCCCCGGACGCCGCCCCGACCGACAGCCGCGGGCGCGGCACCCGGACGGCCGCGTCGGAGGCCACCGTCACGATCGCGCCCGAACGGCGCGGCACCATGCGGCGGGCGACGGCCCGGGAGACCAGGAAGACGCCGGTCGCGTTCACCGCGAAGGTGTCGGCCCAGCCGTCCTCGCACAGCGCGGCGGGAGCGGGGCCGGGACGCAGGATGCCGGCGACGTTGACCAGGACGCCGATCGGGCCCAGGTCGCGCTCGGCGCGCTCGACGGCGTCCTCGACCGCGTCGCCGTCGAAGACGTCGCCGGGGCAGGCGAGGGCGCGGCCCGGTCCGAGGGCGGCGGCCAGCGCCCGGGCGGCGGCCGCGTCCCGGTCGAGGACGGCGACCGCCGCCCCGGCGGCGGCCACCGCGCCGGCGGTGTCGGCGCC
>NZ_JBHSON010000119.1:0-31779 GCF_042656285.1 Actinomadura rugatobispora | reverse complement strand
TCGGCGGCCAGCACCGGCCCGGTGAACACGCTGACGGCCAGGTCGCGGTTGTCGGCGCCGTTCAGGACGTAGTCCTCCAGCCCCGCCCACAGCGTCCGGCCCGCGTTGAACGCGTGGTGCCGCGGGTGCTGGGGCGGCTGGCGCGTCCCACGACCGGGTCGTTGAACGGCCCGATCGGCCCGCATCGCCGCTGGCTGTGGACGCACGCCGAGCTGGAGGAGATCCGGCGGGTGCGCAAGGCGTTCGGCGGGACGGTCAACGACGTGATCCTGGCGGCGGTCGCGCAGGGGTTCCGCGCCGTGCTGGAGGGCCGCGGCGAGCTGGAGCCGGGTGACCGGGTGCGGGCGCTGGTGCCGGTGTCGGTCCGGGCCGGGGACGAGCGCGGCGAGGTGCGCAACCGGGTGTCGGGCGTGCTGGTGGAGCTGCCGGTGGGCGAGGAGGATCCGCTGCGGCGGCTGTTCGAGGTGCGCGAGCAGATGAACGACGTGAAGCGCACCCACCAGGCGGCGGGCGGGGAGGCGCTGGCGCGGCTGGCGGGGTTCGCGCCGACGCTGCTGGCGCTGGGGTCGCGGTACGCGCTGAGCCAGACGCAGCCGCTGGTGCAGACGGTGGTGACCAACGTGCCGGGTCCGCCGTTCCCGCTGTACGTGCTGGGCCGCAGGCTGGTGGAGCTGTACCCGTTCGTGCCGCTGGCGATGGGCATGCGGGTCGGGGTGGCGGTCTTCTCCTACGAGGGGCGGCTGACGTTCGGGCTGACCGGCGACTTCGACGGGATGCCCGATCTGGAGGTGCTGGCCGCGGGGATCGAGGCCGGCTTCGGCGAGCTGCTCCGGCTGGCGCGGGCCGCGTGAGGCGCGTGCGGGAGCGTCCGGCCGTTCCGGCCCGTCCGGCGGGCGCGGGCCGGAGACCGGAACCCGCTCGGGGGCTGTGCCGATCATGGGGTGGAGGAATACGCTGGGAGGCGAAGGCTGACTGCCTCTTACCGGGAGGGCGCTCCCCGGGGAGGTGACGACGATGCGCGATTCCGGCATCGGAGGAGGCATGCCGCGCGGGCCCGGCGGCCCGCGAGATCACCGGCCGCCCCGGTCGCGGCGGCGGCTGCGCCCCTTGCTGGGCCTGGAGCGCAACCGGCTGCGCCGGCCGGTCGACCGGACGCAGCGGGTGATCGCGCTCTGCCTGCTGTTCCTGCTGCTGGCCCTCGCTCCGCCGGCCGCCGTCTGGGGCGGGTCCCTGGCCTACGGCTCGGGGCTGCGCGCCGAACGGGCCGAGCGCGCCGAGCGGCAGCAGGTGGTCGCCACGGTGCTGGCCACCGGCGGGCTGGCCTCGACGGGCGACCGGTACGTCCACGAGACCGTCCAGGCGACCTGGCCGCGGCCGGGCGCGGCGGGGCAGGACGCGAAGCCCCGCACGGGGACGCTGCCGTCCTGGAAGGGCGCCAGGGCCGGCGCGAAGAAGCCGATCTGGGTGGACCGGGCGGGCGATCCGGTCGTGCGGCCCCGCCCGCACAGCCGGACGGTGACCGACGCGGCGTACGCGGGCGGCGGGGCGGCGATCGGGGCCGGGCTGCCGCTGCTGGGCGTCTACCTGCTGGTGCGGCGCCGCTGCGACCGGCACCGCTACGAGCTGTGGGAGGACGCCTGGGCCCGGCTGGACGCCGACCGGGGCCGGCACCGCCCGTTCTGACGCTCAGAGGCGGCCGGTCCGGCGCTGGGCGGCCAGCAGCCAGACCAGGTAGGCGCCGCCGATCAGGCCGGTCACCACGCCGACCGGGAGCTGGTGGCCGGGGAAGAGCCGCTGCCCGGCGAAGTCGGCGGCGACCATCAGCGCGGCGCCCATGACCAGCGACGGCACCAGGTTGGGGCCGGGCTCGCGGGTCAGCATCCGGGCCAGCTGCGGCGCGGTGAGCGCGACGAACGCCACCGGCCCGGCCGCCGCGGCGGCGAAGGCGCACAGCAGCACGGCGGCGGCCAGCAGGCCCAGCCGGATCCGCGTGATCGGGACGCCGAGGGCCCGCGCGGCGTCGTCGCCCAGTTCCAGGATCCGCAGCGGGCGCGCGCAGCCGGCCAGGACGGCCGGCACCAGGACGGCCATGACCGCCAGCAGCGGCCCGGCCTCGCCCCAGTCGCGGCCGTCCAGGCTGCCGGTGAGCCACAGCGCGGCGCGGGCCGCGTCGGTGATCTGCGCCTTGGTGATCAGGTAGCCGTTCACGCCGGTGAGGATGGCGGCGACGCCGATGCCGACCAGCACCAGGCGGGCGCCGTGCGCGCCGTGCCGGCCGGTCAGCGCGTAGATCGCCAGGCCGGTGGCCACGCCGCCGCCGACCGCGCCGGAGGCGACCGCGGGGCCGCTGGCGCCGAACAGCACGATCATGGTGAGGACCCCGGCGGAGGCGCCCTGGGTGAAGCCGAGGAGGTCGGGGCTGCCCAGCGGGTTGCGGGAGAGCGACTGGAAGATCGCGCCGGCCAGGCCCAGCGCGGCGCCGGTGGTGAGCGCGGTGGCCACCCGGGGCAGCCGCAGCTCGTGGACGATGAACGCCTGCGCCGGGTCGCCGTTGCCCAGCAGCGCGGACAGCACGGCGCCGGGGCCCATCGGGTAGTCGCCGGAGCCGATGAGCAGCACGGCCACCGCGAGCGCCGCCAGCGCGCAGCCGAGGGTGGCGGCGACGGCGCGCGGCGCGTACCGCAGCGAGGTCCCGCGGGGGCCGCGGACGGTGGGAGGCGCGCCCCTGTCTTCCTCCCTGGGGGCGGTTCTTTGTGGGGGGACGACCCCCCACACCCCCCGGCAAGAACGCACGACCGCCCTCCGGGCGCTCGGCCGGTCGTGCCCCCGGACCCCCCGAACGGCTCCGCCGCTCATGCGGCGGCCACCCGGCGCCTGCGGACGAACGACAGGAACAGCGGGCCGCCCAGGACCACCGTGACCACGCCCACCTGGATCTCCGAGGGGCGGGCGACCACGCGGCCGATCACGTCCGCGGCCAGCATCAGCGCGGGCGCCAGCACCGCCGAGTACGGCAGCACCCAGCGCAGGTCGGGGCCGGTGAGGGCGCGGACCAGGTGCGGCACCATCAGCCCGACGAAGATGATCGGGCCGCAGGCGGCGGTGGCGGCGCCGCACAGCAGCGTCACGGCGACGATCGCGGCGGCGCGGGTGCGGGCGGGCCCGGCGCCCAGCGCGCGTGCGGTGTCCTCGCCCATGGCCATGGCGTTCAGCGGCCGGGCCAGGGCCAGCGCCAGCAGCGTCCCGGCGAGGATGAACGGCGCGACCCGCGCGATGGTGGCGGGCTGGGCGGCGGCGAGCGAGCCGACCGTCCAGAACCGCATCCTGTCCAGCGAGGCGGTGTCGAGGAGCTGGACGGCGTTGACGTAGGAGTAGAGCGCGGCGTTGAGGGCGGCGCCGGCCAGCGCGAGCCGCGCGGGGGTCGCGGTGCGGCCGCCGCCGACCGCGTACAGCAGGACGGCGACCGCGCCCGCCCCGGCGAAGGCGAACCACACGTACCCGGTGATGGAGCCGATGCCGAGGAAGGAGATCGCCGACACGACCGCCGCGGAGGCGCCCGCGTTGATCCCGAGGATGCCGGGGTCTCCGAGCGGGTTGCGGGTGAGTGACTGCATCACCGCCCCGGCCAGGCCGAGCGCGGTGCCGGCCAGCAGGCCGAGCAGCGTGCGCGGCAGCCGCATATGGTGGACGACGGTGTAGCCCTCCGAGCCGGCGTCGAACAGCCCGTTCCAGGTCTGCGCCGGCGACAGCTGCCGGGCGCCGACGGCCAGGCTGAGCAGGACGACGGCGGCCAGGACGGCGAGCGCGGCGAGCAGCCCGGCCGCCCGGGGCGGTGCCGTGGTGGGGCCGGCGGCCTGGCGGTTCATCGGGGGCGTGACCTTGATCTCTGGACAATGACTTAGGTTAGGTTAACCTAATTCGAGATCATCGTTGCAAGCAGGACGGAACGCTCCATGTCGCACAACCCCCTCCCCCGGTTCTCCCGCCGCGGAGTCCTCGCCGCCGGCGGCGCCGCCGCCCTCGGCGCCCTCGTCAGCGCCTGCGGCGGCGACGGCGGAACGGTGTCGTCGGCGGGCGGCGGCGCGTGGACGTGGACCGACGACCGGGGCGAGAAGGTCTCCCTCAAGGCCCGCCCGCAGCGGATCGTCGCCTACGTCGGGGCGGCCTCGGCGCTGTACGACTTCGGCGTCGACCAGCAGATCGTGGGCGTGTACGGCCCCGTCACCCTCAAGGACGGCCGGCCCGACCCGCAGGCCGGCGACCTGCCGATGAGCGGGCGCACCGTGATCGGCAACGCCTACGGCGAGTTCAACATCGAGAAGTACGCCAGGCTGCGGCCCGAGCTGCTCATCGACAACATGTTCGTGGACGGGCAGCTGTTCTACGTCCCGGCCGAGAGCAAGGACAAGATCTTCGCGCTGGCGCCCCAGGCGGCCGTCTCCACCGGCGCGGTCGCGCTGCCCAAGCCGGTCGAGCGGTACGCGGCGCTGGCCGCCTCGCTGGGCGCCGACCTGAACGCGCCCAAGGTCACCCAGGCCAGGGCCCGGTTCGAGAAGGCCGCCGAGACGCTGCGCGGCGCGGCCAAGGAGGCCGCCGGGCGCGGGATCAAGGTGCTGGCCGCCTCCGGCAGCCCCGACCTCTTCTACGCCTCCAACCCGGGCAAGAACACCGACCTCATCTACTTCAAGGAGCTGGGCGTCGATCTGATCGTCCCGGACAAGGTCGGCAAGGACGGTTATTTCGAGGAGCTGAGCTGGGAGAACGCCGGCAAGTACGCGGCCGACGTGATCATCCTGGACAGCCGCACCCAGGCCCTCCAGCCCAAGGACCTGGCCGCCAAGCCGGCCTGGCGCGACCTGCCCGCGGTCAAGGCCGGGCAGGTCGTGCCCTGGCAGCCCGAGCCCCGGTTCTCCTACGCGGGCTGCGCCCCGATCCTCGAAGCCCTCGCCAAGACCGTCCAGACCGCCGAGAAGGCCGTCTGAACTCCCCGTTCACACCAGACCTCCACCGACCCGAGCCGACCCTCCGATTCTGAGCCGACCGCCTGACCTTCGGGAGAGCCACTCGTGAGCACGGGAACCACCACCACCGCCGCCCCCTTCCTGTTCTTCAACCTCGAGGTCGTCGCCACCGAGCGCCTCAGCCCCACCATGCTGCGCGTCACGCTGGGCGGCGAGGGCATCGCCGGGTTCGCCTCCGGCGGCCGCGACCAGCGCGTCAAGCTGTTCCTGCCGCATCCGCACCAGGAGGCGCCGCTGGTCCCGGCCGAGGCGGGCGACGACTGGTTCGCCGCCTGGCGGGCGATGGACCCCGCCGAGCGCGGGATCATGCGGTCGTACACGGTGCGGCGGCAGCGGCAGGGGCTGCTGGACGTCGACTTCGCGCTGCACGGCCACCGCGGTCCGGCCTCACGCTGGGCCGCGGCCGCCCGCCCGGGCGACCGGATCGCCGTCCTCGGCCCGACCGACGCCGACAACGCCGGGGTGGACTTCCGCCCGCCCCCGGCCGCCGACTGGGTGCTCGTGGCCGGCGACGAGACCGCGCTGCCCGCGATCGGCGGGATCCTGGAGGCGCTGCCGGACGGCCCGCCCGTCAAGGCGTGGATCGAGGTGCCCTGCCAGGCCGACGCCGACGGCTACGACCTGCCCGCCGGCGCCGAGATCACCTGGCTGCTCCGGGACGCCGGCGGCAGCCTCGCCGCCGCCCTCCCGGCCGCCGAGTTCCCGGCCGGCGCCCCGTACGCGTGGCTGGCGGGCGAGGCCAAGACGACCCGGACCCTGCGCCGCCACCTGGTCAACGAGCGCGGGCTGGACCGGAGGTCGATCTCGTTCACCGGCTACTGGCGCCGCGGCGCCGCCGAGGAGGACCTGCTCGCCGAGGTGCTCGCGGGAGGCACCCCCCACACCGAGGAGTGACCTCCCGCGCCGGCACCGCCGGGTTCTCGACCGCCCGTCGCTACTGGTAGGCGGGGACGAACCAGCGCACCTTGTAGAACTGGGCGCCCGGAAGGGTCCGGGTGGCCTTCTGCGAGGCGCTGCCGAAGAACTCGGCGGTGTCGGTGCACCAGGTCGTGGCGCAGCCCTCCCTGGGACGGGTCAGCACGACCTGCCTGGTGGAGGGGTTGTCGCCCACCGCCTTCACGATCGGCAGGTCGATGTCCGCGGAGCCGCGGTAGGAGGCGGTGTAGCGCTTGGTGGACTTCACGTACTGGTAGACGCCGTAGTTGGTGGTGATCCAGAGGCGGTCGCGGTCGCCGTACACCGGGGCCAGGTCGTGGCCGCCCTGGCTGGGCAGGGCGGACCGGCTCACCTCCTTGAGGGTGGGCTTGCCCGCCGTCCCGCCCACCTTGAGGCTGACGAGGTGGTCGTCGCCGATGGCCCACAGCACCTTGCGCCGGGGGTCCCACAGGACGCCGTGCCCGCCCTTGAGCGCGAACTGGGTGTAGGCGGAGGCGGCGCGTCCCTGGGACGCGGCGTACACGCGGATCCACCCGCCCGTGCTGGCGGCCGCGGCGACGTTGCCGTTGGGGAGCAGTTCGGTGGCGTGCGGGTTGCTGGGGGCTCCGGCGTCGGTCGCCCACAGCCGCTTGCCCGAGGGGTACTCGACCGCGCCGAGGAAGCCCTTGGAGTCGGCGGAGAGCACGTAGGTCTTGCCCTTGGCCTTGCGGACCCGCACGTCGGAGGGCAGGCTCCACGCGTGGGCGACGTCGGCGAAGCCGTTGGAGGCGGTGGGAGTCCACTTCCACTTGGCGGACGCGGTCGTCCAGGTCTTCTTGGCGGCGTCCAAGACGACGATCCGGTGGCCGCCCTGGTCCCCGCCGATCACCAGGCCGCTGGCCGTGCCGCCGGCGGCCTTGACCGAAGGCTTGGCCCGGGCCGCGCGCAACTCGTCCGGGAGCGGGTCGGTGCGGGGCACGAAGCCGGGCGGCGTGGGGGTCGGCGGGGGCGTGGGGGCCGCGGCCTGCACGGGGACGGCCAGGGCGGGGGCGGCCGGCACCGGGACGGCCAGGAGGGCGCCGCCCAGGACAGTGAGGGTTTTGCGCAGCATGAACGCTCCTGCACTCGATGTCGTGCCAGGAGCGTCTCTGCCGCAAATGTCGAGAGCCGGACCGGTCGGTGATCAGCAATCGACGGCGGCGGGAAGCTGTCCGCGATTTCCGTCAGATCACAGGTCATCCGTTCTTCATGAAAGGCCCCGACCGACCCGCCGCTACGCGTAGAGGGCGTCGTGGAAGGCGATCTCGGCCTCGAGCATGCCGGTGAACCATCCGGCGAGCACCGGATCGGGCTCGGTGAGCCGGTCCACCTGCGCGGCCAGCGCCGCCACCCCCTCGCGGAACGGGTCGCGGGCGTGCAGCGCGACCCACTCGGCGATCGGCCCCGACCGTACGGCTCCGCCCTCGTGCGCCCGCGTGCACCAGGTGAGGTAGAGCGTCTCGGCGGCGAACAGGATCGTCGTCACCGCCGCGTAGCCGCCCGTGCGCGCGGCCTCCAGGCTGTACTCGGAGAGCCGGTCCGCCTGGGCGAGCGCCCCCGCGCCCAGGTCCGCCCGGACGGGCCAGGCCGCGCGGGCCGCGCGGAAGTAGTCGGTCTGCTCGGTGGTCAGGGCGTGGACGGCGCGCGCGTTGCGTTCCAGGGCGTCGCGGTCGGGGGCGTCCCAGACCGCCAGCCCGTGCAGGCGCGTCGCCGTGTCGACGAAGCCCTCCTCGATGAGCAGGTAGTCGGCATAGGTCTGGTCCGTGACGGCGCCGGTGCGCACCTCCTGGATGAAGCGCAGTCCGAGGGCGCGGTCCAGGGGGTCGGCGCAGCCGTCCAGGAGTCGTTGGACGCGGGTCATCCGGCGAGCCATTCGACGAGGCCGCCGAAGACCTTCGCGTACCCGTCCCAGTCCTCGCAGAAGTGCGTGGGCGCCCAGTGCGGGGAGCAGTCGGAGGTGAAGACCGCCGAACGGCCCCGCCCGTGGCCGGCGACCGCGACGAGCGGGTCGCCGTTGAGGGTGGCCAGGACGTCCGTACCGGGCCGGGTCCGTACGCGGTTGTAGCCGAGCAGCGACGGCCACTCTCCTGAGACGCCCCCCAGCGCGGGGTGGGACGCGTCGGTCACGGTGGCGTTCGCCCCGGCGGGAAGCTCCACGCGGTCGTCCTCTGGCAGCAGCTCGACCGGGAGCACCTCGTGCAGGACGGTGTTGCGGAACGCCGCCTTGCCCTCGAACCCGGTGAACGACAGGTAGCCGCCCACCATGAGCAGCCCGCCGCCGCCGGAGACCCAGTCGCGCAGTCCCGCGAGCCGGTCGGCGCCGGGGCGCGCCTGCTCGAACACCTCCGGGGCGAGCTGGATCGAGTTCGCGCCGATGTCGGACAGCACGACCACGTCGTACTCGGACGGGTCGGCGGGGAACTCGGCGGGGACGAGATGCGCCGGCAGGTGCACCACCTCATGGCCGCGGCTCCGCAGCGCCTCGCGCAGCGGCCCGACGCCGACGACGTACGAGCTGGTGGTGAAGTGGTCCACGCCCTTGATGTGGGTGGACTGGGTGACCCAGCTCTCGCCTGCGATGAGAACGCGGCTCATATGTCTCGCACTCCTTCTGTGTTGGTCATGCCGGGGCGGTCGCCGTGGCTTGGTCTGTGTCAGCGTGCGGCCGCCGCTTGGAACAGCCGGACGGGATTGCCCCGCAGCAGGTCCTCGGCGACCTCCCGCGAGGTGCCCAGGCCGACGAGGCGCTGCAGGAACAGGGTCGGTACGTAGCGGAAGCCGTTGCCGCCGTACCGGGTGAGCATCCCCTTGAGGAACACGTCGTGGCTCAGCAGGAGCTGGTGGCCGTGCCCCCGTTCGATGAGGGCCGCCACGGCGCGGGCGGTCTCGTGGGGCGCCGGGGACTGGCCCTCGCCGGGATACAGGAACGGCATCCCGACCATGTCGAACTCCAGCCACACCTCCCGGTCGGCCACCGCGCGCTGATAGGCGGGGTCGTCGCCGGAGGGATCCATGTGGCACAGCACCACGGCGCCCGGCGGCACCCCGTACTCCCCCAGCACGATGTCGAGCACCTCGTGCGCGCGCCGCTGCCACCCGGGCAGGTGGATGTAGAGGGGAACGCCCGTCTCACGCTGCGCGCGCGCCGCCGCCCTCAGGGAACGATGCTCGGCGGGCGTGAAGTCCGAGGAGACGCCGATCTCGCCGATGACGCCCGGGGCGATCCCCGTACCGTCCGCGCCGTGCTCGAACTCGGCCACCAGTTCCGCGGCCAGGTCCTGCTCCGAGGTGGAGGCCAGGTGCGGCGGGTGGAAACGCTCCAGGTACCAGCCCGACCCCATGACAACGCGCAGCCCGCTCCGCTCGGACAGGGAGCGGAGCACCCGCGGGTCGCGGCCCAGGCCCGCCGGGGTGACGTCCACGATCGTGCCGCCGCCGGACGCGGCGAACGCGACCAGGTCCTCCAGCATCGCGCCGGTGTCGTCCAGCACGCAGTGGTCCAGGCACGCGTACGGGTTCTCGCGCAGCAGCCACGCCAGCTGCGGCGAGGTCCTGGCCTCGCGCAGGAACCCCAGTTCGGGATCCGCGGGCGGGCTCACCGCGTCGCGCACGTCGTTCCACAGGTGCTCGTGGGTGAGGGTGAGACCGAGCCCCGCCGCGGGGACGGGGCCGGTCACGGTCGTCACCGTCATGGCGTGCCGGTCACCGTTTCCCTGAGAGATGCTGGAACAGGTCGGCGAGCGTGCGCCCGCGCAGGTTGATCCAGATCGCCGCGATCAGCACCAGCCCGGTGACGATCGGGGTCAGGAACGGGCTCACCCCGAGCAGCGTCAGCCCGTTGGCGATCACGCCGGTGATCAGCGCGCCGATGATGGTGCCGACCACCGTGCCGCGCCCGCCGAACAGGTTGGTGCCGCCCAGCACCACCGCGGCGATCACGGTCAGCTCGAAGGCCTCGCCGGAGTTGGCCGAGCCCGAGCCCAGCCGGGCCGCGGTGAGGATCCCGGCCGCGCCCGCCGCGAGCCCGGTCAGCATCAGCGTGATCATCTTGATCCGGTCGGTGTTCACGCCCGCGCGGCGCACCGACTCCTCCTGCGAGCCGATGCCGTTGACGTAGGTGCCGAACCGCATCCGCGCCAGCAGCACCGCGCCCACGACCACGACCGCCAGGGCGATCCAGGCCAGCACGGAGAAGCCGAGGAACTTGGCCTCGCCGATCCGCGCCACGAACAGCCGCTTGTCGATGGGCACCGAGAAGCCCTGCGTCCACAGCTGCGCGATGCCCCGGATCACCGACATGGTCGCCAGCGTGACGATGAACGGCGGGATCTTCTGGTAGGCCGACAGCCAGCCGTTCACCGCGCCCCAGAACAGGCCCGCGGCCAGCCCGGCCACGATGACCAGCGAGGAGTCCCAGCCGGCCTGGAGAAGCTCGGCGGTGGCCACCGCCACGAACGCCACGGTCGACCCGACCGAGAGGTCGATCTGCCCGGTGCTGATCACGAACGTCATCGCCACCGCCACGATCAGCGTGATCGCGACCTGGGTGGCCAGGTTGGAGAGGTTGCCGAAGGTCAGGAAGTTGTCGGCGGCCACCCCGAAGCCCAGGAACACCGCCACGGTGACGGCGGCCATCGCCACCGTCGCCTTGTTGGCACGTTCCCACAGGCTCGGGTTCGAGGCCGTCACCGTGGCCGTGGCCGGAGCCGTCTGTACGCTCACGCCGTGTCCCCCGCTCGCTTCCGGGGCGCCTCATGGCGCCGCCTTCCCTCCTCGCTCGTTCCTCGCTCGTCAGTCCAGGCGACGCCGCGCCCCTCCAACTCGCTCACGCCGCCTCCTCCCCGTCGTCCATGCCGGAACGGGTGATCATGGCGACCAGCCGCTCGATGTCCAGGTCGGCGATCCGCTCGTCCTCGACGCTGCGGCCCTCGTACATCACGGTGATGCGGTCGCAGACCTCGAACAGGTCCTGCAGCCGGTGGGTGATGAGGATGACCCCGACGCCCTGCGCCGCCACCCGGCGGATCATGCTCAGCACCTGGCGGACCTCGGCCACCGCGAGCGCGGCGGTCGGCTCGTCCAGGATCAGCACCCGGGGTTGGAACGACACCGCGCGGGCGATCGCGACCGCCTGCCGCTGCCCGCCGGACAGGTGCCCGATCTCCTGGTGCGTGGACTTCACCCTGACGTGCAGGTCCGACAGCATCTGCGCGGCCCGGCGGTGCATCTCCCGGCGGTCCACGAACGGCCCGCGCCGCGGCTCGCGGCCCAGGAACAGGTTGCTGCCGACGTCCAGGGTGTCGCACAGCGCCAGGTCCTGGTAGACGATCCCGATCCGCTCCGCCCGCGCGTCGGCGGGGCTGGCGAAGCGGACCTCGCGGCCGGCCACGCTGATCGTCCCGGAGTCGTGCCGCAGCGCGCCCGCCAGGACCTTCATCAGCGTCGACTTGCCCGCGCCGTTGTCGCCGACCAGGCCGAGCACCTCCCCCTCGTGCAGCGTCAGGTCCACGCCGCGCAGGGACCGCACCGCGCCGAACGACTTGGTGATGCCGCGCAGGCTCACCAGCGGTGTGTCAGTCATCGCTCACTTCTCCAGGTAGTACAGGTAGTCCCGCACGTTGTCCGGCGTGACGATCTGGGTCGGCACCGGCACGTCCTTGGCCGGGGTGCGGCCGCAGGCCAGGTCGATCGCCGCGTTCATGGCCTCGTAGCCGAACTCGAAGGTGTTCTGCTGGACGACCCCGATGATCCAGCCCGCCCGCAGCCCGTCCACCGCCTGCTGGGACAGGTCCCAGCCGACGACCTTGACGTTCCCGGTGCGCTGCTGGGAGTTGACCGCGGCCGCCAGTCCGACCAGCGCGGGCTCGCCGGTCGCGTAGGCGTAGGGCAGGTCCGGGTCACCGGTGAGGAGGTTCTCGGCGGCGGTCTGGGCGTTCTCCTGGATGTTGCGGCCGTCCACCACCGTCTTGATCTTCATGCCGCGGGCGGTGACGGTGTCGGTGAAGCCCTTCTGCCGCTCCAGCTGGATGGTGCTGTTGAGCGCCCCCACGATACCGATGTCGCCCTTGCCGCCGGACTCCTTCACCAGGTGCTCGCCGAGCTCCTGGCCGCCCTTGGCGTTGGCGGTGCCGACCTGGGTGGAGACGGCGGGGTCGTCCACGGTGGCGTCCACCGCGACGACCGGGACCCCGGCGGCGTCGGCGCGCCGGACGGCCGGCTTGATCCCCTCGGTGTCGACGGCGTCCACGATGATCGCGTCGTACCGGTTGGCGACCAGGTCGTCGATGGCGTTGGCCTGGGTGGTGGAGTCGTCGTTGCCGTTGACGATCTGCACCTGCGCGCCGGCCTTGGCGGCCACCATCTTGGCGCCGCTGTTGATCTGGTTGAAGAACAGGGCCTGCAGGTTGATCGGGACGATCCCGATCCGCGGCGCCCGGCCCTGCACCTCGCAGGACTGCGCGACCCGCTTCGGCCCGGGCGGGCCCGCCTGCTGCGCCTTCTTCTCCGCCTCGATCTCCCTGCGGGCCTGGGTGTCGCAGCCCACGGTCGCCGAGGCCGCCAGGCCGAGCGCCACCAGGGCCGCCACGGTTCGTTTCATTCTGGGTCCTTTCATGCGGATCCCTCGGCGCGGGTGAGAACGTCTTCGACGGCGGCGCGGGACGGCAGCCCGTCCCGGGCGCCGGGGCGGGTGCACGACAGCCCGGCGGCGACGGCGGCGAACCGGGCGGCCGCCACCGGGTCCGCGCCGCGGTCGAGTTCGGCGGCGTAGGTGCCGGCGAAGCAGTCGCCGGCGCCGGTGGCGTCCACGGTGGTCACGCTCAGGGCCTGCCCGTCGCGGCGGGCGCCGGACGGGGTGAGCAGCGTCCAGCCGCGCGGGCCGTCGGTGACGAGCAGGTGGGTGCCGTAGGACGCGGCGGCCCCGGCCAGTTCGGCGTCGCCGCCGAGCAGGGCGGCGGCCTGGGCGCGGCCGACGACGGCGTGGTCGGCGACCTTCAGCGCGGCCCGCACGGCCTCGGCCGTGTCGGCGCCGTCGAGGTCGACCAGCACGCGGAACGGCACGCCGCCGTCGAACGCCGCCGCCGCGTCGGGGAAGCGGTAGCCGTCCAGGTAGAGCAGCCCGGCCCCCGCGCGGGCCGCGGAGCGGACGACCTCGGAGACGCGGGCGGTGCCGAGGTCGTCGTCCTGGCTGATGATGGACCGTTCCCCGTCGGGGGTGAGCAGGATGACCGAGGTGGTGAGGGCGCCGGTGCGGGCCGTCCAGGAGACGTCGACGCCGTCGCGGGCCAGCGCGTCCAGGAACGCCGCGCTCAGCGGGTCGTCGCCCACGACCCCGGCGAAGCGGACGGCGGCGCCCACGCGGGCGGCGGCGGCCGCGGCGTTGGCGCCCATCCCGCCGTCGCCGCGGTCCATCCGGGTGGCCTGGACGCGGTCGCCGGCGCCGGGCAGCGCGGGGACGCCGACCGTCAGGTCGCTGTTGGCGTAACCGCAGAACACGATCACGGAAGCTCCGCGCCGGCCCTGCGGGCGGCCTCGGTCAGCTCGCGGACCTTCGCCGGGTCGACCCGGCCCCACCAGCGGCCGTTGTCCTTCACCGAGGACGCCACGATCACGCCGTCGCAGGCGGGCAGCAGCCCGCCGATGTTGGCGGCGCTGATCCCCGAGCCGATGATCACCGGGAGGACGGTGTTCTCCGCGATGCCCGCGACCTCGTCCAGCGCGGCGGCGTCGCCGGTGCGGGAGCCGGTGGCGATGAGCACGTCGGCGTCGAAGAACTCGGCGTCCTCGGTCTGCTCGGCCAGGGTGCGGTCGGCGACGATGGCGTGCGCGCCGTGCTTGACGTGCACGTCGGCGAACACCTTGACGGGCTTGGCGCCGATCCGGCTGCGGTAGCGGGTGGCCTTGGCCGACTGGCCCTCGATGATGCCCTCGTTGGCGACGTAGGCGTTCGCCCACTGGTTGACCCGGACGAACCCGGCGCCGGCCGCCCAGGCGGCGGCGATGGAGCACTCGGCGGCGTTGGACAGCACGCTGACGCCGACACCTCTGCCCGCGCGGTCCCCGGCAGCCGACTCGCGGACGCGGTCGGTCACCACGGCCATCGCCGCGGCGGTCTCGTAGCCGTGCTCGCCGGGCTTGAGGAAGGGGATGTCCCAGTGGTTCTCCACGATCACGCCGTGGCAGCCGTTGCCGAGGTAGCCGCGGGCCTCCTCGACCGCGAACGCGGCGATCTCGTCCAGCGGGACGCCCTCGTAGTGCGGGCTGCCGGGCAGCGGGGGCAGGTGGACGGCGCCGATGACCGCCTTGCCCGTGCCGAACAGCTCCCTGATCGCGTTCGGCTTGGGCGGGAAGACGCCCAGCGTGCGCCCGCTTCCCGTGGTCTCGGTCATCCGCTGCTCCTGTTGCTGTAATCGATTGCAGTCGAAGTTTGAATGAACCGTAGGTATATATCCGCAGGCAGTCAAGGCTCTATACTCACGTCAAGCCGGGTCAAGCGGTAAATATCTCGGTGCGTGTTGTTTCGGGGAGGTAAACGATTGCAGCAGCGTGGCGGGAACGGAGGGCGCGTCACGATCGCCGAGGTCGCCGAGCGCGCCGGGGTGTCGACCGCGACGGTGTCGCGGGTCCTGTCGGGCCGGGGCCAGGCGTCGGCGGAGATGCGCCGCCGCGTGCAGAAGGCCGCCGACGATCTCGGCTACCGGGTCAACTCCATCGCCCGCGCCCTGCGCAACAGCCGGACCGACACCGTGGGCATGGTCGTCCCGAGCATCACCAACCCGTTCTTCACCTCGCTGGTGGAGAGCGTCGAGCACGCGCTGGGCCGGGAGGGCAAGGAGCTGTTCCTGTGCGACGCCCAGTCCGACCCCGAGGTCGAGGCGCGGCGGCTGGCCTCGCTGGTGGCGCGCAACGTCGACGGCATCATCGTCAGCCCCAGCCACGGCACCGCCAGCGGACCGGCCGTGCAGGAGACCGCCGACCGGCTGCCGCTGGTGCAGCTCGACCGGTTCGTCGGCGGCACCGACACCGACTGGGTGGGCGTGGACGACATCGCCGCGATGCGCCAGGTCGTCGACCACCTGCACGAGGGCGGCGCCCGCTCGGCCGCGTTCGTGGGGTCGCGGCTGACCAACTCCTCCAGCGAGCAGCGGCTGGAGGGCTTCCGCCGCCGCGCCGCCGACCTGGGCATGGCCGTCCGGGACGCGTGGATTCTGCTGGACGACTACACGGTCGAGTGGGGTGAGGCCGCCGTCGCCGAGCTCGCCGCCGGTTCGCCCGGCGGGCCGCCGGACGCGATCGTGTGCGCCGACGACCTGATCGCGCTCGGAGTCACCCGGGCCTGCCGGGCGCACGGGATCGACGTGCCGGGCCGGGTGCAGGTCACCGGGTTCGACAACATCGAGTTCGCGCGGCTCGGCGAGCCCGCGCTGACGACCGTGGACCAGCCCCGCGACCGCATCGCCGCCGAGGCCGTCCGGCTGCTGGCCGCGGCCGCGGAGGCCGCCGCCGGCGGCGACGCGGCGCCGGGCTCCCGCGCGCACATCGCGCTGGTCCCCCACCTGGTGGTCAGGGACAGCACCCGGGCGGGAGGCCCGCGATGAGCGGCGTCGACCCGGTGGAGCTGGCGCGGCGGCTCGTCCGGCTGGACACCCGCGGGGGCGGGGAGCGGCGGGCGGCCGACCTGCTCGCCGACCTCCTGGACGGCGCCGGGTTCGAGGTGCGGGTGGACGAGCCGGCCGACGGCCGCGCCAACCTCCTCGCGCGCCGCGTCCCGGACGGCGCCGCACCGTCCGCGATCACCTTCACCGGGCATCTGGACACCGTCCCGGCGCGCGCCGGGGAGTGGTCGTTCGACCCGCTGAGCGGCGAGATCCGCGACGGACGGCTGCTGGGACGCGGCGGCAGCGACATGAAGGCCGGGATCGCGGCGCAGGTCGCGGCGGCCGTGCGCGCCGCCCGGGAACGCCCGGAGGCCGCCGGGCCCCAGCTGGTCTTCACCTTCGGCGAGGAGACCGGCTGCGACGGCGCCGCGCTGATCGACCCCGCCCTGCTCGACCCCGCCGGGCTGCTGCTGGTGGCCGAGCCGACCGGCAACCGGATCGTGCTGGGCCACAAGGGCGCGCTGTGGCTGCGGGCGACGGCGCGCGGAGTGTCCGCGCACGGCTCGCGGCCCGAACTGGGCCGCAACGCGATCGCCGCGCTGGCGGGCGCCGCGCTGCGCGTGCACGGGCACGACCGCTGGCCGGCGAGCCCCACGCACGGCAGGGCCACGGTGAACGTGGGCACCTTCCACTCGGGCGTGCAGCCCAACCTGGTGCCCGACCGCGCCGAGATGCTGCTGGACGTGCGGACCGTCCCGGGGTTCGGGTCGGACGAGGCGGTCGCGGAGATCTCCCGGCTGTGCGGGCCGGACGTGGAGCTCGAGCGGGTCATGGACCTGCCGGGCGTGGCCACCGATCCCGCCGCCCCCGGACTCGGCGCGGTGCTGGAGACCCTGGTGCCGGGCTCGTCGGCGGAGCCGCCCTCGTACGCGACCTACTTCACCGACGCCTCCGTGCTGACCGGCCGGCTCGGCGGTCCCGCCGTGGTCGTGTACGGTCCGGGCGACCCCGAGCAGGCGCACGTCACCGACGAGACCTGCTCGGTGGCCAACATCGAGGCGTGCGCGGAGGCCCTCCTCCGGCTGCTGCTCACCCGGTAGCGCGCCGCGTCACCGGGCGGCGTCACGCGCCGGAGACGAAGACGTCGGTCCAGAACCGCTGCCGGTCGGCGTCGACGCCGACCAGGTAGGTCGCCTTGAGCTTGGGCGGCAGCAGCGGCGCGAGCCGCGCCGCCGCCTCCCGGTGCTCGCGCAGCTGCGACAGCTCGGCGTTGGCCAGGACGCGGTGCACGACGTCGGTCGCGTCCGAGCCCTCGGGCCCCTCCTCGCGGGCCGCGCGCAGCCGCCCCTCCCAGCCGTCGAGGTCGGCGGCCAGCTCCCGCAGCCCGGTGACCGGCCGGCTCGCCAGCCGCGCCTCCAGCTCGCCCAGCGGCACCGGCGCGTACTCCCCGTCCCCGAGGTAGATCTTGGCGACGTCGAGGGGCAGGCCGCGGCCGTGCAGCCGGATCAGCCGCTCCAGGGTCCGCTTGGTCATCCACTGCCGGCCCTCGTCGTCGATGTCGTTCTTCCACCACTCCAGCACGGTCTCGGCCGTCGCCCCGTAGCGGGCGATCAGCCACTCGTTGGCCGGGATGTCCTCCGGGTCGATCTCCAGCGACACGGTGAACCGGGACGCCTGCGCGATCGAGTTCCGCGCCACCAGCAGCTTGCGGCCGAGGTGGTACGGCGGGTTCTGCAGCGCGATCTGCGCCCGCAGCCCCTCGATCCGGCGGCCGGCCAGCGACCACTCCTGGGTGATCTCCATCAGCCTGGCGAAGGCGGCCTTGTCCTTGGGGCGGTTGTACTCGTCCCAGACGATCGCCTTGTCGCCGGACCCGGTGAACGGCGCGGCCAGCAGGTTGTCGAGCGTGCCGTCGAGCGTGGGCACCGGCGCGCACAGGTCCTCCACGTTGGTGACCGGGAGCGAGAAGTACAGCGGGTCGATGCCCAGCTCCTCCCGCATGACCTCCTTGACCACCTCGGTCTTGCCGCAGCCGGGCGGCCCCTGGACGAGCACCGACCAGCGGCGCTCCAGCGCCGTGCGCACCACCCGCCGCACCGCGTCGGGCAGGTGCCCGGGGTCGGGCGCGTCCGCCCCGGCGCGGCGCAGCTCCTCGGCGATCCGGCCGAGGATCTCCGGGGCCCGGTCCTCCCCCGGCCTCCCGTCCTTGCCGGGCGCGGCGAGCGGCAGCCGCCGTCCGTCCACCAGCGGCAGCCCCCAGGCGAGCGGGAAGCCCTCCAGCGCGCAGTCCAGGACGTGCTCCAGCGTGCGCGGCGACAGCAGCCGGCGCAGCTCCGCCGGAAGCGACGCCCACACCCGGAACACCCCGGCCAGGTCCACCCCGCGGAATTTGCGCGACAGCGCCGCCCGCCACGCGGTGTCGGCGGCGGTGACCCGCAGCGTGGCCATCCGGTCCAGGATGGCCAGGTCCGAGCGGCGCGCCCCGGTCTCGTCCCGCGACTCGTTGTCGGTGAGGAACACCCCGACGCAGCCCAGCGCGCGCAGGTCGTGCTCGCCGAGCGTCCAGTCGCAGGCGACCTGCATCAGCTGCGACTGGATGGTCGCCCCGGCCTGCAGCGAGTCGTCGATGAGCAGCACGAACGGCTTGCCCGGCCTGAGCTGCCGCATGATCAGCTGGCGCAGCACCAGCTCGCCGTCCTGCCGGACCGGGGCGTTGACCAGCAGGTCGTCGGGGGTGAGGTTGGCGGCGGGCACGTACACCAGCCGCACCCCCTCGTGCGCCCGCCGGACATGGTGGAAGAACGTGGAGGTCTTGCCGATGCCGTGGTCGCCGAAGACCTGCCCGGTGATGCCCAGGCCGATCATCGTGTCGATGAAGTGGGCCAGCCGCGGCCCGTCCGGCATGCTCATGGATCAAGTACAGCGGGTGAGGGCGTCCGGGATCACCCGATTTAATGGCACGCATGCGTGACGACGATGTGCGGACCTGCCTGCGCGTCCTGGAGGAGCTGGCCACCGCGCCCGACGGCGACCCCGACCTGGAGCGGGTGCGGAAGGCGGTCTCCGCGTTCGTCAAGCGCAACCGCGGGCGGGACCGGGCGCTGGAACGGCGCCGCCGCGCCGCCGCCGACGCCGCCGTCCTGGCCGGAACCGCCACCGGCGCCACCGACCGCGAGGAGGGCGCCCCCCACGCGCCGCCGGACGCGGCGCGGACGTGAGTCGTGCGGGCGCGCACGCCGCTCGGCGGGCTGCTGAGCTGCTACGTCTGCAAGGCCCACTTCGACGAGGCCGACGCCTTCTACCACCGGCTGTGCCCGCCGTGCGCCGAGGAGCACCACGAGCACCGGCACGCCCGCGCCGACCTGACCGGGCGCCGCGCGATCGTCACCGGCGGGCGGGTGAAGGCCGGGTTCGAGCTGGTCCTGAAGATGCTGCGGGACGGCGCGTCCGTCACCGCCCTCACCCGCTTCCCCGCCGACGCGCGCCGCCGCTTCGCCGCGGTGCCCGACCGCGGCGACTGGTGGGACCGGCTCACCGTCACCGGCATGGACCTGCGCGACATCCCCGCCCTCGTCCGCTGGTGCGACGAACTGAACGCCGCCGGGGAACCCCTCGACATCCTCGTGAACCTCGCCGCGCAGACTCTGCGGCACCCGCCCGAGTCGTACGCCGCGCTGCTGGAGGGCGAGGGCGCCGCGGCGCCCGCGCTGGCCCCCGCCGCCTCCGCGTCCGTCCCGCTCCTCCCGGTCGCCACCCGGTCCGGGACGGTGGACATCGCCGGCCTCCTGCCCGACCCGTCCCCGGACAACTCCTGGACCCGGCTGGTGCACGAGATCGACCCCATCGAGCTCCTGGAGGTGCAGCTCATCAACGTCACCGCCCCGTTCCTGCTGCTGGGACGGCTGCGGCCGCTGCTGGAGCGCTCCCCGCACCCGCGCCGGTACGTGGTGAACGTCTCCGCCGTCGAGGGGCAGTTCGACCGCCACCACAAGGGCCCCGAGCATCCGCACACCAACATGGCGAAGGCGGCGCTCAACATGCTCACCCGCACCAGCGCGTCCGAGCTGGCCGGCCGCGGCGTGCACGTCACCAGCGTCGACCCGGGCTGGTTCACCGACCAGCAGCCCGCGCCCGACCGGGAGCGCCGCGCCGCCGCCGGGTTCCGGCCGCCACTGGACGTCGTCGACGCCGCGGCCCGGATCTACGACCCGATCGTGCGCGGCGAGCGCGACGGCGACCCGCCGCACGGCTGCCTGCTCAAGGACTACCGGATCGCTAGCTGGTGACGGCGCCCGCCGTCACGATCAGCTTGCGCAGCGAGCCGACGAAGCCGTCCTCCAGCAGCTTCAGCGCCACCATCCACGCCTCCGGGCGGCCGCCCAGGTGCTCGTGGACGTGCTCGGCCAGCCGCAGCAGCACCCGCGGATCGGGCAGCCCGCCGTCCGAGGGGGCGAGGAGCGGGTCGGGGTCCGCACTGGACAGGACGTCGTCGGCGGTGAGAAGACCGCTCCGCCGCCGCATCATCTCCGCGACCTCCGGCCCGTAGGCCAGGCCCGGGTCCCAGTGCGGCCGCCGTCCCGGGTCGCGCAGCCGCCGGAACCGGCCGTGCCCGGTCTCCTCCACGAACGGCGGGGTCAGCGTCACGTCGCCGGACCGGCCGAGCAGCGTCCTGATCGCCGCGGTGCCGCGCATCCCGGGCAGCCACAGCGACCCGGCGACGACGTCCAGCACCTCCTCCGGGACGGTCTCCACCACGAAGACGGGGGTGAGGGTGCCCGCGACCAGCCCGTTCCCGACGACCTTGAGCAGCACCTCGGCGCCCGGCCGGGCCCCCATCGCGCACAGCGCGGCCAGCACCTCGGGGGCGGGATCGGCGACGAAGACCGCCAGTTCGGGATGGTCCTCGACCAGCCGCCGCACCAGGTCCACGGGGACGTCGGTGCGCCTGGCCATGAACCTGGCGGCCCGGTACGGGAACGGCCCCTCCGCCGCCCGGCGGCGCGGCTCGTCCTCCAGGACCGCGTTCCAGTCCACGCGCGGGATGGAGGCGTGGCGGCGGTTCACGACGGTGGGGACCAGCGGGCGGCCGGCGCGCCAGGGCTCGCAGCCGTCCAGGTCGGCGATCTCGGCGACCGAGCGCAGGAACTCCGGCCGGCGCACCCGCTCCGACACCTCGCGCAGCCGCCGCGCGCCCTCGTCGCTGGTGACCGCCGCCTCCGCGTAGGCGAGCACGCTGGGCTCCGACTTCTCCGGCCCCCACTTGAACGCGGGCAGCCGTCCCTGCTCCACCAGCGCCGCTAGCTCAGCGTGCCGCCCGGCGTCCAGCAGCGTCCGGCAGGCCCGGACGGCGCCGTGCGGGTCGGCGCCCGCGCCCAGGAACCACAGCATCTTCTCGGCCAGGTCGGGATCGGCCGCGTACAGCAGCGCGTGGTCCAGGGGATCCTGCGCCCGGTGCCCGGTCGACAGCAGCGTGCGCAGCTCGGCGGGCAGCGGCCGCGGCGTGACGCCGTCGCGGCGCGAGGTCTGGTGGGCCAGCTGGCGGCGCAGGTTGCGCGGGATGCGGGCCAGGCCGGCCTCGGCGGTCAGCAGCTCCCCGTTGACCTCCGGGTCGTCCAGATCGAGCAGCCGCCCCAACAGGCCGGGCGGATCGTCGTGCAGCAGCGCCTGCTCCACCAGCAGGGTGAGGTCCTTGGTCCTGCCCCGCCGCAGCATCGCCTCCATGACCACCCGGTTGGGCGTCCCGTGACTGTGCAGGGCGTGCGGGACATGGCCCGGCGGGAGGAGGCCGAGCAGCTCGCCCATCTCGCCGGGGGTGGCGAAGCGCAGCAGCCCCGCCGTGCAGCGGGCGATGTCGCGCGCCCTGGTCATCGTCCGGCCTTGGTGTGGATCGCGCTGGGGGGACATGAGGCGACACCGTACTGAAACCGCAGCGAACGCGCGACGCGTTACCCGCGACGTCTCAGCCGGGCGGCCGCACCCGGTGGCAGGCCATGGGCGGGTCGCGCCGCTCCGGCCACTCGTCGCCGCCCGGCGTGATCAGCCAGATCCACCGGTCCGGGTCGGCGGGCGCGATCGGCGGGGCGTGCCCGTCGGTCACCACGATCACCGCGTCCGCGGGCTCGGCCCTCGCCTCGACGTGCCGGCGGAGCGCCGCGAAGCTGGTGCCCCCTCCCCCGCGCAGCGGCTCCCCCGGGCGGAACGGCTTGACGGCGGCGTCGAAGGCCACCCACTCGGCCTCCACCCCGTCGATCCGGCCGACCAGCTCGCCCAGCCACCGCACCACGCCGTCCGGCATCGACCCGGAGGTGTCGAGCGCGATCACCAGCGCCTTCACCCGCCGCGGGCCCTGCCGGGACAGCATCGGCTCGTGCCCGAGCGCCGCGAGCAGCGCCCCGCGCTTCTTGGGGTAGGCGAGCCGCTCGCCCTCGCGCAGCTTCGACCCGAGCACGTCGACCAGCCACCGCTGCCACCACTCCACGCGCCGCGTCCGGACCGTCTCGCCGCGCAGGGCGTGCGCGCCGAGATCACCCCACACCCGGTCGACGCTCTCCGCGGCGCCCCCCGTACGGCCGAGCAGATCGAGCAGTTCCCGGCGGGCCGTACGGTCGCCGCGGCGGGCCGCGAGCAGGACGCTCCGCAGCACCTCGTTCCCGATCCGGTCCACGGTCTCCTGGTCGAGGACGCCCCCGCCGGTCCCGTCCAGGGCCACGTGCACGCAGATCGCGTCCCCCGTCCCGGGCGGGTTCCGCATCCGTCCCAGCTCGCGGTAGACGCTCAGGTCAGTGTCGGCCCACTCCTCGTACCGGAGCGGCTCCAGCCCCTGCTCCTCAAGGTCCTTGACATAGAGCCCGTGGACGCGCCGGGGGTCGACCCCGACCCGCTCCCCCTCCAGCTCCGGCAGGCCGCCGCCGAGCCGGGCGAGGGCGACGTGGTTGATGGTGACCTCGCACGCCAGCGTGAACACGGGGTCGGCGCGCAGGCCGGGATCGGTGAACAGGTGGCGCTGCACGATGTGCCGCGCCTCGTGGAAGAGCACGAACCGCACGCCCGCCTGCCCGATCCCCGCGAAGAAGCCCGGGTTGTAGAGCAGCAGGCAGGTGCCGTCGCCGGAGGCGAGCACCGCCGCGGTGTCCACCGCCGTCGTCGGGATCTGGTGGTGGCACTTGCTGTAGAGCCAGGACGCGATGGCGCTGTGCGACATCCCGAGGTCGAGCAGCGCCCGCTCCTTGAGGCGGCGCGCCTCGTCCACCACGTCCTGGTCGGCGGGCGCCCAGCGCTCCAGCGCCCGCCGGTCGGCGAGCTCCACCAGGGGCGCCCGCACCCGGTCCCGTTCCCCGTACGCCATGGCACCCCAGCCTCCCCGCAAACCGCGCGGGACTCCAGATGTTTTCCGGGCGGCGGGGCCGCCGGGCAAGGGGGCGGCCCCGTCCCAGGGCGGAGGGACGGGGCCGTTGGCCGCGCGGGTACCGGGCGCTGGGTGGACGCCGCGCGGACCGTCAGCGAAGGGCCGTCACGGCCCTTTCTTCACCGGCGGGGCCGGCGGGGGCGGCGTGGCCGGGCCGACGCCCTCCGCGCCCGCCCCGGTCAGGGAGCGGACCTCGATCTCCGCGTACTTGGCCGCGTTGTGCTCCTTGCTCAGCACGGTGCCGAGCCACCCGCACAGGAAGCCGAACGGGATGGAGACGATGCCCGGGTTCTCCAGCGGGAACCAGCTGAAGTCCGCCCCGGTGAACAGCGCCTTCTCCGAGCCGGAGACGACCGGGGAGAACACCACCAGGAGGATCGCCGAGCCGAGGCCGCCGTAGATGGCCGACACCGCGCCGGCGGTGTTGAACCGCTTCCAGAACAGGCTGTAGAGGATCGCGGGCAGGTTCCCGGACGCGGCGACCGCGAACGCCAGCGCGACCAGGAACGCCACGTTCAGCCGCTGGGCGTAGATGCCGAGGACGATCGCGACCGCGCCGATGACGAAGGCGGAGATCCGCGCGACCCGGACCTCGTCGCGCTCGCTGGCCTTCCCCTTCTTGATCACGTGCGCGTACAGGTCGTGCGCGAACGACGACGAGGAGGCCAGGGTCAGCCCCGCCACGACCGCCAGGATGGTGGCGAACGCGACGGCCGCGATGACGGCCAGCAGGATCGTGCCGCCCGCCTCGCCGAAGACCCGCTCCCCGATCTCCTGGGCGAGCTGCGGCGCGGCGGTGTTGCCCGCCGGATTCTCCGCGGCGATCTCCTTGGTGCCCACCAGGGCGGCGGCGCCGAAGCCCAGCACCAGCGTCAGCAGGTAGAACGCGCCGATGATGCCGATCCCCCACAGCACCGACTTGCGGGCGTCCCGGGCCGTCGGGACGGTGTAGAAGCGGATCAGGATGTGCGGCAGCCCGGCCGTGCCGAGGACCAGGGCCAGGCCCAGGCTGATCAGGTCGAGCTTGCCCGACAGGCCCTGCGACTCGGTCGCGTACCGCAGGCCCGGCTCGAGGAACTGGCCCGACTTGCCGCTCTGCTCGGCCGCGTCCCGCAGCAGGGTGGAGAGGTTGAAGCCGAACTTGCCCAGGACCAGGACGGTGACCAGGGTCGCGCCGCCCATGAGCAGCACGGCCTTGACGATCTGCACCCAGGTGGTGCCCTTCATCCCGCCGACCACCACGTAGATGATCATGAGGGCGCCGACCAGCACGATCGTGGCGCCCTTGGCGAACTCGCTCGTGAACCCGAACAGCAGCGCCACCAGCGCGCCCGCGCCGACCATCTGGGCCAGCAGGTAGAAGATCGACACGGCGATGGTGGAGACCCCGGCGGCGGTGCGGACGGGCCGCGGGCTCATCCGGAACGCCAGCACGTCGGCCATGGTGAAGCGGCCCGAGTTGCGCAGCAGCTCGGCCACCAGCAGCAGCGCCACCAGCCAGGCGACCAGGAACCCGATCGAGTACAGGAATCCGTCGTAGCCGTACAGGGCGATCAGGCCGGCGATGCCGAGGAAGGAGGCGGCCGACATGTAGTCGCCGCCGATCGCCAGGCCGTTCTGCACGCCGGAGAACGAGCGGCCGCCGGCGTAGAAGTCGGTGGCGTCCTTGGTGTTCCGGCTGGCCCGCACGGTGATGACGAGGGTGGCGGCCACGAACGTCAGGAACAGGACGATCGCCAGGGTCTCGTGGCTCATCGGGCGTCCCCCGCGCTCTCGGCCTCGACCGCGGCGCGCACCTGGTCGGCGAGCGCGTCGAGGCTGCGCTCGGCGTGCCGCGCGTACAGCCACGCGATGAGGAAGGTCGACACGAACTGCAGCAGCCCGAACACCAGCGCCACGTTGATGACCCCGACCACCTGCGTGCCCATGAAGTCGCGCGCCCAGCCCGACAGCACCACGTACAGCAGGTACCAGGCCAGGAACGCCGCGGTCATCGGGAAGGCGAAGCGGCGGAATCTGCGCCGCAGCTCCTGGAACTCGGGACTGCCCTGGAACCGTTCATAGACGGAGCCGGGGGTGCTCTGCTCGACGGACACGAGCCCTCCTCAGTTGTGACGCCGGTCACGCGCCACCGTAGGAGCCGGGCCGGGCACGGGCGAGGGGTGCGGCGCGGGGCTGCGGCCAGGCGCCGCTCACCGGCGGCGATCCACTCGTCGCGTCGACGAACGGTCCTCCTGGCACGGTGAACGGTCGGGATGATCCAGGACACCCCCGGGCATACCGGTCTCCGCCCCTTCGACGTGCCGGCGCGGCTCAGACGCGCTTGGGACGCCACGTGCCCCGGTCGACGTCCAGTGACTCGGGGGTGTGCAGCCGCACCATCATCCGCCCCACCCCCGGCGGCACCCGGCCCGGTGTGCACCACGACACGACGATCATCACGGCGAACGCGACCGGGACCGTCCAGGCCGCGGGCTGGGCCAGCAGCGCGCCCGCCAGCCCGTCCGGCGGCCCCGCCGCGATCGTGACCGCCACCGCCGCGCCCGCCAGCGTCCCGCCGGTGACCAGCCCGGCCAGCGCGCCCGGCACCGTCAGCCGCCGCCACCACACCCCCAGCACCAGCAGCGGGCAGAACGTGGACGCCGCCACCGCGAACGCCAGCCCCACCACGTCCGCCACCGCCAGCGAACGGGCCGCGACCGCCCACGCCAGCGGCACGACCAGGGCCAGCAGCGTGGCGGCCCGGAACGAGCGGACCCCGCCGCGCAGGATGTCCTGCGCCAGCACCCCGGCCACCGACACCGTGATCCCCGAGGACGTCGACAGGAACGCCGCCACCGCGCCGCCGGTCACCAGCGCGCCGAGCAGGTCGCCGCCGAGCCCGCCGATCAGCCGCCCCGGCAGGGTCAGCACCACCGCGTCGGTGCGGCCCGTCATCAGCAGCTCGGGCGTGTAGAGCCGGCCCAGCGCCCCGTACAGGGCGGGCAGCAGGTAGAAGGCGCCCAGCAGCGACAGCACCATCACGGTGGTGCGGCGCGCCGCCCGGCCGTCGGGGTTGGTGTAGAAGCGCACCAGCACGTGCGGTAACCCCATGGTGCCGAGGAAGGTGGCCAGGATCAGCGAGTACGTGGCGTAGAGGGAGTGGTCGCGGCCGGCCAGCGGCATCGCCCACTCCCGGTCGGTGCGCGACGGCGTCCCGGTCACGTGCGGCACGTCGGCGCCGGGCGGGAAGGTGAGCGCGGTGTCCTTGTCGACGCGGTGCGGCCCCGGCGCCAGCACCAGCGCGTCGCCGTCGTGGGCGCGGCCGTCCACCCGGCCCTCCGCGGTGACCCGGACGGGCGTGACGACCTCCACGGTGACCGCCGCGCCGACCGAGACGGTGGTGCGGTCGGCGAACCGCGGCGGGGCGTCCCGCGACGACAGGCCGGGCGCGCCGTCGTACCGCCACGCCAGCAGCAGGAAGACCAGCGGCACCGCCAGCGCGGTCAGCTTCAGCCAGTACTGGAACGCCTGCACCATGGTGATGCTGCGCATCCCGCCGGCCAGCACGTTCACCGCCACGACCACCGCGATCAGCACGCCGCCCGTCCACACCGGCGCGCCCGCGACCGTGCGCAGCACCAGCCCGGCGCTCTGGAACTGCGGCAGCAGGTACAGCCAGCCGATCAGCACCACCAGCACGCTGGTGACGCGGCGGACCGCCATCGACTCCAGCCGCGCCTCGGCGAAGTCGGGCAGCGTGTACGCGCCGGAGCGGCGCAGCGGCGCCGACACCAGGACCAGCAGCACCAGGTAGCCGCCCGTCCAGCCGACCGGCAGCCAGAGCATGTCGGCGCCGTAGGCCAGGATCAGCCCGGCGATGCCCAGGAACGAGGCCGCCGACAGGTACTCGCCGCCGATCGCCGACGCGTTGCGCAGCGGGCTGACGGTGCGGGAGGCGACGTAGAAGTCGGAGGTGGTGCGGGACATGCGCAGCCCGAGGGTGCCGACCAGGACGGTGGCCAGCACGACCAGCACCACCCCGGCCAGCCCGTACGCGGCGGTCATCGGCGCTCAGTGGTCATCGGCGCTCAGCGGTCCCCGCCGGGGGCGCGGTCCACCAGGTCGGCGAAGTCGCGCTCGTTGCGCTCGGCCTGCCGCACGTACCACCAGCCGCAGGCGACGAACCACGGGTAGATCAGCCCGGCCAGCAGCACCCAGGCCAGCGGGACCCCGAACGGCCGCTGCACGCGCAGGTCGGGGAACAGCGCGAACAGCGCGGGCAGCCCGAGCACCACGACGGCCAGCACCAGGCAGACCCGCACCGCCAGGCGCAGCTGGGCGCGCACCAGGGAGCGCATGTACGCCTCGCCGAGCCCGGTCTGCTCGTCGATCTCGCGGGTGACCGGGTAGCGGGGGCGTCGGGCGGCACGGGTGCGCGGGCCGGTCACCAGCACCCGCCCCGGCGCGATCCGGCCCTCGCGCCCCGCCTTGGCCTCCCTGCCCTCCCGGCCTTCGGCCGTCATCGGGACGGCCTCGCCTTGCGCACCAGCAGGTCGCGCAACTCCCGCACGTGCCGCCGGCTGACCGGCAGCTCGGCGCCGCCGACCAGGATCGTGCAGCGGCCCGAGTCCAGCCGCAGCTCCTCGATCGCCGACAGCGCGACCAGATGGCTGCGGTGCACCCGGACGAACCCGGCGGCGCGCCAGCGCTCCTCCAGCGCCGCCAGCGGGATGCGGACCAGATGGCTGCCGCCGCCGGGCACATGCAGGCGCGCGTAGTCGCCCTGCGCCTCCACGTACAGCACCTCGGCGGGCGCGACGAACCGGGTCACCCCGCCGAGCTCGACCGGCATCGACTCCGGCTCGGCGGGCGGCTCCGGCTCGGCGCCCGCCGCACCGCCGCCGGGCCGCTGGTCATCGGATCCCCGGCCGACGCTCTCGGAGACGCGCCTGATCGCCTCACCCAGCCGCTCCGGACGGACCGGCTTGAGGATGTAGTCGGTCGCCTTGATCTCGAACGCGTCCACGGCGTGCCCCTCGTAGGCGGTGACGTAGACGATGTGCGGCGCCCGCGCGAACTGCGCCAGCACCCGGCCGAGCACCGTGCCGTCCAGGCCCGGCATCCGGATGTCGAGGAAGACCGCGGCGATCGGGCGGCCCTCCGCCAGCGCCCGGTCGAGGCGGCGCAGCGCGGCGGCGCCGTCGCGGGCGGTGTCGATCTCGCCGATCCGCGGGTCGGCGCGCAGCAGATGGACGAGGTCGTCCAGCGCGGGCGCCTCGTCATCCACAGCCAGGACACGCAGGCCCACCACACCGTCCTTCCCTGTGCCGCATGCCACATTTCATTCAATGGCCGCCCGCGAGTCAAGCGGCCGGAGCCCCGCTCCCGGTTCGTATGGCCACGGGAACGTCATGAGGCGGTGACGCCCGGCCGGTACTTGGGTACGCGCAGGGTCACCTTCGTGCCCGCGCCCGGGCCGGTCTCGACGGCCAGGCCGTACTCGTCGCCGTACACCTGGCGCAGCCGGTCGTCCACGTTCGCCAGCCCGATCCCGGCCGCCTCGCCGTCGCCTCCCGCCGCGGGACCGCCCTCGGCGGGGTGCCCGGCGGCGGCGCGGTCCTCGCCCGCCAGCAGGCGCCGCACGCCCTCGGGGTCCATCCCGATCCCGTCGTCCTCCACGCTGATCACGCAGTCGGATCCGGCGTCCTCGGCCACGATCGTGATGAGGCCGGGCGCGGCGCGGTCCTGCAGCCCGTGCCGGACGGCATTCTCCACCAGCGGCTGCAGGCACAGGAACGGGACGGCGACCGGCAGCACCTCGGGCGCGATCCGCAGCGTGACCCGCAGCCGGTCCTCGCCGAAGCGGGCGCGCTGCAGCAGCAGGTAGCGGTCGACGGACCGCAGTTCCTCGGCCAGGGTGGTGAAGTCGCCGTGCCGCCGGAACGAGTAGCGGGTGAACCCTGCGAACTCCAGCAGCAGCTCCCGGGCCTGCTCCGGGTCGCTGCGCACGAACGAGGCGATGGTCGTCAGCGAGTTGTAGATGAAGTGCGGCGAGATCTGCGCGCGCAGCGCCCGCACCTCGGCCTCCATCAGCAGCGTCCGGGACCGGTCGAGGTCGGCCAGCTCCAGCTGGGCGTCCACCCACTGGGCGACCTCCTCGGCGGCGCGGATCAGCCCGGCGGGCACCTCCTCGCCGTAGGCGGCCAGGGTGCCGACCACCCGGTCGTCGGTGGTCAGCGGGACCACCACGACCCGCCGGATCGGGCAGTCGAGCCGGTCGCAGCCCACGTCGTGCACCTGGGTGCGGCCGTTGCCGAGGGTCACCTCGGCGTGCCCGGGGACCTCTCCGGCATGGTGCTCGTGCGCGCCGTCCCAGGCCAGCAGCCGCCCGCCGTCGGTGATCGCGAGCGCGGCCGAGCCCAGCAGCGCGCGCAGGTGCCGGGCCGCCTTCTGCGCGCCCTGCTCGGTGAGCCCGGCGCGCAGCGCGGGGGCGGCGCGCGAGGCGGTGTGCAGCGTCTCGAACGTGGCCCGCCGGACGGGTCCGCCCAGATCGCCGCCGCGCCCGCGACGCCGCCACCACAGGATCACCGGGACCCAGGTGACGACGAGGGTCGCGACAACGGCGAGGACGACGTCCATGCCGCAAGAGGCTACGCCGCCCCGGGGCCGCGGCGGCAGGTCACGACGGCGGAGTCATGGCGGCGCGCAGCCGTTCCAGCGTGGCGAGGCGGCCCTCCTGAAGGATGCGGAGGGTCGCGGCGTGGTCGGGATAGCAGCGCATGAACCTGTTGGTGAAGTGCGTGCCGTAGTGGATGCTGCCGCCGGCGAGGTCGTCCGGGGCCCGCACGGTGGTCTCGAAGCCCGGCTCGTGGAAGTAGGCCAGCGCGTAGTGCTCGCGGTCGCCGAGGGCGATCCTGTGCGGGGTCGACATCAGCCGCCCGCCGGTCAGGAACTGCATGATGTCCCCTGGGAAGACCGTGAGGACGTTGGGGACGGGCCGTACGAAGGTCCACGGCGCCTCGCCCCCGCACCGGCCCCGGCCCGCGGTGCTCTCAGTCTCCAGCCAGCTGCGGAGCCGCTCCTCGCCCGGCGCGGGCGGCCGGATGTAGAGGCCGCCCGCCTCGTCCTGGGCCGCGATGACCAGCAGGCCGTGGTCGGTGTGCGCGCCGATGTCGCCCCCGGCGCGCGCCGGGGTCCCGGCGCGCTCGGTGCGCTCGGAGCGGGCGGGGAAGCGCAGCATCCGCATGTGATGCCAGCCGTCACGGGTGAGCCGGGTCAGCTCGTCGATGGCGGGCAGCCCGAGCCCGAGCGCGGCCAGCCGCAGCAGTTGCTCGCCGATGGCCCCGGCCACGTCCATGAAGCCGCGCATGGCCAGCCGGTATTCGAGGTCGGGCCAGGGCACGGGCCCGTGGCAGGGCCAGCCCTCCCGCACCCGGGCGTCGCCCGCCGGGACGTCCCGGCACACGGTGAAGATCTCCGAGCGGTCCGCGGGGCCCGCGGCGCCGTCCTCCCCCGGCGCGATGTAGCCGCTGTAGGACAGGTCGGTGACGTGCCGCGCCTTGTACTCCAGCGGCAGCGAGAAGAAGCGGCGGCCTGCCGCCGTCGCGGTGACGGCCCGCTGCGCCATGACGGGGCAGGTGGCGACCCGGACCACGCCGTCCGCCCGCCAGGCGGCGATCATGTCGCGTCCCAGCTCACGGTCGGACGGAGTGCCGAGCACGCGCTCCGGTAGTCGAAAGGTGAGCAGGTCGGTCATGTCGGGATCCCTTTCTCGGGGGTGGCACGGTTTCCCGCCGACTTCGTGGTCTCCCGCCATCTACGCGCACGGAGGGGCGGCGCGTCACCCCTTGCGCCGCCGTGCTGCGCCCAGCGACCCGCGCGCGTCGTTCAACGGGCGAGCGGGCGGCCGGCGGCGAGGCGGGCGCGGCCGGCGCACGCGTGCACCGCGCCGCATGCCGGGCGTCGCCGCGGGCTCAGGACGGCGCGCTCTCCAGCCGCGCGACGATCGGCGCGATCAGCTCGTCCAGCTCCGCGACGATCACCGCCACGGCCCGGTAGGCGGTCTCGGCCGCCGCCGGGCCGGGGCCGCCGGGGGCCGCGGGCAGGCGGTCGAGCGGCACCGGGGCGTCCACCTGGACGGTCGCGCGCAGGTGCGGGGCCTTGGCCAGGTCCTGCTCGGCGGGCTTCACGAACTGCCCGAAGATCTCCGGCCAGCCCTGCCAGCCGCGGTCGCGCCACCACTCGCGGGAGGCGGCCAGCGGCGCGGGCAGCGGCGCCACCAGCCGCACCCGCGCGGTCAGCGACCCGTCCCAGGTGTTGCGGACGCACTTGGCCGACAGGATCCGCCGGTGCCACCGCACCAGTCCGGGATCGGTGACCGGCGGGGTGGCCACCCGCCAGGCGGCGCAGCAGAACGTGACCGGGGCGATGTCGCCCCAGGCCCCGTCGAACTCCCCGATCTCGTCCCAGAACCGCCCGGCGTAGCGGCCCGCGCCGCCGCCCCGGCCCCGCTCCCTGTCGTAGCGGTCGTCGACCCAGAACGCCCGGTGCCCGGCCATGGTCGGTCCACCCTCCGCGGGGTCGGGGTCAGCAACAGGGTCTGGGGCCGGTGCCCGCCCCGGTCAGGGCGAGGTGATCCCCGCGGTGGGCGGGACGTCGGGCACGGTGGACGGCTTCGGGACGCCCTTGAAGGTGAACGTGGCCTCCTCGCCGGTCCCCTCGGTGCCCACGATGACGATCTGGCCGGCCTTGACCTCGTTGTAGAGGATCTTCTCCGACAGGTTGTCCTCGATCTCGCGCTGGATCGTGCGGCGCAGCGGAC
>NZ_JBHSON010000118.1:0-32273 GCF_042656285.1 Actinomadura rugatobispora | reverse complement strand
CTCCAACCGAAAAGCCCCACCCCATGCCGGGTGACATGCCGCTCGTCAGGGTGTGCGGCGATCGCCGCATCGCTCCGAACTCGCCTGGCGGCTCGCTCCGCGATCAGGTTCTCGCTCCGCTCGCACCTGCCTCCGGACACGATCACAACAGTTGACAGGATCGCCGGGCGCAGTGGCTCGCCGGACGCGGTCGCGACCACCTCGCCCTCGGGCGTGACCAGCACGCCCTCCGATGTCGACGCCGAGCAGCAGGTCCATGGACCCGTCATGGACTCAGAGGTCGGCGGCGACCTCGCGGGCGAGCCGGTCGGCGACCGAGTCGAGGGCCAGGGCCAGCAGCTCCTGGAGGGCGTCGATGTCGAGGGTGTCCGGTTCGGCCGCGGACATCGCGTACAGGCCGTCCGAGGCGGCCATGTTGAGACGGGCCAGCAGCGCGGGCACCTCGGGACGGCGTTCCAGCAGGTCGGGTGGGAGGACGGCGGCCCACCACTCGCCCATCGCGGCCAGCATCTCCTCGCGGATCCGCTGGAAGCGGGCGCGGGCGGCGGGCTCCTCGGCGCGGCGCTCCAGCAGCAGCATCAGCCCGAGCCGCATGAACTCGGGACGTTCGGCGAAGCTCTGCCCGGCCTCGCGCAGCGCCCGGCGCAGGTGGTCGATCCGGTCCGTGCCGGGCTCGGGCGGCTCCCAGCGGGGGCGGTCGGGCAGCCACTCCCGGTAGCTGTGCTCGATCACCTCGGCGAGCAGCTCGTCCTTGCTGCCGAAGTGCCAGTAGACCGAGCTGGCGGGCAGCCCCGAGCGCTTGGTCACCAGGGCCACGCTGGTCCCGTCGTAGCCGCGCTCGGCCGAGATCTCGGCCGCCGCGCGCAGGATCCTGCGCCTGGACTCCGCGCTGTGCTGGGTGCGCCTGTCGGTTTTGGGTGCCACGGACCTCTTGCTATCACACCGCGTCGCGGCGTACGTTTCGGCTACGCGAAAATCCTGTAGCGATTACTACAGGGTGGAGCACCCATTACAGATCCGAGAGGGGTCGTCCATGACGATCGCTGACCGGGTGCGGGCGCTGGCACCGGAGCTGGCGGCGGAGGAACGCCTCGCCGCACGCGACCGCGCGCTGACCGGCACCACCTGGAAACACCTGCTGGAGACCGGCGTCCTGCGCGCGCTCCAGCCCGCCCGCTGGGGCGGCGGCGAGGCTCCGCTCCCCGACTTCCTCGACGCCGTCTTCGAGGTCGCGCGGGTCGCGCCCGCGGCCGGCTGGGTGGCCGGCGTCATCGGCTCCCACCCCTGGCAGTCGGCGATGTTCGCCGAGGAGACCCAGGCCGAGCTGTGGGGCGAGGACCCGTCCCGCATGCTGTCGTCCTCGTACGCGCCCACCGGCACCGTCGTCCCGGTGGACGGCGGCTACCGGGTCTCCGGCCGCTGGTCGTTCTCCTCCGGCTGCGACCACGCGCACGGCGTGATCCTCGGCGGCAACGCCGGCACGATCGAGGCGGACGGCCAGACCTTCCCCGACTACGGCTCACTGATCCTGCTGCGCGACCAGTACCGCATCGACGACACCTGGCACACCTCGGGACTGAGGGGCACCGGCAGTAAGGACATCGTGGTCGAGGACGCGTTCATCCCCGCCCGCCGGTTCCTGTCCCACCTGCGCTACGAGTACCGGCCCGACGTCAAGGCGCCCGGCCAGGAGAGCAACCCGGGCCCGCGCTACCGGCTGCCGTGGGCGACGCTGTTCAACCTCGTGCTGGTGGCGCCGACGCTGGGCATGGCACAGGGCTTCCTGGACGAGTGGACCCGCATCACCCGCACCCGTAAGGCCAACTGGGGCGGCACGGTCGGCGAGGACCCGCTCGTCCAGAAGCACCTGGCCGACGCGTACTGGACCCTGGACGCCGCGATCGCCAAGATGCGCGCCGCCGCCGTCGCCATCACCGAGGCCGGCGAGACCGGGCGGCACATGGAGAAGGGCGAGCGCGCCCGGCTGCGCTGGGACGTCAACCGCGGCTGCGAGCTGGCCGGCGACGCGATCGGCGACCTCTACCGGATCTCCAGCGGCCGGGTCGCCTATCTCGACCACCCGCTGCACTCCCGCTATCAGGACATCGTCGCCGCCCTCGGCCACGCCTTCCTCGTCCCCGACGCTGTCGGGCTCGCCTACGCCGCCCGCGAGCTGGGCGCGACACCCCTGGAGGTCCAGCTGTGATCCAGTCGCTCGACTACATCGGTTTCTCCTCGCCCGGCTTCGCGGAGTGGCTGTCGTTCGGTCCCGAGGTGCTCGGCATGCAGGTCGCCTCGCGCGGCGCGGACGGGACGGTGCGGCTGCGCGTGGACGACGCCGACCACCGCCTGACGATCCATCCCGGCGACGAGCACGCCCTGGAGTACCTCGGCTGGGGCGTGCGCACCCCCGAGGCGCTCGCGGAGGTCGCGGGGCGTGTCCGCGACCAGGGCATCGCCGTCCACGAGGGCGATCGGGAGCTGGCCGGGGAGCGCGGGGTGGCCGGGCTGGCGTGGTTCGTCGACCCGTTCGGCAACCGGCACGAGCTGTCGTGGGGGCAGCACCGCCACCCGGGGTCGTTCCGCCCGGGGCGGGCCATGGCGGGCGGCGGTTTCGTCACCGGGTCCCAGGGGCTCGGCCACGCCGTCCTGGTGGTGCCGGACCTGGCGGAGGCGAACGCGTTCTTCACCGGTGTGCTCGGCTTCAAGCTGTCGGACCGGATCGTCGACCCGCCGCTGAACGCGCAGTTCTACCACGTCAACGGGCGGCACCACTCGCTGGCGATCGCCGAGGTGCCGGGCGCGAGCGGCTTCCAGCACCTGATGGTCGAGGTGGCCTCGCTGGACGACGTCGGCATCGCCTACGACCTGTGCGAGGAGCGGGACGTGCCCGTGGTGCTGACCCTGGGCCGGCACACCAACGACCGGACGACCTCCTTCTACCTCTACACGCCCGGCGGGTTCCACCTGGAGTACGGCCACGGCGGCGTGGTCGTGGACGACGCGCTGTGGGAGCCCGCCACCTACACCAGCACGAAGATCTGGGGCCATCGCGGCACGAAGCATCGCGACGTGCTGCCCTTCGCCATCTTCAACCAGCCGAAGGAGAGCGCCTGATGCCCGCCGCGATCACCACGAGCGACGTCCGCGCCGGGGACCGCACCCTGCGCGTCAGCACGGCCGGCGACCCGTCGGCCACGCCGCTGCTGTTCCTGCACGGTTCGGGGCCGGGCGTCACCGGCCTGTCGAACTGGGAGCGGCTCATCGGTGACCTGGGCGACCGCTACTACTGCGTCGCCCCCGACACGCTCGGCTTCGGCGACTCCGACCACCCGAACCCGCCGCCGCGCGGGATGGCCGCGTTCACCGAGCTGCGGGTGGCGGCGACGTGGGCGCTGCTGGACGCGCTGGGCCTGGAGAAGGTCATCCCGGTCGGCAACTCCTACGGCGGGCAGATGTCGCTGGCCATGACGCTGGAGCGGCCGGAGCGGATCGAGAAGGTGATCCTCATGGGCAGCGGCGGGATGCCCGATCTCAAGCCGCTGCCCGGACTGGTCAAGCTGATCGACTTCTATGACGATCCGACCGAGGAGGCGATGGCCGAGCTGCTGTCGCTGTTCGTCCACGACCCGGCCGCGTTCGGCGACCGGCTCAGGGAGATCGCGGCGGCGCGGATCCCGCGGGCCACCCGCGAGGACGTGCGCCGCTCGCACCTGGCCACCTTCGACTTCTCGGCCGGGGGCCGGATCGGCTGGCAGCCGGACGAGCTGGCGAGGATCGAGCAGGAGGTGCTGGTGATCGCGGCCCGCGAGGACCGGATCGTCCCGCCGGAGGTCAGCCTCTACCTGTCGCGGAACATCCCGAACGCGCGGCTGCACGTGGTGCCGAACTGCGGGCACTGGAGCCAGATCGAGTACCCGGAGATGTTCGCGCGGCTGGTCGACGGCTTCGTGCGCGGCGCGTTCTGAGAGGGGCGTCCGATGTCAGAGATCGATCCGGAGGCCATGCGGCGGGTGCTCGGCCACTACCCGACCGGGGTCGTGGCGGTGACGGCCGTGCACGAGGGGGAGCCGGTCGGCATGGCGGTCGGCTCGTTCACCTCCGTGTCGCTGCGGCCCGCCCTCGTGGGCTTCTTCCCGGACGCGGGGTCGACGACGTGGCCGCGGATCCGGGCGGCCGGGCGGTTCTGCGTCAACGTGCTGGGCGAGGACCACCAGGAGGTGTGCCGGCTGTTCGCGACGCGGGGCGCCGACAAGTTCGCGGCCCTCGGCTGGGAGCCGGGCGCCACCGGCTCCCCGGTGCTGGACGACGCGATCTCCTGGATCGACTGCCGGCTGGAGCGCGTGCAGGAGGCGGGCGACCACTTCCTCGCCCTCGGCCGCGTGGTCGACATGGGGGTGAAGGAGGCCGGCGGCCCGCTGATCTTCTACCGGGGCGGGTACGGCGGCTACCGCGCGCCGCTCGCCTCCTGACCCCCCTTTTTTCTTGCTCGAAGTACGGGCCTTCGCGTGCCCAGAAAGGATCGCCATGTCACTCGCCGAAGCCGTACGGGCCGCCGGGCCCGTCCTCGCCGCGGAGGACGCGGCGGGCGCGCGGCAGCGCCGGCTCACCGACCTCGCCTGGAAACAGCTCGTGGACACCGGCGTGCTGCGCGCCCTGCAGCCCGCCCGCTGGGGCGGCGCGGAACTGCCGCTGGCGGAGTTCCTCGACGCCGTCGTCCAGATCGGCCGGGCCTCCCCGGCCGCCGGCTGGGTCACCGCCGTCATCGGCGTCCACCCCTGGCAGATCGCGCTGTTCCCCGAGGAGACCCAGCGGGAGATCTGGGGCACCGACCCCGACCGCGCCGTGGCCTCCTCCTATACGCCCACCGGCACCGTCGAACCGGTCGACGGCGGCTACCGGGTCTCCGGCCGCTGGTCGTTCTCCTCCGGCTGCCTGCACGCCGACGGGGTGATCCTCGGCGGCATCGCGGGAGGGCGCACCTGGAACGGCACGCCCGTCCCCGACTTCGTCTCGGTCATCCTGGACCGCGACCAGTACACGATCGAGGACACCTGGCACACCGCCGGGCTGGCCGCCACCGGCAGCAACGACATCGTGGTGGACGGCGCGTTCGTCCCCGCCCGCCGCGCGCAGTCGCACGTCGACTACACCTACCTGCTGGGGACGCCGCTGCCCGGCCGCGAGGTCAACTCCGGCCCGCTGTACCGGCTGCCCTGGGCCGTCGTCTTCAACGCGATCATCGCGGCGGGCGCGCTCGGCGCCGCGCAGGGCTTCGTGGACGCCTGGACCGAGGCCACCCGCGGCCGCCGCTCCAACTACGGCGGCATGCTCCGCGACGACCCGCTCGTCCAGTTGCACGCCGCCGAGAACGCCTACGTCGTGGACGCCGGGCTGCTCAAGCTGCGGCGCGTCGCCGACGAGCTGACGGCCGTCGCCGAGTCGGGTGAGTGGCCGGACCGCGCGCTGCGTGCCCGGCACCGCTACGACCTGGCCCGCGCAGCCCAGGACGCGGGGGCCGCCGTGACCCGGCTGATGCGCGCCTCGTCCGGTCGCACCGCCTACACCGACCACCCCCTGCACCGGCGGTTCCAGGACGTGACCGCCGCGATCGGGCACGCGTTCCTGCTGGCCGACCCGCTCGGCCAGGCGGCCGGCGCGCTTGCCCTGGGCGCGGAGAACTCTCCGGCGGTGCACCTGTGAGCCACGCCGTGCTGCCGGGCCCGACCCCGGAGGAACGCCGCGCCGCCCTGCGCGCGCTGCTCGCGTCCGGCCGCACCGTGATCGCGCCCGGCGTCACCGACGCCGCCGGGCTGCGGCTGGTCGAGGAGGCCGGGTTCGAGCTGGCCTACCTGACCGGCGCCGGGCTGGCCAACGCCCAGTTCGGGGTCCCGGACGTGGGACTGATCTCGCAGCGCGAGGTCGCCGACCACGTCCAGCGGCTCGCCGGGGCCACCGGCCTGCCGCTGGTGGTGGACGCCGACACCGGCTACGGCGGGCCGCTGTCGGTCATGCGGACCGTGCGGCTGCTGGACGCGGCCGGGGCGGCGGCGATCCAGCTGGAGGACCAGGTCCTGGACAAGCGCTGCGGCCACTTCGACGAGCACCACCTGGTCTCCGCCGCTGAGATGACCGGGAAGATCGAGGCCGCCGTGGCGGCCCGCGGCGCCACCGGCCCGCTGATCATCGCCCGGACCGACGCGCGCGGCGTGCTCGGCCTGGACGCCGCGATCGACCGGGCCCGCGCCTACGCCGCCGCGGGCGCCGAGGTGATCTTCGTGGAGGCGCCGCGCACCGTCGAGGAGATGCGGACGATCGGCCGCGAGCTGGCCGGGGTCCCGCTGGTCGCCAACATCGTCGAGGGCGGCAAGACGCCCGAGCTGAGCGTGGCGGAGCTGGAGGAGCTGGGGTTCGGCGTCGCGCTGTTCGCCAACTACCTGATGCGCAGCATGATGCACGCCGGCCGCGACGCGCTCGCGCACCTGCGTGCGAAGGGGGAGACCCGCAGCCGCGCCGAGCTGCTGCTGCCGTGGGCCGACCGGCAGTCGCTGTTCGGGCTCGCCGCGTACACCGAGATCGAGCGGAGGTACGCGGGTGAGCGCTGAGGTCGTCGCCGTCGGCGCCGGGCTCGCCGGGCTCGCCGCCGCCGTGGCCGCCGCCGAGGGCGGGGCGCGCGTCACGATCCTGGAGAAGCGGCCGGAGATCGGCGGCAGCACCGTGCTGAGCGCCGGCCTGTCGGCGTTCGCCGGGACCGATGAGCAGGCCGTCGCCGGGATCGCCGACGACCCCGCGACGCTCCGCCGCGACCTGCTGGAGACCGGGCGGCACCGCAACGATCCGGCCCTGGTGGAGGTCTACTGCTCCGACCAGCTCGCCACCTACCGGTGGCTGCGCGGGCTCGGGATCGTGTACGGCGAGGTGCACGCCGCGTCCGGGCAGAGCGTCCCGCGCTCGCACCCGACCGACACCCGCGTCCTGGTCCGCACGCTCCTGGACCGGGCCCGGTCGCTGGGCGCGGCGTTCCGGCCCGGCACCGGGGCGCACCGGCTGATCGTCGAGGACGGCGCCGTGCGGGGCGTCCGCACCACCGGGGGCGAGGAGCTGCGGGCGGACGCGGTCGTCCTCGCGTCCGGCGGCTTCTCCCGCAACCCCGAACTGCTGGACCGGTTCGCCCCGCGGATGGGCCGCGCGCTGCGCGGCGGCGCCGAGGGCAGCACCGGCGACGGGCTGCTCATGGCTTGGAAGGCGGGCGCCGGAGTGATCGACACCCCGTACATCAAGGGCACCTTCGGCATCCATCCCGACCCGGACGGGGCCGAGGGCGGCACCGGCATCCTGGCGATCTACAAGGGCGCGATCGCGGTCGACCGGTCCGGGCGCCGGTTCGTGGACGAGTCCCTCCCGTACAAGGAGGTCGGTGACGCCTGCCTGGACCGGGACGGCGGCATCGCGTTCCAGATCTTCGACGCGGCCGTCATGGAACGTTCCGACCCGTCCGTGCCCATCTACGACTTCGCCGCCCGCACCGGCAACGGGCTCCTGCACACCGCGCCGACCCTCGCCGAACTGGCGCGCGACATCGGAGTCCCCGCGGACGCGCTGGAGGCCACGGTCGCCGAGTACAACGCGGCGATCGAGAGCGGCCGGCCCGACCCGTTCGGCCGGGCCACGCTGTCCGGCGGCGTCGGCGCGCCCGTCCCTATCGCGGTCCCGCCGTTCTACGCCCACCCGTCCACGGCCGTCGTGCTGGCCACCTACTGCGGACTGACGATCGACCCGGACATGCGGGTCCTGGACGTGTTCGGCGAGGTCATCCCTGGTCTCTACGCCGCCGGGGAGGTCGTCGGCGGCCTCCACGGCGCCGGGTACGTCACCGGGACCTCGATCGGCAAGGCCGCCGTCTTCGGCCGCCGCGCCGGGCTGCGCGCGGGAGCCGCCGCATGACCGGGGACATCTTCGACCTGACCGGCCGCCGGGCGCTGGTCACCGGCGCCGCGCGCGGCGGGCTCGGCGCGCACGCCGCCCTCGCCCTGGCCCGCCGCGGCGCCGAGGTCGTCGTGGCCGACCTGCCCGCCCGCGGCGCCGACCTGGACGCCACCCTCGGCCTGCTCCAGGAGTCCGGCGCCCGCGCCCGCGCGCTGCGCTTCGACGCCACCCGCGAGGACCAGGTGGAGGCGCTGGTCGCGCACGCCGCCGACCCCGACGGCAGGCTGGACGTCCTGATCAACGCGGCCGGGGTGATGCTGCGCCGGGAGGTGTTCGCCACCTCCCTGGAGGAGTGGCGGCGCGTCCTGGACGTCAACCTGACCGGGACCTGGCTGCTCAACCGGGCCGCCGGGCGCCGCATGGTGGAGCGGCGGCGCGGCGCGATCGTCAACTTCTCCACCGTGTACGCCGAACGAGTCGGGCCCGTGCCCGAGTCGGCGTACTACGCGTCCAAGGCCGGGGTCGGCAACCTCACCCGGTCGATGGCGGCCGAGTTCGGCCCGTACGGCGTCACCGTCAACTGCCTGGCCCCCGCCGTGTTCTACCCGACCGAGATGACCGCGCCGCTCGGCGACGACCCCGAACGGCTCCGCTGGATGACCGAGCGGACGATGCTCGGCCGGCTCGGCGTCCCCGGCGAGGACCTGGACGGCCCCCTGCTGCTGCTCGCCTCCGACGCCGGCCGCTACATGACCGGCCAGATCGTCTACGTCGACGGCGGCTGGTCGGCGTGGTGACCCGATACCCCCAGGAAGAAAGGTGCATGAGATGACCGGCGGACGTACCGCCCTGCTGATGCTCGACTACCAGGTCGCGCTGTGCGAGCGCGGCGAGCACATGCGCATGCCCGCGCTGGTCGACCAGGTCGAACGGCGCGGCGTCCTCGCCGCCGCCGAGAAGACCCTGGCCGCGACCCGCGACGCCGGACTGTACGTGGTGCACGTGCGGCTGGCGTTCGACCCGTCGTACGAGCTGCGCACCAACCGCTCGGCCCGCTTCGACGCCTACCCGCGCGAGCGCGCCATGCTCCGCGACGCCCCCGGCGCCCGCATCGTCAGCGCGCTGGCGCCGCTGCCCGCCGAACCCGTCGTCGACAAGGGCGGCGTCGGCGCGTTCACCGGGACCCCGCTGCTGGAGATGCTGCTCGGCGCGGGGGTGCGGCACGTCGCGCTCGGCGGGGTCGCGACCAACCTGGTCGTGGAGTCCACCGCCCGGCACGCCGTGGACAGCGGGCTGGCCGTCACCGTGATCGAGGACATGTGCGCCTCGTTCGACCCGGCGCTGCACGACTTCGCCGTGGAGAAGATCCTGCCGATGTTCGCGGAGGTGCGCTCCGCCGCCGCGTTCACCGCCGACCTGGGCGGGGACCGCCGATGACCGCTCACGACGTCGTGGTGGCGGGCGCCGGGATCGCCGGGCTCGCCGCCGCCGTGGCCGCCGCCGAGGCGGGCGCCCGGGTGGTGGTGGCCGAGCGGGCGCCGCGCTCCGACAGCGGCGGCAACACCCGGCACACCGAGGCGTTCCTGCGGATGAAGTCGCTCGACGAGGTGTCCGACGACTTCGAGGAGCGGCTCCTCGGCGACTTCATGGGCCACCCCGACCCGGGCCTGCTGGTCGAGTCGCTGCGCGATCCCGCGACCTGGTCGGCGCCGCTGCGGTCGATGAGCGTCGCCGACCCGCGCGCGGTCGCGACGCTGGCCGAACGCGCCGGGCCCACGCTGCGCTGGATCGCCTCGCACGGCGTCCGGTTCGAGCGGCTCGCGACGCCGTTCCTCACCACCTCCACCACCCGGCTCATGCCGGTCGGCGGCGGGCTCGCCCTCGTCGAGGCGCTCACCGCGGCGGCGGAGCGGCTGGGCGTGCGGTTCGCCTACGAGACCACGGCCCGCTCCCTGATCATCGAGGACGGCGCCGTCACCGGGGTGGTCACCTCCCGCGGCGCCGAACTGCGCGGCCGGGTCGTCCTGGCCTGCGGCGGGTACGAGGGCAACCCCGAGCTGATGGCCCGCTACCACGGGCGCGGCGGCCGCCACACCCGCCCCGTCGCGCGCGGCGGCCACTACAACAAGGGCGACGGCCTTCTGATGGGCCTGGCCGCGGGCGCCGCCACCGCCGGGGACTTCGCGCTGTTCCACGCCGAACCCGTCGACCCCCGCTCCGGCGCCGCCGAGGCCGCGATCTTCTCGTTCCCGTACGGGATCCTGGTCAACCGGGAGGGCCGCCGCTTCACCGACGAGGCGCCCGGCCCGGTCGACGCCTGGTACGAGCGGGTCGCCCGCCGCGTCCACGACCAGACCGACGGCATCGGCTTCGCCGTCTTCGACGCGGGCAGCGCCGAGGTGCCCAACCTGTCCGCCGCCGTCCGCACCGACCAGCCGCCCGTCACCGCCCCCACGCTCGACGCGCTGGCCGCCGCGCTCGACATCCCGGCGGACGCGTTCGCCGAGACGGTCGCCGCGTACAACGCGGCCTGCCGGGACGGCGAGTTCCGTCCCCTCGAACCGGACGGCCTGGCCACCGCCGGGCTCGTCCCGCCCAAGTCGAACTGGGCGCGGCCGATCGCGACGGGCCCCTTCCACGCCTACCCGATCATCGCGTCGAACGTCTTCACCTTCGGCGGGCTCAAGACCGGCGACCGCGCCGAGGTCCTGGACGGTGACGGCGTCCCGATCACCGGGCTGTACGCTGCGGGCGAGCTGACCGGGCTCTACTACACGAACTACACCGGATCGACGTCCGTGCTCCGCGGCGCGGTGTTCGGGCGCATCGCCGGGACCGAGGCGGCGGGGAGCCGATGACGAGGATCTGGCACCAGAGCTTCACCGTGCTGGACGACGTGCCGCACTACCGGGACGCGCTGCGCCGCCACCTGGACGCCGTGGCCCGTCCCGGCACGACCGTCGAGCTGCACGGGATGGCCCCCGGCACGTACCCGGGCTCGTACCCGGGCGTCCACATCGGGCACCTCTACCTGACCAACCTGCACCGGGAGCAGTTCGTCCGGGCGGCGCTGGAGGCCGAGGAGCGGGGCTACGACGCGTTCTTCATCGCGACGATCCCCGACACCGGCTTCGAGGAGATCCGCACGCTGGTGGACATCCCGGTGGTGGCGTTCGGGAACGCGTCGGTGGCGTTCGCGGCGACACTCGGCTCGCGGATCGGCATCGTCAACTTCATCGCCGCCCTCGAACCGCAGCTGCGCCGGAACATGGCCGCCTACGGGCTCGGCGCGCTGGTCGGGCCGATCGTCCAGGTGGAGACCGCGTTCACCGACGTCATGGCCGCGTACGCCGACCCAGGACCGCTGGTCGAGGCGTTCCGCCGCGCCGCCCGCACGGCCATCGCCGAGGGCGCGGACGTCATCGTCCCCGGCGAGGGACCGCTCAACGTCTTCCTGGCCGACCAGGGCATCTCCCGCGTCGACGACGTACCGGTCATCGACTCGCTCGGCACCGGACTGGCGCTGGCCGAGACCCGCGCCGCCTTCCACCGCAGGACGGGCCTGCACCCGCCCCGCACCGGCCTCTATTTCTCCAAACCCGACCCGGCCATGGTGAAGGCGGCCCGCGCGTTCTACCACGGAGCGAGCGCATGACGTTCGACGACCAAGTGGACGTCGCGGTCCTCGGCGGCGGGGCGTGCGGCCTCGTCGCCGCCCTCCGCGCCGCCCGCGACCCCGGCCTGGTGGTCGCCGTCTACGAGAAGAGCACCCGCGAGGGCTGCAACACCCGCTACTCCAGCGGCAGCCTCGCCGCGGGCGGCACCCGCTACCAGCGGGCCGCGGGCATCGACGACTCCCCGGGACGGCATGCCCGCGACATCCTCGCGGTCAACGGCGACCCCGCGTCCGCCCCGATCGTGAACGCGCTGTGCCGCGTCGCGCCCCGCTACGTCGAATGGCTGGCCGACGACCTCGGCCATCCCGTCGAACTGGGACTCGACATGGCCCGCGCCGGGCAGAGCGTCCCGCGGCTCCACACCGACACCGGCCGCGCCGGGGGCGCCCGGCTGATGGAGACGCTCCGCCGCGCCGCCGAGGCCGCGCCCAACATCGCCTTCGTCGACAACGCCCCGGGCATCGGCCTGATCAGCCGCAACGACGCGGTCGTCGGAGCCGAGGTCCTGGAGAACGGCGTCAAGCGCCGCGTCGGCGCGGGTGCCGTCGTCCTCGCCGCCGACGGGTTCGCCAACAACCCCGCCATGATGGCCGAGCACTGCCCGGAGGCCGAAGGCGCCTTCTACGGCGGAGTCAGCACCAGCACGGGCGACGCCATCGGCTGGGGCCTCGAACTGGGCGCGGCCGTACGGAACATGGGCTCCTTCCTGGGGCACGGCCTGGTCGTCCAGGGACACGGCACGCGCCTCAACCCCGTCCTGCCCTTCCTCGGGGCCGTCCTCGTCGACGACCAAGGCCACCGCTTCGTCGACGAGAAGGCCCAGGGCTACTCCAAACTGGGCCGCATCATCGCCGACCGCCGCGCCGTGCTCATCTGGGACCAGCCCATGCACGAGACCGCGATGCACTCGGAACTCATGCGCGAGTCCGAGACCGCGGGCGCGTTCACCACCCACCCCACCCCCGCCCACCTGGCCGCCGCCTACTCCCTGCCCGACCTGACCCTCCCCGCCGACTTCACCCCGCCCCTCCGCGCGGGCAGGGTGACCAGCGGAATCCTCACCACCCAGGGCGGCCTCCTCGTCGACCCCCGCGGGCGCGTCCAGCACCGCACCGGCGGCTGGATCAAGGGCCTGTACGCGGGCGGCGGCTCAGCGTGCGGGATCTCCGGACCGTCCAGCGAGGGCTACATGTCCGGCAACGGCCTCCTGGCGGCCCTCGGTTTCGGCTGGCTGATCGGCGACCACCTCGCCGCCCGCGAACGTGGCATCATGGCGGGGTGATGATCTACCGAAAGGCCGATGCCGCGTAGGCGTCCCGGCGCCCTGCGCGCCCCCCGGCGGCCCCGCCCGATCACCTGGGCCGGTGACCTGGAACGCGTCGACCGCCTGTCGATCGACGCCAGCGCCGCCGTCCACCTGGCCGAACGCCTCTCTCCCGACGCCGACGTCCGCCCCGGCAAAACGGCCCACCGCCTGCACATCTACCGCTCCTTCCTGCGGCAACCGGGCAACCGGCTGAGGCTGGTCACCTCGCTGATGCCGTCCTGCCCCGGCTGCCAGGACGACGACGTGGCCGTCGCCAGGGACGGCCTGGAGGCCGTCCTCGAAACCCTCCCACCCTGGGCCCGCCGCGAACTGTCCCGCCTCCTCGCCGACCTGGACGCCGAATTCGCCCGCCGCACCCTCCCCACCTTCGACCCGTCCCGCCGCCTCGACTGGGAGGGCAACCCCACCCCCTGGTGGCACCACCGCGCCTACACCGACGACTGACACGCATGGCCCGGGTTGCCGGGGACGGAGGGCGCTGGAATGATCTCCGGCCGCTTCCTCCGCGAAAGGACGGTCATGACTCCGCCGCTCGACGACCCGTACTTCACCGCACTCCACAAGCATGTGACGCCGCGCCTCGGGCCCGGGTACGCCTACGCCCGGCCGGTGGACGACGAGGGCATCGGCGTCGGGATGCACAGGCTCAACCCCCTCCAGATCACGGCGATAACGCTGGGCCTGCCCTTCCAGCCGGGCGCCAAGGAGCCCGCGGAGTTCGCCTGCTCCCTCCAGTCGGACCAGGAACGGGAGGCCCACTACCTGGTGCGGCTCGCCGCGCGGTGGTTCCTGAAGAACGACGAGGCGTCCGTGGGCTTCGGTGAATGGATCCAGTCGGGGGAGCCGATGATCGACGGGACCGGCATCCACGGGCTGCTGTTCGACACCTTCCCGCACGGCACCACGACGTTCTCGGTGTTCGACGGCGCCGTCTGGCCGGACGGCGGGGAGGGCACGCTCCAGATCTTCGCGGTGGTCCCGCTGACGGCACCGGAGATCGAGGTCCTGGAGGACCCCGGGCAGGGCGTCGAGGCGCTGTGGACGCGCTGGCGGGAGGAGGAGACCGAGATCTGGAACGCCCGACGAGAATGATATTCTCACCTCCCAGAACCTGATTTCGGGCAGGAAGAGGCGGAGATGGCACGGCGTCTGCAGGACAAGGTCGTGGTGGTCGCCGGTGCGGCCACCGGGCTCGGCGCGGCATCGGCCCGGCGGCTGGCCGAGGAAGGCGCCCAGGTCGTGGTGGGGGACGTGAACCTCGCGGGCGCCGAGCAGACCGCCGGAGCCATCACCGAGGAAGGCGGCCGGGCGGCCGCGGCGCGCTTCGACATCTCCGACGACGCCTCCGTCCAGGACCTCATCGCCTTCGCCGTGGACACCCACGGGCGCCTGGACGCCGTCCACATCAACGCCGGGGCCATGGACGCCGTCTCCAAGGACACCGACGTCGTCGACATCGACCTGGAGATCTGGGACCGCACCGTCGCCGTCAACCTGCGCGGCCACATGCTCGTCACCCGCCACGCCGTACCGCGCCTGCTGGACGCGGGCGGCGGCGCGATCGTCTACACCTCGTCCATCGCGTCCTTCGCCGGGGAGCCCAAGCGTCCCGCCTACGCCGCGACCAAGGCGGGCATCAACGCCCTCGCCCGCCACGTCGCCTCCCGCTGGGGCCGGGACGGCATCCGCGCCAACGCCATCACCCCCGGCCTGATCCTCACCCCCGAGATCCGCGAGGGCGCCCCGCCGGAGATGCTGAAGTCGATGCTCGCCCGCACCCGCAGCCCCCGCCACGGCGAGGCCGGCGACGTCGCGAGCCTGGTCGCGTTCCTGCTGTCGGACGAGGGCTCCTGGATCAACGGCCAGGTCGTCAACGTCGACGGCGGCACCGTCCTGCGCTGACCGGTCAGCCGGCCAGCCGCTGGGCGCCCGCCCTCGCCCGGTCCGCCGGGATGGCGAACCCGATGCCGATCGAGCCGCCCCCGCCCCGCATCAGCGTCGCGATCGCCGTGTTCACCCCGATCACCTCGCCGCGCGCGTTGACCAGCGGGCCGCCGGAGTTCCCCGGATTGATCGACGCGTCGGTCTGCAGGGCGGTGCCCCCGATCCCGCCCTCGCCCAGGCGCACCTCGCGGTTCAGCGCGCTGACGATGCCGCTGGTGATCGTCCCCTGCAGGCCCAGCGGCGAGCCGAGCGCGAGCACCGGCTCGCCGACACGCACCCGCGCGGACCGTCCGAACCGCAGCGGGGCCGGGCTCTGCGCGGCGGGGATCGCCAGCACCGCCAGGTCGTTGGCGCGGTCGAAGCCCACCACGCGCGCCGCCAGCCGACGCTGGTCGGCCAGCACGACGGTGACCCGGCCCGCGTCCCCGACGACGTGCGCGTTGGTCAGCACGCGTCCTTGCCGGTCGATCACGAACCCGGACCCGGTGCCGCGCGCGTTCCCGGACCGCACCTCGATCGACGTCACGCTCGCCTGCACCCGCGCGGCCACGCCGCTCAGATCACCCGCGGGGCTCGTCGGCCCGGCCGCAGGCACCGCCGTGGCCGCCGGGCCGCCCGCGCTCACCCGCCCGGCGGCCGCCCCGGCCACGCCCCCCGCGAGGCCCCCGACCAGGAACGCCGCGACGACCGCGGCGGCGACCGCCCGGCCGCGGCCGCTGCGCCGTGGTTCGTCGAACCACGGCGCGGACCGGCTGAACGGATCGTCCGGCGGCCACATCATGGCCGGAGGCTCGTTGCGGCCCAGGCCGTACCGGGAGTCGTCACGGAGGTCGTACCGGACGGTGTCTCTGGGGACGGGCGGCGGATAACTCATCGGGCTCCTCACGCGCATCGCTCACTAGTGAGTACTCCGCGCCCCGGGCACTTCGTTCACCGAAAACGCAGCCGATCAGGAGCGTTGGAGGGCGGCGGCCTCGCCGGTCTCGGTGTATTCCCACCGGAGTCCCGACGCGCCCTGCGGGGTGAACTTCTGCAACCCGCCGAGCACGCAGCCGGCCTTCTGGGTCAGCATGCGGCTGGGGAAGACGAGGATGTCGCGTTCGGCGGAGACGAGCGTGGCCATGGAATCGCAGATGAGGCCGCTGCCGTTGGCCACGCTGATCCGGACGGTCTCCGTGCCCACGGCGCCGTCGCCGATGTCGAAGCGCCTGCGTACTCCTGCGGAGGCGACGGCGGTCAGCCCTTCGGACGTTCCGGTCCAGCGCCCGCGCACAACGGCCGGTACCGCGTCGTTGCGGGCGCGGGTGAGGGTGCCCGACACGTCGTGCGCGGCCCAGTGGACCTTGTCGCCGTTCATGGTCATCGTCTGCTGGGACTCGTTCCCGCACCGGCCCGGCGGGACGCCACGCGTGACGCGGGCGCGGAGCTTGACCGATGGGGCGCTGGACGACAGCGCGGCGGTGTACTCGCAGAACCCCGTGTCGTCGACCACGCGGATCCGGGCGACGTCCGCGCCGAGCCTGCCCTGGGAAAGGGTGACGCGGCGGAGCCACCAGGTCTGAGTGCCGGCCTTGCTGACCCATCCCTCCCAGGTTCCGAGCATGGCCGGCGGCACGTCCCCCTCGGCACCGGTGCCGTCCCCCGTGAGGGCGACGCCCATGGCGGCCGCGGCGACCGTGACCGCGGCGGCGGTGGCCCCGGCCGCCAGGTACAGCCTGGTCGGCCGCTTGGCGGCGGTTTCGACGTCCTCAAGTGCGAGCAGGCCGGCCGCATGGCGGCCCAGCTCCGTGACGATCTCGGCGGGCAGCCAGGACGCCGGCACCGGCGGCAGCGAGTCCAGGATCGCGGCGAGCGTGGGGCGCTCGCCCGGCTCCTTGGCCAGGCAGGCTTCCACGAGCTCGCGGACCGGCCCGGACAGGCCGCCCAGCTGCGGTCGTCCCTGCGCGACCTGGAGGAGCAGGGCGGGCAGGCCGCTCAGTCCCTCGCCGAACGGCCGCCGCCCGGTCGCGGCGTAGGCCAGTACCGAGCCGAGGCTGAAGACGTCGCCGGCGGGGCCGGGCTCCTCGCCGCGCACCTGCTCGGGCGACATGAAGGCGGGCGTGCCGACCAGGGCACCGGTGCGAGTGACCACGCTGGCGTCCACCGAACGCGCGATCCCGAAGTCGATCACGCGCGGTCCGTCGACCGTCACCAGCACGTTGGACGGCTTGAGGTCGCGGTGGACCAGTCCGCAGGCGTGCACGGCCCGGAGCGCATGGGCGAGACCGGACGCCAGGGCCAGGACGGACGCGGTGGGCAGCGGGCCATGGCGTTCGACGGTCTGATCGAGCGTGGGCCCGGGCACGTAGCCGGTGGCGACCCAGGGCGTGTCCGATTCGGTGTCGGCGTCCAGGACGGGCGCCGTCCACTCCCCGCCGACCCGGCGCGCCGCTTCCACCTCGCGCCGGAACCGCCGCCGGAACATCGGATCCAGGACCAGCTCGGCGTGCACGAGCTTGACGGCCACCAGCCGCCCGCCACGCGAACGGCCCAGGTAGACCCGTCCCATCCCGCCGGCCCCCAACCGGCCGAGCAGGCGGTGGCCGCCCACCCGACGCGGATCGCCGGGTTCCAACGACTCCACGCTCCTCCTTCGATTCGGGCGTTTCAGGCGCCCGCTCCTCCTCCTCCGTCGCCGCCGCGCGCGCCGTCGAGGACGAGGTCGGCCGTCCTTTCCAGGAAGGCGTCGTCGAGGGGACGGCCGAGCATGAGCAGCCGGAAGTAGAGCGGACCGGAGATCATCTGCAGAAGGAAGTCGGGGTCGGTGCCGGCGGGCAGCTCGCCCCGTTCGACGGCCCGCTCGAAGATCGCGCCCGCGACCTGGAAACGCTCCGGCCAGAACCTGTCGAGCAACTCGTAAAGCTCGGCGCTCTTGGCGCTGCGGGGCGCGGCCTCGCGCAGCAGCGCGGTGACCCACGGGGCCTTGAGGCCGAGCCGGATCTCCTGGAGCAGCGCGATCAGGTCGCCGCGCAGGGTGCCGGTGTCGGGCGGCGGCACCAGCTCACCGCGGCGCTCGACGATGGCGGCCGACACCAGGGTCGCCTTGTTCCGCCAGCGCCGGTAGACGGTCGACTTGTTGACGCCCGCACGCTCGGCCACCGCCTCCACCCGCAGCGCCGCGTAGCCGACCTCGCTGAGCTCGGCGACGGTGGCGTCGAAGACCGCCTGGCGCACGCGCGCGGTCCGGCCGCCCGGCCGAGCCGTCGCGGTGTCCAGATGGTCGAGCGGGTCCTCGGGCATCGGGGCAAGGCTAGAAGCCGGCCGCCCTAGACGCAACTCACCGACGCGTTAAGCGGGCTCTTAAAGCGCCAATGTGTTGCGTTAAGCCTCAGGGGTGGTTACCGTCGCTAACACGACAACCCGGTGCAACAAGGTCAGGAGAACCGACGTGATCTACCACCAGGTCCGGATCGCCATGAAGCCCGACGCCCCCGAGGACAAGGTCCGGCACGCGCTCGACCTGATGCGCAGGCTGGGCGACGAGCTCGACGCCGTCGAGTTCTTCATGGTCGGCCGCGACTTCGGCGGCGAGTTCCAGTACGGCGCCATGTACGCGCTCAAGGACGTCGACGCCTACCGCACCTACATGTACGACCCGCTGCACCGCGAGATCGACGCGATCGGCCTGCCGCTGGTCGCCAACATGATCTCCATGGACCTCACCGACGACGAGGACCCCGGGATCGGCGACAAGATCGCCCAAGTGCACGGCGACCGGTTCAAGGACCACCCCGAACTGCAGGACCTGGTCGACGACCTCGGCTCCTACGAGGGCAGCGGCACCAAGCCCACCTGAGACGGCGGGCGCCGTCCGACGACCAGAGGGGGATCGACGAGGACATTCCCGATCCTGCCGACGATCCAGACAGAACACCGTCACCTGGGTGATGACCGCCCGAGGTCTACACCGGGACGATCAGGCTGAGCCGGTGCCGGTCGGACCCGCTCCCGAGCGCCCGCGCCGACCTGCCGTCCCTTTCCGCTCGCGCGGCGACGGCAGGTTGCGCTTGTACTCACGCCTGAGCCCCCAGACCAAGGCTCCGCAGCCGACCGTCACCGCGAGTGGAAACGCGCAGCCGACGAAACCGGTCGCCTTATAGGTCCCCGGGACCACGGCATGATCCTCCTGCCGCACGGACCAGGGAATGGGAATCACATACCCTCGCCGGGCGCGCAGATACGCCGGCTGTTGACCTCCTGGGGGACATGGCGCGTCGAAATCCACATGGACTTCACGTTGAACGGTGCCGTCCATCGAACGAAAGGTTCCCGCGCAATATGCGGGACTGCTTCTACCTGCTCCTGCATAGTAGTGCGTGGTGACAGTGCCACGCGTGCCGTACTTGCCCTGGGAGAACGTCAGGTTCTCGTACGCGGTGACGACGTTCCAAGCCGTCCACCATCCGGCGGCGATGACCAGGCAATACGTGAAGGCCAGCAAGCCGAGGTATTGGGCCCTTGACGTCTCCGACTTTCGCCGGCGAGCTTCCTCGAAGCTCTTTCCAGCACTCTCGGCTCTCTTCTCCATGCCGATTCGGACGGGACGCCGGCGCCTCCGGTTCCTTGTCCAGTTGATCGGTATGTTCAAGGAGACTAAAGGCGCCGGCCTCTCATGCTTGCCGTCCCGCCCGCGCCCGCCGAACCACGTCCAGTCGTCGAAACGCGACGGGCTGCCCCATCCCGGCGTCGCCCGCGAACCATTCGCATCTGATGTGAGCGCGAGGGAAATGCCCGGTTCCGTCCCCTGGTTCTGGCTGATCCCTACGGTGCGGCCTGGACGGCCGAGTCGGTGGCGCTCGCCGGGAACTCACTGTGCGCATGGTGGAGGACCCGAGTCGTTGGGTGTTGGACATTAGTGTGTGTCGCACAGTATCGTGCCGGACATGTCCCCCGAGGAACTGATCCGGGCGCAAGCCCAGGAATTGCGCCGCGGCACCGTCGTGCTGGCCTGCCTGGCGCTGCTCGAGGAGCCGCAGTACGGCTACGCGCTGCTGGAGACGCTCAACGACGCGGGTGTCTCCGTCGACGGGAACACCCTGTATCCGCTGCTGCGCAGGCTGGAGAAGCAGGGGCTGCTCGCCAGCGAGTGGAACACCGACGAGTCCCGGCCGCGGAAGTTCTACCGGGTCAGCGCCGAGGGCTCCCGGGTGCGGGCGGGCCTGGTCGGCGAATGGCGCGACCTCGTCGCCTCGATCTCACGACTGACGGAAGAGAAGCCATGAACGCGAACACCCTGACCGAGCGGTACGTCCACGAGGTCGTCCGCCGGATCCCCTCCGACCAGCGCGACGACATCGCCGAGGAACTGCGCGCCGTCATCGCCGACACCGTCGAGGCGCGCGGCGCGACCGCGCGGGAGGTGCTCACCGAGATGGGCGACCCGATCCACCTCGCCGCCCGTTACGCGGACCGGCCGCTCGGGCTGATCGGCCCCGGCCTCTACCCGGCGTACGCCCGGACGCTGAAGGTCCTGCTGGCCGGCGTGCTGCCGGTGGTCGTCGCGGTGTCCATGGCGGTCGAGGTCTTCGACGGCGGCGGCGTCGCCTCGGCGATCGGCGGCGGCGTCGGCGCGCTGCTCGCCGTCGGCGCCCAGATGATCGCCTGGCTCACCGCGGTCTTCGCCGTGGTGGAGCGCTCGCGCTCCCTCGGCCGCCTCTTCCGCGGCACCGAGGGCTGGACGCCCGACGACCTGCCCGACGCCCCACAGACGGAGAAGGCCGCGGGCCGCGGCGTTCTGGCCTCCGCCGCGGTGAGCACGCTGCTGCTCGCCCTGATCGTCTGGCAGCACGTCGCCGAGCCCTACCGCACCGGCGGCGACCGCATGCCGATCCTCGACCCGGCCCTGTGGTCGGGCTGGATCTGGCCGATCCTCGTCGGCCTCGCCGGCACCGTCCTCTTCGAACTGGTCCGGGTCGCCGCACACCGCTGGACCGTTCCCCTCGCCGCCGCCTACGCCGCCGCCGAAGCCCTCTTCGCCTTCTCCCTCATCTGGGTCCTGCACCGGCAGGCGCTCTTCAACCCCGACTTCCTCGCCACCGTCAACGACGGCAAGGGCTGGACGGTCCCCGAAGCCTTCTACACCGGCACCATCCTGGTAGTCCTCGCCATCAGCGCCACCGAAATCCTCGGCCGCTTCCGCGACACCCGCCCCTGACCCGAACCCCGCCCCTCCCAAGGACCCGCCCCCGGCGGGTCCTTCCGCTCTCCGGCCCAGGACATCGAGCAGCAGCGACCACGGCACGCGTCGTCGGCGGCGGAGTCATCCCCGGGTGCGGGTTCACCGGGAGGGCGGCCGGAATACGCCAGAAAGGGATCACGGCCTGACGGTTGATCGTCAGGGTGATCGGCGTCGGGTTGGCGGCGGTCCTGGGGGTTGCGGGTGACCTCGATCGATCGGACCGTGTATCCACGGTTTGCGCGGGTGTTGGCGGCGCAGGAGTTGGCGGAGGCGTTCACGCCGACCGGGGCCGAGGTGGAGTGATCAAGTGATCTGTATTCGAAGCGACGGTCTCCAGAGGTGGTCATTTGGAGTGGTCGTTGGGGCGTGGCGGTTCCAGGTTCCGCCCGCGTCGACGGCTACCCGTCAACCGGTGGTGCAGGCAGATTCCGGGTCTGTGTCGACTGTTGGCGTACGGGGGCGGGTCTGTGGAGCCGGCGTCGGGGGTCGGCACACTGGCTATCCCGCCCCTACCTGGTGGCGTGCCTCGTCGCGGAAGTATCGGGGCGAAGCCCCGACTACGCGCCGGAATGCCGTGCTGAAGGCGCTCTCGGACTCGTAGCCCGTAGCCGCTGCGAGCTCGGAGATAGAGCGGGTGTCATTGCGCAGGGCGTCGCGGGCCAGGCTCATTCGCCATTCGATCAGGTAGGTCAGGGGGGCCGTGCCGACCTTGGCTTTGAACGCGGCGGCGAACGCGGAGCGTGACATGTGGCTGATCGCGGCGAGCTCGTCGAGCGTCCAGCGCCGGCTCACGTCAGCGTGCATCGCGCGCAGTGCCGCCCCGATGCCGTCCTCGACCAGTGCGCCGAGCCAGCCGACGGGCCGCTCGGTCTCATCGGCATGGACTCGCAGCATGTGGACGAGGATGAGCTGCGCGAGGTGCTCCAGCACGAGGGATCGTCCGACACCGGCGGACTCCATCTCCGCGACCGTGAGAGCGGAAAGGTTCGCCAGGAGTGCTCCACGCGGGTCGCCGACCCGGACGAGGACGATGGGCGGAAGCACGTCGAACAGCACCGAGGCGTTGGCTTCCTCGAACACGAAGTCGATGCAGCACACGTAGGTGTCCTCGTCGGACTCGGCTCCGATGCGCACCTCGCCGTCGTTCTCGCTCTCCCAGAAAGCAGTGGCCTGGCCCGGTCCCACGTCGAGTGTGCTGGTCAGCGTGTAGGACGGTGGGTCGTTCAGCAGGAAGAAGTCGCCCTTGTGCAGAAGTACCGGCTCGCACCCGTCGAGGGCCATCCAGCATTCACCCTCAAGGACGACGCCCAGCTTCACGTGCGAGTAGGGATCGAAGCGCACGGCCCACGGCGAGGCGGCGTGCACGCGTGCTGGGACAACCGCCTTCGTGCGCAGTAGTCGCAGAACGTCGACGATCGGGTCACCCGATCCGACAGCCCTATCCCGCCTGGACGATGCGTAATCTTTCTTGGACTTCACGTTATTCATCATACGCGCCCGTGCTCCTACGGTTAGGCCCATGAGCAACGCACACACGGTGCCCGCAACGGGCACCAGCACCACAGACGGGCTGCCCAGCAAGAACTACAAGATGATCGATGCCCTCGGCCACCAGCTGCGGGTGTACGACGAGGGACCGGCCGATGCGCCGACCCTGGTCATGTTCCACGGCGCCCCGCACAACTCGCTTGAGTTCCGGTTCAACGTCCCGGCGATCGTCGAGGCCGGATACCGCGTGGTCGTCCCGGAGCACCTGGGCGCCGGCGGGTCCGACCGCCCCGAGGAGGTGGAACTCTACTCGGGCTACCACGACTATGAGCGTGCCGTGGCCGTCGTGGACGCCCTGGGCCTGGACAAGTTCTATGTCGAGGGTGGCGACCGCGGAAGCCTCCCAGCGTGGATGATCGCGGCTCTGAATCCCGAGCGGGTCCTCGGCCTCATCTCGGAGAACGTCAGCCACCTCAACGGCTTCTTCATCGATCCCGCACTCGATCAGCGCAAACGGTCGTGGTACATGTCCTACTTCCAGTTCGAGGCCGCCGAAGAGGTCCTGCGAGCCGACGACTGGGCCCTTGCCCGGGAGTTCTTCGACTGGCATCCCGACATGGAGCACATCCTTGCCGACTGGGAGCGCCCCAACGGCCTCAAGGCAAGCTGGCTCAACTGGTACCGCTCGACCGTCAACCCCGACACGGCCCCCAAGGCAGAGCCCCTGCCTGACGTGACCGCTCCGGTCCTGCAGCTCTACACCATGAACGACCCCTACATCGGCCCGGAGCAGCTGATCACCGGCCGCGAGTTCATCAAGGGCCCCTTCACTCTCAAGCGGATCGGCGGAGCCGGCCACTTCATCGCCCGCAACGCCCCCGCAGTGTTCAACCGCGAAGTCATCAAGTGGCTCGGCGACCGCGAGAACGAGCGCCGAAGCAACTGACGCCAGTCCAGCGATCCGCAGCCGTCCGGGGAGCGAACAGCGAGCCCCTGGACGGCTGCGATCCCGATTACAGGCCATCGCGTCTCTCACCTGAGTACTGCAGGTCCAAAACGTCAGAAAGGATGGCCGCGTGAGGGCGTCCGCTGATCAGATGCGTGCCGAAGGCGGAGACCCCAGCGGACAGGGGGTTGCGCACCGTCTCGGAACCCGCCCGGCGGCGCAGTTCGAGCAGCAGCCCGGACGTCCGCGAAATGGCGGCGCACAGGCCCTTCTGGCCTGTGCCCCGCCAGTCTGCCCAGTCTTGGACTGGAGCGGGCGACACGGCGACAGTGACGACCTGGGATCCAGCCCATGGGTCGGTCTCAGGGGCGTGTGGCGGCACCCGGTGCGCAAGGGTGCTACTTCTGCACGGTATTTGCGCTCGCCAGGTCCATGAAGATGGCGACGTGGGCCGGAGGCATGGCTGCCAGCGTGCCCCCGATGGGCGAGGGGCGCTCCGCGCTGTCGATCATCTTTCGGGCGGCCTCCGGTGAGACGGGCGGGACCGGGTGTTCGAGGTAGAAGCTCTTCTCCTCGTCCGCGGTGAGTCCGTCCGGGATGGTGGGGGCGTACGGCCAGAAGTAGATCGGGGTGTTGGGCTCGATGCGCCAGCTCTCTGCGAGCGGGCCGGCGTCGACCACGTCGTAGCCGACCGCTTCCAGGAACTGCGTCACGGTCTTCTTGGCAGCGGCATCGTTCCCGGCGATCGGCATGGTCGTCCGTTCCGGGTCACCCTCGGGGCGGGCGTTGGAGTACATGTGGTTCCAGTCCAGGTTGTGCAGCCCCTTGACGACCAGGGAGTCCTTGAGGTGCCGCTGTACGAGCTCACTCGAGGTGAGTGCCCCGTTGTCGAGCTCGGCGTTGCGCCAGAACTCGGGGTAGTAGTTCGTCTGGTCGATGACGATCTTCCCGGCAAGCTTGTCGGCCGGCAGCGCTTCGAAACTCGCGAGCGGGACAGGAAGGGCGATGATGTCCCCGGCCGCGATCGCCTCATCGACGGTTCCGGCGCGCGCGAGCGGACCGAGCTCCTGAACGAGTTCCGCAAGGGACTCCGGACCTCGCGAGTTGCTGAGCACGACCCTGTGGCCCGCGTCGACGGCCAGACGAGCGACGGAGCCGCCGACCAGGCCGGAGCCGACGATTCCGATGGTGCGTGTCATCACCGATATCTCTTTCTTCAAAGGGGGCGTCAGCGCGCCGCAGAGGGCTCTGCGTCTGACGCGCTTGGCTTACGAGTCGATATTCGGCCTGTCCACAGGGGTGCACCAGGCGTTGTCGTCCCTGGTATTCCCGGTACCACCCAGCTCTTGACGCGCGGACGCATACTGATCCCATGAGCACCCATACCGAACTCGGTCCAGCCCTGCGCGCATGGAGGGAGCGCATCCGCCCGGCCGACGTTGGTCTGCCGACCGCGGGCAACCGGCGAGTTCCGGGTCTGCGACGTGAGGAACTGGCCGTGCTGGCCGGCATCTCCGTCGACTACCTCGTACAGCTCGAACAGGGCCGCGCGAAAAATCCGTCGCCCCAGGTCCTTGCCGCCTTCGCGCAGACACTGCGCCTGAACGCCGTGGATCGCGAGCTCCTCTACCGGCTGGCCGGTTCGGTGGTCCCCCCGTCCGGTTCGGTGCCGCGCGAGGTGCCGCCCGGTGTGCAGCGGATGATCGACCGGATGAGCGACACTCCGCTGGCCGTCTTCACCGCTGCCTGGGATGCCGTGCAGAGCAACCCGCTCTGGGGCGAGCTGTTCGGCGATCCGGCCGCGGCCGATGCCCGGTCGGGCAACCTGATCTGGGGGCATTTCGCCGCTCCGCATGCAGCCGGCGCATCCCGGATCGAGCGCGACGCCGCACACGCCGACGCATTCGAACGCATGATGGTGTCCGACCTTCGACGGGCCGCTGACCGATACCCGGACGACCGCGCCGTCACCGAACTGATCGACGGACTCCGCGAGGCCAACCCGCGCTTCGCCGACCTGTGGACCCGCTACGAGACCCTGCCGATCGGTCGCTCGCACAAGACAGTCGTCCACGCCGAGCTCGGTGAGATCGTCCTGGACTGCGACATCATGACCATCGAACGTGCCGACCTCCACATCGTGCTCAACTGGGCCGCCCCGGACACCGGTGCCGCCGAGAAGCTTGCCGCGCTGCGCGAGCGGGTGACCACCGCGGCACGCTGAACACTGCTACGGCTCATCGTTCTTCTTCTGGCAGGAGTCGTTGATCAGGTGATCTGTGTTCGAAGCGACGGTCTCCGCGGTGGTCACTTGGAGTGGGTCGTTGGGGGCGTAGCGGTTCCATCTTCCGCCTGCGTCGGCGTCGACGCGGGTGGTGGTGACGTGGTGGTAGCCGAGGTATCCGGCGCCGGACCAGCCGGAACGGTCATCGCCTTCGAGACGGGGACCTTCCACCGAGGCACCCGACTGACCGCGCCGCGCGGTGTTCGTTACAGCATGCACCTGGGATTTCGGCCATCCAGCCTTCGGTGGGGACAGCGGACCGGGTGGGCTGCGCAGGCATTCGAAGAAGCATGGGTCGACTTCGTCCACCGCGCCACGCCGCGGCAGCTCCAAGCCCTGGGGTTCCCTCCCGGCACCGCCCGGTTCGGGTACGCCCGCTGCTCCACCGACGAGCAGGACGTCGTCGTCCAGACCGAGCAGCTTCTCGCGCTCGGCGACCCGGTCGATCGGATCTACATCGACCGGGGCTTCTCCGGGACCACCCGCCGCAACCGCGGCGGCTTGGACCAGGCCCTGGCCGCGGTGTGGCCCGACAGCGTGTTCACCGTGACCAAGTTCGACCGGTTCGCCCGCAACATGGCCGAGGCCAACCAGATCCTCACCGACCTGTCCGACCGGGAGGTGCTGTTCGGCCTGGGCGGGTCGGTCCACGACTGGAACGACCCGTTCGGCCGGCTTTCCTGCAGACCCTGGCGATGGTCGCCGAGTTCGAGGCGAACCTAGGCCACCTGCGCACCCGCGAGGCATGGCGCTGGCCAAGAAGAACGGCAAGCTCAAAGGCAAGCAGCCCAAACTGCCCGAGCCCGCGCGGCGTTCCATCCGCCGCCGCTACGCCGAAGGCGAGGTGTCGCTGGCCGACCTGGCCACCGAGTACAGCGTCGGCCGCTCCACCATCCACCGCATCATCCACGGGCCGCCGGCCGGACAGAGCTGACGACCAGTGCGCGGCCGGTCCCAGGGCGCACCATCGGAGCGGAAAAGGCTGTGTTCCCCAGCCCCGATGTCCCACTCCCTCTCCCTGGGGCGACTCGGAACTGAGACGGCCGCGAAACCCCGTCGGTTTGGCCGCGCCATCCGTCCACGTCCGAATGTCCGCGTAATGTCAGGGCATGACGCGGGCCGAACTGCTGCGAGCCCTTGTGGCCACGGGCCGACGCTACGAACCTGCGCGGCTGCATGAACTGGCGGCCGAACTGGACCTGCCCGTCTCCGACCTGTTCGTGATCGCGGGACGTCCCGTCCCCGCGCACCTGCTGCCACCGGACCGCGATCGCGAGGTCATGCGCGAGTTCGCCTACCGGGTGACCTACTGCGACCACGCCCGGCTGGCTTCCCTCGAAGACTTCGTGACGGGCCTGGCGTCGGCCGCCGAGACGCCGGACGAGATGGAAGCCGCCTCCGACATGGACGGTTTGCCGCGCATACTCGACGGGCTCCTGCGCAACCGCGGCTTCGGAGCCGGGGAGTTGCCGTTCACCGGGCTGGCCCGCAGCACGATCAACGGCATGCTGAGCGGCCGGTGGCACAACCTGCGGCAACTCCATGCGATGGCGGGGCCACTGGGATGGGAACTCGAGGACCTGGCGCCCGTGGCAGGCGAACCGCTGGGCCCCTTCAAGCCCTGCTCCGTGCTCTGCCGTCATGTCGGCAGGGTGTACGTGGCCGCCATTCCCCTCACGACCGAGCAACTGATTCAGGCCGCCATTGAGGTGGATCGTCTGAGCGGCCGGGAGGATCAGGGCGCCTGGCGCCCATGGGTTGAGAACCAGTGCCCCGACGTGCCGTCCCCGGGCTAGCAGGAGCTCGCGGTCCGCCGTCCTGCGGCGATGTCGCGCATGGCCAGCAGCGCCGCGCGGTGGCCAGCTCCGCCTCGTCGAAGGCGCGCGTCGCGGTGACCATCTCGCCGATCATCGGCCCGAAGAACGACCAGCCCAGGGCGATGGCCTCGTCCTGCACGGTCAGCAGCACCCGCCGCCGGTCGCGGGTGTCCGGTTCACGGCGGACGAGCCCGCGCCGCGTCAGCCGATCGACCAGGGCCGTGGTCGAGGCGTTCACGCCCAACTGCGAACGCAGCCATCCGGGGGTGGCGGTCGCGCCCGCCCGATCGGCTAGTCGCCGCTATCGGTTGGAGCCCGACGTTTTGGAGAGGTCGGTGCGGATCAAGCAGATACTTTCCTCAGTGCCACGGGTGCCCGCGTGGGGTCATGCCAGTGAACCGTCCTGAGCATCCGTGATGGGCCGGTCGGCCTCACAGCGGTGAAGGGACGGGGCGGATCGTGAGGGTGTTGACGTCCACACCCGTCGGCTGATTGATCGCCCACACGATGGCGTCGGCGAGTTGGTCGGCGGTGATCATGGCACGGTCCGGCGGCCCGCCGTCGGCGTCGAAGAAATTGGTCTCCGTGGCTCCCGGATTGACCAGTGTCACGCCTACGCCGTCGTTGGTCACCATGCGCCTGGTGTTCTCGGCGAGCCCGGTCACCGCCCATTTGGTCGCTCCGTAGATGTTGCCAGGGCTGTAGACCACGCCCGCGACGCTTCCAATGAGGACGATCCGCCCGCGAGTCTGCTTCAGAGCGGGCAGGGCGGCCCTGATCAACAGGGCGGGGCCGAGCACGTTGGTCAGCACCATGTCTCGCCATACATCGGGATCCCCTTCGGTGACATCATCGAAGGAGGCAAAGCCGGCGTTGGCCACGACAGCGTTCAACTGCCCGAACTCCCGGACCGTGGATTCGACGGCCGTCTGGACGTCTTGATAGTCGCTCGCATCGCCGATGACCGTGCGCAGGCCTGCTGGCCGGCCCAATTCCTCGGCGAAGCGGCGCAGACGATCCGCGCCACGCCCGGTGACGGTGACTCGGTACCCCTCCGCCAGCAACCGCCGAGCGGTGGCCGCCCCGATACCACTTCCGCCTCCGGTGATCAGGGCGACAGGAGAGTCGGACACGCGCAGCCTCCGAGGGCACTTGGGCAACCGGTATCGACCAACACGCACACATTACGCATGGGCGACTCGCAGGGCGAGTTCGCACAGCCCGGTGAAGTCAACATGAAGCCCGTTGCGCCCGGCGAACTCGGCGGCGAACAGGTCGAGCCCATGGTGACGGCCCGCAGCAGCTGAACCGGTTGGAGATCGTTGATCGAAAGGATGGATGCGGTGGACGAGGGGCTCTTCTCCGCGGCCCACGACGCCGCCCTGCGGCGATGGCCCGAACCGGTGCGCGGCGTTGACCTGACGTCCCGCTACGGCACCACCCGGGTCCACATCTGCGGTCCGGAGGACGGCGTCCCCCTCGTGCTCCTGCCCTGCGGCGGGACGACCTCGGTGTCATGGTTCGCCAACGTCAGAAACCTGGCCCGCGACCACAGGCTCTACGCCGTCGACCTGTTGGCATGGCTGGACGTGCTCTTCGACGAGCTCAGCCTTGACGGCGCCCACCTGTGCGGCCACTCCTACAGGGCCTGGATCGCCCTGGCAGAGGCGTTCCTGGACAGCACCACCACCGTCCGACGCAAGGCTCACAACGCGCAACGCGTTGCCATCGCCGCCTCCTCCCCAATGCCGACATCACCACCCTGCGCGGCGCCTCCCACCACTCCATCCCCACCGACCTCAACCCAGTGTTGACGGGCTTCCTGGCCGGATGAACTCCAGCCCACCCATGCGAACGGCCTGGAGAAACGCCGCCACTCCTGGGGAGCGAATTCCAGGATGGGTCCGCTATCGCGCTCCTTGGTGTCGCGGACACCGATCGTGCCGTTGGGTGAGCGGCCGACTTCAACACAGTTCGTGTCGGGGGTGCTGCGGCTCGGCTTGCGCCAGTGCTCGAATCGGGTGGTCATCCGAGCTGTCCTGAGCGGACGGAGTGGAGGAGGCTGGCCCACTCGCGAGGGGTGAGTTCGAGGATAGGGCTGGCGTCGCCCTGTTTGGTGTCGCGTACGCCGATGGCGCCCTGCGGCGAGCGGGCAACCTCGACGCATTCGGCGGCGGCGGAGCTGTGACTCGACTTGCGCCAACCGTTGTAGTGCTGCTTCACGTGCCGGACCCAATCTGCTCGTTCAGCCGATCGGCCGTGTCCGCGAAGTGGGAAAGGCTCTCCAACGCGGGCAGAGCCGCCTGGCTGAGGCGATCATAATGACGTTCATAGCTTGCCACCTCCTCCGGCTTTGTGAGGACGAGGTCAGTGGTGAACATCTCGGAGACGACCATTGGTGGATCGGCGAGATCCGGAAACGTGTAGAGCATGAACGAGGAAGCTTGAAGGCTTCCCGTGATGATGCGGACGTCCAGCGGGAGAAGGCGGAGGGTGAATCGCGGCTGGTGGGAAAGCACGTCCACCATGTGGCGGAGCTGAGCCGCCATGACCGCGGGTGGGACGGGGAGACGCTTGAGGACGTATTCGTCGAGGATGATCTCACAGGTAGGACCGTCGGGGCGGAAGACGGTCTCCTGGCGCATCCGGCGGGCCTCGATAATGCGGGCGGGTACGTAGTCGAGTTCAGGAGCCTCGGCCGCGTCCAGATCGATGAGTGCCTGGTGAAACTCGGCAGCCTGGAGCAGGCCGGAGATTGACATCTGGTTGTAGCCGCGGATGGTGGCGGCGCCGGATTCCACGTCAGCGTAGAGGCGCTGGCGGCGGCCCATGGAGTTGCCGAAGGAGTCCCACCAGCCCCGCTCGGCGGCCTCGACGGCGATGGTGATGATCTTTTCGCGTCTGTCGCCGGTCACGTCGAGAGCGTCGAGGATCTTGATGACGGCGGCGATATCGGGACGGCCGCGCGCGTTCTCCAGCCTGGAGATCTTCATGCGCGAGCGGTAGAGCCGTTGGGACAGTTGCTCGGCGGTGAGGCCGTGCTCCTCGCGGAGCGCCCGGAGTTCGGCGGCGAGACGGCGGCGGCGAACGAAGGGGCTGCTCATCAGGGCCTCCCTGGGGGTGGAGGATGGTCTGCCTACTCTTTGTTACCACTCTCGAACCGAACGTGTTGGCGATTGCTCGTGTGTTCGAAAGGGTGCGGCGACGAGGAACGATCGCCTGGTGAACGTTCAGATCGTGTGCGTGCCACTTCGTGGTCTGGGCGAGGAAAGCGGCGGTCTCACGGGACGGCCTCAGTGGTTCTGGTGACGATGAAGGCGGATCGTCCCCGCTTCAGCCCGTGAGGTGATCAATGCTGCTCACTGTGCCCGTTTCCGCCGATTCCGAGGCGCCGCTCTACTGGCGGCGCGAGTTCCGTGGGCGGCCCGATCAGGTCCGCGTCGTCCGCGCCTTCGCCGCGCATCTGCTGGACGGCTTCCCCGCCCTGGACGACGTCCTGCTCGTCCTGGACGAACTGGTCGTGAACGCCCTGCGCCACACGCGGTCAGGCCGGGACGGCGGTTGCTTCACCGTCGGGCTGCGCTGGGAGGAGGACGGGGTGACGGCCTGGGTCTCGGACGAGGGCGGCCCCGGCAAGCCGGGCGTGCGGCAGCCGGCCGATCCGGAGGCGATCGACGAGCTGCCGGAGTGCGGACGTGGCCTGCTGACCGTGGACGCGCTGGTCACGCAGTGGTCATGGACGGGTGACGTCCGGGGCCGCACGGTCCGCGCGTGCTTTTCGCACGACCAGGACTGACAGCGCGACGCCGATGGCACCCGACAGGACGTGCCCGACCGACGAATAGTCGGGAAGCCGCCCGTACCAGGTGGCGGCGGTCAGCGGATAGAGGACCGCGACCGCGGCCCACGGGATGCGCAGCCACTTGTGAAGCAGCCAGGTCACCGCGCCGATGGCGCCGATCGAGCCGAAGCTGACGCCGTAATCCGGGTCGTGCCGCACCTCGTCCGGGTAGTGGCCCGCGTGGACGGCGTACGCGACGACCCCCAAGACGAGAAGAGTGGCCAGGACATGGGCCGTCGCGAAAATCCCGAAAGCACGAAGCGTGCCCAGACGATATTCGAGCCAGGACAGGCAGACCGCGATTCCCAGGCCGATGATGAGGATCTGGTCCAGCACGACGCCCGAGGTGTCGACGACGAGGGCGCTGGCCACGAGCCGGAACGGCGCCGTCCAGTTGGTCATGTCGGCCAGGTTCGTGCTGATGGCCTCCAGGACGCGCCGCCGATCGTCCGCGGAAAGGACGCGGAAGACGATGACGTGCGTCCCCAGCAGGAAGACCAGATAAGAGGCCGTGCCCGCGCATCGGCGCAGAAACCGCATCGTCCCCTCCTCCGGCCCCTCGGAACCCACCGCACCCTATCGCGGGGGAAGGACGGGCCCATTCGGCTCCACCACTCGAACACATTGTCGGCCCATTGAGGTCTCTTCATGGGCTCGAACAGTCAGTGCGAACGCGACCGGTGTCACGATGCCGTCGTGGCCGGTCCGGAGAGGAAGCGGTCGGCCTCGTCGAGTGTTCGCGGTTGCTCGGGTGTCACCTTCAGGACGTCGCGCCGGTAGTTGCGGATCTCCAGCACGCTGCCGGG
>NZ_JBHSON010000117.1:0-32452 GCF_042656285.1 Actinomadura rugatobispora | reverse complement strand
CACCACGGAGATCCGCTGATCCGGGGGAGCGACGGGCGGCGCGGGCCGCGCGAGCGGCGCGGGACGGCCGCGCCCCCGCGCCAGCCGCGCCGCCGCCGCCACGGCCGCCGCCGCCTGCAACACGGTGAGCACTCTCATGCCGTCCTCTTTTCCCTTCCGCGCGGGAAGTCCTGCTCGACCAGGGACGCGACGATGCGCCCGCCCATAGCGACCAGCGGCAGCCCGCCGCCCGGATGCGCCGAGCCGCCCACCAGGTACAGCCCGCGCCGCGGCCCCCGGTTGCCCGGCCTGCGGACCGGCGCCAGCCGGCCCCGGTAGGCGCTGCCGTAGATCGCCCCGCCCCACGCGTCGTACCGGTCCCGCAGGTCCGCGGGCGTGAACAGCTCCGTGAACCGCAACCGCCCCGACAGGTCGTGCCCGCGCCGGGCCAGCCGTTCCAGGACCAGGTCGCGGTAGGACTCCGGGGACATCGGCCAGCGGCCGGGATCGCCGGACGGGACGTTCACGAGCATCACCCAGTTCTCGGCGCCCGCCGGGGCCTGGGACGGGTCGTCCACCGCCGAGCAGCCGATGTACACGGTCGGGTCCAGCGGGGGCCGCCGCCGCTGGAAGATGTCGGCGAACTCGTGCCCGTAGTCGGCGGAGAAGACGACGGAGTGGTGGGGGAGGCCCTCGGTCCGTCCCTCGACCCCGGCCAGGATCAGGAACGCCGACGACGACAGGCCCAGCCGGGCCAGCCCGCGCAGCCGCCGCCGGTCGGGCAGCAGCCGCCCGTGCAGCGCGGCCGCGTCGGCGTTCACCACCACCGCGTCGGCCGCGTCCCGCTCGCCCGAGGCCAGCCGCACTCCCGAGACCGCCACGCGGCCGGCGACCACCTCGGCCACCTCGGTTCCGGTGCGGACCTCCACGCCCGCGTCCGCGAGCAGTCCGGCCAGGTCGTCGGCGAGGCGCGGCAGGCCGCCCGGCACGTACCAGCCGCCCTCGCCGTGCTCGATCGCCGGGACGCAGCCCAGCGCGGCCGGGGCCGCGTACGGGCTCGACCCGGCGTACGTCGCGTATCGCCCCACGTACTGGCGCAGGCGCCGGTCGCGGAAGAAGCGCCGCGCCAGGCTGTCCAGCGTCCGTCCGGGCGCGACCGCGAACAGGTCGCCCAGCCTGGCCTGCCCCGGCGGGCGTCCCGGCGGCCCGGCGAAGAAGGTGCGCCGGGACGCCGCCAGGCAGCCCTCCGCCCAGCGGTGGAAGGCGCGCCAGGACTCGCCTTCGCCGGGCGCCAGCCGGTCGACCTCCGCGGCCATGCGCGACGGGTCGCGGAAGGCGCGCAGCCCGGACCCGTCGGCGAAGCGGTACCGGCACAGCTCGTCCAGCCGCAGCAGGTCCCGTCCCACGCCCAGGTCGCGGAAGACGCCGGGCAGGGTGAGCAGCGACGGGCCGAGGGAGAACGCGAACCCGTCGCGCCGGTGCTCGGCCAGCTTGCCGCCCAGCCGGTCCAGCCGCTCGTACAGCCGCACCCGGTGGCCGCCCCGCGCCAGCAGCAGCGCGGCGACCATCCCGCCGACCCCGCCGCCGACCACGATCACCTCGGCCATCGACGCCTCCACGCCAGCACCGCGAACGTCCCCATCGACAGCCCGCCCGCCGCCGCCACCAGCCGGTCCGGCGGCTGGAACACCGCCGCGAACGCCAGCGTCTCCATCGCGGCCATCACCGAGTAGAGGGCGAGCAGGCCCCGGGACGCGGCCCTCTCCGCCCGTCCCACGATCGCGTCGATCACCACCATGACCAGCGCCGACACCGCCAGCCAGCCGGCGAAGTTGCTGAGCGGCACGCCCCGGTACGGGCCCGGGTCAGCCCACGTCCACAGGCCCAGCCGCAGCATCTGCGGGTCGAGGAACAGGTCCCACGCCGTGAGCGCCGCCGCGCCCACCGCCACCCGCGCCACGCCCCCGGACGGGACGATCGCGGTCGCCACCGCGTGCGCCGCCAAGCCCATGCCGCCCCAGGCCGCCGCCACGACGACCGGCACACCGCCCACCTGCGGCCACAGCACCGTCGTGTAGGAGTACTCCCCGAACGGCACGCCGGTGCGGACTCCGATCCACTCCGCCGCGTACCCCACGGCCACCGCGGCGGTGAAGGCGCCCGCCGCGCGCCCCGGCCCGCGGCGGGCGGTGAGGAACGCCACGGCGCTCGCCCCCAGCAGCAGGACCACGACACTGGTCAGCCGGACGGGCTCGGGCCTGATGCCCGACGCGACCTGCGCCGCCACCATCGCGAGGAGAAGCCCGGCCCCGGCGGCGACCGGAAGCCGCGCACGCATCCGCGCACGCGGCCTGACGGCATGCCCGCCGCGTACGTGCCCCATAGTCACCTTCTTGGCCGTGAACGACCGAGCTTGGAGGCCCGGTGTTCACACCTCGTCGCGCTCTCCGGCGTGGCTGGCTGCCGTGCCGGGGGCGCATCACCCTTCTCTCCGTGCCTGGCCCGGGTGGGCTGGTGTGGGGGGTGGGGGCCGGGCATGGTGACAAATGCCCACGCCGTGCGCGCCCGCTGACGGACGTTCACGGCGGCGATGTCGTCGGCCGGGCCGGCGAGCCCGCACGCGACGCAACGGAAGGTGCCCCGGGTGGGGCGGTTCTGGCGGGAGACGTGCCCGCACCACGGGGTGGGACATCTCTGTGAGGTGTAGGCCGGGTCCACGTGCAGCAACGGCACCCCGGCCCGGCGGGCCTTGTATTCCAGGAAGGTGCCGAGCTGGTGGAACGACCAATGGGACAGCGTGGCCCGCTGGTGCCGCCTGAGCCGGACCCGGTCGCGGATGCCGTCGAGTTGCTCGACGGCGATCCCGCGTCCGGTGCGTTGGGCATCGGCCACGATCTGTTTGCTGATCTTGTGGTTCTCGTGGGTGGCGTGCCGGGCCTCCCGTGCCGACCGCCTGGCCAGCCTGCGCGCGGCCGACCTGGACCCGGCGGCCTTCTTGGCCTGCAGTCCGGCACGGGCCCGCGCCATCGCGCGCCGGTACCGCTTGAGCGCCTTGCCCTGGTAGTTGTTCCCATCGGAGGTGGTGGCCAGGTTCTCGATCCCGCGATCGACACCGATCCAATCGGCAGGGGCGGGATTGAGCGGCGCCTCGGGGATGTCGCAGGTCGCGGCCAGGAACCACGTGCCATCCTGGTGCACCAGGTCGCTTTCGCCCGCGCGATGCTCGGCCAGGGTCTTCAAATGTGACGGGCTGCCGGTGAACGCGATCGCCTTCAACCGGCCCGCCGTGGTCCAGATCGACACCGTGCGGGCGTCGTACCGCCAGGACAGGCAGCGGTCGTCGAACGGGTGCGCCGCGTCGGGCCGGAAGGTGATCGGTTTGGCGGTGGCCTTGCGGCGGCGCTTGGAATTCTCGCCGCCCAGCAGTCCGGCATCGATCTGGGCGTGCAGTGTGGTGTAGGCGTCGGCGGTCTTACGGATCACGTGCAGCGCCGGCTGCGCCGACAGCCCGGACGCCTTCAGTTCCGCATAGACCAGCTTCTGCAACCGGGCCCGGGAGAACACCTTGTGCTCGTACGCCGTGGCCGACACCCGGTTCGCGGCCGCGTTGCAGGCGTGCAGGGTCGCTGTCAGCGCATCCGCCTGCTCGGGCGTCGGCAGCAGCTTCACCCGCACCACCAGTTTCACACCCATCACTCTACGTCCCCGGACATCAACGGAAAGTGCTCATCGGGCATCAAGGAATACATCGACCGGTGGCCCGACTAGCCAGGCCAGGCGGCGCTAACGCGCCGCGACCCACCGGAAGCGATGCCTCCCGGCCGTGAACAGCCGGGATTCCTCGGTAGAACCCTGTTAAAGCCTTCGGAGCGGCGGACGTTCCGGATGCATCCGCCTCCGGAAGCGGGCGGATCAGGTCTCGGAGGCGTCGGCGCGGTGCGCGGCGAGCTCGTCGTTCAGGGTGCGCAGGAAGCCGAGCACGACCTCCAACTGGTCGCCGGTGAGGCGGGCGCGCGCCTCCCGGGTGCTCTCCGACAGCGGCAGGACGTAGCCGCGCGTCACGTCCATCGCGGCGGGCTCGTGGCGGAGGTGGACGACCCGGCGGTCGTGGGCGTCGCGGACCCGCCTGATGTGGCCGGAGCGTTCGAGCCGGTCCAGGCACGCGGTCACCGCGCCCGAGGTGAGCTTGAGCTCATCGCCCAGCCGGCCCGGGGTCATGGGGCGGCCCGGGGTGAGCCGCGGGGCGTCCATGATCAGGACGAGCGCCTGGACGTCGGTGGGATGCAGGCCCTGCGCGTGGGCGAGCGCGTGCGCGATCCGGTTGATCTGGCCGTTCATCCGGCGCAGCTCGACGCCGAGCGCGCGCGTCCCGTCCGGGTCGTCGGTCGGGTCGGCGGCCCGGTGCTCGGGCCCTTCGCCGGGGCTGCGCATGGCACGACCCTACAATAACTTGATGATTGAGATACTTGATTATCGTGATATACCTGGCGGCGAACGGTAACGGCCCGAGCGAGGACGTGATGAGCGCACCGGTACGGAAACTTCGTTGGGCGATCCCCGCCCTCCTGGTGATCGTGTGGCTGGCCGTCGGCGGCGCCTTCGGCCCCTACGCGGGCAAACTCGGCGAGGTCTCCAGCAACGACCAGGCGGCGTTCCTACCCAGCAGCGCCGAATCCACCCGGGTACTGGACGCGCAGAAGGCGTTCAACCAGGAGGAGACGATCCCGGCCATCGTGGTCTGGACGTCCTCGGGAGACGCGCCCGTCTCCACCGCACAGCGGGACGCCGCCACCCGCGCCCTCGCCTCGCTCGACGGCGCCCCGGGCGTCGCCGCCACGCCCACCCCCGCCCTGGCGTCGCAGGACGGCCAGGCCATGCAGGGCATCGTCCAGCTCCGCCCCGACCTCGGCGAAGAGCTTCCCGAGGTGCTCGACCGCATCCGCTCCACCGCCGGGGGCGTCCCGGGCACACAGGCCCAGCTCGCCGGCCCCGCCGCCAGCCAGGCGGACCTGTCGGACGCCTTCGCCGGGATCGACGGGCTGCTCCTCGGCGTGGCGGTCGCGACCGTCCTGGTCATCCTGCTGCTGGTCTACCGCAGCCTGATCCTGCCGTTCGCGATCATCATCGGGGCCGTGCTCGCCCTCGCCCTCGCCTGCGCCGTGGTGTACGTCCTGGCCGACCACGACCTCATCCGCGTGGACGGGCAGGTCCAGGGCATCCTGTTCATCCTGGTGATCGGGGCGGCCACCGACTACGCCCTGCTGCTGACCGCCCGCTTCCGGGAGGAACTGGGCGCGCACGGCGACCGGTTCACCGCCGGCCGGGTCGCGGTGCGGCGCTGCCTCGGCGCCGTCGTCGCCAGCGCCGCCACGGTCGCGCTCGGGCTGCTGGCGCTCCTGCTGAGCGGCCTCACCAACAACCAGGCCCTCGGACCCGTCGGCGCCATCGGCATCCTCTGCGCCGTCATCAGCACCCTCACCTTCCTGCCCGGCGTCCTGATCCTGCTCGGCCGGGCCGCGTACTGGCCCACCAAGCCGAAGGCCACCGGGCAGGCCGGAGGGCACGGCGTCTGGCGCCGCGTCGCCGCCCTGGTCGACCGCGCGCCGCGCCGCGTCTGGGCCGGGACCCTGGTCGTCCTGCTGGCCGGCGCCGCGTTCGCGCCGATGCTGAAGTCCTCGGGCGTGCCCCTGGAGGAGACCTTCGTCAACGACGCCCCCTCGGTCAGCGCTCAGCGGACCCTGGCCGAGCACTTCCCCGCCGGATCCGGGCAGCCCGCCGTCATCATCGCCGGAGCCGACCGCGCCGGCGCCGTCCTGGCCGCCGCGAACGCGACCGGCGGCGTCGCCTCGGCGGCCCCCGTCACCGCCTCCGGCCGGCCCGGCGGCGGCCCGCCCCTCGTCGTCGACGGCCGCGTCCGCATCGACGCCACCCTCACCGCCGCGCCCGACAGCGACCCGGCCAAGCGCACCGTCGAGCGGCTCCGCGCCGCCGTGCACGCCGTCCCCGGAGCCGACGCCCTGGTCGGCGGCTACACCGCCCAGCAGTACGACACCCAGGCCACCGCGGAACGCGACCGCCTCCTGATCATCCCGGTCGTCCTGCTGATCATCCTGCTGATTTTGATCGGGCTGCTGCGCTCCCTGGTGACCCCCGTGCTGCTGGTCGCCACGGTCGGGCTGAACTTCCTGGCCACCCTCGGGATCTCGGCGCTGGTCTTCACCTACCTGTTCGGCTTCACCGGCACCGACGCGTCCGTCCCCCTGTACGGGTTCGTCTTCCTCGTGGCGCTCGGCGTCGACTACAACATCTTCCTGATGACCCGGGTCCGGGAGGAGAGCGTCCGGCACGGCACCCGCGAGGGCGTCCGGCGGGGCCTGGTCTCCACCGGCGGCGTCATCACCTCCGCGGGCGTCGTCCTGGCCGCCACCTTCGCCGCCCTGATCGTCATCCCGCTCGCCTTCATGGCGCAGCTCGCCTTCATCGTGGCGTTCGGCGTGCTGCTCGACACCCTCGTCGTCCGCTCCCTGCTCGTCCCCGCCCTCATCCGCGACCTGGGTTCGAAGTCGTGGTGGCCCGGCCCCCTCGCCCGCGCCGACCGGACGCCGGACCCCGCCCCGCAGGAACAGGCGTCCGCCAGGCACTGACAGGCCCCGATAATCACCCTGCGAGATCGAACAATTACTGTATGTTGTCCAAGTCTTGGTCTCGCATCGACGGATCGGAGCCCCCCATGCTCTCCACCACGTTCGCCCGCTTCGCGACGCTCGTCGCGGCATCGGCCGCCGGCCTGTTCCTGACGGTCGGCACGGCCGCCGCCAACGCCGCCCCCGAGGAGGTGGAGAACCGCGACGACGTCCAGGGCATCGCCGTCCCGGTGACCGCGAACGTGTTCGGCAGCACGTGCAGCGTCAACGTGATGGCCGCACCCGAGAAGTGCAACAACGTGCCGGACGAGGTCACCGACATCGGCTTCTGACCCGGCGTTCCGGCCGGCGTGCCGGCGTCAGCCTGGACGCCGCGCCCCGCGTCGTCGAGGGGCGCGGCCCCGAGCCGTCTGTTCGTTACACCGACGCCCACCCGATCGAGGCCGGCGTCTGAGACCCGTGAGCCGCTACCGGTCGGTGGAGAACAGGTCGCGGCGGTAGGCCTCGCCGACCGCCGCGGCGCGGTCCCGGACGCCCAGCTTGTTGTAGATGTGCGCCAGGTGCGTCTTGATGCTGGCCTCGCTGATGAACAGCGCGGCCGCCGCCTCCCGGTTGCTCGCACCGTCCGCGACCAGCTTGAGCACCTGCAGCTCCCGCCTGGTGAGCGGCCCTTGCGCCGGTTTGCGGGCGGCCCGCATCAGGCGGGCCACCAGCGCGGGCGACAGGACCGACCCGCCGCGGTGGACGGTGCGCACGGCGTCGAGCAGTTCGGCGGTGGGCGCGTCCTTGAGGAGGTAACCGGCCGCGCCCGCCTCGATCGCGGGCACCACGTCGCCGTCGGCGTCGTAGGTGGTGAGCACCAGGATCGCCGGAGGCGTCCCCGACCTCACCAGCCGCCGGATGGCGGTGACGCCGTCCATGCCCGGCATGCGCAGGTCCATCAGCACCACGTCGGGCCCGAGCCGGGCGACCTGGACGAGGGCCTCGGCGCCGTCGCCCGCCTCCCCGACGACGGCGAAGCCCGGCTCGTGGCCGAACGCGGCGCGCAGGCCCTCGCGCACGATCGGATGGTCGTCCACGATGAGCAGCCGGATCGCGTCCCCGGCGGCGGTCAAGGACCGTCCTCCGCGGCCGGTTCCGGAACGGACACGCTGACGGCGGTGCCCTCGCCCGCCGCGCTCTCCACGACCAGGGTGCCCCCGACCTCGTCCAGCCGCTGCCTCAGCCCTCTGGGACCGCAACCGCTGCGATCGCGTGCGAAGCCGGTTTCGAGCCTGCGAGAAACCGATCGCGCAGCGAGCCGCCAGGCGAGTCGGAGCGATGCAGCGATCGCGCCGTTGCCCGCCGAAGGAGGGCGTTCTGCGCCCGACGCCAAGGGCGACGAAGACAACTCGGGAGCCGGGAGCCGGTCAGCGGCCCGGGACGCAGGGCCTGCACGGAGCGGCGGGCCTCGTTCAGGCTGTCGGTCGCCAGTGACTCGACCCGGTCCAGGTGGAAGCCGAGCCGTCGCGGGTCGCCGGCCGCGCGCCCGGCCGCGCGGACGTGGGTGACGATCCCGGTCAGGCCCTGGGCCAGGGTGTCGTGGATGTCGCGGGCCAGCCGCCGCCGCTCGTCCAGGCGCCCCGCCTCCCGTGCCTGGGCGACCAGCAGTTCCTGCAGGCCCGCGTTCTCGGCCAGCGCGTCCTCCAGGCGGCGGTTGGCCTCGGCGAGCCCGGCGTTTGGCCCGCCGGGCCCGCCGCTGCTCGACCGCGGTGATCCAGCCGGCCACCGCCACCGGCGCGAAGGCGCCGAGGGGCAGGAGGTAGACCATCACCTCGCTCGGCACGCCCACCGCCAGCAGGGTCGTGTACTGGGCGAGCGCGTTCGCCGTGACGCCCGGCAGAATCCAGGGCGACCCGAACAGGGTGAAGGCGTAGAGGTAGCCGATCCACGAGAAGCCGAAGAAGGCGGGGCTGACGAGCACCAGCACGGTGGCGATGGCCAGCAGCCCGGCGAAGAAGGCCACCGCGGGCCACCGCCGGTCGCCGGCCGGGCGCACCGGAAGCGCCAGCCACGCCAGGGCGAGGACGGCCAGCGCGAGGACGGCCGGCGCCGGCGCGGCGGCCGTCCCCGTCGCGGCGCCCGCGCCACCGGCCAGGTGGAACACGGTGGAGACGGCCAGACCGGCGGCGCCGAGCGCGAAGAACAGCCACCGGTCCCGCGCGCGCTCCTGTGTCACTCCCACCGGAACAGTTTGACGGCGGCCGCGCCGAACACCAACGCGAAGACCGCCAGCACCAGCAGGTGGGACGTCTCGGGGAACGAGCCGCTCCGCGAGTCGCGCAGCCCGCGCATGGCCGCCCCGAGCGGGGTGTACTCCCCGACCCTGGCCAGCCCCGGCGGCAGCGACTCGGCGGGCATGGCGACCCCGCTCAGGAACAGGCTCGGGAAGAACGCGAACAGGCCGATCCCCGTGGCCATGCCGCCGGTGACGGAGATCGAGGCGATGAACAGGCCCAGCGCCAGCAGCGCCGCGACGCCCAGGACGAACGCCACCGCGACCCCGGCGAGGTCGCCCGGCGCCGACCAGCCGAACACCAGCGTGCCGGTCACGGTGATCAGCAGCAGCGTGGCCACCGCCATCGCGGCGCTGATCAGCGTCTGCGCGACCAGGACCAGCCCGGGCCCGGCCGGGGTGGTGGCCAGCCGCCGCAGGATCCCCTTCTCGCGGTAGCCCGCCAGGGTGGACGGCATGATCAGGATCGTCAGGATGGCCAGCGTCAGCACCATCACCATGGCGGGGAAGTAGGCCAGCAGCGAGTCGCGCAGCCGGTCGGGCGCCCCGCCGGGGTCGAGGATGACCCCGAACACCACCACCAGCAGCAGCGGCAGGCCGGGCACGAAGAACACCGATTCGGGGGCCCGCAGGAACAGCTTGAACTCGGTCAGGGTCATGTGGCGCAGGGCGCGCATCGCCGTCTCTCCTCAGCTCTCGAACGTGCGGCCGGTCAGGGCGACGAAGGCGTCCTCGAGCGTGGGCCGCTCCACCGACAGGTCGCGGGGCCGGATCCGGTGCCGTGCCAGCGCCACCGCGACCTCCTGGACGACGTGCTCGCCTCCGGTGACGGAGACCCGGTCGCCCGAACGGCGCACTTCCATGACCTCGGGCAGGTCGGACAGCAACCCGTCCGGGATGGGCTCGGCGGTGCGGAACAGAACGCGCCGCCCGCCTTCGGCCCGCGCCACCAGCTCCCGGGGGCCGTCCAGGGCGGCCACCCTGCCGTCGCAGAAGACCGCGACGCGGTCGCACAGCCGCTCGGCCTCCTCCATGAAGTGCGTGAGCAGGATGACCGTGACGCCGCCGTCGCGGATCTCCTCGATCATCCGCCAGGCTCCCCGGCGGGCCTGCGGATCGAGCCCGGTGGTGAGCTCGTCCAGGACGGCGATCTCGGGGTCGCCGACCAGGGCCAGGGCGATGAACAGCCGCTGCTTCTGGCCGCCGGACAGCTTGGCGAAGGGGGTGTCGCGCTTGCCTTCGAGCCCCCACTGCCGCATCAGCCGGTCCGGGTCGGCCGGGGCGCGGTAGAACGAGGCGTACAGTTCCAGCGACTCGCGCACCGTCAGCCGTTCTGGCAGCTCGCTCTCCTGCAGCTGGACGCCCACCTCGCCGTGCAGGCGGCGCCCGTCGCGGGACGGGTCCAGGCCGAGGACCCGGACCGTCCCGCCGTCCGGGTCGCGCAGGCCGGTGACGCATTCGACGGTGGTGGTCTTCCCCGCCCCGTTGGGCCGAGAATGCCGAAGATCTCTCCCTTCTCGACCGTGAACGACACGTCCTCCACGGCGACCTTGTCGCGGTAGAGCTTGCGCAGGTTGGTCACTTCGATGACCGGCATCGGCCCGTCCCCTCGTCGGTGGTGCCGGCGGTCTCGCCGCCGGCACCACCGACGATGCCGTCGAGCGGGGCGGGCGGGATCGCCCCGCCGGTTCACCGATGGGATGATCCGGACCGTCCCCCGGACGGCCGGGGCATCATCCGAACGGGGGATGCGAGGGGAACCGGTCGAGGGCGGCCTCGATGTCGGTGGGGATCTGGAGGTTCGGCGCCGCGAGGGCGTCCTCCAGGTCGGCGATCGTGCGGGCGTCGATGATCGTGGCGGTGACGGGCGGCCGGGTCAGCTGCCAGGCGAGTGACAGCCGCGCGGTGGTGCAGCCGAGCGCCGCCGCCGCCTCCCGCACGGGCGCGTCGTCGATGGCGGGCGGGCCGTCGGTGATGAGGCCCACCCCCTCCTCTTCCAGGAGGGGGAGATGCTCGCGCTCCAGGGTCCGCGCCTTGAGGTCGTACCGGCTCCGCAGCGAGACGAACCGCGCCTTCTCCTGCCGGTCGCTGACCGACAGCGCCTTCATGAGGCGGTACGCCGGGAAGTCCGCCACCCCTATGTAGAGGACCTTGCCCGCGCGCACGAGGCCGTCCAGCGCGTCGATCGTCTCCTCCAGCGGGGTGGCCGGGTCGTCGGAGCCGAGTTGGTAGAGGTCGATGTGGTCGGTCTGGAGGCGGCGCAGGCTCGCCTCGCATGCCGCGATGATGCGGCGGCGGCCGTTGCCGGCATGCTCGTCCGCCGGGCGCGTGGCCAGGACGACCTCTGAGCGCCTCTGCCCGAGTACTCGGCCGCAGATCTCCTCCGGCACGCGGCCAGAGGTGTCGATGACGTTCCCTCCGGCGTCGAGGTAGCGGTGGACGAGCCTGGCCGCGGTCCGCTCGTCGCAGTCCCGCGTGCCGAACGCCGCTGTGCCCAGCGCGAGCCGGGAGACGAGCGGGCCGCCGCGGCCCAGCGGCCGGACCTCCGTCCGCCCGGACGGGACGGGCGCCGGGGCCGGGGCGCGGGAGCCCCGGACGAGCAGGCCGTTGAGGAACAGCTCCACGGCGTGCCCGATGTGCTGTTCCTCGACCTCGGGCGTCCGGTGCACGCCATGGGCCGCCAGCCACGACGGCATCGCGCCGACCATGGCGAAGAACTGCTCGGCCGCCATCTCGACGTCCCGGACCGCCACGGTCCCCGCCCGCTCGTGCCGGCGGATCAGCTCCATGATCACCCGGATCCGCGGCGACCAGGTGACGGCCTGGGTGTTGGCCGCGAACTCGGGGAAGCGTTCCGACTCGGCGATCGCCATCCGGCTCAGCCGCACGATGTCGGGGTCGACCGAGCGCGCCACGATCGACCGGGCGATCACGGTCAGGGCGGCCGCGAGGTCGCCCGGCAGCGGTTCCGGCACCCGGTCGTGCCGCTCCTGGCGGGTCAGGGCCCACGAGCTCACGGCCATGAACAGCGTCCGCTTGTCGGGGTAGCGGGCGTACAGCGTGCTCTTGGTGATGCCCGCGGCCTGGGCCACGGCCTCCATGGTGGTGCCGTCGTAGCCGTGCTCCAGGAAGGTGTTGACGGCGGCCCGCCGGAGCCGGTCGGCCAGCCGGGCCGCCTGCGACGACGTCGGCCGCCCGGCCCGGGAACGCTCGCCGTTCGCACTGGAGTCCACGCGCTAAATGTACGGGGCCGTCCAATTGGCCTCAAGGTGGTGGCCGATACCTGGGCTGACCTGCGCGGACGTGCTTTCCGGCCCGTTGGCGGGACCCCGGCTGTCATCCAAACTAGACGGGATCGTACGGTTCTTCACATCATGGGGTGGTCGGAACGGATCGGAAGGCGGGGCGAGGGCGTGCGGTCAGCGTGCGGTCCAGCCGCCGTCCACGACGACCGTCTGCCCGGTGACGTAGCGCCCGGCGTCGGAGGCGAGCCACAGGACGGCGCCGACGATGTCGTCCGCGCTCCCCTCCATCGGCAGCGGGGTGTTGCGGCGCAGGTACTCGGCGGCGCGCTCGCTCTCGTAGAGCGGGGCGGTGATCTCGCTGCGGAAGAAGCCGGGGGCCACCGTGTTCACCCGGATCATGTGCCGCGCCCACTGCACCGCGAGCTCGGCGGTGAGCCCGGACAGGCCGGCCTTGCTCGCCGCGTAGGACGCCTGGGGGATCCCGGGGAGGCCGACCCGGCCGCTGATCGAGGAGATGTTGACGACCGAGCCCCGGCCGATCTCCCGCATGTGGGGGAAGGCGTCCTGGGCGAGCCGGAACGGGGCCAGCAGGTTGAGGTCGATGGTCCGGCGCAGGGCGTCCAGCGGCTCGGACTCGGCGCGCTCCTCGGTGAACATGCTGCCCGCGGCGTTGACCAGGATCTCCGGCGGGCCCAGCCCGTCGGCCACGGCCGGGACGACGGAGCCGACCAGGTCGAGGTCGGACAGGTCGCAGGCGACGGCGAGGCCGTCGATCTCGGCGGCGAGGCCGTCCAGCCTGTCCTTGCGGCGGGCCACGACGGCGACGCGGGCGCCGGCCGAGGCGAGCGTCCGGGCCACGGCGGCGCCGAGGCCCGAGGAGGCGCCGGTCACGATCGCGACCCGTCCGTCGAGGTCGAACATCCGTGCGGCGGCGCGGTCGGGTGCCACGTGCGTCTCCCTTCGGCAGCGGGACGCGGCGCGGCCGGATGGCGCGCCGGCGGCCGCGCGGACGTCCGCGGGCCGGTCCCGGGCCATCGTAGCCCTGTCCTTGCCATCCTTACAATGATTGAAATTTTGGAAGGCGCCGGCTCAGCCGTGCCGGAACCGCATCCGGCTCCGGGTGGACGCGGCGTCGATCACCCGGTCCCGGAACGAGCGGCACACCCAGCGCTGGGTCGCGGTGAGATGCTCCTCGGCGATCCGGCGGGCCTCGTCGGGGTCGCCCTTGGCGATGCCGGCGACGAGGCGCTCGTGCGCGCGGTGCGCGACGGTGCGGTCGGCGCGGGAGGGGTAGACGCCCTGCGACATCTGCGCGTCCGCCCACGCCTCCTCCTGGACCGACCAGAGCGAGGTGAGGCTCATCACGACGACCCGCAGCGTGGCGTTGGGCTCGAACGCGACGAGGGTGTCGTGGAAGTCGCGCGAGGCGCGGGTGAACTCGGCGCCGTCGCCGAGGTGGCGCTCGCCCTCGGCGAGCAGCTCCTCCAGCCTCGGCACGACGGTCTCCGCGCGGTCGGGACGCTGCGCGCTGTGCGCCGCGGACAGCGGTTCGAGGGTGGCCAGGGCGGCGCCGAGGTCGGGGACCCGGACCTGCATCGCCTGGAGCGTCAGCCCGACGGCGTAGCCGGCGGTGCCGATGTCGGGGGCGTGCACCGTGGCGCCGCCGCGGTTGCCGCGCCGCACGGTGATGAAGCCCTCGGTCTCGAGGATGCGCAGGGCCTCCCGCACCGAGGGGTAGCTGACGCCGAACTCCGCGACCAGCTCGTCCTGTTTGGGGAGGGTCGAGCCGTCGGTGATGCCGCCCGCGAGGATCCGGTCGCGCAGCGCGGAGGCGACCAGCTCCGCCATGCGCAGCTGCCCGATCTTGGAGTGCTCGCCCCCTGCAAGTTCCATGCTTATAAGGTTAGCAGCGTCAGGCCGCCCCGCCCCTCAGACCGTTCCGGGCCGGGGACGGGGATCGACGAGGTCGGACAGTCCGGCGCGCGGGACCTTGCCCATGGCGTTCACCGGCAGGGCGTCGACCTGGGTCCAGATCTCCGGGACCTTGTACGACGCGAGCTCGCGCCGGCACAGCTCGGTGAGCTCGTCGAGGTCGAGCGGGGGGCCGGCGCTCTCGACCAGCGCCGCGACCCGCTGCCCGAGCCGCTCGTCCGGGACGGGGCACACGGCGACCCGGACGACGTCGGGGTGCGTGGCGATGACCCGCTCCACCTCCAGCGGGTAGATGTTGGCCCCGCCGCGGATGATGACCAGCTTCTTGCGGTCCAGCACCGTCAGCCAGCCGTCGGCGTCGACCGTGCCGACGTCGCCGGTGGGGACCGGGCCGGGTTCGGCCGGGCGGACGCGGCCGTCCTCCCAGTAGCCGAGCAGCGGGGTCCAGGCGCCCGCCCACGGGCCGCCGGCGGCCCCGTCCAGCCGCAGCTCGCCGAGGGTGCCGGGCGGGAGCCGGCGGCCCTCGTCGTCGTAGGCGGCGACGTCGTACTGCGGCATCACCCGCCCGCTCGACCTCGGACGCCACTCCTCGCCCACCGGGTCGATCGACACGACGGTCGGCGCCTCGGTCAGGCCGTAGGTGGCGCGGGGGACGATCCCGTGCGCCTCGGCGAACGCCCGCCGCAGCTCGTCGGGAGTGTCGCTGGCGCCGCTCCACACCTCCTGGAGGGAGCTGAGGTCGAGGTGCGGGCGCGCGGCGAGGTCGTGGACCTGGGCGGGCGCGCCGTTCCATGCCGTGACGCGCCGCGTGGAGATCCATTCCGCGACGCCCTCGACGTCGCGCCGGTCCATGATGACCGCGCATCCGCCCGCCTGCGCGGTGAGCAGGGTGGACAGGACCATGAGGTTGAGGACCGTCAGCGGGAAGCTGTCGCCCTTGCGCAGCTCCGGGCCGAAGCCGCGGGTGGCGACGAGGGCCGCGCCCGGCAGGAGCAGGTTGCGCTGGCTGTGCACGACCGCCTTGGGCCGTCCGGAGGTGCCGCTGGTGAAGGCGATCCCGGCGGGCGCGGCGGCGTCCAGGTCGACGGCGGGGGCGGTCTCGCCGCGTCCGAGGAGGTCGGCCCAGCGGTCGGGGTCGACGCAGTCCTTCGAGGTCAGCCGGCAGCGCGGTCCGGCCAGCACCACCGAGGGCTCGCAGATGCCGTACAGGTCCTCCTGCTCGGCCGCGGCGAGCGCCTCGCCGATGCCCGCCCAGATCGCGCCGATCCGCTGCGCGCCGTGGAAGGCCGCGATGATGTCGAGGTCGTTGGGCAGGCAGGCCGCGACGCGGTCGCCGGGGCGCACGCCGAGCGACCACAGCGCGCCGGCGGCCCGGCGGGCCCGGTCGTCCAGCTCGGCGTACGACCACGTGCCGGAGGCCGCCTCGACCGCCGGGGCGCCGGGGCGTGCGGCGAGCGCGCCGTCCAGCACCGCGGCGATCGTGGCCGGGACGGTCGCGCTCCGGGCGGGCGAGGTCTGCGGGGCTCGCGGGGGACGGGCGTCGTGACTGCTCACGCCCCTTTGATATCACTATCCTTGCAAGGATTCTATCCTTGCAAGGATAGGTCTGGAGTCTTCGCTGAGAAGGGGGCGGTGATGTCGGAGCCCAAGCACCCGGGCCCGCTGGCGGGCGTGCGCGTCGTCGATCTGACCGCGATGGTCATGGGACCGTACTGCACCCAGATCATGGCCGACATGGGGGCGGACGTGATCAAGGTCGAGCCGCCCGCCGGCGACAACACCCGCTACATCTCGGTCGGCCCCGAACCGGGGATGGCCGGCGTCTTCGTGAACGTGAACCGCGGCAAGCGCAGCGCCATGCTCGACCTGCGCACCGACGAGGGCCGCGGCACGCTGCGCGAACTCGTCGCGGGCAGCGACGTGTTCATCCACTCGATGCGCGCCAAGGCGATCGCCAGGCTCGGCTTCGGCTACGAGGACGTGGCCGCCGTCAACCCCTCGATCATCTACACCAACTGCTACGGCTACGGCCGCCGCGGCCCGGACGCCGACCTCACCGCCTACGACGACACGATCCAGGCCGAGTGCGGCCTGCCGTCCGCGCAGCGGCAGCTGACCGGGGAGGCCGGCTACGTCGGCACCATCATGGCCGACAAGGTCGCGGGGATGACCGCCCTGTACGCGACCATGATGGCCCTGTTCCACCGCGAGCGGACCGGCGAGGGCCAGGAGGTGGAGGTCGGCATGTTCGAGACCATGGCCTCCTTCATGCTGGTCGAGCACGCCAACGGCGCGATGTTCAGCCCGCCCCTGGGCCCCGCCGCCTATCCCCGCGCGGTCACGCCCAACCGCAAGCCCTACCGCACCAAGGACGGCCACATCTCCGCGCTCGTCTACAACGACAAGCAGTGGACCGCGTTCGTCAACGCGGTGAAGCCGCCGTGGGCCGGGGAGCACTTCGCCACCCTCGAACAGCGCGCGCGCCAGATCGACACCGTCTACGCCCTGCTCGGGGAGACGTTCCTGGAGCGCACCACGCAGGAGTGGCTCGTCCTGCTCCGCTCCCTCGACATCCCCGCGGCGCCGGTCCGCACCCTCGACGAGCTGTTCGACAACCCGCACCTGAACGAGGCCGGGTTCTTCGAGACGGTGGACACGCCGAACGGCCCGGTGCGGTTCCCCGGCATGCCGGCCTGGTTCTCCCGCACTCCCGGCCGCGTCGCCGGGCCCGCCCCCAGGCTGGGCGCCCACACCCAGGAGGTCGTGGACGAACTCCGTACCGCCGCCGGAGAGGAGGGCACCGGCCGGCACGAGGCACGGCCGCCGGACGAGGTTCCCTGACGGCCGGCGCAACCCCCAGACCCCACAACTCCCCAGACGTCAGCGCGCACACAAGGATCGGGACCGTGGATTTCTCCCTCACAGAAGACCAGCAGGCCATTCGGGACGGGGTGCTCGACTTCTGCTCCCAGTACGACGACGACTACTGGCTCGAACGCGACCACGAAGGCGTCTTCCCGCTCGACTTCCACAAGGCGATGGCCGAGGCCGGCTGGCTCGGCGTGGCCATGCCGGAGGAGGTCGGCGGCGCGGGCCTCGGCATCACCGAGGCGGCGATCATGATGACGGCCGTGTCCGAGTCGGGCGGCGGGATGTCGGCCGCGTCCAGCATCCACGGCCCGGTGTTCAGCATGCAGCCGGTGGCGCTGTTCGGCACCGAGGAGCAGCGGCGGCGCATGATCCCGCCGGTGCTCGCCGGCACGGACCGCATCTGCTTCGCGGTGACCGAGCCCAACACCGGGCTCGACACCACGAAGCTGAAGACCCGGGCGGAGCGGCGCGAGGGCGGCTACCTGGTCAACGGGGAGAAGATCTGGATCTCCGTCGCCCAGGTGGCGAACAAGATGATGCTGCTCGCCCGCACCACCCCGCTGGACCAGGTGAAGCGCAAGACCGAGGGGCTGTCGCTGTTCTTCACCGATCTCGACCGGTCGAAGATCGAGGTCCGCAAGATCGCGAAGATGGGGCGGCACGCGGTCGACTCCAACATGCTGTTCATCTCCGACCTGTGGATCCCCGAGGAGGACCGGATCGGGGCCGAGGGCGACGGATTCAAGATCATCCTGCACGGTCTCAACCCGGAGCGGATCCTGCTGGCCGCCGAGGCGATCGGGCTCGGCCGCGCCGCGATCAAGCGCGCCTCCCGGTACGCCAAGGAGCGCGTCGTCTTCGACCGGCCCATCGGCATGAACCAGGGCATCCAGCACCCGCTGGCCAAGTGCTGGGCGCAGCTGGAGGCCGCGAACCTGATGGTGATGAAGGCGGCCACGCTCTTCGACAAGGGCGTGGACTGCGGCGTCGAGGCCAACGCCGGCAAGTACCTCGCCGCCGAGGCCGGGTTCGAGGCGTGCCACACCGCGATGCTCACCCTGGGGGGCATGGGGTACGCCCAGGAGTACCACGTGGAACGCTATCTCCGGGAGATCCTCATCCCGCGCACCGCGCCGGTGAGCCCGCACATGATCCTGAACTTCCTGGCCGAGAAGGTGCTCGACCTGCCCAAGTCGTACTGACGGCGGAACGGCACCGGCCCCCCGGAGGAGTAGTAGTAGAAGATGACCGGCATCGGAGAGACCTTCAGCGCGCGTTCCTGGCTGTTCGCCCCCGGCGACAGCGAGAAGAAGATGGAAAAGGCCACCGCCGGCCCGGCGGACGTCGTCATCTTCGACCTTGAGGACGCGGTGGCCGAAGACGAGAAGCCCAGGTCCCGCGAGATGATCTCGGCCTTCCTCGGGTCCCGTCCCGTGGCGGACCGGGCGCGGCTGTGGGTGCGGGTCAACCCCCTGGACGGCCCCCACACCCTGGCCGACCTCGCCGCGGTGGTCCCCGCGCGGCCCGGCGGCATCATGCTGCCCAAGGCGCGCGGCCGCGAGGACGTGGAGCGGCTCGACCACTACCTCTCGGCGCTGGAGGTCTCCGCCGGCATCGAGGAGGGCTCGACGAAGGTCATCGTGCTGGTGACCGAGACGGCCGAGGCCATGTTCACCACCGGCACCTACAAGGGCGCCCCGCGGGTGGTCGCCCTGACCTGGGGCGCGGAGGACCTCGCCGACGCCGTCGGCGCCAGCGAGAACCGCGAGCTCGACGGAAGCTACGGCTTCACCTACGAGCTGGCGCGCAGCCTGTGCCTCCTGGGCGCGGCCGCCGCCGGGGTGGAGGCCGTCGACACCATCCAGGGCGACTTCCGCGACCTGGACGGGCTGCGCAGGCGGGCCGAGAAGGTGCGCCGGGACGGCTACCGCGGCATGCTCGCCATCCACCCCGCCCAGGTCGACGTCATCAACGAGGCGTTCACCCCCACCGAGGAGGAGCTGGCCGCCGCCCAGGAGATCGTCGACCTGTTCGCCGCCAACCCCGGCGCCGGGACCATCGGGCACAAGGGCGCCATGCTCGACCGCCCGCACCTGGCCCGCGCCCGGGCGCTGCTGGCCTCGGGAGGACGCGCGTGAAGGTCATCTCCGACCTGGACCTCACCAAGATCCTGCGCCCCGGCGACCGCATCGTCATGGGCCAGGCGTGCGGCGAACCCACCACGCTGGTCGAGGCGCTGATCGAGCAGGGCGGCGCCATCGGCGGGCTGTCCGCGTTCATCGCCACCAGCTTCTCCGGCCTCTTCACCCCCGCGGCGGCGGACGCCTTCACCGTGTCCAGCATGGGCGCGATCGGCACGCTGCGCGCGCTGGCCAAGGAGCACCGGCTCAGCGTGGTCCCCTGCCACGTCAGCCAGGTCGGCCCGATGATCGAGGAGGGGCTCATCGGGTGCGACGTGGCCTTCGTCCAGGTCAGCCCGGCCGACGCCAACGGCGACCACAGCTGCGGCCTGATCAGCGACTACGTGCACGCCGCCGTCGCCAAGGCGCGCGTCGTCGTCGCCGAGGTGAACGAGCAGGTCCCCTTCACCCACGGCGGGCTGCTGTCCGGGAGCGAGATCGACTACGCCGTGCACGTCTCGCGCCCGCCCGTCGAGGTGCCGCCGGCCCGGATCGGCCCGACCGACGAGGCCATCGCCAAGCACGCCGCCGCCTACATCGGGGACGGCTCGGTCATCCAGACCGGGGTCGGCGCCGTCCCGGACGCCATCCTCCGGCTGCTGCACGACCGCAAGGACCTCGGCGTGCACTCGGGCATGCTCGGCGACGGGCTGGTCGACCTGGTCGAGGCGGGCGTCATCACCAACGCCCGCAAGCGCATCGACAAGGGGATCTCGATCAACGGGGCCCTGATCGGCACCGCGCGCCTGTACGACTTCGCCCACCGCAACCCGCGGGTCCGCATGTGCGCCACGTCCTACACCCACGATCCGGCCGTGCTCGCCCGGCTGGACCGGCTGGTGACCATCAACTCGGCGGTGGAGGTCGACCTCACGGGCCAGGTCAACGCCGAGCAGAGCGGCGCGGCCTACCTCGGCGGCACCGGCGGCCAGGTCGACTTCGTCCGCGCCGGCGCCCGCTCCCCGGGCGGGCACGCCATCATCGCGCTGCCCGCCACCGCCAAGGGTGGCACCGTCAGCCGGATCACCGCCGGCCTGTCCGGGCCGGTCACCACGGCGCGCAGCGACGTGGACGTGATCGTCACCGAGTTCGGCGCGGCCGAGCTCAAGGGCCGGACCCTCGCCGAGCGCGCCCGCCGGCTGGTCGCCATCGCCCATCCCGACTTCCGGGAGACGCTGGAGCGCGAGGCCCACACCATCGAGCAGAGAGGGTTCTGATGAGCGACGCCGTACTCTTCGACGCCCGGGACGACGGCATCGCCGTCATCACCCTGAACCGTCCGGAGACCCGCAACTGCCTGGCCCGGGACATCCGGGAGGGCCTGTACGCCGCCTGGGACCGCTTCGAGCGCGACCCGGCGCTGCGCGTGGCCATCCTCACGGGCGCGGGGGAGAAGGCGTTCTGCGCCGGCGGCGATCTCAAGGAGATGGTCGAGACCGGCCTGAAGACCCCGCCCCGCGACATGTTCCCGCTGCCCTACGACACGGTCGAGCTGTCCAAGCCCACCATCGCGGCGGTCAACGGGGTCGCGTTCGCGGGCGGCTGGATGATCGCCCAGGCGTGCGACCTGTGCGTGGCGAGCACCGCCGCGCGGTTCGCGGTGACCGAGGTCAAGGTGGGCCGCAGCTCGCCGTGGGCCTCGCCGCTGATCCACATGATCCCGCAGCGGATCATGATGGAGATCCTGCTCACCGGCAAGCCGATCACCGCGCAGCGGGCGTACGAGATCGGCCTGGTCAACCGGCTCGCCGAGCCCGAGGACCTGATGGACGCCGCGCTCGCGCTGGCCAAGGAGATCCTCGACGGCGCCCCGCTGTCGGTGCAGGCGGCGCGGGAGACGGTGATGCTCTCCACGGAGATGGGCCGTTCGGCGGCGCTCAAGGCGGCCAGGCACGCCTCCGAGCTCTGCTACAACAGCGAGGACGCCCAGGAAGGCCCGAGGGCCTTCGCCGAGAAGCGCCCGCCCCAGTGGAAAGGCGCCTGACCCATCGCGCGCTACCTGGGCATCAGTGATGCCCAGGTAGCACTCGCGGACCGCAGCGCCTACACCGAGTCTGCCGCTGACCCTCGTGTTGAGCGCGGATTAAATGTCAGTGGGAACGCGGACTGGTTGTCAGTGGTCGGCGCGGAGTGGTTGTCAGTGCGCGGGGCCGTCGGTGACGGTGCCGTCCGGGTTGGTCTCGACGGCGCCGGGCCACGGGTCCCGGTGGGGGTTGAACGGCACGTCCTCGCCGAGTTGGCGGGCGAGTCGGGTGTCGTCTTCGTAGCGCAGGCTGAACAGCACGTCGGGGTGCACGCCGATGCGGTGGGGGCCGCTGTCGCTGTAGAGGATCCCGGCCTCTTTCAGCGCGGCGATCGTGGCTTGGTAGCGCGGGTCGGTGCGGAGCGCGTTCCAGTTGGTTTCGTATGGCCAGCGGTTGACGCCGATCGCGGCGAGCAGGACGGTGGCCTCGTGCTCGGTGAGGGTGGCGTGGTGGCGGGTGGCGCCGGCCAGGGCGTGGTGTTGCTCGGTGGTCAGCGCGTCCAGGCGGGGTGTGAGGGTGTAGGCGTCGGGCGGGACCCGGCGCAGCGCGAGCGGCCCGGCGAGCTGGGGATGGTTCAAGGCGTGGTCGAGTGCCTGCTGGGCGCGGTGGAGTGTCCAGTCCAGCGCCTGGGCGAGTGCGTCGCGGGTGAGCGGGACGGCCGCGACGGTCAACGCGGTCAGCACCGTCCGGGCGTCCTGGTCGATGTCGGGTTCCCGGCTGGCGGGTGCGGTGCGGCGCTGGTTGCGCAGGATGCCTTCCAGCGCGGGCACCAGGTCGGTGGGATGGGCGTCGAGGCGTCGGCAGATCTCGATGAGCACGGTGACCGAGCGTTCGTGCAGATCGGGTTGTTGGCCGCGGAGGTAGTGGGGGTGGATGCCCAGCAGGTCGCCCAGTTCCCACAGCGACAGGCCGCTGGCGCGCAGCCGGTCGGTGAAGTCCATGGCGGGCGGAGGCGTGCCGGGCTGCTGGGTCATGGGGACTGGTCGATGTCGGAGGCCGGCCCCGGCGTCGGCGCATCAGGCGGGAGCGCCCGGGCGTGGGGAGTGCGGGTGATCCAGCGGGGCCGGTTGTCGGTGAGGTCCAGGTGCTGCAGGGTCAGCGCGGCGGCCAGGTCGGGGTCGAGGGCGGTGACGGTCAGACCGCGTTCGACCAGCCATCCCACGGTGCGGGGGATCTGGCCGACGTCCAGGCCGTTGACGCAGCTGCCGGGGTGCATCCACGGCGGGTCCAGGCCCAGGGTGCGGCAGGTGCGGCGGATCGTCTCGCGCAGCATCGTGACCGGGTTGCGGTGCTGGGGGTGGGGGAACAGCGGGTCGTCGTCGGTGGCGTCCTGGCCGCGCCGGTAGGCCAGGTGAGCGGTCAGCAGGGTGCGGGCGTGGCGGGGGACCAGGATCGGTTCGGGGCCGGCCACCTCCCGCCAGGCGGTGTCTTCGGCGCGTGGACGGGCGGCGTCGAAGATGCTGGGCAGGCGGTGGACGCGGCGGGCCGGAGGGCGGCCGACCCCGGGGCCGCGGACTTGGGCTCCGTCGGGTGCGATGTCGGCGAGGGTCAGCTCGCCCAGGCGGGAGGCGGTGTGGTTGAGGTGCAGGGCCAGCGCGGTGGCGGCGGCCGCGTCGGTGCGGGCGATGGTGTGCAGCCGCGCGGCGATGGTGGGGGTGAGGTCGCCGGGCAGGCGGCGGGCGGGGTCGGGGCCGAGCGCGTCGGGCTGCCAACGCAGCAGGATCCCGCGCACCAGCAGGGCGGCCTGGACGGCGCGCAGCCGGATCAGCGCGGCGTGCGGGGTGGGGGCGGGGCCGACGGTGTGGTCGCGCAGCCACCCGGTGACCGCGCCGGTCACCTGCGCGCCGGTCAGCCCGTGGGTGAGGTGCAGGTGGGGGCCGGCGGGGTCGTCCAGGACGGCCTCGTACCAGGCATCGGTGGCCTCGGCGGTGTCGTAGAACACCGCCTGGACGGTCGCGAACTGCTCGCGCGGCAGGCGGCGGCGGCAGGCGGCCAGGAAGGTGGTGAAGTCGGCGGCGGGCAGCGCCGGCCAGGTGCGCTGGTCGGTGTGCCCGGCCGCCAGCGGCGGCCGGGCGGGCGGCGGCAGCCGGCGCTGGAACTCCCACAGGTCCAGCATCTGGGTGCGGTCGTCGAACAGGCCGCGGGCGCGGGCCACGGCGTGGTCGTGGAAGGGGTTGGTCGGCGTCGACCACAGCAGCCACAGGTTCGCGCCGATGGTGATGGCGGTGGCGGCGAGCCGGGTGAGCTGGTCGGCGCCGAGCAGGTGGGCCCGGTCGATGATGACGTCGCGGGCGCCGGTGCCCTCCAGCCAGGCGGTGCCCAGCTCCCAGCTGAAGCCGGTGCGGCGTTCGTTCTTGGCCGCGCGGGGGTGTTTCCCGATCGCCACCAGCAGGTCCAGGCCGAGCGTGGCCACATCGCCGGCGCCGGGGGTGGGGCGCACCACCACCCGCCCGTGTGGTGGGTGGCCCAGGGCGGCCAGATGCCGGGCGGCGGCGACGTCGTCACCGGCGTTGTCGACCACCATCAGGTGCGGCGGCGGCCGGTCGGCGGGCGGAGACGGCGGCCCGGTGTGCGGGGTGATCGGCCGCAGGTTCCAGGGGTCATCGGGATCGGGGCGGACACCGGAACGGGGACGCGGTTGCGGGTGCGGGTGCGGGCTCAATTCAGCCCTCCGCCCAGCAGCGCGTAGGCGTTGGCGACCACGTCGGCGTCCAGCTGGTCGCGGCCGGACTCGGCGCACAGCATCGCGGCGGTCTGGGTGAAGGCGGCCCAGTTGCGCAGCGTGCCGTGGCCGTAGCCGTCGTCGACCTCCAGCAGCAGCTCGTCGGCGGCGGGCGCGTAGATGGCGTGGTAGGTGCGCATCAGCGCGGGGACCTGGTCGCGGGGCAGCTTCTTGAACGGCAGGCGGCGGAACACCCGGGAGGCCAGCATCGGCTCGCGCGAGAGCACCTCCCAGCAGCCGTCCCCGCCGACATACAGCAGCGCGAAGCGGGTGTCGGGATGGTCGTGCAGGTGCCGCAGCAGCTCGATGCAATCGCCGTTGAGGCGTTGCGCCTCATCGATGACGACCAGCCGCTGCGGCCCCGACAGCTCCTCCACCAGCGCGGCGGTCAGGTAGAAGCGGTTGCGGCTGCGCGGGGCCGCCGCTCCGGTCAGCGCCTTGAGCAGTTCGTCGGCGACCAGCCGCATGCTCGGGCGGCTCGGGAACGCCAGCGTCACCGCGGTGACGCGTCTCGGCGAACCGCTCGATCCGCATCGGCCGCACCTCGGCCTCGGCGGCGCGTGCACGTGCCGGCGCCCGGTCATCCAGCGGCCCGTACAGCCTCCCGGCGGCATCGCGCGGGCCTTCGGTGAATCCGGGCAGCCCGCACAGCAGCGTGGAGTCGATGGTCTCGTGCAGCCGCTCCACCTTGCCCTTGCGGTGCGGCTGATGAGCGGGCAACCGGTGCGGGGCCACGCACAACGCGGCGAACACATCACGCACCGCGCGGGCGGCGAACTCCAACCCGCGGTCGATCCGGAACCCCGCCGGCACCGCACCGAACGGGCCCCTCGCCGGGTCGTACACCAACGCCATCCGGATCGCGGTCAGCACCGTCCCGGCATGCGGCGTCAACGCGATCGCCCAGCCCACCAAGGCCCGTGTCCCATCGTCCACGACCGTGGTCAGCCACGGGCACACCGCAGGCCCGCGCGGCGGCAGCACCAGAATCGGCAGCTGCTTGTGGTCCAGTTCCCATGTCTGGTTCCGCCGCCCGGCCGGGCGGGTGAGATAGACCCCGGCCGCCCGGCGCCCTTCCTCCCCGGTGCGCCAGGCCGCGCGCTCGGCCGGGGTCAGCTCCCGGGCGAAGCACTCCTGCAACGTCCGCAGCGACACCGGCGGCGCGTCCGCCCACCCGGCGCGCAGGAAGTCCGGCACCGCCACCCCCGCGGCGCGGGCCGATCCCGAAACCACGGCGGCCCGCGCCCGGTGCACCGCGGCGACGTTCCCGCGAAACTAGGCGTAGGCCTCCCGGTCGGTACCGGTCAGCCGGTACGGCGCCCGGCCCGGCCGCCCCGGGCGCTCTGCGCCGCCCGCGCCCAGCCACCGCCACACCGTCCGCTCGCTGACCCCCAGCCCGGCGGCGGCCAGCCGCACGTGCGCCGACGACAGATCTCCCGCCTGGCGCAACTGACGCAGCCGCGCAGTGGTGGTCTCACGCTGCTCCGGACTGACCCACGGCACGCCGACCTCCGCCATACCAGCCAACACACTGGGATGCCTCGCAGACCATCACAGAACGCACCCGACCACACCGATTTCACGAAACCCGGCATGGGCGACGTCTTCAAATAACCTTCGTTATCTGAAGATCACTCGCGGCGTGTCGATGTCCGAACTCATCTGCACGGTTGTCCTGGGGTTATGGACTGGTTTGCAGAGAACTTCGGATCCTCCTGCTGTCCGTAGTCGTGTGCACTACGGTCACTTTTTGTCCGTACTCGTGTGCGCAACGGTGAGGTCGTGGCTTGGGCGAGGGGCTGTCCGTTAGGGGAACGCTCACCGGACGACCGCGATCACGCAACGAGTCGGATCGCCACCTGCGACGACTCCGGCTCACATAGGTGGTCCGCGAAAGTGTCCGGTGATGGGGGGCTAAACGATACGATCGGCGGGTGGGAGAACTCATCGGCTACGCCAGATGCTCAACCGTCCTGCAAGACCTCACCGCCCAACGCGAGATCCTCGCCGGTCTCGGCGTCCCCGGGGAACGGATCTACCTCGACCAAGGACTCACCGGCACCAACCGCGCCCGTCCCGGCCTCGACCAGGCCCTGGCGGCTGTACGCGCCGGCGACACCCTGGTCGTCCCCAAACTCGATCGGCTCGCCCGCTCGGTGCCGGACGCCCGCGACATCGGCGACACCCTGGCCGGCCGCGGCGTCCGGCTGTCGCTGGGCGGCAACGTCTACGACCCCACCGACCCGATGTCGAAGGTGTTCTTCAACATGCTCGCGGTGTTCGCCGAGTTCGAAGCCGACCTGCTCAAGATGCGCACCCGCGAGGGCATGGCCATCGCCCGCTCCCGCGGACGCCTCAAGGGCCGCCAGCCCAAGCTCACCCCGCGCCAGCAGGCCGAACTGGTGCGCATGCACGGCACGGGCGACTACACCATCGCCGAGCTGATGGAGGTCTTCGTCGTCGGGAGGGCGACGGTGTACCGGGTCCTCAACCGCGCGCCCAAGGCATCAGAAACCCAGGCGATCAGCAACGCCACCACGTGACCAGGCGCAGCGAACGGGAGAAGGAGCCGGCAGAATGAACGAGCCGCCCGCGGTGCACCAGGCGATCGTCTGCGTCGACGTGGAAAAGTTCACCGATCAGCACCGCACCAACCCCCACCAACTCGCGGTACGCCGAGGCCTCTACCAGGCCCTCGATCGTGCGTTCGACCGCGCGGGGGTGCTATGGCAGGACTGCTACCACGAAGACCGTGGCGACGGGGCGATGATCCTCGTGCCCCCAGAGGTGCCTAAGAAGTTCCTCGTCGTTGATGTCCTCCACCAGATGGCCGCAGCGCTGGCCGAACACAACGACATCCATGACGAACGGGCGCGGATCCGGCTGCGGATGGCGCTGCACGCCGGGGAGATCCACCGCGACGACCACGGCGTGGTCGGCGAGGCGATCAACTTCACCTTCCGGCTGCTGGAGGCCACCCCCCTCAAACAAGCACTGGCGCAATCATCCGGCGCACTCGCCGTGATCGCCTCCCAACGGATCTTCGAGGACGTCATTCGACACACGCCGGCCAGCCGCCCAGCGTCATATCGGCAAGTCCAGGTCTCGGTGAAGAACACCGAAGCAAGCGCATGGATTAGCAGCCATGACGATCCCCATCCCCCAGTCGAGCAAGTCACACCGTTTCGCGATCTTTTGTACCTGTCCGAGAACAAGATGCGGGTCTTGAGCCCGCAGGTCCCGCAGCAGATATGGAAGAAGGCCGGCTTCGAGGCGGGAGTCAACGGTGGGCCCGCCTTCAGCCAAGGCCCCGCTTCCCGGCCTTTTTGGGCGAGGCTGTTCCCCGCGCGGGCCCGGGGGGACGCCCCCCAGTCGTCCGTCACCATGCTTGACCCGGTCATCGAAATGATCGAACAGCAGCGGAAGGTCAGGTGGTTCACGGACGAGCGACTGCATGCGGGCGACTGGGTCCAGTTCGAGGACGAATTCTTCTACGGTGACGCAGCACCCGCCGGGATGAGCTATGACGAGGTGGTGGTGGTCACTGGGCTCGTGTACTTCGCCGCCCGACCCCAAGGAACACCGTTCGTCCTGATCGGCTCCTCCGCGAACGTCCTGGACCGCTGGCAGCCGCCGGATTCGCACATCAAGACGGTGGGCGCCTACTACGTGGAGGCCGTGCGTGCGTACGCGGCACGCCTCGCCCGTCTACCTGACGAGGCCGCAGAGAGCGAGTTCACCCCTCCGCGCTCCAGACGCTCCAGCGACCACAACCTCGTGCAAGCGCTCCGGTACTTGGCTCCCACCGCCAGATCGGTCGAACCACATTCCGGCTGGGCGGCGGGCCCGGTGACGCTCAGGGGACACGCGCGGGTCCTGGCCACGCCCAAGGTCGAAATCTGGGGACGTGCGATCCTCGCTACTCCTCTCTACGTCGAGTACGCACCCGACGACGATTGATCGGCTCCTGCGCGACCATCCCTATTACTGTGCGTTGTCGGGCCTCGTCGGACACCCGCGTGACCTCATCCCACTACGTGCAGATGACTGCAGACATCTGTGCAGGCCACTTCGGAAATCGACACACTCGCGGCGATCCGGCGCCCCCGGAAATCCCTTCAGAAACCCCTTCAACAAACTGGGCCGTTCAACAAGCCGCAAGCGCCGTTTGTTGAGACGATCCGGGGTGTGACCACCACCCCGACGACCGCGCTGGAACTCCCGGCCGATCCGCTGACCGCCTTCCCTCTCCAACTCACCCAGATCCGCATCGGCTACGCCCGCGTCTCCACCACCGGGCAGAACCTGCAACCGCAGATCGACGCGCTCAAGGCCGCCGGATGCCGCAAGGTGTTCGCCGACAAGAAATCCGGCCGCACCGCCCAACGCCCCGAACTGACGGCCTGCCACGCCTTCCTCGACGCCGGCGACACCCTTGTCGTCCCGAGCCTGGACCGCTACGGCCGCTCCCTGCAGGACCTCATCGCCATGGTCGCCGAGCTACGCGCCCGCCAGATCGGATTCACCAGCCTGCGCGAGAACCTCGACACCACCACCCCCGGCGGCCGCCTGGTCCTCCACGTCTTCGCCGCCCTGGCCGAGTTCATCCGCGAACTCATCGTCCAAGGCACCCGCGAGGGCCTGGCCGCCGCCCGCGCCCACGGCCGCGTCGGAGGACGCCCCACCGTCGTCAACGACGACCTACTGCGCGCCGCCCGCGACATGCTCCCCAACCCCCAGCACTCCATCACCTCGATCGCCAAGCTGCTGGGCGTCTCCGCGGGGACGCTGTACAACCACATCCCCGAGTTGCGCGACCTTCGCGCAGCCGGCCGCGAGCTCGCCGACCGCTGACCCCCGCCTTGCGCAGACCAGGAAGGCTCTGCCCGTGATCCGGATGCTGATATCAATCGCCCTCAACCGCTCCATGGCGAGTGATCCCCGCTGGATCCGCTGCGCGCAGTGCGCCAACATCGGCAGTGACGGAACCATGCGGATCTGGAGCTCGACCACGTACCGCCACGGTCAACCCGTCGACAGCATCCAAACACCGCCCGAATGGACCTGCCGCACCTGCGGCCGAGCCGGACCGCTGGAGATCGGCGAGCTGCTCCCCAACGACACCCCGGTGAGCTGCCGCCGTACCTTCCTGTGCCGCTACGCCTGGAAGGTCCCCAGCAGCCTCACCACTATGACGTGCCCACGCTGCTACACCACCCAGCCCGGGCCCGCCGCTGACAATAAATCGGCGTGAAGCACTGACAATAGATCGGCGCTCAACACCTCGCCTGCCCGCCCGTGCAGGGCCCGCACTGTGACCGGATCGGCTCACAGCGAAACCCTCGCAGACCCACTTGCCGCGCGGGTCGGTCCTGCGCACCCCGCACTCGGACGACAGCGCCTCCACGATGGGCAGGCCCCAGCCGCCTGTGCCGTCGTCGTGCCCTACGGTCAGCGCCTCCGGATCGGGAGCGACGTCCGCCTGCGAGACCGGGACTCGCCTGCTCACAGGTGACCTGTCCGAGCGGTCCCAGACCCCGAGTAGGAGGCTGTGCCGTTCGCGCGCGAAGCTCACGCGGATCTCGCCGTCGGGCGTGGCCTCCAGCGCGTTGGTGATCAACTCGGTGGCGATCAGGTACACGTCGTCCGCGACGTGCAGGAGCCCCCATTCCGTGAGCCGGAACCTCAGGTGCGTACGAACCTGCCCGGGAGCCGTCGCCGCCGCCAGGAATCGCACCTCCAGCCCGGCCGGAGTCACCGTGTCCGCGCTCATCCGAACCTCCGATGGCGCCTTGGCGTAATCATTCGATCACCTCTAGTCATTAGAACTTTAATGGATATCGCGATAAGCGCACAAGTGGAACCGTGAGAAGCTGACCGCAGGAGACGCGTGCCGTTGGACGGTGCCGCTCTGCTGCGGCTGGGTCTGGTGGAGCGGGCGGAGCCTGCGCCGGTACTGGCTGACCTGGCGCGATGGCGAGGAGCCGGAGGGCCGTGGCGCATCGAAATCGCACATCCCAGCCGCCGCGCCTCACGTTGGCGCGCATGATCGGCAAGTCTGCTCGCCCGCGGATCAGAGCGTCCATAATGGGTTTCGCGAGAAGTGCTAGGACACGAGGGGGAGCGTCGTGTGGATCGTGAGTTCTCTGCCGTACCTGTCGCCCCGGCAGGAGGGCCAGGCTGATGCATGGACCGAGGAAGCCGCGCAGGCCGGCCGGGTCGGTACGCAACGGTTGCGGGAGGTCTCGGTCGCGGTTCCGCCCCCGGACGTAGGGTCGGCGCTGAGGCTGGATCCGGAAGCTCCGGCCGTCGTGCGCCGTAGAACGATGCTCCTTGACGGTCAGCCCGTCGAGCTGACTGATTCGTGGTACCCGGCCGAGATCGCAGGCGGCACCGCTCTGGCCGCCATGGGCAAGATCAAAGGTGGAGCCGTAACCCTGCTCGCGAGCCTGGGCCACTCGGTGCACGAGGCGCGGGAGGACATATCGTTTCGGGCCGCAACGGCGGATGAGGCCACCACGTTGGGGGTACCGGTGGAGACACCAGTGATCGTTCTGTCGCGCACCTGCCTAAACGCCAAAGGTATGGCGTTCGAGGCGTCGGTCATGGTGATGCTTGCGGAGGGGCGTCACCTCCGGTACCGGCTGATCGCGAGTTGAGGGCGTTGGCGCAACGAGCGGACGACCGGCCTCCGTATGAGCAGATGGCGGCGGACATTCGGGCCCGGATCATGGCCGGAGACCTGTTGCCGGGCACGCAACTGCCCTCCACAGCACATCTGGTCACCGAGTTCGGCGTCTCCAACACGACCGTGCAAAAGGCTCTTGCGGTACTCAAAGCCGAGGGCTTCCTGACGAGCCGTCAAGGCAAGGGCGTCTACGTCCGGGATCGTCAGCCGTTCCGGATAGCGGTCGGGGCCTACTTCCCGCCCACCCCCGGTGGCTACTCCTACGAGCTGCTGGAAGTCGGGGAGGTCCCGGCGCCGAATGAGGTCGCCGACGCGTTCGGCATCGCCCCTGGTGATCGGGTGCTGCTGCGTCGGCGATTGCTGCGCCACGGTGGTCGGCCGGTAGAGGTCGACCGGTCGTACTACCCCTTGGAGTTGGCGGGCGGTACCGAACTGGCTGGGCCACGCAGGATCCCCGGCGGCGCCCACCGCGTTCTGGCCGATCTTGGGTACGGCCTGCAGCACTTGGTGGACGCGGTGTCCTCGCGTGCGCCAACGAGCGAAGAGGTCGACCTGCTGGGACTGCCAGAGGTTCCGGTGATCCGGCAGTTCCGGGTCGCCTACTCGCACGACGAGCGGCCCGTAGAGGTCTCGGTACTCGTCAAGGGCTCCCACCTGTACGAACTGGTGTACCGCTTGCCCGTCTGACCACCTGGAGCGACGTGCCCAGAGGTCCGGCTGACTGTTCCCCTGAGGCCATTGCAGCGTCGACTCCTGCTTCCTTGGCCGTCCGGGGCTTGCCGTGATCGGGATGCTGCGAACGCCGAACCGGAGACCGTTCGCCAACTATGCGCGATCCGCGTACTCGTCCCCACCCCCGCCTGACCGGTGCGTCGGGCTCAGCGCCGATCATGTCGGTTCGGTAATTCGTCATAGAGCCCGGCAGGTAGCCCGCTTATCATTTCCCGGTCCGACAACGAGGGGTGTGACGTGGGCAAACACGGAAAATGGATCCATGCGGCATGTGCAACGGCACCAGCGAGATCAAAACCGGCAGCGTATGGCAGGGCTGACGCCTGCCGACTTCCGCCGAGCCGTACCTCGCGAGGCATTCGTCCCCGATGACGCGCGTTCGGGTGGTGGCCGATGAGAGCAGAGTCCCGCATCCCCGCCACCGCTGGGCGGCCGCCGAGGCGCTGGGAGTTGATGAGGCCGTGCTGTGGCCCGAGAGCATCCGGAAGAACGTCAAGACCGGACCGGACAGGGAGATCCTCGCGGTCTACCCTCACCGATCAGACTGTCCCAAGTCCGTGTGGCGCAACCTGATCCAGGAAGCTCGTCGTGACCTCACCTTCGCCGGCTACACGAACTACTTTCTGTGGCTGGAGATCCCCAACCTCGGAACCGCACTTCGCAGCAAGGCCGAACGCGGATGTCGCGTCCGCTTCCTGGTCGGTGACCCTGCCAGTGAAGTGACACGACGCCGCGAGGAGCAAGAGCAGGTTGCCCTGACCGTGGGCACGCGTATCCGGGTGACGCTGGACGAGCTACAGAAGATCATGGACGCACCTGGTGTCGAAGCCCGGTACGGGGACGACCACATTGCCATGAGCGTCTTCATCTTCGATGATCAGATGTTGGTCACACCGCACCTCGCACACCTGGTCGGCCACGATTCACCCATGCTGCATCTTCGGAAGCAGCAGAGCGATGGTCTGTTCGACCGGTTCACCCAGCACTTCGTCCAACTGTGGAACGAAGGGCGCCCCATCGCCGCGCAGTGAACGGCTTAGTACTCCAGCCGTAGAAGGTGATCTTTATCGTTTCCGGGTGGATTGTCGCTGGTAGTGGCAGGTGCGGGCGCGGGCTTGGTGGCGTCGCCGCCAGTGCGACCAGTGCAGGCAGTGCGCGGG
>NZ_JBHSON010000116.1:0-82784 GCF_042656285.1 Actinomadura rugatobispora | reverse complement strand
CCGGGGCGGCCTGAGTCTCTACAAGATTCTCAAACAGCTCCAAGTGCTGCTCGCCACCTGGAGCGGCCGATGCCCCACATGCCACCAGCACCCACCATGACGAACTAACAAAGCCCTACTAGGCTGTGTCTCAAAGTCCCGGCCTACGGCGCTCGCCTGGCGGCGCTGGTCTTATCGGCTCTCGCCTACCGGGCCTGGGCGAGCGCGGCATCGCCTCACCGCCCAGGTAACGCGCTCGCGCGGTGGGCCGGGGCTTTGGAACACAGCCGAGGCGTCCGGGCCATGCGGACCGGGCGGCATCGACTTCGGTCTGGGCGGGTTCGACCATCGGCCGACGCGGCGGGCCGGGCCCGGCGGGCAGCCTGATGGCATGATCGAAGCCGAACGTCTGAGCAAGCGCTACGGGGAGGTCGCGGCGGTCGACGCGGTGTCGTTCCGCTGCGAGCCCGGCACCGTCACCGGATTCCTGGGCCCGAACGGCGCGGGCAAGTCCACCACGATGCGGATGATCTGCGGGCTGACGCCGCCGAGCTCGGGCACCGCGACCGTCAAGGGCGTCCCCTACCGGCGGATCGCCAACCCGGGACGGCATGTCGGCGTGCTGCTGGACGCCGCCGCGATGCATCCGGGCCGTACGGGCAAGGAGACCCTGGGCCTGGCCGCGCAGGTCCTGGGGGTCGAGCAGGCGCGCGCCGTGGAGATGCTGGAACGGGTCGGGCTGCCCGCCAAGGCGGCGCGCCGCCGGGTCGGCGGGTACTCGCTGGGCATGCGGCAGCGGCTCGGCATCGCCCAGGCCCTGATCGGCGACCCGAGCGTGCTGATCCTGGACGAGCCCGCCAACGGCCTGGACCCCGAGGGCATCTTCTGGATGCGCACCCTGCTGCGCGACTTCGCCGACCGGGGCGGGACGGTGCTGCTGTCGTCCCACCTGCTGCGCGAGGTGGAGGCCGTCGCGGACCGCTTCGTGGTGATCGCGGGCGGCCGGATCGCCGCCCAGGGCGCCAAGGAGGAGCTGCTGACCGCGCCGGGCGGGGTGCTGGTGCGGGGGCTGGACGCCGCCGCGCTGCACGGCGCGCTGGCCGCCGCCGGGCTGCCGGCGCGTCCCGAGGGCGAGGGGGCCTTCGTGGTGGACGCGCCGGCGGAGGCGGTGGGCCGGGCCGCCGCCGCGGCCGGGGTCGTGCTGCTGGAGCTTCGCCAGGTCAGCGGGGGCGGGCTGGAGGAGCTGTTCCTGGCCCTGACCGCCGAGGCCGCCGCCGCCGTCCCGCCACCGCCCGCCGCGCCTATCGCACCGCCCGTGCCGCCCTCCAGGGAGGTGGTCAAGTGACCGCGACCATGACCGTGCCCCCGGCCGCGGGTCCGGGCGGCGTGCTCGCCGACCCGCCGCGCCCGTCCCTCGCCCGGCTGACGGCGGTGGAGCTGCGGAAGATGACCGACACCCGGTCGGGGCGCTGGATCCTCATCCTCATCGCGCTGTTCACCCCCGCGCTCATGCCTGTGATCATCTTCACGGTGCCGGCGGAGGACCAGACGCTGCGGGAGTTCTTCATCGCCTCGCAGGCGGCGGTGTCGATCCTGCTGCCGGTCCTGGGCATCCTGTCGGTGACCGGCGAGTGGTCGCAGCGGACCGCGCTGACCACCTTCGCGCTGGTCCCGGAACGCGGCCGCGTGGTGTCGGCCAAGCTGCTGGGGAGCGTGGTGCTGGCCGTCGCGTTCGTGGCGATCGGGCTGGCCAGCGCCCTGGCGGCGCGGGCGATCGGCGGGCTGGCGGGCCGGTCGGAGGGGGCCTGGACGCTGCCGCCCGCGCTGGTGGGCCAGGGGCTGCTGGTCTCGGTGGCCCTGGTCGTGATGGGCGTGGCGTTCGGCATGCTGCTGCTGAGCCCCGCGCTGGCCATCGTGCTGTACTTCCTGCTCCCGACGGTCTGGACGACGCTCGGCGAGATGATCAAGAAGCTGAGCGGGCCCGCGGGCTGGCTCGACACGAACCGGACCTTCGCCCCGCTCACCGAGACGGGCGTCACCTCCGGGGAGTGGGCCCGGGCCGCGGTCTCCGTGGCGGCCTGGGTGCTGCTCCCCATGGCCATCGGCCTGGTCCGGCTGCTCCGCCGGGAGGTGAAGTGAGCGGCGCGTGCCGCAGCAGGAGCGCCGCGGCGAGCCCGGCCGCCAGGAGCGGCAGCGCGGTGAGGAACAGCGTCGAGAACGCCTCGGCGAAGGCCGCGGCGACGCCGTCCCGGACGTCCGGCGGCAGGGTCCGCAGGTACCCGGGCCGCAGCGCGTCGTCGTAGGCGGGGACCGCGCCCGCGGGGACGCGCCGGGCGGCCTCCTCGGCGAACCGGCTCGCCAGGACGCCGCCGAAGACGGCCATCCCCGCGGCGGTCCCCGCCATCCGCGCCGCGAAGACGCCCGAGCTCGCGGCGCCCACGTCGCGGCGGGGCGCCGCGTTCTGCGCGACGAGCATGACGACCTGCTGCGAGAGACCGGCACCGAAGCCCAGCACCGCCATGAAGAGCCCGGCGGTGACGGGGCCGGTGCCGGTCGTCATCGTCGCCAGCAGCGCCACGCCCGCGGCGCTGACCGCCATGCTCGCGGCGGGCAGCCGGTGGTAGCGGCCGGTCGCCGCGACGTACCGCCCGGCGCCCATGGACGCGATCAGCAGCCCGATCATCATCGGCAGCAGGAGGAGCCCGGAGGAGGTGGCGCCCGCTCCCCCGACCGCCTGGAAGTAGAGCGGCAGGTAGGTGGCCAGCCCGAAGCCGGTGGCGCCGCCGACGACGGCCACCGCGCAGGCCACGCTGTAGGAGCGGTCGCGGAAGAGGCGCGGCGGGATGACGGGCTCGGCGGCGCGCCGTTCGGCCAGGACCCACAGCACCGGAAGCACGGCGCTGGCGGCCGCGAGCCAGAGGATCACCGGGTCGGTCCAGCCGTACCGCGTCCCGGCCCAGCTGGTGAGCAGCGTGAAGCAGGTGACGGCGGCGCCGAGCAGGACGATGCCGGGGTAGTCGACGCGGGGCCTGCGCTCCGGCTCGGGCGTCCGCAGGAACAGCAGCGTCGTGACCAGGGCCGCCGCGCCGAGCGGCAGGTTGACGTAGAACACCCAGCGCCAGGAGGCGTGGTCGGTGAGGAACCCGCCGACCAGCGGCCCGGCCAGGGTCGCGACGGCGAAGTTGACGGCGGAGTAGCCCTGGTACCGGGCGCGCTCGCGCGGCTCGAACAGGTCGGCGGTCAGCGCGAACATCGTGGCCATCAGGCAGCCCGCCCCGGCGCCCTGCACCGCCCGGAACGCGATCAGCCAGTCCATCGAGGGCGCCGCGCCGCAGGCCGCCGACCCGGCGAGGAAGCCCAGCAGGCCGGTGACGAAGATCCGGCGGCGGCCGAACAGGTCGCCGAGCCGCCCCGACAGCGGGACGGTCACGCTGGTGGCCAGGACGTAGGCGGTGGACACCCACGCGATCCGGTCGAGCCCGCCCAGCTCGCCGACGATGGTGGGCAGCGCCGTGCCGAGGACGGTGGCGTCCAGCGACGACATCAGCGCGGCCAGCATGAGCCCGGCGAACACCAGCAGCCGGTCCCGCCGCCCCATCCCGGTGGAAGTCATGTGCACCTCGCATTTGATTGACTTAAGCATATAGATGCTAGAAGCACATAGATGAGCCGCGCAACCGTCCCGCTAGGCTGATCCCATGACGCAGGGCGAGGAGGCGCTGGACGCCGTCGAACGGAGCATGGTCAGGCTGCGCCGCGGCATGGCCGGGCAGCGGCTGGGCAGGGCCGCGATCCGGGAGCACAACCTCCCCGTCGACCTGCAGATCCTGCATGTCACCGACGTGATCGACGAGGGCCCCGACGGGCCCGGCGAGGAGATGAGCGTCGGCCTGGTCGCCGCCCGCCTGGGCGTGGACGCCTCGCGCGGCAGCAGGATCGTGGCCGAGGCCGTCAAGTCCGGCTACGTCCGCCGGGTCGCCTCGCAGGAGGACGGCCGCCGCGTCCATCTGGAACTCACCGACGCCGGCCGCGAGATCGTCGAGGCGGCCCGCCGCACCCGCCGCGACAGCCTCGCCGCCGCCATGGACGACTGGACCGAGGAGGAACGCCGCGAGTTCGCCCGCCTCCTGTCCCGCTTCGTCAAGTCCAACGACACCTGAGCCGCCTCCGTCCACCGCGACTCGGCCGCCCGCCACCGCCACCGCGCCCGTCCGTCGCTCCCAGCGGGTCGGCCACGCCCGAGACACCAGGCCGCGTCGTCAGCAGCAGGGCAGCGCCGCCATGGGCATGAGGGTGGTGGCGCCGCCGGGGCGTGCGGCAAAGCCGGATATCCGATGCGTTCGGGGCGGCTGGTGCGTCGGAGGTGACAGAGGCGCAAGCACACCAATTGTGGCATTCCAGTGGCGAACGGTCAGCAGGCCCAGGACAATGCCCCGCATGTCTCGTACAGATGATCGTTTCGCGACGCGACCGCGCGTCCTCCGCCCCGAGACGACGGTCGAGCATGTCGACGAGTTCGCCAAGGGCCTCCGGTGGCCGATGGTCAGCGTGACCGAGCGGGACCGCGAGGCCGGCACCGATGGCGAGGTCGTCTGGCAGGCCGACGGTCACCCGGTCGGGAAACAGGTGCTGAAGACCGGGTCGCTCCACTACGTGGTGGACGCGATGTTCGGCATCGGCTACATCCGTTTCACCGGCACGCCGAAGGGGCTCGTCGAGACCCTGGCGTCCACCGCCGTTCAGACCCTCCGCCCCTGGACGGTGGAGGAGCTGTGCCAGTCGTTCGACCAGGCCCAGGACCCGCGTGCGCGCGGGCAGGCGGCGCTGCGCCTCGGGCTGGCCGCCCCCGCCAAACTCGACCAGCAGGTGTTCAGGCGGATCGGGGCGGCGCTGGCCGACGGCGACGCGCGCGTGCGGTACGCCTCGGTCTTCGCCGCGTCCTTCTCCCGCTACGAGGCGTTCCAGCCGAACCTGCGCGCCATCGCCGACCAGGACCCCGAGGAGTTCCTGCGCGACCGGGCCGCGGCGACGCTGCGCTCCATGGACGGCGTTAAGGTCTAGGGGTGATCACGGAGATCCGCGCCGCGCTGGCCCGGCACCTGCCTCATCGAGACTTCCGTTCCATCGCCCCCCTGGGCGAGGGCCTGGACAACCTGGCGTTCGAGGTGGACGGTGAGCTCATCGTCCGGATCTCCAGGGACGCCGACGAGGGCGAGCCGCGCCGCGAGGCGGAGACGCTGGCGGCGGTGAGCCGCATGTCACCCCTGCCGGTGCCGGTCCCGGTGTTCGCCGACGACGAGTCGGGCGTCCTCGCCTACGCCAAGGTCCCCGGGGTGCCGCTGCTAGGCCGTCCCGTCGGCGAGCCCGAGCCGCTTGCCACGGCCCTGGGCGGGTTCCTCAACGCATTGCACACGGCGGACACGGCCGGCATGGAACGCCTCGTGCCGCACGACACCGACCCCCCGGCGGCGTGGCTGGAGGACGCCGAGGCGGCCTACGGCGAAGCCGCCGACAACATCCCCGGGGACTTCCGCCCCGCGATCGAGGCGTTCCTGGCCGCGCCTCCCCCGGCGGAGCCCGAAACCCGGGTCTTCTGCCACAACGACCTGGGCGCGGAGCACATCCTCGTGGACGTCCAGACCGGCGCGGTCACGGGCGTCATCGACTGGACCGACGCGGCCATCGCCGACCCCATGCACGACCTGGCCCGTCTCTACAGGGACCTGGGGCCCGAGGTCTTCGACCTCGTCCTCGCCCACTACGACGGGCCCTGCGACCGCGATCGGGTCCTCTACTACGCGCGTTGCGCCGTCCTGGAGGACATCGCCTACGGGCTCACCGAACAGGACCGGCGTCTCTACGCGGACGAAGGCCTGGCCCATCTCCCCTGGATGTTCGCCGCGCAGGAGTGACCCGTGCGGTTCGGCGTGCTGGGCGCGGTGGAGGCGCGGTCGGCCGGGGGCGCTCCGGTACCGCTCGGCGGGGCCCGCGCCCGCTCGCTGCTGGCGATGCTGATCCTGGACGCGGGCAGGCCGGTGGGCCTGCGGCAGCTCGTCGACGGCCTGTACGGGCCGCATCCGCCGGGCGATCCGGGGCATGCCCTGGAGTCCCAGGTGTCCCGGTTGCGGCGGCGGCTGCGGGCCGGGGGCGCGGCGGGCCCGCTCATCGAGTTCGAGCCGGCCGGGTACCGGCTGGCCGTCGATCCCGGCGAGGTGGACCTCCACCGGTTCGGGCGGCTGGCGGCGGACGGGCGGCGCGCGCTGGCGTCGGGCGACCATGCCGGGGCCGTGCGGCTGCTGGGCGGGGCCCTGGACCTGTGGCGGGGACCGGCGCTCGCCGACGTGCGGGACGCGCCGTTCGCCGAGGCCGAGGCCGCGCGCCTGGAGGGCCTGCGGGCGGCGGCCGTCGAGGACCTCACCGAGGCGCGGCTCGCGCGGGGCGAGCACCGGGCGCTGGCCGCCGAGTTGCCCCGGGTGGTGGCGGCGCATCCGCTGCGGGAACGGCCGCGCGCGCAGCTGATGCGCGCGCTCGACGGGATCGGGCGCCGGGCCGAGGCCCTCCGGGTGTTCGAGGACGCGCGGCGCACCCTGGCCGAGGAACTCGGCGTCGACCCCTCCCCCGAGCTCGCGAGCGCGCACCTCGCGATCCTGGACGCCGGGCGCGTCCTGGCCGAGGCGTCCCCGGCGGGCCTTCCGGCGCAGCTCACCGGCTTCGTGGGACGCGCCGCCGATCTCGAACGGGTCGCGGCGCTGCTGGGTGGCGAGCGCCTGGTCACCCTCACCGGGCCCGGCGGGGTCGGCAAGACGCGGCTGGCGATCGAGGCCGCCGGGCGGGAACCGGGCGAGGTGTGCTTCGCCGAGCTGGCCGACGTGCCCGGCGCCGGTGCCGTGCCGCAGGCGGTGCTCGGCGCGCTGGGGCTGCGCGGTGCCGGGCCGGTGCCGGGACTGTCCGGCCCCCGCGACCCGGCCGACCGGCTGGCCGCCGGGCTGGCGGGGCGGCGGACGCTGCTCGTCCTGGACGGCTGCGAACGGGTCGCCGCCGCCGTGGCCCGGCTCGCCCGCCGGCTGCTGGGCGACTGCCCCGACCTGCGGATCCTGGTGACGAGCCGGGTGCGGCTGGAGGTCACCGGCGAGTGCCTGCACGCCGTGGCGCCGCTGGGCGTCCCGGCGGAGGCGGCGCCCGAGGCCGCGTCGGCTCCGGTGGTGCGGCTGTTCGCCGACCGGGCCGCCGCGGTGCGGCCGGACTTCGCCGCCGGCGGCGCCGGTCTCGGCACGGTGCTGCGGATCTGCCGGGCGCTGGACGGGCTGCCGCTGGCGATCGAGCTGGCCGCCGCCCGGCTGCGGGCGCTGACCGCGGAGGAGGTCGCCGAGCTCCTCGACGACCGGTTCGGCCTGCTGTCCCGGGGAGACCGCTCGGCGCCGCCGCGGCACCGGACGCTGCGGTCGGCGATCGAGTGGAGCTGGGACCTGCTGGACGGTCCCGAACGGGAGCTGGCCGCACGGCTGACGGTCTTCCGCGGCGGCGCGACGCTGGAGGCGGTCCGGCGGGTGTGCGGCGGGGACGTCGTGGGGACCCTCGCCGCCCTGGTCGACCACTCCATGGTCGAGGCGGGCGGCGGCCGGTACCGGATGCTGGAGACCGTCCGGGAGTTCTGCGCCGAACGGCTGACCGGCGAGGCCGGGCGGCTCGAGGCGGCGCACGCGGCGTACCATCTCGACCTCGCCGTGGACGCGGACGCGCGCCTGCGCGGCCACGGCCAGCTGGACGTGCTCGCCCGTCTGGACGCCGAGCGCGGCAACATGGACGCGGCGCTGCGGTGGGCCGTGCGCGCCGACCCCGTCCTGGGCCTGCGGCTGATCGCCGCGCTGTCCTGGCACGGGCAGCTGCGGGGACAGGCCGGCGAGCGCGCCGCGGCCGCCGCCGACCTGCTCGCGGCGGCCGGCGGCGAACCACCGCGAGGGCTCGAAGAGGAGTACGTCCTGTGCCTGGCCAACGCCGCGGCCGGGGACTCCGGCCACGACCGCGAGCTGCGAGCCCGCCTCCAAGACCTCCCGCCGGCGCCCCTGCGCCACCCCGCCCTGTCGGTGGTCCGCCTCATGGTGACCGGCCCCCGCGCCCGCCAAGGACCGTGCGACGCCGACGCGTGGTCTCGCGCCTTCACGCAACTCGACGAAGGCATGGCGCACCTCCTGGACGACGACCACCCGCGCGCGCGACGAGCCCTGGAGGCAGCCCTCGCCGGCTTCCGCACAACCGGCGACCGCTGGGGCGTCGCCACCGCCCTCGACCAACTAGCCACCCTCACCACCCCGACCTGGCCCTCTCTCACCGCACCCGGCGCCTCCCCCACCCCGAACAACGGCTCCGCTGGCACGGGCATGGCCTCCACCGGGTCGTTCGGAGCCTCTGACAGCCCGGACGGAAGCTCCGTCGGACTGGGCGGGCCCGTCGGGCTGGGCATGGCGGGCGGTCTGCTTGGGGAGGCGCTTGAGCTGGTGGGGCGGCTTGGGGCGGTGGAGGACGTTACGCGGTTGCTGGTGCGGGATGCCGACCGGCTCGTGGCGGCCGGGCGCCTTGTCGATGCCTGGGACGGGTATGAGCGGGCGGCTGCGCATGCGCGGCGGGCGGGGATGCCTGAGGCGCAGGCGGGGGCGCAGCGCGGGCTGGGCGACATCGCGCGGCTGCGCGGCGACCATGACACAGCCCGCGCTCTGTACGAGGAGGCCCTGCTCGGCTGCGGGCGTGACTCGTTGAGCGCCGCGATCACGCGTTGCCGGGTTCTGCTCGGGCTCGGCCTGCTCGCGGAGGAGGCGGGGGATGCGGCGCTGGCACGTGCCCACTACGGGCGGGCCCGCCGCGTTGCCCTGGAGCATCGTGTGCGGCCCGCCGCCGAAGCGGCGCGGGACGGTGAGCGATCGGTGAGCGGGGTGTCGGAGGGTCGACCCCGTTAGATCGATCCTCAGGAGGCCGCGATGGATATGAACGGAAGGACGGCGCTGGTGACCGGCGCCTCGCGCGGTATGGGACGGGCCATCGCCCGGCGGCTGGCCGCCGACGGGGCACTGGTCGCCGTGCACTACGGCCGCGACGGCGACGCCGCGCGCGACACGGTGTCCGCGATCGAGAAGGCGGGCGGGGAGGCGTTCGCCGTGCGGGCCGAGTTCGGCGTGGACGGTGACGTGGACACGCTGCTCGCCGGATTGACCGAGGGGCTGCGCGGGCGGGCGCTGGACGTCCTGGTCAACAATGCGGCGTGCGGCGATCTGGACACCCTGTTCGCCGGCTCGGTGGAGCGGCTCACGCCCCGGCAGTTCGACGAGGTCTTCGCCGTCAACGTGAAGGCGCCGCTGTTCCTCGTCCAGGCGGTGCTGCCGCTGCTGCGCGACGGCGGACGCGTGATCAACATCTCGTCCGCCGCCGCGCGGATCGCCGTGCCGTCCCAGATCGCCTACGCGATGAGCAAGGGCGCCCTGGAGGTCATGAGCCGCACCCTGGCCGGCGCGCTGGGGCCCCGCGGCATCACGGTCAACACGGTGCGGCCGGGCGCCACCGACACCGGGATCAACGGGTTCCTGGACGACCCCGCGGTCAGGGCCGGGATGTCCGCGGCCACCGCTCTCGGCAGGATCGGACGCCCTGCCGACATCGCCGACGCCGTGGCGTTCCTGGCGTCCGACGAGGCCCGCTGGATCACCGGCGGCGTGATCGAGGCGAACGGCGGCCTCTGGCTGGGCCCCCAGGAGCAGCCTCCTGGGTGAGGGCCCCGCCTTCAGCCCTTCCGGAAGTGCTCGACGAGGCGGGAGTAGCTGTCGTCGGCGTGCCCGTCGGCGACCGCGGCGGCCACCAGATCGAGGGTGCGGCGGGGGAACGCGGTGTCGATCCCCCGCTCCCCGCTCTCCCGGACCAGGTCCTCCAGGGACGGCAGGTGGTGCTTCAGCGCGCCGAACTCCACCGCGTGCTCGCTCCGGTCGACCTCCTCGGCGATCGACGGCAGGAACGACACCAGGGCGGACATCGACGGGCGGGCCTGCTCCAGGAACCGCCCGGTCTCGACGCCCGCGCTCTCCAGCAGCGCGGCGGCGTGCAGGAAGCCGTTCAGCATGCCCCACATGGTGCCGTGCACGGCCATCCCGTACAGCGCGGGGACGCCCGGGTCGTCGCCGATCAGGGTGCCCCGCCCGCCCAGGAGGTCCAGCTGCGGGTGGTGCCGGTCGTACACGGACCGGTCGCCGCCGTAGAAGACGACCGCCTCGGCATGCCCGATGCCGGGCGCGATCGTCATGATCTGGCCGTGCAGGTAGCCGATGCCGTGGCCGGCCGCCCAGTCGGCGACGGCCCTGGCCTCCGCCGACGTCCCGTCGGTGAGGTTGAGCACCGAGCGCCCGGCCAGCGCCTCGCCGCCCGCCGACTCCAGCAGGTCGCGGGCGGTGGGGTTGCCCTTCACGCTGACGACGACGAGCTCCCCCGCGCGGACGGCCTCGCGGACGGTCGCCGCCCGCTGGGCTCCCCTGGCGACCAGGGCGTCGCCCTTCTCCGGCGTGCGGTTCCACACGGTCACCGGATGCCCGGCGTCCAGGAACGCGCCCGCCAGGGCGAAGCCCATCTCGCCCAGACCGAGCACGGTCACGGCCGCGGCTTCTCCAGTGGAGATGGTCATGTCTCACCCCCCTCATCGGACCGGCACACCTTGCCGGTTCATGGGAACGCTAGAAACTCGACCGAACTTGAGGTCAAGCCACGATGGCCACCAGTCCTGCCAGCAGGGACGCGGCGTTGGCGGCGAGCGCGGCGTGCAGGCACGCCCGCCCCGGCCTCCGCAGCAGCGCCCCCAGCAGCGCGGCCTCGGCGAGCCAGGCGGCGATCTCGACAGGGAGCAGCGCGATCTCGTACCCTCCCCTGGACCGCGCCGCCGCGCCCAGCGCCCACCACACGAGGGGGTGGGTGACGAGGTTGACCGCGACCGCCGCCGCGAGCACCGGCAGGAGCCGTGCCCGCAGCAGGACCCGCAGCGCGACGGCGTAGACCGGCAGTTCGACGGCGAGGGTCAGGGCGAGCGCGGCCGGATAGCCGGTCACGGGACGAGGGGGACGGCCATCGCGACCGAGGCGCTGCCCGCAGGGCGGCCGCGGCCCGTCGGCGCAGGGGCGGCGGCGCCGCGCACGCTCGTCGTGATCTTCTGCGTCGTGGTCACCGCCGCGCTCGTGGCGGCGCTGCGGCTGCCCGCCACGGTGACGGTCGTCGGCCTGGCCATGTTCGGCATTCTCCACAACGTGCTGGAACTGCGGTACGTGTCGGGCCGTTTCGACGCGATCCTCACCGGGCGCTTCCTCGCTCTCCTGCTGGCGCTCGTCACGGGCATCGTGCTGTGCCGCCTCCTGCCCATGTTCTGGTGGTCGCGGGGCGCCGAGATCCTGCTGGGCTATCTCGTCCTGGCCGCGGCCTGCGGATGGGGCCTGCGCCGCCGCCCGCTGCTGCTGGGAGCGGCCCTCACGGCCCTGGGTCTCGCGACCGCGGGCTCACTGGCGTTCCCCGCCTACCATTTCGTCTTCCTCTCCCACCTGCACAACGTGGTGCCGCTGTTCTTCCTCTGGGAGTGGGCCCGCGATCTGCGGACCGGGCGCACGGCGTTCCGCGTGACGCAGGCCGCGTGGGTCCTGGTGATTCCGGCGCTGATCCTGGCGGGGGCGTTCGACCCGTGGCTGGGCGGCGACCAGGACGGCGCGGCGGCGGCGTTCGCGGGCGGCGGCGACCGCCTGCTGGCCGCCTACACCCCGCCCGCCTGGCTCGACACCGCCTTCGCCCTGCGCCTGCTCGTCGTCTTCGCGTTCCTGCAGACGATGCACTACGTCGTCTGGGTGTGGTTCATGCCGCGGCACGGCCGTCCCGCCACGGAGCGCTTCGAGCGGCGCGCCTCGGCCCTGCGGGGGCACCGGGCCTGGCTCCTGGGCATCGCGGGAACGGCCTTGCTGGCGGTTCTCTTCGTATCGGACTATGCGGGTGGTAAGACCCTGTACGGTGCCATCGCGAGTTATCACGCGTACCTGGAGTTCCCCGTCCTGCTCGCCCTGCTGGCGGGCGCGGGCTCCGTCACCGGGGCCGACGGGGCCGTGGAGAGAGAAGAGACATGATCGGACTCCTGGCGGACGTTCCACGCGAGGAAGAGGCTCCCGAGTGGCTCTTCTACGTCGCCGGCGTCGTGGCCGTCGTCGCCCTCGTCGTCGCCGTCGTCTTCATCATCCGCAACCGGCGCCGCTGAGGGTCGCCGCGCGTGGATGAACGGCCGGAACGGGGGTGCCCCCCAGCTCACCCGTTCCGGCCGTTCCGCTCCCACCCCATGCGGTTCCCAGCAGGATGGCCGCGCAGGAACCGCTACCCGCCCCGAGAGCCTCAAACGCGTCAGAACAATCTTTTTCCCCCATTCCGCAAAACATCCGGACTCAGGAGGGCTACGGCCCTCCGGCGGACGACCGCATCCTGTCAGCGGAGGCGGGCGGCGACCGTGGGGAGGAGGCGGAGGGCGTTACCGCGGTTGATGGCGGCGCGCGCCCGTGCGGACAGGTGGGGGTCGCGGTCGAACGCGCGGCGGGCGTGGGCGACCTCGCCCGCCTCCACCTGCGGCCAGTCGGTGCCGTACAGGATGCGTCCGGCGCCGACGGCGTCGAGCAGCGTCGGCGAGGCGTACGGCGACAGCGGCAGCGCGGTGTCGTAGTGGAACCGCTTGAGGGCGCGGCGGAAGGCGCCTGGGTCCGGGCCCTCGCCGAGGCGGCCCGCGCGTTCGACGCGTCCCCCGATGTAGGGCAGGAAGCCGCCGCCGTGGGACAGGATGACCGACATGCGCGGGTAGCGGTCCATCGTTCCCGAGGCGATGAGGTTGAGGGCGCAGCGGGTGGTGTCGTACATGAAGTCGGCGACCCAGTTCTCGACGCCGGGGATGGGCCGGGGGTCCTCGGGGAGGGCGTCGGGGTGGGTCATGATGACGGCGCGGCGCCGGTTCAGCTCGGCGAACAGCGGGTCGAAGGCCCTGTCGCCCAGGTAGCGCCCGCCGGCGGTGTTCATCATCAGGACGCCGTCGGCGCCGAGGTCGTCCAGCGCGTAGGCGGCCTCCTTGAGGGCGACGTCCACGTGCAGGAGCGGGAGGTAGGCGAAGAAGCCGAAGCGGGTGGGACGGCTCCTGACCAGGTCGGCGAGGGACTCGTTGAAGACGCGGGTTCCGGAGGCGGCGAGCTTCTTGTCGTGGAAGACCTCGGACGGGGCGGGCGAGGAGGCGACGCCAAGCGCGATCCGGTTGGCGTCCATGGTCTCCAGGGTCTCCCGCAGGTCCCACTGGCCCCAGCGTGGTCCGCCCTGCGGCGGGAGCAGGCCGTGCTGGACCGCCCATTCGCGCATGGCCGGGGGCAGCGCGTGGTGGTGGGTGTCGATACGGCCCGCGCCCCCGTCCGAGGCGGGCTCGGCCGCACCCGAGGGGTCGGCGGTCGCGGCGAGACCGGCGACCCCGGCGGCCCCTGCCAGGGCGCTCGCGCGCAGGGCGGTACGGCGGCTCATCAGTGGCTTGTCCATGAATAGGAGTATCAGAGATGATCTCAAGTGAGACAATCTGGCGTTCCCCCTGCCATGGGTGGTGCCAGCCCCACCGCGCGCCCGGCGCCGACCCTTCGACGGAGGCCGAACGGTCCCGGGCATAGCGTCGTGACATGGGAACCAACACCTTCCACGACCTGCACCGGCGGGAGCGCCCGCTGCTCCTGCCGAACGCCTGGGACTTCGCGAGCGGCGCGGCGCTGGCCGAGGCGGGCTTCCCCGCGATCGGCACCACGAGCCTCGGCGTGGCCGCGGCGGCGGGGAAGCCGGACGCCGAGGGCGGCACCCGCGCGGAGACGCTGGCCCTGACGCGCGCCCTGGTGCGGCTGCCGGTGCCCATCACGGTCGACATCGAGGGAGGGTTCTCCGAGCTCCCCGAGGAGGTGGCGGCGCTGGCGGCCGAACTGGATTCCTGCGGCGTCGCCGGGATCAACATCGAGGACGGGCGGCCCGGCGGCTCGCTGGCGCCGCCCGGCCCGCAGTGCGTGCTGATCGAGGCGATCAAGGAGGCGGCCCCCGGGCTGTTCGTGAACGCCCGGACGGACGCGTACTGGCTCTCCGGGCACGAGGAGGAGGCCCTGGAGCGGGTGCGCGCCTACACCGAGGCGGGCGCGGACGGCGTCTTCGTCCCCGGGATCGCCGAGGAGAGGGACGTGCGGGCCGTCGTGGACGCGACGCCCCTGCCCGTGAACGTGCTCTTCCTGCCCGGCAGGGTGACCGTCGACGGCCTGGCCGCAATGGGCGTGCGGCGGATCAGCTACGGTTCGCTGCTGTTCCGCGCGGCACTGCGCGCCGCCGTTACGACGGCGCTGGAGCACAGGCCGCCGGAGGGGACGCCGTCGTACGCCGACGTCCAGCGGCTGGTCTCGGGCTGAGCCCCGCGCGGGGGTCCGGACTCGTGCCGCCGGTCAGGCCTCGACGGTCTCCGGAGTGCCCGCCCGCTCGGCCACGTAACGCGTCAGGCCGTCCGAGGCGCCCTCGAAGGCCCCCGCGTACGGGCGCATGCCGAGGTGCTCGGCGACCTCGGCGGAGGCGGCGTTGCCCTCGTCGATCTCGGCGATCACGCGCGGCAGCGCCAGCACCTCGAAGGCGTGGTCGAGGACGGCCCGCGCCGCCTCCGCCGCCAGCCCCCGGCCCCAGTGCTCAGGCTCAAGGCTGTAGACGATCTCGACGTCGAGCCCGTGCCCGGGCCCCTCCATCCGGCGCAGGCCCACCACCCCGGCCAGCGGCGCGCCCGGCACAGGATCGAGCAGGGCGAACGGGTCGAGCGCGTCCGGGCCGGTGTCCGGCGGCGCGAACCGCAGCGCCCACAGGCCGTACCCCTCGGTGGCGAAGTCGTGCAGGCTGGCCTCGATGATCTCGGTGACCTGCTCGGCGCACAGGATCCGGTCGTCGAACAGGTGGCGGCGGACCCGCGGGCCCGTCCAGTGCCGCAGCAGCGCCCGGTGGTCGCCGGTGCCGACCGGATGCAGGACCAGGCGCCCGGTGCGCAGGACGTCAAGCATCGCCGTCCTCCGGGCCGGGGCCGTACGGTCCCTCGGCCGGCCCCCAGTCGGGCACTGGCTCGCCCGCCGGGGCCCCCACCCGGAACACCCGCATCTGCAGCGCCAGCGCCGAGTAGTAGCCGACCAGGGTCACCAGTTCCACCACGGCGGCGCGGCCCAGCGTCGCCACGGCCTCGGTGTAGACGGGGTCGCTCAGGTCGCCGTCGGCGATCATCTGGCGGGCCGCCTCGCACACCACCCGCTCGCGCACGTCGCCCAGCATGGGCGCGCCGCCCTGGCGGATCGCGGCCAGCTCCTTCTCGGTCAGCCCGGCGCGGCGCCCGATCCGCTCGTGCGCGTACCACTCGAAGTCCGAGCGGCGGTGCGCCGCCACCACCAGAATCGCGATCTCCCGCTCCCGCTTGGTGAAGGCGGTGCGGAAGCGCAGCGCGGCGCCCAGCTCCTGCAGCGGCAGGCCGACCGCCGGGCTGTAGAGCATCGCGTTGAACGGGCCCAGCAGCCGGCCCTCGTCGTCCATGTAGCGGATGACCGAGGGGCCGTCGCGGCGCGGGCCGCCGGTGACCGCCTCGTACACCTCCCGCTGCTCCTCGCCCAGCAGGCCGGGCCTCAGCAGGGGCAGGCGGGCGCCGGGGCGCTCCTCGGCGGGGTGCTCGTCGCCGGATTCGGCGTTGGCGGGGTGATCGATCACCCACCGCACGCTAGGCGTTCGGCGGGGCCCCCTCAAGTGGTGTCCAGAAGGTGAAACCGGGGGCTCATGGTGACGTAGCGGTTCCGTAACAGCGTTCGGCCAGCGTGGCCGGTGGATCACACCGAGGTTCCACCGACCAGCGAAGGAACGGTCCACATGCCGCTGCTGCGCATCCGTACCGAGATCGAGGACGGGCCGGGCCGCCTGGCCGTGCTCACCGCCGCGCTGGCCCGGCGAGGCGCCAACATCCTCGGCCTCTCCGTGCAGGTCGACACCGAGGGCGTGGTCGACGAGTTCATCGTCGACATGCCCGCCGCCGGCGCCGACCCCGGCGGGCTGAAGGAGGCGCTGGCCGCGGCCGGCGGCTCCCGCACCGCGGTCGTCCCCGCCCGCCCGCACGAGCTCGTGGACGAGCCCACCCGCGCCCTGGCGCTGGTGGCGCGGCTGCAGGGCGATCCCGGGGCTCTGCCCGCCGCGCTGGCCGAACTGCTGCGCGCCGAGGACGCCGCCTGGACCGCGTCCAGGCCCGCCCGCGCCGACGCCGGGCGGGCCGACGTGCTGCACGTCCCGGCCGGGGACGGGCGCGCGGTGCGGCTGGCCCGGCCCGGGCTGCCGTTCACCGCGACCGAGGCCGCCCGGGCGGACGCGCTGGTCCGCGCCGTCCAGCCGCCCCGGGCCCCGCGGCCCTCGCGGCGCCTGGTCCCGCTGCGCGACGGCACGCACGTGGTGGTGCGCCCCATCGAGCCCCGCGACGCCGACGCGGTCCAGGCCATGCACCTGCGCTGCTCGCAGGACTCCCGCCGGATGCGGTACTTCAGCCCCAAACCGTTCCCGTCGCGGCGGGCCATGGACCTGCTGTGCGTGCCCGACCGCGGCCTCACCCTCGTCGCCGAGGGCCCCGACGGGTCGCTGCTGGCACTGGCGCACCTGGTCCACCTGCTCGATCCGGGCGTCGCGGAACTGGCGTTCCTGGTGGAGGACGCCTGGCAGGGCCGGGGCCTGGGACGGGCGCTGGCCGAACTGCTGGTCGTGCTGGCCCGCGACCGGGGGCTGGTGGAGCTGCGCGCCACGGCGCTGAGCGAGAACGTGCGGATCCGGCGGCTGTTCACCGCGCTGGGCGGGCGGACGCGCCGTACCGAGGACCCCGGGATCGTCGAGATCCGGCTGCGCCTGGACGGCCGCCCCGCGCCCCGCCCTCCGGCCGGGACGCTCCGGGCGGGGCGGCGGGGGTGACAGGATGGCCGGGTGACCGGCATCTATGACGATCCCTGGGCCTACGAGCTGGCATGCTCGTTCCGCGACGTGCCCGCCGAGGTGGACGTGCTGCTGGGCTGGTGCGCCCGGCACCGCACCGGGGCCGCCGGGCCGGTCGGCCGCGTGCTGGAGCTGGCGGCGGGCCCGGCCGAGCACGCCCGCGAGTTCGCCCGGCGCGGCGTCGCGGCGACCGCGCTGGACCTGCACCCGGCGATGTGCGCCTACGCCGCCGAGCGGGCCAAGGCCGAGGGGGTCGAGCTGGAGGTCGTCCAGGACGACATGACCGCCTTCGACCTGGGGCGCACCTTCGACCTGGTGGTGACCATGCTCGACTCCACCTCCCACCTGATGGACCTGGACGCCTTCACCGCGCACCTCGACCGGGCCGCCGCCCACCTGGCCGGCGGCGGCCTCTACATCGTCGAGATGTCGCATCCCGCCGACCGGCTCGGCGACGAGCCGAGCACCAGCACCGGGTGGACGGTGGAGCGCGGCGAGGCGCGCGCCACCGTCCGCTGGGGCGAACCGACCGACCGGCTCGACCCCGTCACCCAGATCTCCGACGACCGCGTCACGATGACCATCGCCGAGGGCGGCGGGCCGGTCCGGGTCGTCCAGGACGTGGTCCCCTACCGGTTCTGGAGCGCGACCGAGCTGGACGCGGCGGTGCGGCTGTCGGGCGCGCTGGAGCCGGTCGCCCGGTACGGCGACTTCGGCGAGGTCGCCGTCACCGACCCCGACGCCTGGCGGATGATCAGCGTGTTCCGGGCGGCCCGGACGCGCTGACCGGGCGCTCCGCGGCGAGGGGAGCCGGGGCTCAGGGGGCCGGGGCCCAGCCCGGCATCGGGTGGGCCGCCAGCAGCTCGCGGATCTCCGCCGCCACGCGCCGCTCCTCCCCCGCCGTCTCGTCCTCCCCGCGCGCCGTGGCCCGGACGATGTCGTCGATCCACGCCGCCACGCGCGGCATCTGGCCGGGCTCCAGCCCGCGCGTGGTGATCGCGGCGGTGCCCACCCGCAGCCCGGAGGGGTCGAACGGCTTGCGCGGGTCGAACGGCACCGCGTTGTGGTTCAGCTCGATCCCGGCCCGGTCGAGGGCCTGCGCCGCGGGCTTGCCCGGTACGCCCTTGTTCGTCAGGTCGATGAGGATGAGGTGGTTGTCGGTGCCGCCGGAGATGAGGTCGAAGCCGCGCTCCAGCAGCGCCTCCGCCAGCGCCTTGGCGTTGGCGACGATCCGGTGGGCGTAGGCGGAGAAGTCGGGCCGGGCCGCCTCCTTCAGCGCGACCGCGATCGCGGCGGTCGTGTGGTTGTGCGGGCCGCCCTGCAGGCCGGGGAAGACCGCCTTGTCGACCGCGGAGGCGTGCTCGGCCGTCGACATCACCATCGCCCCGCGCGGCCCGCGCAGCGTCTTGTGCGTCGTCGTGGAGATCACGTCGGCGTGCCCCGCCGGGGACGGGTGCGCGCCGCCGGCGACCAGCCCCGCGATGTGCGCGATGTCGGCCGCCAGCACCGCGCCCGCCTCGCGCGCGATCTCGGCGAACCCGGCGAAGTCGATCATGCGCGGGATCGCGGTGCCGCCGCACCAGATGAGCTTGGGCCGCTCCTTGAGCGCCAGGTCGCGGACCTCGTCCAGGTCGACCCGGCCGGTGTCGGCGCGCACCTCGTACCGGACCGGGTTGAACCACTTGCCGGTCGCCGACACCGACCAGCCGTGCGTGAGGTGCCCGCCCATCGGCAGCGACAGCCCCATGACGGTGTCGCCGGGCCGCAGGAAGGCCATGTAGACGGCCAGGTTGGCCGGCGAGCCCGAGTACGGCTGGACGTTGGCGTGCTCCACCCCGAACAGCGTCCTGGCCCGCTCGACGGCCAGCAGCTCGATCGGGTCGATGTTCTGCTGGCCCTCGTAGTAGCGGCGGCCCGCGTAGCCCTCGGAGTACTTGTTGGTCAGCACCGAGCCGGTGGCCTCCAGCACGGCGGGCGAGACGTAGTTCTCCGAGGCGATGAGCCTGATCTTCTCGAACTGGCGGCGGGCCTCGGCCTCGACCAGTCCGGCGAGTTCGGGGTCCTGGTCGGCGAGATGCGGAAGGGACGGCTGGTGCATGGCGGCCTCCGTGCCGGTCGAGCCTGCTGGTCGAACCTGCTGGTCGGCCGGAGGACCGGTGCGCTCGGCGCGGACCCCCGGCTTGCGGGGCCCGTACACCCAGGCGCGCGGTGTGCGGACGTGCTTCGCTCCCCGGTGGTCGACTCCACCTTGACTGCGCCAGTCGCGTCCGCCAAGCATACCGGGCCGCCGCCGACCGGCACGGGCGCCGGCGGCCGCTCGCCCGGAAGCGCCGGTCGGCTAGGCCGGGGGCCGTCCGCCGCGGCGGGCCTCCAGACCGTCCAGCAGGCAGCCGAGCGCGTAGGCGAAGCGCCGCTCCGACTCGGCCCCCGGGTCCACCGGCCCGCCCGCACCGAGCCGCCGGCCGAGCAGCGGGTACTCCTCGGCGACCCGCTCCAGGAAGCCGCCCGCCCGCTCCCGCCAGTCGGCCGTGCCCCCGGCGCGCGCCCCGGTGCGCTCGGTCACGGTGCGCCAGGAGATCTCGGCGGCGACCGCGCCGACGACATGGTCGGTGATCGCCGCCAGCGCCGCGTCCAGTTCGCCGTCCCGGAACCCCGCGGTGGCCAGCAGCCGCAGCCCGGCGTCGGCGAGGGCCAGCGCGTTCGGGCCGAGATTGGGCTGGGACGCCAGGTCCGACAGCATCCAGGGGTGGCGCAGCAGCATCGCGCGCTGCCCGCGGGCCATGCGCTCCAGGGCCGTCCGCCACTCGCCCTCGGGCGCGGGGCCCCGCTCGCTCACCTCACCGAGGACCTCGCCGAGGACCTCGCCGAGGACCTCGTCCATGGCCAGTTCCATCAGCTCGTCCTTGGTGGTCACGTACCAGTAGAGGGAGCCGGCGGTCACCTCCAGGTCGGCGGCCACCCGGCGCATGGACAGCCCGCGGACGCCCTCGGCGTCCAGCAGCGCCACGGCGGCCCGGACGATCCGCTCGCGGCTCAGCCGCCGGTCCCGCCGCGCCCGCTCCGGGCGCAGCCACACCGAGAACGGCGGTTCCCCTGACGTGGATGAAGGCACGAGAGAACCGTATCGGCGCCGGGGAAAGCCGCGCGTTGACTGAGAGTTCGCTGAACATCCGGTGAGATCGCCCCGGTCGGCGCGAACGAGGTGAACAAGGTCCACTAAGGTCGGCGGGTAATGCAAACCGGACATCCCACCCGATTGGTGCCGGATACCTCTCCCCCGGGAGGCCCGGCGGACGGAGCCGCCCCGCAGAACGGGCCCGCCCCGGCGCCCACCGGGGCCGAGCGGCTGGGATGGCTGGACGCGCTGCGCGGCATCGCGGCCATCGCGGTGGCCCTCCACCACGGCTGCTACCACTACCTCCCGCAGTTCCGGCACGAGATCCTGCGGTGGCTGGACCCGGGCAACAGCGGCGTGCTGCTGTTCTTCCTCGTCAGCGGCTACATCATCCCCGCGTCCCTGGAACGCACCGGATCGGCGCGGCGGTTCTGGATCAGCCGGCTGTTCCGGATCTACCCGCTGCTGCTCGCGGTGCTGGCCGTCACGCTGCTGCTGGCGGTCACCGGCCTGATGCCGCTCCGGCAGCGCCTCGGGGAGGCCTACGATCCGCTCGGCGCGATCGCGGCGCACCTGACGATGATGCAGGACCTGCTCGCGGTGCCCAGCGCGCTCAACGTCCTCTGGACGCTGTCCTACGAGATGATCTTCTATCTGCTGGTGGTGGCGCTGTTCGCGCTGGGCCGCCTCGACCGGCACTCGGCCTCCATCGCCACCGCGCTGGCCGTGGCCGCGCTGGGACTGGGCGTCCTGCTGCCCACCGCGGCGCTGTCGCGGGACCACGGCATCACCACCGTCGCGGTGACCGCCGCGCTCGTCATGGCCGCGGCGATCGCGCTGGCCTGCTCGTCGCGGACCCGGCTCGCCCGGACGGGCGCGCTGCTCGGCGGGGCGCTGGCGGCCGTGCTGCTGCTGGGCAACGCGCGCGTCGAGGCGTGGGAGGGCCTGGCCCTGCTCGCGGTGATGTTCGCCGGCACCGCCATCCACCGGGCCGAGCGCGGCCAGATCAGCGTGCGCGCCGCCGCCGTCGCCGTGACCGCCGTGCTGGCCGCGGCGATCGGCGGCGGGCTGTGGCACATCACCGTGTACGCGCCGGGGCAGACCGAGTTCGTCCTCAAGCGCGCCTGGACGATCGGCATCCTGGTCACCGCGCTGGTGTTCGCGCTCGGCATGGCGCTGCGCCGCCGCCGCGTCCCGCGCTGGCTCACCCGGCTCGGCCTGATCAGCTATTCGGTGTACCTGGTGCATCCGGTGCTGCTGATCGTCTCCGACATCACGATCGGGCGGCCCCGCGCCGACGCGCCGCTGCTGCTCGTCCCGTACCTGGTCGCGGTGCTGCTGGTGAGCCACCTCACCTACCGGTGGATCGAGGCGCCGCTGCAGCGCCTCGGCCGGCGGCTCGCCCGCCGCACCGCCCCCGTGCTTCGGGAAGGAGCGCTCCCGGACGGCGCGGACGCGGCCCCGGCAGCCGCGGAGAGCACCGCGAAGACCGCCCCGACGACCGCTGCGAAGGCCGCCGCCGGGGACGCGTAAAGCCCGGCTCCCCTACGGGAAACCGGGCTGTCCAGATCGTGCGAGGGCGCCGACCTGGTGGCGGGAGAACGCGGGGGCTCAGACCCGGGCGGCCTCCATGGCGGCCTTGACCTTGGCGCGCTTCTCGCGGAGCTTGGCCAGCGCCTCCTCGAGGATGGCCTCGCCGTCCTCGTCGCTGCGCCGCTCCTTCACGTACGCCAGGTGCGTCTTGTACGGCTCGGTCTTGGGCGGAGCCGGGGGGTTGGCGGAGTCCTGGCCCGCCGGGAACCCGCAGCGCGGGCAGTCCCAGGTGTCGGGAACGGCGACGTCGGTCGCGAAACTGGGGCGGGTCTCGTGCCGGTTGGCGCAGTAGAAGGTCACCCAGACCCTGGGGGCCGCGTCTCCGCGCTCGGCCTCCCCCATCGGACCGGCGCCGACCCGGCTGCCCCGAATCGCGTTTCCACTACCCACGGATTCACTCCTCGTTCGTGTGCGTCCGCGCCGCACTGACCACGCGGCGGGACATTTCGCTGTGTCACGGCCTGCTCAGCCGACGCCCTTGCTCTTGAACAGCAGCCCGAGCACGATGATCGAGGCGAACCAGATGACGCCGGTGGCGACGGTCAGCCGGTCCAGGTTGCGCTCGACCACCGACGACCCGCCCAGGGACGAGGTGACGCCGCCGCCGAACATGTCCGACAGGCCCCCGCCCTTGCCCTTGTGCGCGAGCACGAGGACCACCATGAGCAGGCTGGTGAGGATGAGCACTGCGGACGCTGCGATGATCACTGTTGTACGCCTCTTCCGGCCGACCCCGCGGCGGCGGGGCGCTTCATGTTCGGCTTCGTGTTCAGGGAACGTTCTGTTCGCGGACGCGATCGCGGGCCGAACGGTCGGCCCGTCAGTACGGAAGGGTACGACGAACTTCCCGTTGGTTCGGCAAGAATCCCCGTACCGCGACCGAATTGATCAGAACTGACCAGCTCGGAGCGCCGTCCGGGACGGTACGCCCGGCCCGCGATCAGACCGAGACCGGCAGGTCCCGGAAACGGCAGATCTTGATGAATTCACCCGGGTCCAGGCTCGCCCCGCCGACCAGAGCGCCGTCCACATCGGACCGCGCCATGATCCCGGCGATGTTCGAGCCCTTGACCGAGCCCCCGTACAGGATACGCGTCTCACCGGCGACCTCGGTGTCGTACAGCTCGGCGAGCCGTCCCCGGATCGCGGCGCAGACCTCCTGGGCGTCGTCGGGGGTGGCGACCTCGCCGGTCCCGATCGCCCAGACCGGCTCGTAGGCGATCACCAGGGCGCGGGCCTGGTCGGCCGGGATCTTCTCCAGCGCGCCGTCCACCTGGCCCAGGGTGTGCTCGACGTGGCGGCCCTCGCGGCGGACTTCCAGGCCCTCGCCCACGCACACGATCGGGGTGATCTCGTTGGCGATGGCGGCCTTGGCCTTGGCGTTGACCAGGGCCTCGTCCTCGCCGTGGTACTGGCGGCGCTCGGAGTGGCCGACCGTCGCGTACGAGCAGCCCAGCTTGGCCAGCATCGCGCCGGAGACCTCGCCGGTGTAGGCGCCGGAGGCGTGCGCGGAGACGTCCTGCGAGCCGTAGGCGATGGCCAGCTTGTCGGCGTCCACCAGCGTCTGCACCGAGCGCAGGTCGGTGAACGGCGGCAGCACGGCCACGTCCACCGCCTCGAAGTCGGCCTCCTTGAGCCCGAAGGCCAGCTGCTGCACCAGCTTGATGGCCTCCAGGTGGTTGATGTTCATCTTCCAGTTGCCGGCCATCAGCGGCTTGCGGCCGGTGTTCTTGGAAGCGGGGTTCTTGGGGGCCATGCGTCAGTCCTCCAGAGCCTGCAGGCCGGGGAGCGTCTTGCCCTCGAGGTACTCGAGGCTGGCGCCGCCGCCGGTGGAGATGTGGGAGAAGCCGTTCTCGTCGAAGCCGAGCTGCCGGACCGCCGCGGCCGAGTCGCCGCCGCCGACGACGGTGAACGCGCCGGAGCCCAGCAGGCCCTGCGCGACCGCGCGGGTGCCGTGGGAGTACGGCTCCATCTCGAACACGCCCATCGGGCCGTTCCAGAAGATGGTCGCGGCGTCGCCGAGCCGGGAGGCGAAGTGCTTGCCCGACTCGGGGCCGATGTCGAGGCCGATCCGGTCGGCGGGGATCGCGTCGGCGGGAACCACGTCGTGGTCGGCGTCCGCGGCGAACGCGGTGGCGGCGACGATGTCGGCCGGCAGCACGAACTCCACGCCCGACTCCTCGGCCCGCCGCAGGTAGCCGCGGACGGTGTCGAGCTGGTCCTGCTCCAGCAGGCTCTCGCCGACCTCGTGGCCCTGGGCCTTGAGGAAGGTGAAGACCATCCCGCCGCCGATGAGGATCCGGTCGGCCTTGCCCAGCAGGTTGTCGATCACGCCGAGCTTGTCGGAGACCTTGGAGCCGCCGAGGACGACGGCGTAGGGGCGGGCGACGTCGTCGGTGAGCCGCCTGAGCACCCGCACCTCGGTCTCGACCAGCCCGCCGGCGGCGTGCGGCAGCCGCCCGGGCACGTCGTAGACGCTGGCGTGCCTGCGGTGCACCGCGCCGAAGCCGTCGCCCACGTACAGCTCGGCGAGGGCGGCGAGACGGTCGGCGAACGCGCCGCGCTCGGCGTCGTCCTTGCTGGTCTCCCCGGGCTCGAAGCGCAGGTTCTCCAGCAGCGCGACCTCGCCGTCGGCCAGGCCGGAGGCGGCCTCGCGGGCCGCCTCGCCCACCACGTCGGTGGCGAACCTCACCTCGGTGCCGAGCAGCTCGCCGAGCCGCGCGGCCACCGGGGCCAGCGAGAACTCCGGCTGCACCGCAGGCGTCGTGGCGGAGCCGCGCAAATGGGCTCGGGGCCGGCCCAGGTGGGCGCAGACGATCACCCTGGCGCCGCGCTCGCGCAGCGTCGCGATCGTCGGCACGCTGGCGCGGATCCGCCCGTCGTCGGTGATCGACCCGTCCTGGAGCGGCACGTTGAGATCGGCCCGGACCAGTACCCGCTTCCCGGACACGTCCAGATCGTCGATGGTGCGCATCGAGTGCGTCATCCTTCCGGAGCCGGCGAACGGCCCCGGGCGCACGGCGGGAAGTCGGATCAGAGCTGGGTGCCGACCAGGGTGACCAGGTCGGTCAGGCGGTTGGAGTAGCCCCACTCGTTGTCGTACCAGCCGACGACCTTGACCTGGTCGCCGATGACCTTGGTCAGCCCGGCGTCGAGGATGCAGGAGGCCGGGTCGGTGACGATGTCCGACGACACGATCGGGTCCTCGGTGTAGGTGAGGATGCCGCGCAGCGGGCCCTCGGCGGCGGCCTTGAGCGCCGCGTTGACCTCCTCGACGGTGGTGTCGCGGCGCACCGTGGCGGTCAGGTCGGTGGCCGAGCCGGTCGGCACCGGCACCCGCAGCGCGTACCCGTCGAGCTTGCCCTTCAGCTCCGGCAGCACCAGGCCGATGGCCTTGGCGGCGCCGGTGGAGGTCGGCACGATGTTGAGCGCGGCGGCCCGGGAGCGGCGCAGGTCCTTGTGCGGCGCGTCCTGGAGGTTCTGGTCCTGGGTGTAGGCGTGGATGGTGGTCATCAGGCCCTTCTCGATGCCGAACGTGTCGTTCAGCACCTTGGCCATCGGACCCAGGCAGTTGGTGGTGCAGGACGCGTTGGAGATCACCGTGTGGTTCGCCGGGTCGTACTGGTCGTCGTTGACGCCCATCACGATGGTGACGTCCTCGTTCTTGGCCGGCGCCGAGATGATGACCTTCTTGGCGCCGTTGTCGGCGTGCACCTTGGCCTTGGTGGCGTCGGTGAAGAAGCCGGTGGACTCCACCACGACGTCGGCGCCGACGTCGCCCCACTTGAGGTTGGCCGGGTCGCGCTCCTCGAAGGCCTTGATCGCCTTGCCGCCGACGACGATCTCGTCCGCGGTGGCCTTCACCTCCTGGCCCAGCCGGCCCAGGATGCTGTCGTACTTGAGCAGGTGGGCGAGGGTGGCGTTGTCGGTCAGGTCGTTGACCGCCACGATCTCGATGTCGGCCCCGCTCGCCTGAACGGCGCGGAAGAAGTTGCGGCCGATCCGGCCGAACCCGTTGATGCCTACTCGGATGGTCACGGAACGGCTCTCCTCGTACGTCGTCTCTGCATCTCACCTGGACCGGGGCGGCGCCCCACGTCCGACCCTACCGAATGACGGGCCCTCACCTCGCCACCGGCCGGAGGTGATTGCGGGGGTGGTGCCCCGGTCCCCCGGACGGGTGATGATCAGCCGGGACGGGGGCGGGCGTCACCGTCCGTTCAGCCGATCTTCATCCGCTCGGGCGCCCGGCCTGTCAACCCCTGGCAGGGGGTCGCGGGTCTTCTCTGTTGTGCACCTACGATCTTGGCGCGGGCGCTCTCGGTACGGGCGCTCTCGGCGCGGGCGGGCCGTGCCGTTCGGCGCGCTGGTCCTGGCCGTGCTCTCCGCCACGGGCTGCGCCGTCGCGGGCGGCGAGGCGGCGGCGGTCGGGGCGCGGCCGGTCGCGCCCGCCGCGCGGCCCTCCCCCGGCGCGACCGCGCCGGGCCCCTGCCTGGGCTACCACGGGCTGGACGGCGCCAACCCCGCCCGGGAGGTCAAGGCGGGGCGGTTCCGCATCCCGGACACCCCGCCCGAACGGGTCGCCGACGGCCCCGACGTGGACTGGGGCCTGGACCCGCACCGCGACCGGACCTGGCAGCTGTGGCTCCACTCGCTCGAATGGCTGGGCGGGCTGATCAAGGAGTACGGCCGCACCCGCGACCGGGCGTCGCTCGACCTTGCGGCGGGCATCGTCCGCGACTGGCTGGCCGACAACGCCCTGCCCGGCCGCTTCGGCCACGCCCGCCGCGAGGCGATCGAGGAGGGCGCCAAGTTCCGCCTCGCCACGATGACCTGCCTGCGCGCCCACCTGGACGCCCGCTGGCTGGACGAGGCGATCGCCCGGCACGCCGAGGAGCTCGCCGACCCCCGCAACTGGTCGGGCCCCTGGAACCACGGCACCGACGAGTCCATGACCCTGCTGGCCGCCGCCTGCCGCATCGGGCGCGAGGACCTCGCCGGCCTCGCCTACGAACGGCTGGTCAGCGCGGTGCTGCGGCCGCCCGCCGGGGTCCGGCCCGCCATCGACGCCGAGGGCGCCAACAACGAGCAGTCCACGCAGTACTCGGTCTACAACCGCACCCGGTGGCGCAGCGCCATGGACGTCATCCGCGCCTGCCGCAGGCCCGTCCCCGCCGAACTGGCCCGCAGGCACGCGCTCATGGACGAGTTCATCGCCTTCCAGTCCGCCCCGGCGGGCGACCTGATCCAGATCGGCGAGACGTACGCCTCGACGATCTCCCGCGTCTCCCGGCCGGGGCGGGGCCCGCTCCGGTACGCGGCGTCCCAGGGCAGGGCCGGGACGAGGCCGGGCGCACGGGCGCGGGTGTACGAGGCCGGCTACGTCATGGGCCGGTCGGGGTGGGGCGACGGCGACCGGCCGTACAAGGAGGAGATGGCGTACACGGCCCGCTTCGGGCCCGGCCGGTACGCCCACGGCCAGGACGACCACATGGCGCTCACCTTCTACGCCCAGGGCCGCTCCATCCTCGTGCCGAGCGGGCACGCGGGTTACAGCGAGCCGGTCTGGCGCGACTGGCTGCGGTCGCCGGAGGCGCACAACACCGTGGTCGTGCGGGACATCCCGTTCGACTCGCGCGCGGCCACGGCCCTGACCGGCCACCGGTTCGCCGAGGGCGGCGACTTCTTCCGCTTCTCCGACACCGCGTTCGCCGGGTCCACACGGACGCGCTCAGTGCTGGCCGCCTCGGACCCGGACGCGCTCGTGGTGCTCGACCAGGTGCGTTCGGCGGCGCCGCGGACCGTCGAGCAGCTCTGGCACCTGCCGGCCGCGTTCGAGGCCCGCCCGGACGGGGGGGACGCGGTGGCGACGGCGGGCGGGATCCGCGTGCACTTCCTGCGCGTGGCCGTCCCCGGAAGCGCGGCCCAGGCGGGCACCGGCCGGGCCGCCGCGGTCGTCAAAGGGAGCAGGGAGCAGCGGCAGGGCTGGGTCGCGCCGGCGCCCCGCACCGCCGTGCCCGCACCGGTGGTCAGGCTGCCCGCCCACGGGCAGGAGGTGCGGATGCTCACCCTCATCGCACCCGTTCGGGACGGGGCGCGGCCGTCGGTACGGGTCTCGCCGCCGCGCGCGAACGGCGTCTATGTGATCGAGGCCGAGATCGCCGGGCGGCGGCTGGCCGTGGAGGCGGCTCCCGACGGCACCCTCCGCCGCACCCGCTGACCGACCGGGACCGACCGGCCGGAGGGAGCGAGGACGTGCGGCGGGTCAGGGGGCGAGCATCTCGGCGGTGAGGTTGGCGTCGGTGCCCGGGACGCCCTGGTCCTGGGCGCGCTTGTCGGCCATCGCCAGCAGTCGGCGGATCCGGCCCGCGATCGCGTCCTTGGTCAGCGGCGGGTCGGCCAGCTGGCCCAGTTCCTCCAGCGACGCCTGCTTGTGCTCCAGCCGCAGCCGGCCCGCGCTGACCAGGTGCTCGGGGGCCTCCTCGCCGAGGATCTCCAGCGCCCGCGCCACCCGGGCGCCCGCGGCCACCGCGGCGCGCGCGGAGCGGCGCAGGTTGGCGTCGTCGAAGTTGGCCAGCCGGTTGGCCGTCGCCCGGACCTCGCGGCGCATCCGCCGCTCCTCCCAGGCCAGCACGCTGTCGTGCGCCCCCAGCCGGGTGAGCAGGGCGCTGATCGCGTCCCCGTCGCGCACCACGACCCGGTCGACCCCGCGCACCTCCCGCGCCTTGGCGTGGATCTTCAGCCGGCGGGCGGCGCCGACCAGCGCCAGCGCGGCCTCCGGCCCCGGGCAGGTGACCTCCAGCGACATCGACCGGCCCGGCTCGGTCAGCGACCCGTGCGCCAGGAACGCCCCCCGCCAGGCCGACTCGGCGTCGCAGGCCGCCCCCGCGACCACGTGCCGGGGCAGCCCGCGCACCGGGCGGCCGTTGTTGTCGATCAGGCCGGTCTGCCGGGCCAGCGACTCCCCCTCGCGGAACACCCGCACCACGTACCGGTTGCCCTTGCGCAGGCCGCTGGGGGCCAGCACCACCACGTCGGAGGTGTGGCCGAAGACCTCGGCGATGTCCTTGCGCAGCCGCCGCGCGGCCGAGCCGGTGTCGATCTCGGCCTCGATCACGATCCGCCCGCTGACCAGGTGCAGGCCGCCCGCGAAGCGCAGCAGCGTCGACACCTCCGCCTTGCGGCAGCACGGCTTCATCACCGACAGCCTGCTCAGCTCGTCCTTGACCACGCCGGTCATCGCCATAGATGAACCCTCCCCCTAGGAACTCCCCAGCAGTGTGGCCGATGTCGGCCCCGCCGGGAGTCAGTCACGGAAAATCTTCACGAAGGCTTGGGCCAGCCGGGCGGGATCGTGACGTGGTGAGCCGTCGTCGGCGGCGACGTCGGCCAGTTCCAGCCTGCCGCCCAGGTCACGGACGGCCTTGTCCAGGGCGACGGGGTCGTCGACCACCCCCCGGTCGGCGAGGACGACGTCGACGCGCAGATCCGGGGCGTGCGCCTGGAGCACCTCCAGATGCGTCTGCGGGGAGAAGTCGTCGGTCTCCCCCGGCTGCGGGGCCAGGTTGAGCGCGACGACGCGGCGGGCGTCCGTGGCCATCAGGGCGCGGGCCAGCTCGGGCACCTGCAGGTGCGGCAGCACGCTGGTGAACCACGACCCCGGCCCGAACACCACCCAGTCGGCGTCCTTCACCGCGGCCAGCGCCTCCGGGCACGCCGGCGGGTCGCCCGGCACCAGCGACACGCTCAGCACCGTCCCCGGCGTCTTCGCGCAGGCCACCTGCCCCCTGACCCGGGTGACCTCGTCGGGGCGGGACGGATCGGCGCCGCGCACCTCCGCGACGATGTCCAGCGGCACCGACGCCATCGGCAGGACCCTGCCCTGGGCGCCCAGCAGCCGCCCCACCCAGTCCAGACCGGCCACGGTCGAACCGGGCACGGGGCCCTCGCCGCCGGAGTCACCGGAGTCACCCGAATCGCCGGAGTCGCCGGAGTCGCCCGAATCGCCGCCCAGCAGCTCCCACAGCGCCACGATCAGCAGGTTCCCGACCGCGTGGTCGTGCAGCTCCCCCTGGCTGCGGAACCGGTGCTGGACGACGTCGCGCCAGGTCTGGCCCCACTCGTCGTCGCCGCACAGCGCGGCCAGCGCCATCCGCAGATCGCCGGGCGGCAGCACGCCCAGCTCGCGGCGCAGCCGCCCGCTGGAACCGCCGTCGTCGGCGACCGTGACGACCGCGCTCAGCCGGCTCGTCACCCGGCGCAGCGCCGACAGCGAGGCGTACAGGCCATGGCCGCCGCCGAGGGCGACCACGGCCGGGCCTCCGGACTGGCTCACCGTTCCGGATTGGCTCACCATGCCCGGCCGGTCACCGCCTCGCCCGCCGCACCGGCCACCGCGCGCGTCGTCGCCCCAGGGTCCACCGTGCCGCTCTCTCGCTCGTCCGGGCGCCGCCGGGGCGCCTCACTCACGGCCGAGGTCACGGTGCGAGGCCTGCACCTCGATGCCCTCGTCCCTCAGCCGGGCGGCGATCTGCTCCGCCATGGCCACACTACGGTGTTTGCCGCCGGTGCATCCGACGGCCAGCGTCACGTAGTGCTTGCCCTCGCGCTCGTACCCGTCGGCGAGCAGCCGCAGCACCTCGGTGTAGGCGTCCAGGAACTCCTTGGCGCCGCGCTGGCCCAGCACGTAGTCGCGGACGGCGGCGTCCCGGCCGGTCTTGGGCCGCAGCTCGGGCACCCAGTGCGGGTTGGGCAGGAAGCGGCAGTCGACGACCAGGTCGGCGTCCACCGGCAGGCCGTACTTGTAGCCGAAGGACACCACCGTGGCGCGCAGGCTGGACTCGCCGGTGTCGTTGCCGAAGAAGCCGACGATCTTGGCGCGCAGCTCGTGCACGTTCAGCCCGCTGGTGTCGATCACCAGGTCGGCCTCGGCCCGCACCTCGCGGACCAGGTCCCGCTCGCGGGCGATGCCGTCGACCAGCCGGCCGTCGCCCTGCAGCGGATGCGGGCGGCGGACGCTCTCGAACCGGCGCACCAGGTCGGCGTCGCCCGCCTCCAGGAACACCACCCGCGGGTGGACGCCGCGCGCCTCCAGCTCGGCGATGGCCGAGTGGAGGTCCTCGGTGAACGCGCGGCTGCGCACGTCCACCACGACCGCGATCCGCGGGACGGCGTCCTTCACCCGGCCGCCCAGATCGGCCATGGTGGCCAGCAGCGCCGGGGGCAGGTTGTCGACCACGAACCAGTCGAGGTCCTCCAGCGACTTGGCGGCCGTGCTGCGTCCCGCCCCGGACATGCCCGTCACGATCACTATGTCCGGAATCTGAGTGTCGGTGGTCAACTCGGCTCCCCCCTGTGGTCTCGGCCGCCGTCCCCGCCGCCGTCGCCGGCCCGCCCGGCCGCCGGGGACCCCCCGTGCAGGGCCGCGGCGATCTGCGTCGCACCGCGCGGGCCGATGCCCGGGACCTCGGCGATCTGCTCGGGCGTCGCCTGCTTCAACCGCTTCAGCGAACCGAAATGTTTCAGCAGGGCCGACCGTCGTGCCGGCCCCAGCCCGGGAACGCTATCGAGTTCGCTCACGGTCATGGACTTGGAACGCCGCTGCCGGTGGAAATTGATGGCGAACCGGTGGGCCTCGTCGCGCACCCGCTGCACCAGGAACATGCCCTCGCTGTTGCGCGGCAGGATCACCGGGTCGGGGTCGCCGGGCAGCCAGATCTCCTCCAGCCGCTTGGCGATGCCGCACACCGCGATGTCGTCGATGCCGAGCTCGTCCAGGGCCCGCCGCGCCGCCGCCACCTGCGGCGGGCCGCCGTCGACCAGCACCAGGTTGGGCGGGTAGGCGAACTTGCGGGGGCGGCCCGTCTCGGGGTCGATCGGCTGGTGGGCGGAGGCGTCGAGGCCGGTCTCCGCCTCCCCGTCCGCGCCCGCCGCGCCGTCCGCCGCGCCGTTCACCGAACCCGCCGCGCCGCCCGCGCCCGCCGCGGCCGCGGCGCCGGAGCCGTCCTCGGGGCCGTCGCCGAGCGCGTCCAGCTCGCCGAACTTCTCGCTCTCGGCCAGGTAGCGGCGGAACCGGCGGGTGATCACCTCGTGGATGGAGCGGACGTCGTCCTGGCCGTCCACCGCCTTGATCGTGAACCGGCGGTACTCGCTCTTGCGGGCCAGGCCGTCCTCAAACACCACCATCGAGGCCACCACGTTGGAGCCCTGCAGGTTGGACACGTCGTAGCACTCGATCCGCAGCGGCGCCTCCGGCAGTTCCAGGGCCTCCTGGATCTCCCGCAGCGCGCGGCTCCGCGTGGTCAGATCGCTGGCCCGGCGGGTCTTGTGCTGCTTCAGCGCCTCCGTCGCGTTGCGCGCCACGGTCTCCAGCAGCGTCTTCTTGTCGCCCCGCTGCGGCACCCGCAGCCGGACCGGGCCGCCGCGCTGCTCCGCCAGCAGCTCGGTCATCGCGTCCGCGTCCGGCGGCAGCGCCGGGACCAGCACCTCGCGCGGCACCGAGTCGCTCTCGCTGTAGATCTGGATGAGGAAGTGCTCGACCAGGTCGGAGGTGGTGACCGCCTCGACCTTGTCGACCACCCAGCCGCGCTGGCCGCGGATCCGGCCGCCGCGCACGTAGAAGACCTGGACGGCCGCCTCCAGCTCGTCCTCGGCGAAGGCGATCATGTCGCAGTCGGTGCGGTCGGGCAGCACCACCGTCTGCTTCTCCAGCGCCCGCTCCAGGGCGCGGATGTCGTCGCGCAGCCGGGCGGCCCGCTCGTACTCCATGGCGGCGGACGCCTCGCGCATCTGCCGCTCGAGCCGCCGGGTGAACCGGCCGGTCTCGCCGGCCATGAAGTCGCAGAAGTCCTCGGCGAGCAGCCGGTGCTCCTCGGCCGTCACCCGCCCCACGCAGGGCGCCGAGCACTTGTCGATGTAGCCGAGCAGGCACGGCCGGTCGAGCTGGCGCTGCCGCTTGAACACCCCGGGACGGCAGGTGCGGACCGGGAAGACGCGCAGCAGCTGGTCGACCGTCTCCCGGATCGCCCAGGCGTGGGAGTACGGCCCGAAGTAGCGGACTCCCTTGCGTTTGGCTCCGCGCATCACCATCACCCTCGGATACTCCTCGTCGAGGGTGACCGCCAGATAGGGATAGGACTTGTCGTCGCGGTAACGGACGTTGAACCGCGGATCGAACTCCTTGATCCAGGAGTACTCGAGCTGGAGGGCCTCGACCTCGGTGCCCACCACCGTCCAGTCGACCCCGGCCGCCGTCTGCAGCATCGTCTGGGTGCGCGGATGGAGCCCGGCGAAGTCGGCGAAGTAGGAGTTCAGCCGCGAGCGCAGGCTCTTGGCCTTGCCCACGTAGATGACCCTCCCGTGCTCGTCACGGAAGCGGTACACGCCCGGCGAGTCCGGTATGGACCCCGGGGCGGGTCGGTAGGTCGCCGGGTCTGCCACGCCCGAAAGCCTAGTCGGCCCCACCGACAACCGGCGTGCCCCGCGGCGCCCGCCCGGGAGTGACGCAGATCTCGTTCGCCTCGCGGAAGATCGGAAAAAGACGCCTGAAGGATTTTCGAACACACCGGTCATGGAGGTGGAAACGAGACGTGTCCGCGTTCTGGGGCTGGATCGTACTGGCGGCCACGGTGGCGATGGCGGTCATCGTGGTCGAGGGCGCCCGGCGGCTGCTGGCCGGGCGGCGGCTCTCGGCGCGCTGGCCGGGCGCCGGGGAGGCGGCCCGGCACTGCACCGCTCCCGCGTTCACGTTCGCCGTGGTGATCAGTGCGAGCGCGGCGATGCCGTACCACGCGCTGAACGGCGCGGCCGAGGACGCGGTCCGCCATCTGCTCAAGATCGCCGCCATCGGCGCCACCACCTGGCTGGTGCTGCGGATCACCTACGCGCTCACCGAGCCGGCGCTGGCGCGGCTGACCCGGATCGAGGGCGAGCGCAACCGCCGGGCCCGCAAGGCGCGCACCCAGATGCTGCTGCTGCGCCGGATCGCGGCGGCCGTCGTGGTGGTCGTGGCGGTGGGCGCGGCGCTGTTCACCTTCCCCGCGGTGCGGACGCTGGGCGCCGGGATGCTGGCCTCGGCGGGCGTGGCCGGGCTGGTCGTCGGGATCGCGGCCCGGCCGGCGCTGGGCAACCTGTTCGCCGGGCTGCAGATCGCCTTCAGCGACGCGCTGCGCCTGGACGACGTGGTGGTCGTCCAGGGCCAGTGGGGCCGGATCGAGGAGCTGACGCTCTCCTACGTGGTCGTGTGCCTGTGGGACGACCGGCGGCTGATCCTTCCGGTGTCCTACTTCACCGAGCAGCCGTTCGAGAACTGGACCCGGCACTCCAGCCGCGTGGTCGGCTCGGTCACCCTGCACGTGGACTGGACGGTGCCGGTCGAGGAACTGCGCACCGAGCTGTACAAGATGCTGCGCGACAACCCGCTGTGGGACCGCCGCGAATGGATCCTGCAGGTCACCGACGTGCTGCCGAACGGACTGGTCCAGCTGCGCGCCCTGATGAGCGCGGCCGACTCCGCCAGCGCCTGGGACCTGCGCTGCGACGCCCGCGAGCACCTGGTCGCCTACGTCCGCGAGCACCATCCCGACGCGCTGCCCCGCTTCCGCGCCGAGCTGGCCGGGACCGGCGCGGCGGCCGGCGCCGACGCCGATGCCGCCGGCGGCCTCACGGCCGCGCCCGGCCCGCAGGCCGCCCAGCCGCCGGCGTACACCTGAGCGCCCGGATTCACAGGGCGGCCTGCGGCGGCCGATCCGAGTGCGCTCGTGTCGAGGCGGCGAGTCACACCGTGGCCCGCCGCCCTCGCGGGGATCTGAGCGCGGCGCGCGCCGGGCCCCGGGCCCATGCGGCTCCCGGCGCGCGCCCTCCGCCCCCTGACCGGTCGTGTCCGCCGTTCAGCCGAGCGTGATCTGGTCGCCCTGGACGGTGATCTTCTTCTCCTCCAGCGGCTCGGTCGCGGGCAGGTTGGGGAGCGGCGCACCGTCCGCGATCTTGAACTTGCTGCCGTGGCACGGGCAGTTGATCGTGCCGCCCGCCACCGCGTCGACCGGGCAGCGCCGGTGCGTGCAGAGGGAGCTGTAGGCCTTGAACTGGCCCGCGGCGGGCTGCACGACGACGACCTTCTCGGCCTCGAAGACCTTGCCGCCGCCGACCGGGATCTCGCTGGTCGCGGCCAGCGCCTTCCCGCCGCCGCCCCCGCCGGCGTTGCCGTTGCCGTTGCCCGCGGGGCTCTCGGCGCCGCCGGCCGAACCGCCGCCGTCGTCCCCGCCGCACGCGGCGGCGAGCCCCGCGACGCCGGCGAGACCGGCCCCGATCAGGAGCCCCCGGCGGGTCCCGCCCTCCGGTGTGCCGGCGGCGGTCGTCTCCGCGGGGGCCGGCGGCGCCGCGCCGGCCTCCGTTTCCGAGCTGTCCGTCCGCGCTGCGGGCGCCTGTGCCATGCGTCTCCTCCGTGTGTCGCGCGCGTTGGGTGCTTGCCGCGCGTGCCTCCACTGTCACCCTGGAGTACGTACGGCGGCGTTTGAAGGTTCAATCCATCCCGGAGCTTTTGCCGGGCGGACCGGGCGAACACCTTTCTACCTGCACGTTCGCGATGGACCTGCAGGGGCGCGCAACGGAAGCCTGCCGCCGGCGGCACACCGGGCGCGGTACGGGTGCGCCCGGTGTGCGGATGGGCCCCCGGCGGGGCGGAGACGGCGGGTCGGTCAGCCGAGGATCTTGGCGAGGAACTGGCCGGTGTGGCTGGCCTCCACCTTGGCGACGTCCTCGGGCGTTCCGGTGGCGACCACGGTGCCGCCCCGGGAGCCGCCCTCCGGGCCCATGTCGATGATCCAGTCGGCGGTCTTGACGACGTCCAGGTTGTGCTCGATCACGATCACCGTGTTGCCCTTGTCGACCAGCCCGTTCAGCACGCCCAGCAGCTTGCGGATGTCCTCGAAGTGCAGGCCGGTGGTGGGCTCGTCCAGCACGTAGATCGTGCGGCCGGTGGACCGGCGCTGCAGCTCCGAGGCCAGCTTGACGCGCTGCGCCTCGCCGCCCGACAGGGTCGGCGCGGGCTGGCCCAGCCGGACGTAGCCCAGGCCCACGTCGTTGAGGGTCTTCAGATGCCGGTGGATCGCCTTGATCGGCTCGAAGAAGACCGCGGCCTCCTCGATCGGCATGTCCAGCACCTCGGAGATCGTCTTGCCCTTGTAGTGGACCTCCAGGGTCTCCCGGTTGTACCGGGCGCCGTGGCAGACCTCGCAGGGCACGTAGACGTCCGGCAGGAAGTTCATCTCGATCTTGATGGTGCCGTCGCCGGAGCAGTTCTCGCAGCGCCCGCCCTTGACGTTGAAGGAGAACCGGCCCGGCTGGTAGCCGCGGACCTTGGCCTCGGTCGTCTGCGCGAACAGCTTGCGGATGTGGTCGAACACCCCGGTGTAGGTGGCCGGGTTGGAGCGCGGCGTGCGGCCGATCGGCGACTGGTCGACGTGCACCACCTTGTCGAGCTGGTCGACGCCGTTGACCCGGCGGTGCTTGCCCGGCACCGTGCGGGCGCCGTGCAGCTGCTTGGCCAGCGAGTTGTAGAGGATGTCGTTGACCAGGGTGGACTTGCCCGATCCGGAGACGCCGGTGACCGCGGTGAACACCCCGAGCGGGAACGCCACGTCGACGCCCTGGAGGTTGTTCTGCCGGGCGCCCTTGACGGTGACCTCCCGGCCCCTCTGCCGGGGGCGGCGGATCTCGGGCACCGCGATCTCGCGGCGGCCCGACAGGTAGGCCCCGGTCAGCGAGCGCTCCGAGGTCATCAGGTCCTCGACGGTGCCCGACACCACGATCTGCCCGCCGTGCTCACCGGCCCGGGGGCCGATGTCGACCACCCAGTCGGCGGCCTGGATGGTGTCCTCGTCGTGCTCGACGACGATCAGGGTGTTGCCCATGTCGCGCAGCCGCAGCAGGGTGTCCAGCAGCCGGTGGTTGTCGCGCTGGTGCAGGCCGATGGACGGCTCGTCCAGCACGTACAGCACGCCGACCAGCCCGGAGCCGATCTGGGTGGCCAGCCGGATCCGCTGCGCCTCGCCGCCGGCCAGGGTGGCCGAGGCGCGGTCGAGGGTCAGGTAGTCGAGCCCGACGTCCAGCAGGAAGCCCAGCCGGGCGTTGATCTCCTTCAGCACCCGCTCGGCGATGTGCCGGTCCCGCTCGCTCAGCTCCATGGCCAGCAGGAACTTGGCGCACTCGCCGATCGGCATCGCCGCCACGTCGGCGATCGACCGCCCGCCCATGGTCACGGCCAGCACGACCGGCTTGAGCCGCGCCCCCTGGCACGAGGGGCACGGGATCTCCCGCATGTAGCCCTCGAACTTCTCCCGGGTGGAGTCGCTCTCGGACTCGGCGTGCCGCCGCTGGATGTAGGGGATCACGCCCTCGTAGGCGGTGTAGTAGGAGCGGGTGCGGCCGTAGCGGTTCTTGTAGCGGACGTGGACCTGGGTCTCGTGCCCGTTGAGGATCGCCTTGCGCGCCTTGGCGGGCAGCTTCTCCCAGGGCGTGTTGAGGTCGAAGCCCATCGCGTCGCCCAGCGCCGACAGCAGCCGCAGGAAGTAGTCGCTGACGTGGCCGTTGGACCAGGGCTGGATCGCGCCCTCGCCCAGCGTCATCGTCGGGTCGGGCACGACCAGCTCGGGGTCGACCTCCATGCGGGTGCCCAGGCCGGTGCAGTCGGGGCAGGCGCCGTAGGGGGAGTTGAACGAGAACGAGCGCGGCTCCAGCTCCTCGAACGACAGGTCGTCGTAGGGGCAGTAGAGGTGCTCGGAGAACATCCGGGTGCGGTGCTCGTCGTCCTCGGGCAGGTCGACGAAGTCGAGCACGATCGTGCCGCCGGCCAGCCCGAGCGCGGTCTCCACCGAGTCGGCCAGCCGCTGGCGGGCCGAGTCCTTGACGGCGAGCCGGTCGACGACCACGGCGATGTCGTGCTTCTCCTGCTTCTTGAGCTTGGGCGGGTCGTCCAGCCTGATCATCTGGCCGTCGACCAGCGCCCGCGAGTAGCCCTTGGACTGCAGCTCGCGGAACAGCTCGAGGTACTCGCCCTTGCGGCCGCGGATCACCGGGGCCAGCACCTGGAACCGGGTGCCCTGCTCCAGCTCCAGCACCCGGTCGACGATCTGCTGCGGCGCCTGCCGGCTGATCGGGCGGCCGCACTCGGGGCAGTGCGGGTGGCCGATCCGGGCGTACAGCAGCCGCAGGTAGTCGTAGACCTCGGTGATCGTGCCGACCGTGGAGCGCGGGTTCTTGCTGGTGGACTTCTGGTCGATCGACACCGCCGGGGAGAGGCCCTCGATGAAGTCGACGTCGGGCTTGTCCATCTGGCCCAGGAACTGCCGGGCGTAGGCCGACAGCGACTCCACGTACCGGCGCTGGCCCTCGGCGAAGATCGTGTCGAACGCCAGACTCGACTTGCCGGAGCCGGACAGCCCGGTGAACACGATCATGGAGTCTCGCGGCAGGTCGAGCGAGACGTCCTTCAGGTTGTGCTCGCGTGCTCCACGCACGATGAGTCGGTCATGCACGGCGTTGCTCGGTTCCTCTTCTGGGCTCGGTGCCCTCCGGGCGCGACGACGGGTCCGCTGACAGGTCTGGCGCGGTGACAGGCTGGCGAGGGGGTACGACGTTTCCCCGTGTGCATAACAGCGGCGACCGCCGCCGCATTTCGCTTCCGAACCGTACACGTGTTCGAAGATCTATCGCCACCGGAACGCGCCGGGCCGCCTCCGTGCCAGGCTCACAGAGTACGTCCCGGCGCGCCGTGCCCCGGTGGGCCGTCGTCGAGGGCGAAGTCCAGGTAGCGGGCGGCGGAGCGGCGCACGGCCTCCTTGCCGTCCGTCTGGACGATCCTCCTCCACCACGCCCCGTACACGCGGGCGAACGGGTACGGCTCCAGCAGCCGCAGCGCCCGGCGGACGGTCCGGGGCCGTTCGGGGATGAGGTTCGGATAGGAGTACATGAAACCGACCCAGTCGCGGTCGCTCACCACCTGGAGGATGTCGCCCGACAGCAGCGCGCCGCGGCCGTCCTCGCCGTCCCGCCAGTGCAGGACCTGCCCGCCGGCGAAGTGCACCCCGGCGTTGATCAGGGTGAGGCCGTCGGCGATCTCGCGGGTGTCGCCGTCCCAGAAGACCACCGCGTCGTCGGGCCGGGCCACCCACCGGCGGTCCGCCGCGTGGATATGGACCGGGGCGTCGAACGCGCGGGCCCACTCGATCATGGAGCCGTAGAAGTGCGGGTGGCTGATCGCGACGGCCGAGACCCCGCCCAGCGCCCGCACCTCCCGGACCAGGTCGTCGTCGATGTAGCTGATCATGTCCCAGAGCACGTTGCCGCCCGGCGCCCGCACCAGCAGGGCGCGCTGGCCGATGGCCGTCGCGGGCTCGGCGCCGACGCCCACGATCCCCGGGCCCTCCGGCTCGACCCGGCCGCGGTGGCCGGCCGCCCGCAGCTCGGCGAGCGTCGTCCAGCGCTGGCCGTCCCAGCCGACGTACTGCCGCTCGTCCTCGCAGACGGGGCAGTCGGGGCGGGGCTCGGCGTACTGCACTCCGCAGGTCACGCAGATGGGATGCGTCATGGAGATCATTCTCACCCGCTGCCGGGAGCCGGGGCCGGGCAGGATGGTCCCGGACGCGCGGCGCCTCGCGGAGGGCCCGCGCCACCGGCGTACGGAAGGGGCGAGATGGGCGACTGGCGGCGGGTCCTGGCGGAGGTCGAGGCGGGCACTGAGCGGATCGCGGTGACGCTGTCCGGCCTGGACGAGCAGGCCGTGCGCGCCCCCTCGGCCCTGCCCGGCTGGACCCGCGGCCATGTGGCCACGCACATCGCCCGCAACGCCGACTCGCTCTGGAACCTGCTCGAATGGGCGCGGACGGGCGTGGAGATCCCGCAGTACCCGAGCCTGGAGGCGCGCAACGCCGACCTGGAGGCGGGCGCCGGCCGCGGCCCGCGGGCCCTGGCCGAGGACGTCCGCGCGACGGGCGAGCGGTTCTCCGAGCGGGCCCGGTCGCTGCCGGAGGAGGCGTGGGAGGCGACCGTGCGGGCGATGCCCGGCTGGTCCCATCCCGCGTGGTTCGTGGTGTACCGGCGCTGGCAGGAGGTGGAGACCCACCACGTCGACCTCGCCGCCGGCTACGGGCCCGCCGACTGGCCCGAGCCGTATGTGCGGTGGGCGCTGACCGGCACGCTCGCCGACCTGGAGGCCCTGCCCGCGGATCTCCGGGCGGGCCTGCGGGGGCACCGGCTGACGGCCACCGACACGGCGGAGACCGCGGACCTGGGCGCCGGTGCCGGCGGGCCGGAGATCTCGGGGTCGGGGCGGGCGCTGCTCGGCTGGCTCACCGGGCGGTCCGCGGGCGAGGGCGGGGCGGCGCGCCCGGAGGGGCCGCTGCCCGTGCCGCCGCCCTGGCCGCACGCTCCCAGCGCGTTCTGACCGCCGCGGCGGGCGCCTCAGGCGGCCTCGCCGGGGAAGCCGCGGCCGCCCGCCCCGGGCTCGGGATCGCCCGCCCCGGGATCGCCGGCCAGCCGGTGCAGCGCCTCCGGCGACCGCACGTTGATCATGTTGCGGGCGACGGCGAGGCCGCTCTGCTCGGCGGCCAGAATCCGGGCCACGCTGCGCCGGCCCATGCCCGCCCAGCGGCCCAGGTCCTGGCGGCTGACCGGCACCCGCACCTCGACGCCGCCGCGCCGGTCGGCCGACGGCCTGCCGAACCGGGCGGCCAGGCGCAGCAGCCGTCCCGCCAGCCGCCGCTCGGGCTCGTCGGGGAAGTGCGCCACGCGCAGCTCGTTGGCGTCGCGGAGCCGTTCGGCCAGGACGGCGGCGACGGCCCAGGCCGCGCCCGGGTGGGCGTCCAGCACGGCGCGGAACCGGGCGGCGGGCAGCACCAGCGCCTGCACGGGCGTCAGCGCCTCCACGCTGGCGTGCCGGGCTCCGCCGTCCGCCGCCTCCATCTCGCCGACCACGTCGCCCGGGCCCAGCACGTCCAGGATCGCGATGTCGCCGCCCCGGTCGATCCACACCTTGGCCGCGCCCGAGCGCAGCACGAAGACCTGCGACGCGCGGGTGTGCTCGCGGGTGAGGAACCCGCCCGGCTTGATCATCACGCTGACGCCCTCCCGCCGGAGGGCCTCCCGCGCGCGCTCGGGCAGCACGTCCCAGAACCTGGTGACCTCCATCTCGCCTCCCGTTCCACAAGTGAACTCGGCGGTACGGCGCTGGACCGCGTACAACTCCACACTCGGTGGCACCAGGCGGGGTGTCAGGGACGGGCGCCCTCCTGTCCCGCGCCCTGGCCCTCCTCCCCCTCACGGCCCTCCGACTCCAGCCAGCTGTCGATGGCACGGATGCGGCGGACGCAGTCGGCCGCCCCGGCGTCGTCGCCAAGGGCCAGGCACGCGTCACGCAGGCCCTCCAGCGCGGCCCGCTGCCCGCGGTGGTCGGCCATCTCCCGGCGGATGGCGATCTCGGCCCGGAAGTGGCCGACGGCGCGGGAGTGGCGGCCCAGCTTCCGGGAGGCGCCGCCCATGGTGTGGTGCGCGATCGCCTGCTCGCGGGTGTCACCGAGCTCGGTCGCCAGGTCCAGGGCCTGCCGGCCGGTCTCCAGCGCCTCGCCCACCCGGTCGAGCTCAAGGTAGATCGCGGCGAGGTGCACCAGCGCGGTGCCCTCGCTGTGGCGGTCGCCGACCTCGCCCAGCACCCGCAGCGCCTCCAGCTCCATCTTGAGCGCCTCCTCCGGGCGCCCGCCGTGCCGCAGCACGGCGGCGAAGGTGTCCATGCCGACGCCCATGCCGTACCAGTCGCCGATGTCGCGGCGGATCGCCAGGGCCTGCCTGGCCGCCTGCTCGGCCTCCTCGTACAGGTTCAGGCGCAGGTAGGTGCGGGCGAGGCTGCCCAGGGTGCCGGCCAGGCCGCCCTTGGCACCGAGGCGGTGCCACAGGTCCAGCGCCTCCAGGCCGAGGACGAAGGCCTCCTGGTCGCGTTCGAGGCGGCGCATGACCATCGACAGGTGCTCCAGGTCGTGGGCCTCGCCGTGCTGGTCGCCGATCTCGCGGCGGATCTCCAGGGCGCGGACCAGGTGCTCGCGGGCCTCCGGGTAACGGCCCAGCCGCCAGTACGCCACGCCGGTCTGGGCCAGGGTCTCCGCCTCTCCGGAACGGTCGCCGATCTCGCGGTGCAGGCCCAGGGCCTGGCCGCAGTAGGTGAACGCCTCGGCGAACCGGGCCGCGTCGCTCATCAGCATGCCCAGCGTGGTCAGCGCCTTGGCCTCGCCGTGGCGGGCGCCCAGGGCCTGGTAGGTGCGCAGGGCCTGCTCGGCGTCGCGCAGGGCCAGGTCGCGCAGTCCCAGGGAGGCGTTCATGCGGGCCAATTCGTTGAGCGCCTGCGCCGCGCCGTGCCGGTCGGCCAGGTCCTGGCGGATGTAGAGGGCCTCCAGGGCGTGCGAGACGGCTTCGTGGACGGCACCGCGCCGCCGGTGGACCTGTGCCAGGGTCAGCAGCGTCTCGGCCACGCCCGGCATGTCCTCGATGGAGCGTCGTATGCCGAGGGCCTCGCCCGCGTGGCGCAGGGCGGTGTCGTAGTCGGCCAGTCCGATGTAGGCGGTGGCGAGGGTCTCGTGGCCTTTGGCGACGCCGCCCCCGTCCCCCAGGGACTCGTGGATGGCGAGCGAGCGCCGTGCGTGCCCGATGGCCGTCAGGTAACGGCCCAGGGAGGCGTGGACGTCGGCGAGGGTCGCCTGGGCGGCGGCCTCCCCGAAGCGATCGGGCGGGTCCGCCGAACGGAAGCCGCGGCGGGCCTCCTCTCCGTAGCCGATCGCCTGGACCGACCCGCCCAGCTCGAAGTGGGCCACCGCGAGGTTGTGGAGCATGACGGCGGCGGCGCGCCAGTCCTCCTCGGCGCGGGCCGCCCTGAGACCGGCCTGGTGCACGTCGATGTTGCCCTGGCTGTAGCGGCGGAACCACTGGAAGTCGAAGAGGGCGTCCGCCAGCTCCCAGCACGTCCGGTGCAGCCCCAGCCGCGCGGCCTGGTGCACCGCCGCGACCAGGTTGCGCCGTTCCGCCTCGAACCAGGAGAGCGCGGCCGCCCCGGCGGCGGCGCCGGACGGTTCCCCGCAGGACCCGGCGCCCGTCCCCTCGTCCAGGGTGGGACGGCGCCTGCGGCTCAGCCGGCGTCCCGCGTCCCGGGCCTCGGCCAGGTATCCGGCGAGCAGGCGGCGCTGGGCGGCGAGGCGGTCACTGTCGGCGTCCTCGCTGAGGCCGCGTTCACGGGCGAAGTCGCGGAGCAGGTCGTGCATGCGGTACCGGCCGGGGCCGACGTCCTGGACGAGATAGGCCTGGCGCAGCGCCTCCAGGCATTCGCCCGCCTCCTCTACCGGACGCTCCAGCAGGGCCGCGAGCGCGCTGGGGGTGAAGTCGGGGCCGGCCACCAGGCCCAGGAGCCGGAACGCCTCGCGCTGCTCGCGCCGCAGCGCCCGGTAGGCGATGTCGAAGGTGGGGCTGAGCACGGCGTGCAGGCCCTGCGTCCCGGCGGCGTGCGCGCCGGTCTCGTGCAGCATGGCCGCGGGAAGTCCCGGGCTGTAGGACGGCGCCGCGGGCGCGTCCCGGTCGGCCAGCTCGCGGACCGTGTCGGCGATCGAGCGGCCGGGGTTGTCGGCCAGCCGGGCAGCCATGATCGCCAGTGCCAGCGGAAGGAAGCCGCACTCGCGGGCGAGCCGGGCCAGCGCCCGGTCCTCCTCCCGGATCCGCTCGTCCTCGCGGCCCAGCACGGCCGCGATCAGGTCGACCGCCTCCTGCACGGCCATCTCGCTCAGCTCCAGGGTGCGCACGTCGGCCCCAGGCAGCGGCGCGGGCAGCCGCCGCTGCGTGGTCGCGACGACCAGCCCGGCGTTGACGGCGGCGACCAGCGGGCGGATCTGCGCGGCGTCGGCGGCGTTGTCGAGGATGACCAGCATCCGCCGCCCGGCCAGCAGCGAGCGGCACTGGGCCTCCAGCTCCGCCTCGGTGCGGGGCAGCTGGTCGCCCGGGACGCCCGCGCCCCGCAGCACCTGCCCCATCGTCTCGGCCGGGGTGGCGGGGGCGCGCGTCGTCCCGCGCAGGTCGGTGAAGATCACGCCGTCGGGGAAGCGGCCGGCGACCCGGTGCGCCCAGTGCACGGCGAGCGTGGTCTTCCCCACCCCCGCCATCCCCTGGACGACGACCGCGCGCGGCATCGGCGACTGGGACACCAGCAGGTCGAGCTTGCCGAGGCCGACCGTCCGGCCGGTGAAGAACGGCTTGTCCGCCGGCAGCCGCAGCGCCGTCGGCACCCCGGACTCGGGCTCCAGCCGCACCGGCGAGCGGGCCGCGATCGACGCCCCGCCCGCCGCCCTGCCGGCGCCGGCCGCGTCCCGCCCCGGTCCGGTGTCGGGGACGGCCCCCGGCTCGACACGCGGGGAGTCGGCCCCGGGATGGTCGGGCCACTCGTCCCCCCACGGGCCGGCGGCGCGGCGCAGCCCCTCGGGGTCGAGGATGGTCAGCGGTCGCGCCCGGCGGGCCAGGATCCCCCGCGACCGCCACAGCCGGAACCAGCGCACCAGCGTCTCGCGGGAGATGCCCGACCAGTTGGCCAGCTCCGCCTGGCTCATCCGCAGCGGGATCTCCACCCCGCGCGAGGTCCGGCGCCCGAAGCGGTGCGCCAGCTCCAGCAGGTGGTAGGCCAGGCGCTGCTGGTGCTCGGCGGCCCGCACCGCGTGCCGCCGGCCCCCGAACGCCGCGCCCCGCGCCAGGGTGTGCATCATCGCCTCGGCCACCTGCGGGTTGGCGGCCAGCAGGCTGCCGAACTTCTGCCGGTCCAGCCGCAGCGCCGCAACGTGGTCGAACGCGGCCACGTTGCCGCGCTGCGGATGCCCCCAGGGCGCCAGCGCCCCGACCAGGTCGCCCGGCCCCACCAGATCGATGATCGACTCGTCGCCCTCGCTGGAGTCGACGAACTCCTTGGCGACCACGTCGGTCGCGGTGCCGGCCCCCGCCTTGAACACCACGTACACGCCGGGCGCGGTCACCCCCTGGTGGCACAGCAGGCCGCCGGGCGGGACGTCGGTGCGCCGGCCCATCGCGCGCAGCGCCTGCCGGTCGGTGGCGCCGAGCCGTTCCCAGAAGCTGCCCGGCCGCACGTCGTGGTCGATCACGGCTCACCCGCCCGCCCCGGCCGCGGCCGACAGCGCCGACCAGAGGACGAACAGCACGCCGGCCGCCGCCGCCCACAGGACCGCCTGCCAGGCCAGGCCGCAGCAGCGGTGCGCGGCGCCCAGCAGCCGGCGCAGCTCGGCGTCGCGCACCCGCGGGTCCAGCGCCGGGCGCAGCCCGGCCGGGGTCCAGGGGACGGCCGGGTCGAGCGGCGCCCCCGTGGCCGCCCGCACCGAGCCCAGCGCCGCGACCAGCGTGCGCCGCGAGCCGACGGCCAGGACCGCCGAGATCCCGAAGGACGCCGCGACGGCCAGGAGCGGCAGCAGCGCGACCGGCCCCGGCCAGCCCGCGTACGCCAGCCGGGTGACGGTCCCGGCCGCCACCAGGACGAGCAGCACCGCTGCGAGCGCGGCGTCCTGCCCGCACAGCCGCAGCAGCGCGCAGGCGTGCGCCAGCAGCTCCTCCGGCGACTCGGGGGCCGGGCCGGTGCGCAGGTCGTGACGCGACACACCGGAACGGGAAACCGTGGCCAACGCGCCCTCCTGGGTCGAATCCTTCTTATCCAAGTCGATAGTGGGACACCTCGCCGGGAACTTCCGTCCGGAACGGCACTCTTCGGGTGAGTCAGGTGACTCATTCCGGCCCCGGGCGCTTTTCCCGGGGTCCTCGGCGGTCGGAGGGCGGCCGAGGGGGAACAATGGTCCACCGGAGGATCACCGACCGGCCCCAGCGGGAGGCGCACATGAGCTACACGGGAGACGTCGAGGTCGGGGGCGACCCCGACGTACGCGAGCTGCCCGGCCTGACGATCACCAAGATCGCGGTCGGCCCCTACGACAACAACGCCTACCTGCTGCGCTGCGCGGCGACCGGGGAGCGGCTGCTGATCGACGCGGCCAACGAGGCGCCCCGGCTGCTGGACCTGGTCGGCGACGGCCCGCTGGCCCGGATCGTCACCACGCACCGCCACCAGGACCACTGGATGGCGCTGAGCGAGCTGGTGAAGGCCACGGGCGCGCCGGTGGTCGCGCACCCCTTCGACGTGGAGGCGCTGCCCGAGCCGGTCGCCGAGCAGGTCGAGCACGGCGACACCGTCCAGGTCGGCGAGGTGTCGCTGGAGGTGATCCACCTGCGCGGCCACACGCCCGGGTCGATCGCGCTGCTGTACGAGGCGGGCGGCGACGCGGGCGGCGAGGCGGCCGGCGGGCCGCACCTGTTCACCGGCGACAGCCTCTTCCCCGGCGGCGTCGGCAACACCTGGGGCGACGCGGCCCGTTTCAAGCAGCTGCTGTCGGACGTCGAGGAGCGGGTGTTCGACCGCCTCCCCGACACCACCTGGTTCTATCCCGGCCACGGCAAGGACTCCACGCTCGGACGGGAGCGCCCCGCCCTGCCCGAGTGGCGCTCGCGCGGCTGGTGACCCGCCGCTGAGCGGCCCCTGAACCGCGGCCCCGGCATCACCGGCCGCCGGACCATCGGAACCACTGGTCACGGGTGTTCGTTCTTCCGACCACCAGTGTTTTCCGGGGGCCGAGACCAGGAGATGCACAATCCGCGAACTCAAGAAGGCGGAGTCCGGGGCGGGGGCGGGCGCCGAGCTGCGCTATCCCGCCGGTTCGCTCGTGCTGGTGGCCGGGCTGCCCGGCGCGGGCAAGAGCACCCTGCTGGAGCGCCTGTACCGGCTGCGCGGTGACGAGACGGGGCCGGTGCCGATCGACGGCGGCCGGGTGATCGACTCGCGGCAGGCCCGCAACCGCTGGGCGGGGCTGCTGGCCCCGGTGCCGGCCCGCGCCCGGGTGCCGCTGGTGAACGCGACGCACGTGTGGTGGATCGCGCGGGCGGTGATGCGCGGCGAGGGCGTGGTCGCCCAGACCCGGGGAACCTGGCCGCACATCCTGCACCTGTTCTCGTGGCTGGTGCGGCGGCGCGGCGGCCGGGTGCACCTGGTGCTGATCGACGTCGACCCGGGGACGGCGCTGGCCGGGCAGGTCGCCCGCGGCCGGGTGGTGACCGCGGTGACCTTCGCCCGGCACTGCCGCCGGTGGCGGCCGCTGGTGCGGCGGGCCCGGGACGGCGCCGTCCCGCCGGCCGCGACCGTCACCCTGCTGACCCGTGCCGAGGCCGACGCCCTGGGCGCGATCCGCATCGGCTGAACCCGGAGCCCCGGCCCGCCGCGCCGCTCCTTCCCGGAAGCGGGCGGCGCGGCGTCACGGCATGGCACCATGGTTTCCGTTTGTGCCATGAGAGGGGTGCGATGCGGCTGAGGGCTCCGCGGCCTTCGACGGCCGTCGTGGTGGTGCTGTGCGTCTTCGCGGCGGGATGCGGCGCCCCGTCCACGGCTTCCACCGGCGCGCCGGAGGTCCAGCCGCCGACGGCCGCCGCGCCCGGGCCGGGGTCCGCGCCGGCGGCGCCGGACGCCGCGGCGCCGACGGCACCGCGGAGCCGCCTGTCCGCTCCGTCCCGCCCGCTCAAGCCGCTCGGCAAGGCGAGATCGTGGCGGATCACCACCTACTACACCGTGGTGCAGTCCTTCCACGGCGGCAGATCCAAGGCGGTGCGCGGCTGCGCGAAGCTGCACTGCAAGTGGGGGAAGACGCCGCTGGGGTCCTATCCGGAGGGCTTCCTCAAGGAGATCCAGACCGAGGGCAGCGGCCGCATCACCGCCGGGCCGCACCGCGGCCGCTACCTCAACTGGTCGCACAGCATCGGGTGGTGGCTGGACGACAGCACCCGCGACTCCACGGCCAGACCGCTGCGGGCCTGGTCGTCGGCGGCGGCCGACCGGGACGTGATCGCCCGGGGGCAGCGGTTCCAGATCGTCGAGTGCGGCGCCGACTGGAAGGGCCGTCCGGTGGCCCGTCAGATCTGCGACCGGTTCCGCGCCGCCACCTGGAAGGTCACCGACCTGTTCCGTCCCGGGTACGGGGGCGAGCACCACGCCGACGTCTACATCGGCGAGGAGACCGGGCCCGGCTTCAAGAAGTCGCCGTACTACACCACCCTGCGCAAGGCCACGATCGGCGCGGTCCCCTAGGGAACGCGGTGGTCCGGGGAAGGTGAGGCCAGGCGGGTCGGTTCGGTGCGGCCGCGCAGCATGACCTCCTCGCCGAACTCCCAGTGCCGCGCCTCCTCGTGCCCGTCCCCGCGGACCCGCTCGACCAGCGAGCCGGCCGCCAGGACCCGCCCCTCGGTGCCCTTGGCCAGGTCGGTCAGGCGGGCGGCCTCGTTCACCGGGTCGCCGATGACGGTGTACTCGAAGCGCTCCTCGGCACCGATGTGCCCGGCGACGGCCTCGCCCGCCGACACCCCGACGGCGGCGCGCAGCGCGGGGACCTCCCGGGCCAGCCGCACGGCCAGGTCCCGGGACGCCGCCAGGGCGCGGGGGCCGGAGCCGTCCAGGGCCAGCGGGGCGCCGAAGACGGCCAGCGCGGCATCCCCCTCGAACTTGTTGATCCAGCCGCCGTGGTCGCCGATCGTCTCCACCACCACGGCGAAGAAGTCGTTGAGCAGCTTGACCACCTCGGTGGGCGGGCGGTCGGCGGCCAGCCGGGTGGAGCCGATGATGTCGACGAACACCACCGCGACCTCGCGCAGCTCGCCGCCCAGGTCGATGCCGCGCTCCAGCGCGTCCCGGGCCACGTCCTCGCCGACCTGGCGGCCGAACAGGTCCTGCAGGCGGGCGTGCTCGCGCAGCCCGGAGGCCATGTGGTTGAACCCGGCCTGCAGCAGCCCGACCTCGCTGGCGTCGTAGACGGGGACCTCGACGTCCAGGTGGCCGCCCTCGATCCGGGCCAGGCCGAGCCGCACCGACTCCACCGGGTCGGCGATCGCGCGGGCCGCGAAGTAGGTGACACCGAGACCGACGGCGAGGGCGATGCCGCCGAGCGCCAGCACGGCCACCGCGAAGTCGCGCAGCGTGACCTCGGCGATCAGGAACGACCCGAGCGCCAGCACGATCAGGCCGAGGATCGGGACCGCGGTGCCCAGCGCCCAGGCGAGCACCGACCGCGCGACCACTCCGGGCAGCCCGGTGCGGCGGGGCACCCCGGACGCCAGCGCGGTGGTGACCGCGCGCCGCAGCAGCCGCTCGGTCAGCAGGTAGACGACCGTGCAGGTGGTCAGGCCGCCGAGGAGGCTGGTGAGGCCGAGCTTGACCGCCAGCAGGGTGGAGAAGGGCAGGTTGATCAGGACCCACCCGACGGTGCCGATGCCCCAGAGCGTGAGGTGCACCGACATCAGCCGCAGCGGGCCGTACAGCAGCAGGGAGCGTTCGTGCGCGCCGGGGGCGCCGTGCCGTTCGGCCAGCCGGCGCACCCGCCGGAAGAAGCGTTCGCCCAGCACCAGCCCGGCCGGCACGGCCGCGATCACGTAGGCGGTGAAGACCAGGTAGTTGACGGTGCGCAGCCGGTCGGAGACCTCGGTGCCGGGGTCGGGGACCACGAGGGTGAACAGCACGACGACCAGTGCGCCGCCCAGGTTGGCCAGGCCGGTGGCGACGGTGACGAGGATCCGGGCGCGGCGGGCGATCCGGGCGCGGGAGTCGCCGGGACGGCCGTCGGCCAGGCGCCGGAGGGGCCCGGCGAGGCGTCCGCGGAGGCGTCCGGCCCCGTCGCCCGTCGCGTCGGTCTTCATGGGCGTGCAGAGTAGCCGCTCGTCACCGCGCCGCGCCCATGACCTCGTCGGACACTCCGGGGACGGGTCAGACCGGGAGCGGCTCCAGCAGGCGGTGCGGCTCGCGCAGCGCCGTGCTGACCGGGTCGTCGCGGTCGGGGTCCAGGCCGGGGCCTGGGTGCATCTCCAGTTCCTCCGGCGGGGCGACGCGGCCGCAGGACGGGCAGGTGCCGTCGGCGTCGATGCGCTTGCCGCAGGGAATGTGGAGGAACAGCCGGCACGGCCCCCGGTCGGAGTAGTTGCGGTCGCCCCAGCGGGCCAGCGCGTGCACGACCGGCCACAGGTCGCGGCCCGTATCGGTGATCACGTAGTCGTGCCCCCGCTTCTCCAGCACCCCGGCCTCCACCAGCGACTGGAGGCGTGCGGACAGGACGGCGCGCGGGATCTCCAGGTGGGCCAGGAAGTGGCCGAAGCGGCGCACGCCGTACAGGGCGTCCCGGACGATCAGCAGCGTCCAGCGCTCGCCCACGACCTCCAGCGCGCGGGCCAGCGAGCAGTCCTGCCGCACGTAGTCCTTGCCGAGTGCCATGGTGGCCAGATTACCCGGCCCATGGTTCATTGAACGAACCGGCGCGTGCTACGGTCGGCGCAGTGCAGTTCGTTCATTGAACTCGAGACGGAGACCGGATGACCACGCTGGCCGCCCCCCGCGCGCCGGAACGGGCCGCGGGCGCCACCGCCGCGCTGGCCCTGCCAGGGGCCGCCACCCTGCTGGCCCTGATGAACTACACCGCCCCGATGGCGGTGCTCACCGACACCGCCGCCGGACTGCGCGCGGGCCCCACCGCCCAGATCTGGCTGATGAGCTCGATCAGCCTCGGCCTGGCCGCGGCCCTGCTGGCGGTCGGCAGCCTGGCCGACGACCACGGCCGCAGGCGGGTCTTCGTCCTGGGCGCCGTCCTGCTGGCCGTCTCCAGCGCCGGCTGCGCCCTCGCCCCCAACGCGGCCGTGTTCGTCGCCGGCCGGATCGCGCAGGGCGCGGCCAGCGCCGCGCTCATCGCCGCCGGTCTGGGCATCATCGGCGCCACCTTCGCCCCCGGCCCGCGGCGCTCCCACGCCACCGGCCTCTGGGGCGCCATGCTCGGGCTCGGCATCGCGCTCGGCCCGATCGCCGCCGCCGGTCTCGGCGCGCTGGGCGGCTGGCGGCTGTGGTACTGGGCCACGGTCGCGGCCTCCGCGCTGCTGGCCGCGGTCGCCGCCCGCACGCTGCACGAGTCGCGCGCCGGACGGCGCCGCGGCCTCGACCTGCCCGGCGTGGTCACGATGAGCCTGGGCGTCGCCGCGCTGCTGGCCGCCATCACCTGGGGACGGATCGGCTGGGGCCGCCCGGAGGTGATCGGGCTGCTGGTCCTGGCCGCCGTGCTGCTGGCCGCGTTCGTGGCGGTGGAGTCGCGCCGCCGCGCGCCGATGCTCGACCTGGCGCTGTTCCGGCGGCCCCGCTTCCTGCTGTCGGTGGTCGGCGCGCTGCTCACCGGCCTCGGCATCATCGGCGTGATGAGCTACGTGCCCACCGTGCTGGCGGTCGTGCTGGGCATGAGCCCGCTGTCCGCCGCCCTGCTGCTGTCCATCTGGTCGGGCCTGTCGTTCGTCGCCGCCGCCCAGGCGCGCCGCCTGCCCGCCCGGCTCCCGGCCGGACGGCTGCTGGCCGCCGCGCTGGCGCTCAACGCCGCCGGCCAGCTCGGCCTGCTGGGCTTCGCCCCCGGCGAGCACTGGTGGCGGATGGTCCCGGGCCTGGTCGTCGCCGGGATCGGCAGCGGGCTCGGCAACGCCATGCTGGCGCGGCTGGCCGTGGAGAGCGTCCCGGCCGACCGGGCGGGCATGGGCTCGGGCGCCGGCAACACCGCCCGCTACATCGGCGCCTCGCTCGGCGTGGCGCTGGTCGGCACGATCGTCACCGGGACCGGCGACGGCCACGCCCGCCCCGCCGAGGCGTTCGCCCACGGCGCCGACATCGCGCTGGTGGTCTGCAGCCTCGTCGCAGTGCTCGGCGCGGTCTTCGCCGCGCTCGTCCGGGAACGGGACTGAGCCCCCCGCCGGGGCCCGGTCCCGCGCGGGCGCCTAGGCCAGTTCCTCGATGAACTCGGTGAGCTGGGCCAGGTTGCGGCACTCGTACATCGGGACGATCTCCCCGTAGCGGGAGGCCGCCGAGTCCCCGGTGTCCCACTGCGAGCGCGGCTCGGGGTTGAGCCAGTACGCGTGCCGCGCCCGATCGGCCATCCCGCGCAGGATCGGCAGCGACAGCTCCCCGTAGTTCGACCGGGCGTCGCCCAGGACCAGCAGGGATGTCCGCGAGGTGACCGCGTCGCCGTACCGCTCCTCGAACACCTTGATCGCGTGCCCGTAGTTGCTGCGCCCGGTGATCCAGACCAGATCGGCCTCCCGCGCCAGCCGGGTCATCGCGTCCACCACGTCCACGCCGGGCGCGAAGAACCGGGTGATCTCGTCGGTGGCGTCGATGAACGCGAACGCCCGCACCTTGCTGAACTGCTCCCGCAGCGCGAACGTCAGCAGCAGCGTGAAGTGCGCGAACGCCGACACCGAGTCGCTGGCGTCGCACAGGATGACCAGCTCGGGCTTGTGCGGCCGGCGCGGCCGGTGGTGGGTGGCCAGCGGCACGCCGCCGCTGCCCAGCGACGCCCGCACGGTGCGGCGGAAGTCCAGCCGCCCGCGGTTGCCCGCCCGCTGCTTCTGCTGCAGCCGGGTCGCCAGCCGCCGCGCCAGCGGGTACACCTCGCGGCGCATCGCCACCAGGTCGGCCCGCGCGGCGCGGCCGAAGTCGAGCCGCTCCAGCGGGGGCCGCACGGCCATCCGCGCGGTCCGCTCCACCCCGGTGTCCTCGGCGATCCGCCGCCGCACCTCCGTCGCCACCAGGTTCTGGAAATGCGAGATCCGGGTCCGGAAGGTCCGCCGCGCCACCCGCTCGGCCATGCCGCCGCGCTCCTGCCCGGCGAGCACCGCGTCGAGCAGCCCGGCCATCAGCGTCTCCGGGGACAGGGCGCGCAGCACGCCCGAGGAGAACCACGACTCCTGGCCCGGCGTCCGCCCGTACTCGGCCACCGCCGTACGGGCGAACTGCCGCATCCCCGGATCGTCGCCCGACAGCAGCAGCTCGAACAGCTCCCGGCGGAGCGCCTGCACCTCCGGGTCCAGCGGCGGGGGCGGGCGGCGCTCGTCCGGGTCCCGCTCGCGGGTCCGGGCGGCCCGCGGGTCGGCCGCGTGCGCGGCGCCGTCCCCCAGCGCCGGCGGGAACCACAGGTCGAAGAGGGTGTCGAAGGTGGGCCGGTGCGCGGGCCGCTTGATCAGCGTCGCCGCGTACGCGGCGCGCAGCGCCTCCCGGTCGACCAGGTCGATCACCTGCATGGCGCGCACCGCGTCCAGCCCCTCGGCGACCGACACCGGCATCCCCGCCTCGCGCAGCGCCGCCACGAAACCGGTGTGCCGGTCGACCAGGGACCGCCGCGTCCCGCCGGTGCCGCCGTCCGCCTCGTCCACGATCAACCCTGGAGGCCGAGTTCCTTGACGGCGCGCTCCTGGTCGGAGACGTGCTTGAGCACCACGCCCAGGGTGCGCGCCACCGCCGCCTCGTCGAGCTCGTCCAGGCCGAGCGCCAGCAGCGTGCGGGCCCAGTCGACGGTCTCGGCGATCGACGGCGCCTTCTTGACCTCCAGCTCGCGCAGCGTCCCGACCGTGCGGACCAGCTGCTCGGCCAGCGCCGCCTCGATCCCCGGGACCTGCGCCAGCACGATCTCGCGCTCCCGCTCGGGCTCGGGGTAGTCCAGGTGCAGGTAGAGGCAGCGGCGCTTGAGCGCCTCCGACAGCTCCCGCGCCGCGTTCGAGGTGATGAGCACGAACGGGCGGCGGACGGCGGCGACCGTGCCCAGCTCGGGGATCGTCACCTGGAAGTCCGACAGCACCTCCAGCAGCATGCCCTCGACCTCGACGTCGGCCTTGTCGGCCTCGTCGATGAGCAGGACGGTGGGCCCGGTCCGCCGGATCGCCGCCAGCAGCGGCCGCTCCAGCAGGAACTCCTCGGAGAAGATGTCGTCGTGGGTCTGCTGCCAGCCGCGGTCGTCCTGCGTGGCCTGGATGGCCAGCAGCTGCTTCTTGTAGTTGAACTCGTACAGCGCCCGCGCCTCGTCCAGGCCCTCGTAGCACTGCAACCTGATCAGTTCCGAACCGGTGGCGGCGGCGACCGCCTTGGCCAGCTCGGTCTTGCCGACCCCGGCGGGCCCCTCCACCAGGAGCGGCTTGCCGAGCGCCTGGGCGAGGAAGACGGTGGTCGCGATCTCCTCGTCCGCCAGGTAGTCGACCTCGGCGAGCCGCCGGCCGACATCGGCGGGCGAGGCGAACACCGCCGACTCCTCCCCCCGGCCGTCCACCTCGACGGTCATCCGCGCACCCTGCCGTGCGCGCCGTTCTGCACCCTGCTGTCCGAGATCATCCCTTGGCCTTCGTGTAGGTCTGGTTGTTGCCGGCGAACAGGAGTTTGCCGCCGGTGAGCGTGGCGCCCCAGTACGAGGCGGACTTCGGGTCGCCGCCCTGCCAGGAGAAGCGGTACTTGCCCTTGCCCTCGGGGATGACCTGGCCGTTCCAGAGGGAATGGCCGCCCTGCGTCCACGAGCCGCTGCCGTCCGCCTTGAACTGGAAGAAGTCCCCGGCCGGGCTCACCCACCGCCCGACCAGCGGCCTGACGTCGGCCGCCTTCACCTTCGGCACGGCCGGCAGCGCCGACTGCCCCGCGCCGGGCGGGACGCCGGCGGGCGCGGAGGGCACCGAGACCGGCGGGGGCGAGGACGTGGCCGCCCCGGTGGCGGGCTCCTTGTCGTCGCCGCCGCACCCCGACAGCGCCGACACCACGAGGGCGGACGCCAGCGCGCCGCCGCCGAGCGCGCCCCGGCGGCGCCGCGCGCTCGCTGGACGGGGGTGGGCGGCAAGGGCGGGAACGGCGGTCGGGCGGACCCGTGCTCTCACGTGGACCTCCGGGAGGTTCGTGGACGAAGTCGGCATTTTAACCGGCCGGTAGCCTCCGGCCGGCGTGGCCCCACGGGGGGACGGCGGGATTCGTCCCCAGGGGTGACGCGCCCGCCGCGCCCCTCCGCCTATAACCGGAGGATGACGACTCCACGCCTGCCGCGCGACGACCTGGCCGCGGCGCTGGCGGCCCGGCGGGAGCTGGGCCCCGACTATGACGACGCCTTCGTCGAGACGCTCGTCGACCGCATCGAGGAGACGCTCGCGGCGCGGACGGCCGCCCCCGCCCACCGGGGCCGCCGCGCCCCCGCCCCCGCCCCCGGGCCGGGGACCGGGCACGGGCACGGCTCCGATCTCGCCCTGGCCATCGTGTCCCTGGCCGCGGCCATCCCGCTGAGCGCGATCGGTGTCGTCAACGCCGGCATGCCGGGCCTGGTGATCGTCTGGGTCGCCATCGTCCTGGTCAACCTCATCTACGGCCGCCGTCCGCGCTGAGCCGCGGCGGGCGGGGCGCGCCCGCCCGCCGCGGCCGGCGCTCAGGTCACTTGCCGGGCTCGGGGTCGCGGGGCAGACCGAGCAGCCGCTCACCGATGATGTTGAGCTGCACCTCGGTGGTGCCGCCGTAGATCGTCATCGCCCGGGAGAACAGCATGTGCCGCGCCACGCTCGCGCTGCGCTCGTCCGGCACCTCGACGACCGCGCCGGCGCCCTGCGAGGCCCAGCAGTAGTCGGCCACGTCCTGGTTGAACTGCACGCCCAGCAGCTTGCGGACGCTGGCCTCGGCGCCGGGCTCCACCCCGTTCAGCTGCTTGAGCGTGGTGCGCAGGCTCAGCAGGTCGATCGCGTGGCCCTGGGCGACCAGCCGGCCCACCTCGGCCTCGGCGATCGGGTCCAGCTCGGCGCCCTCGAAGAACGCCAGCAGCTCGGGCACGCCCATGCCCAGCCCGCCGCCGGTCGACAGCGACACCCGCTCGTTGCTCAGGGTGTTGCGGGCGACCTGCCAGCCCTTGTCGACCTCGCCGACCACGCAGTCGTCGGAGACGAAGACGCCGTCCAGGAACACCTCGTTGAACAGGGACTCGCCGGTCATCTCGCGCAGCGGGCGCACGTCCACGCCCGCGGCCTTCATGTCGACCAGGAAGTAGGTGATGCCGTCGTGCTTGGGCGCGTCCGGGTTCGTGCGCGCCAGGCAGAAGCCCCACTGCGCGAACTGCGCCACCGACGTCCAGATCTTCTGGCCGGTGAGCTTCCAGCCGCCCTCGACCCGCTCGGCCCGCATCGACAGCGAGGCCAGGTCGGAGCCGGCGCCGGGCTCGCTGAACAGCTGGCACCACACCATCTCGCCGCGCAGCGTCGGGCGCAGGAAGCGCTCCTTCTGCTCCTCGCTGGCGTAGGCGACCAGCGAGGGCACCAGCCACGCGCCGATCACCAGGTTCGGCGGCTTGACCTTGGCGGCCTTGAGCTCCTGCTGGATCAGCACCTGCTCGACCGGCGAGGCGCCGCGCCCCCAGGGCTCGGGCAGGTGCGGCACGGTCCAGCCCCGGTCGCCCATGGTGCGCTTGAGCTCGCCCTTGTCGCCGATCTTCGCCAGCTCGGCGATCTCGGCCCGGAGGCGCTCGCGCAGCGGCTGGGTGTCGTCGTCCAGCTCCAGCTCGACCGCGCGGCGCCCGCCCGCCAGCGCGCGGCGGGCGACCTCGGCCGCGTGGGCCTTGGACGGTCCGGTCAGCGCCCGCAGCGTCAGCACGCGGCGCAGGTAGACGTGCGCGTCGTGCTCCCACGTGAAGCCGATGCCGCCGAGGATCTGGACGGCGTCGCGGGCGGTCTGCGCCGCGCCGTCCAGCGCGACCACGCCGGCGACGGCGGCGGCGAACGCGGCGTCCTCCGCGCGGTCGTCCAGGGCGCGGGCGGCGTCCCAGACGGCGGCGCGGGCCTGCTCCAGCGCGATCAGCATCCGGGCGGCCTTGTGCTTGACGCCCTGGAACTGCCCGATCGGGCGGCCGAACTGCTCGCGGACCTTGGCGTACTCGGCGGCGGTGGTGACGCACCAGCCCGCCACGCCGGCCGCCTCGGCGCCCAGCAGCGTGACCGCCAGGTCGCGCACGGCGCCGTCGGTGAGGCCGTCCAGGACGCGGTCCGCGGCCACCGAGGCGTCCGCCAGCTCCACGGCGGCGACCCGGCGGACCCGGTCCAGGCTCCGGACGGGGGTCACGGTCGCCTCGGCGGCGTCGACCGCCACCCACTCGCGGCCGCCGCCGTCGACGGCGACCGGCAGCACCAGCACGTCGGCCAGCGCGCCGCCCAGCACCAGGGCTGCGCTGCCCGACACCACCAGGGCGTCGCCGTCCCGCCGCCCGGTCAGCTCACCGGCCAGCGCCAGCGCGCCGGTGCGGGAGCCGTCGGCCAGGCCGGGCAGCAGCGCGGCGCGGGCCTTGGCATTGCTGGAGGCGTTCACCGCGGCGCTGGCCAGCACGGTCGGCAGGAACGGGCCGGGCGCCGCGGCCCGCCCCAGCTCCTCGATCACGACCGCCAGCTCCAGCAGGCCGAAGCCCTGCCCGCCGTGCTCCTCCTCGAGGTGCAGGCCGAGCAGCCCCTGCTCGGCCAGGGCCGACCAGAACCCCGGACGGGTCTCCTCGTCCGCGTCCAGCGCGGATCGTACGACCGTCGCCGTGATGTTGCGCTCGGCGAAGCCGCGCACCGACTCGGCGAGTGCCTCGTGCTCTTCGGTCAGCCCGATGGCCATGCGTCACCTTCTCTCAGCCCCATTGACGCACCGATTCTAGAACAGGATTCGAGTCCCGTGCGGCCGTGAGTTACGTCTCAGGCAACGCGTGTCGCACTTCTGTGTCATCCCACATCGGCGCCGACGCGCGCCCGGGGTGCGGTCCACATGGCGACGGCGGGGAGCCCGCGCGAGCCGTCGCCATCGGTCGTTCTCGTCAGATCTCGCGCGACTCCAGCGGGCGCGGGTCGTCCTCGTCGCCGCCGCCCGCGCGGGCGGCGCCGGTCTCCGCCGGCGCCTGCTCGGCGGCCTTCCCGGTCTCGGCCTTCCCGGCGGCGGCGCGGCCGGTGCCGCGGCGGTTCGCGGCCAGGCTCGCGACGGTGGTGGCCACCAGCGTGCCGGCGATGACCGCCAGCGACAGCCAGATCGGGATGTCGGGCGCCCAGGACACGCCGTACTCGTGCAGCGCGTGCAGGACCAGCTTCACGCCGATGAAGCCCAAGATGAACGCCAGCCCGTGCCCGAGGTAGACCAGCTTGTCGGTCAGCCCGCCCAGCAGGAAGTACAGCTGCACCAGGCCCATCAGGGCGAACGCGTTGGCGGTGAACACCAGGTAGGGCTCGGTGGTCAGACCGAAGATCGCCGGGATGGAGTCCAGCGCGAACATCACGTCGGTGGAGCCGATCGCGATGATGACCACGAACAGCGGGGTGACCATCCGGCGGCCGTCCCGCCGGGTGATGACCTTGTTGCCCTCGTACTCGTCGCTGGTGGGCAGCGTCCGCTTCACCCAGCGCAGCAGGAAGTTCTCCTTGACCTCGTCCTCGTCGCCGCCGCGCACCAGCCCGATCGCGGTCCACAGCAGGATGACGCCGAAGATGATGAACACCCAGGTGAAGGCGTGCAGGGCGGCGGCGCCCGCGGCGATGAACACGCCGCGCAGCAGCAGCGCGATCACGATCCCGGCCATCAGCACGGTGTGCTGGGAGTGCTTGGGCACCGCGAACCGCGCCAGGATCACCATGAAGACGAAGAGGTTGTCGACGCTCAGGCTCTTCTCGGTGACGAAGCCCCCGAAGTACTCGGCGGCGTACTGCCCCCCGGAGAAGGCCCACACCCCCAGGCCGAACACCACCGCGAGACCGATGTAGACACAGGACCAGAACGCGGCCCGGCGGGTGGTGAACTCCCGGGTGTCACCCCGGTGGATGACCAGCAGGTCAATGGTGATGATGGCGAGGATCCCGAACAGGGTCAGGCCCCACACCCACGGCGAAACGTTCAAAACAAACACCTCCGGCGGCATGCTCAAACGCCGGAGGTCTCTCCCGCCCTGAGGAACGGTGCGGGCCGATGATCCCGGGCCGGTACGGACCGGCCGTGCTGACGAGACCACCGCGCAGGGATACTCCCCTCCACTACCTCCTGAAACGCGGGGCGCAGCGGCCGCGTTCCAAGATTCTCAGGTTTTTTTGAGGAGAATCCGAACCGGAACGCGACCCCCGCCGTCTAAGGCCCGACGACTCCCAACCTCAACGCCCGCCGGACGGGGCGAGCCTGAGGTAGATGCCCGCGAGCTGGTCCACCGCGTCCGACTCGCTCGGCAGCGAGGTCGCCTGCCGCGCCGCGGCCGCGCCGAGCCGCACCGCCAGTGCGGGATCGTCCAGCACGCGGCTCACCGCCCGCTCCAGCGCCTCCGGGTCGCGCGGCGGAACCAGCAGCGCGGCCTCGCTCTCGGGGCCCCGCACCGGCCCCTCGCCGCCGGCCGGGCCGGCGCCGGTGCGCACCGCGCCCACCATCTGCGGGATCCCGCCGACCCGGGTGGCCACCAGCGGGCGGCCCGTGCGCAGGATCTCCTGGACGATCAGCGGCTGCCCCTCCCACACGCTCGGGACCACGGTGACGTCGGCCGCCGTCAGCAGCCCCGGCACGTCCCCGCGCCCGCCCAGCAGCCGCACCGGCAGGTCCTCGCGCTCGATCCGCGCCCGCAGCTCCCCCTCCAGCGGGCCGTTGCCGACGATCGCGACCAGTGGCGGAGGGGTCCGCCGGGCCCAGCCCTTCGCCGCGTCCAGCAGCGTCGGCAGGCCCTTCTGGTCGGCCAGCCGGCCCACGGTCAGGATCAGCGGCCGCTCGCCCACGCCCAGCTCGGCCCGCAGATCGGCGCGCTCCGCCGCGCTCGGCTGGGAGCGCGGCACCGGCGCGGGCACCAGCGCGTGCGCGACCGAACGGGCCCCCAACGCGCGCATCCGGTCCTCCAGGTCGGGCGAGACGCCCAGGACCTCGTCGGCGGCCAGCGCCACCACGCGCTCCAGCGCCCCGTAGGCCACGGCCGTCCGCCCGCCAGCGATCACCGCGTTGTGCAGCGTGACGACCAGCGGCGGGCCGCCGCCGCGGGCGACCCGCAGCGGGCCGGGCGAGACCCGGGCGCACGCCGCGGCGGCCAGCCCGCCCGCCCGCAGCCCGTGCCCGTCCACCACGTCGGCGCCGCGCAGGAGGGTCCGCAGCCGCGCGACCGCCTTGGCGTCGCTGACCGGCCGCGGCCGGTCGGCGAGCTCGACCGGGGCGAACCGCACCCCGTCCCGCTCGAACCTGAACGTCCGCTCGGTGTCGGCGGGCCCGCAGACCACCACGCGGGCGCCCCGCGCGGCCAGCCCGGACGCCACCGACCGCACGTGCCGTCCGACGCCGCCCGCGCTGGTGCCCAGCACGAGCGCCACCCGCAGCCCGTCCAGCGCGGCCACCTCCGCCACGGCCCCGGCCTCCCCTCGCCGCTCCGCCGCTTCCGGCCCGGCAACCGATCCATCAGTCATGACGCGCGACCTTCCGGCTCAGGACGGCCCGCAGATCCCGGCCGTCGATCACGAACGCGAACGCCGCGAACACCGCCGCGGCGACCAGGGCTGCCAGTGCCGCGACACCGATGTCGAGCATCCGGCCTCCCGTGCCGAGCGCGCCCGCCACCGCGGCACCCGCGGCCCCTCCGGCGGCGCCCCCGGCGATCCCGGCGGCGAGCGCGCGCGGTACGCCGCGTACCGCCGCCCTCCCCCGGGCACGTACCAGTGTGGCGATCAGCAACGCCCCCGCCACCGTCATCCCGGCGGCGTTGCCCAGGCCCAGCGCCGCCACCACCCAGTCCCGGCCGGCGGTCAGCACCAGCAGCACATCGGCGATCATGACCACCAGCCAGCCCGTGACGATGGCGACCGCCCCCATCCTGCCGCGATGGCAGGCGAAGAGCACCCTGCCCAGGTGGGCGACCAGGCCGTACCCGAGCAGGCCCGGGGCGAAGGCGAGCACGGCGCGGGCCAGCACGTCCTGCTGCGCGGGCTGGCCGGGGTTGAAGACCACCGCCGCCGGGACGGCCACCGCGGCCAGCACGGCCGCGCCCGCGCACGAGACCAGGATCACGGCGCGGGTGGTGGAGGCGGTGACCCGGTCGAACTCGGCCGCGTCGTCCGCCCGCGCCGACAGCATCGGGAACGCGCTGGTCGCGATGGGAACCGCCAGGATCGCCCACGGCAGGAGGTAGAGCGCCCACGCGTACTGGTAGTTGGCCAGGGCTCCGCCGGTGCCCTCGTAGCTCAGCCGGACCACCAGCAGCGCCGACAGCTGCTGCGCCACCACGGTCGCCAGGCCCGCGACCGCCAGCCGCCGCACCTTCCCGGCGACCCCGTCGGGGAAGCGCAGCGTGGGGCGCAGGCCCAGGCGCAGCCGCCACGCGGCGACGCCCGCGGTCGCCGCCATCGCCACGCCGCCGAGGGCCGTGCCGATCGCCAGCGTCAGCTCCGCGGGCAGCGGCAGCCGCGCCAGGTCGTTCTCGAACCCGCGGCCCAGCGGCGCGTACGCCAGGTAGGCGCCGATCACCACCAGGCTCGACATCAGCGGAGCCAGCGCCGGCGCGACGAACCGGCGGTGCGACTGCAGCAGCCCGTACAGCACCACCGCGACCCCGTACATCACCATCTGCGGCGCCATGATCGCCATCATGTCGGTGCCGACCGACACGATCCCCGACCGCGAGCAGCCCTGCAGGTCGCGGCCCACCAGCAGTTCTATGATCGGCCGCGAGAGCAGCGCCAGCAGCGCCGACAGCGGCACCATCAGCAGCACGATCCAGGTCAGCAGCGCCGAGGCGATCCGGCGCACCTGCTCGCGGTCGCCGCGCTCGGCGGGACCGGCCAGCACCGGGACGACCATGCCGGCCAGCGCCCCGCCCGCCACGATCTCGTACACGATGTTGGGCAGCTGGGTGGAGGTGAAGTAGGCCTGGCTGAGGCAGGAGGTGGTGACGGTCTGGGAGAAGGCGTAGGTGCGCCCGAACCCCGCCAGCCGGGACAGCACCGTGATCACTCCGATGACCACGGCGGCCCCGGCGAGCCCGCCGGTCAGCCGGAGCATCCGCGGCGTCACGCACGCCCCCGGGGGGACGGCGGCGGGTAGGTCAGGGTCACGGGTCTGGGGTTCACCACTGGCGTTCGTTCGGCGGTCGGGAGGCGGGGGCCGGACGGTGGTCCGGCCGGATGCTGCAGGGGCGGGTCGGGTCGGTGGGGGCGGAGTCTTCGGAGCGGTCGGGGGCGGGTCGGTCGGGGGCGGGTCGGTCGGGGGCGGGGCGGTCCGGGTCGCCGTCCGCCCGATCGGAGACCGGGGCGGCGGGCGGGCCCGGGCGAGGACGTCCCGCGCCCGGTGCCGCGGAGGTCGGGAGGGCCGGGACTCAGGGGGCGGGGTCGGTGACGGCTCCGCTCCCGGCTCCCGTCTCCCCGGCCGTCGCTCCCCCGGCGGACGCGTCCCCGGCCGCGTCACCGGAGCCGGCGTCGCCACCGGAACCAGTCTCACCGCCGGCAGCCGCCGTCGTGCCACCAGCGCCGGTCTCGGCGGCGGCCGGGCCCGGCTGCGGCGGCACCGGCGAAGGCACGGGCACCGCCGGGGGACGGCGTCCCAGCATGTCGATCCGGTTCAGCGCGGGCGTCTCCCGGATCACCTTGGTGAAGCTGACGAACTCGCTCGCGGCGTTCAGGCCCGCCACCCCGGCCAGCACCGCCAGCCGGGGGCCGCGCCCCAGGCGGGTGGCGGCCAGGCCCAGCAGCGCGCCGAGCGCGTTGGAACCGGTGTCGCCGAGCATGGCCCGCTCCGCCAGGTCCTCGGGCAGCAGCGCGGCCGCCGCGCCCAGCGGCGCCGCCACCACGGCCGACCCGGACGGGGTCAGCGCCAGCGGCACCCCGGTGATCAGCCCGACCTTGATCGCACGCCCGGGGCGCAGGTCGAACAGGTTCATCAGGTTGGCGCTCCCGGCCACGATCGCGCCGTTCAGCAGCGTGTCGAACGCCCGCCCGGCACGGGACGGGGCGGGCGACCCCGCGATCGCCGCGGCGGCCAGCCCGGTGGCGCCGATCCCGAGGATCTTCACCGCGCCGCTGGTCACCTCGCCGCGCGCCAGCGCGCCCAGATGGCCCTTGAAGCCGCGCGACCCGGCCGAGCCGGCCAGGTCGTCGTACCCGCCGAGCACGCCCGAGCCGGCACCGGCCAGCAGCGCCGCCGCGCGCACCCGTCCGCCCGGTCCGGGGGCCAGCAGCCCGGCCGCTGCGGCGCCCGCCACGAACGCGGGCCCCTCCAGCAGCGTCACGGGCTCCCCGCGGTGGTTGGACCGCCCCCAGACCTCCTCGCCCGGCAGCCCGTTCAGGCCCGGCGGGCGGCCGGTCAGCGCGCGGTAGGCGGCCTGCGCGGCCACGGCGCCCAGCGCCGCGCCGGCCAGCACCCGGACCGTCGGTCGGATCATGCGGGTCACCCGTTCCCTCCGGCGGCGGGCACCGGCGAGGGCAGGTACCCGTTCACACCCGAGCCCGTCCCGTACCGTCCGGCCTTGCCGCCCAGCTCGTTCTGCAACGCCAGGATGGTCACCACCTGGCCGGACGCGGTGTCCACGGTGTCCTGCGAGGACACCGTCTTGTCGAGGTCGGAGTCGCGCAGCGCCGCGATCAGCCCGCCCTCCTGGACGGCCGTCGACGGGCCGCCCAGCACCGCGCCGCGGCCGGCGCCGTCCAGGGCCGCGGCCAGCGCCAGCAGCGCCTTGTTGTCGGTGTCGCCGCCCTCGTAGGCGTACAGCGACGACGGCGCGATCATCACCGCGAGGGTGGCGTGCTGGCCCGGCTTGCCGCTGGTGGTCACATACCCGGCCTGCCGGAACCCGGCCAGGACGGCCGCGGCGGAGGCGTCCTCCCGGCCGGTGCTGGCGGCGTCCTTGGTGACCAACGCGCTCGCCAGTACGGCCGCCGCCTTCTCGTAGGCGCCCGCGCCCTGCGGGAAGGCCATCTCGCCGGGCTTGAGCTGGCCGGCCAGCTCGTCGACGGTGCCGACCTGGGGGTCGTCCAGGAACTTCTTCTGGATCGTCACCCGGCCGGTGACCGCGGCCCCCGCGCTCTTGGCCAGGTTGCTCAGCTGCTCGATGCTGTCGTTGCTCGCGCCGGGCGTCTCCACGAAGACCAGCGACTGGCCCTTGAGCCGCTCGGCGACCAGCTGCGGGCCCATCGTGCGGGCGAAGCTCTCGTCGCCCTCCAGCTGGGCCTCCAGCCGGCCCTGTGTGCGGCGCAGCTCGTCGTTGCTCTTGGCCAGCGACGAGGTCTGCCGCTGCAGGCCCTTGGTCACCGACTGCGACAGCGTCGTGGAGCCCAGGATGATCCCCAGCGCCAGCGCGAGGAAGATCGCGACGATGGAGACGAGGTGGTATCGGAAATCGATCACGTGAAAAGTCCGGTCAGCCAGAAGAGGAACGCGTGCCAGCGGTCGGCCAGCAGCGGACGGATGACGTCCCCGGCGGGCGACATGAACACCGCGGTGGTCATCGCGATGAACGCGCCCAGTACCAGGAACAGCAGCGAGCCGGTCGAGATCCGGCTGCGGTAGAGCCGGCTCACGCCCTTGGCGTCCACCAGCTTGCTGCCCACCCGCAGCCGGGTGAGGAACGTGCTGGCCATCCCGGCCCGGCCCTTGTCGAGGAACTCCACCATGTTGGCGTGCGTGCCGACGGCCACGATCAGCGTGGCGCCCTTGTCGTCGGCCAGCAGCATCGCGATGTCCTCGCTGGTGGCGGTGGCCGGGAACACCACCGCCTCCTGGTCGAGCTCGTGCACGCGCTTGAGGCCGGGCGCCCGGCCGTCCCGGTAGGCGTGCACCACGATCTCCGCGCCGCAGGTCAGCGCGTCGTCGGAGACCGAGTCCATGTCCCCGACGATCATGTCGGGCCGGTAGCCGGCCTCCAGCAGCGCGTCCGCGCCGCCGTCCACCCCGATCAGCACCGGGCGGTACTCGCGGATGTAGGGGCGCAGCGCGGCGATGTCCTCCCGGTAGTGGTAGCCGCGCACGACGATGAGCGCGTGCCGGCCCTCGATCCGGGTCTTCACCTCGGGCACGCCGACGCCGTCGATGAGCAGGTCGCGCTCGCGCTTGATGTACTCCATCGTGTTGGCGGCGAACGCCTCGATCTGGTGCGACAGCCCGGCCTTGGCCTCGGTCAGCGCGGCGTCGACCGTCTCGGCGGTCTGCGCGGTGCCCTTGGCCACCACCTCCTCGCCGCGGTGGACGACCTCGTCCTCGATCCGGACCTGGTCGCCCTCGGCGAGCCGGGTGAAGATCTCCGGGCCGACGTCGTCGACCAGCGGAATGCCCGCCTCGACGAGGATCTGCGGGCCCATGTTGGGGTACCGGCCGGAGATGCTGGGCGCCACGTTCACCACGCCGCCCACCTCGCACGACACCAGCGCCTCGGCGCTGACGCGGTCGAGGTCGACATGGTCGATCACGGCGATCTCGCCCGGCTGCAGCCGCTTGGTCAGGTTCTTGGTGCGGCGGTCGAGCCGCACCGTGGCGCTCACGCCGTTGCGGCCCTCCTCCCGGCCGCGGCGCCGGCGCAGCAGCCGCCGCGAGAGCCGCGCCCTCCGCTCGGCCGTGGCCGCGTCCCCGCCACCGGACGGGACGGACGCACCGGAGCCTCCCGGATCGGTTAGCGGCGACCCCGGAACCGCCGGGGCGGCGGCGTCCCCGTGCCGCCCCGCGGGCCCGGACGCCGTCTCGGACGCCGTGCGCACCTCGATCACCTCCGCGGAGGGACGTGATCCCGACGCCGGCCCGGGCACGGACCCCGAAGCCTTCCCCCGGCCCGGGCGCGTCTCGGTCTCCTCCTCGGAAGTCAGACGCGTTCCCGCCACCGCACTGTTCCCGGGCTCGGGGCTCTTTTCGGTCACGTCGCCGGGACCCGGGCGCACTCCGCCCGCTCCCTCGGGGGCCGCGGCCGCCTTCGGTGCCTTCCCGTGGCCGGGCCGCGTCCCGCTCTTCCGCTGGGATCGCGGGGGCTCAGTGCCCGGTTCGCCCGTGCCCGCGTCCGCGGACGGGACGCGCCGTCCGGCCTCCGCCCCGGTGGGCGGGGGCGCCTCGGATCCCTCGGAGGCCTCGCCGGTCTCGGCGGTCTCGGCCGGTGTGGAACGTGCCCGGGACCCGTCCGCGGCGGGCGCCTCGGACGGTCCGGCGGGCTGTCCGGCCGGCCGCTCGGTGGTGGGGGACGGGTCGTTCATCGCTTCCCGGCGGCGAGGTCCGAGACGCCCAATACGAAGAACAAGCCCTTCCCTCCCCTGAGCAACTGCTAGATTACCGTCCGTCAGCGACGGACGCTCCCGGCGGCAGGCGCTCCCGGCCTCATGGACGGGCCCCGCCGCCGCCCGGCGGAGATGCCGCACGCCCTCGCGGGCGGCCCTGCCCTGCTCGCACGTCGGCCTCCCGGCCGACGGCGGCCCGTGCACCGGAGAGAACCCGTGCGGCGGGACGCGTGCACCGGAGCGCCCGGCGCGCGATCACCGCACCCTCCCGAGCGCGGGCCGACGACAGCCATCCTGCCAGAGCAGGCGAGCGGACACGCCTCAAGGAGCGCACTCGGGCGTGTCCGCCCGAGTGCTCCGCGTCACTCCCGCAGCCCCCGGGGCCCATGGAACGATCATTTCTCCTCGGCGGCGAGCTCGAGGAGCTCCTCGGCGTGCGCGCGGCCCAGCTCGGAGTCCTCCAGCCCGGCCAGCATCCGGGACAGCTCGCGCACCCGGCCCTCGCGGTCGAGCGCGGTGACGCCGCTGCGGGTCACCGTCCCGTCGTCGGACTTCTCCACCAGCAGGTGCTGGTCGGCGAACGCCGCCACCTGCGGCAGATGCGTGACGACGATCACCTGCGCGTTGCGCGCCAGCCGGGCCAGCCGGCGCCCGATCTCCACCGCCGCCTTGCCGCCGACGCCCGCGTCCACCTCGTCGAACACGAAGGTCGGCACCGGGTCGGCACCGGCGAACACCACCTCGATCGCCAGCATCACCCGCGACAGCTCGCCGCCCGACGCGCCCTTGTGCAGCGGCAGCGGCGGCGACCCGGGATGGGGGGCGAGCCGCACCTCGACCTCGTCGGCGCCGTGCGGGCCGTACTCGCCCGTAGGGGCGACCGCGACCTCCACCCGGGCGTGCGGCATCGCCAGCGCGGTCAGCTCCTCGGTGACGGCCGCCGAGAACCGCTCGGCGGCCGCGGTGCGCACGGCGGTCAACTCGGCCGCCTCCGCCTCCAGCCGCCCGGAGAGCTCGGCGTGCTCGGCGCGCAACTGCTCGATCCGGTCGTCGTCGCCCTCCAGGTCGGTCAGCCGTTCCGCCGACCCCCGCGCCCACTCCAGCACCTCTTCCAGCGACTCGCCGCCGCCGTACTTGCGGGTCAGCGCGGTCAGCTCGGCGCGCCGCTCCTGGACGACCGCCAGCCGCGCCGGGTCGGCGTCCACCGACTCGGCGTAGGCGGCCAGGTCGGTGGCGACGTCGGAGACCAGGTACCCGGCCTCGGCGAGCCGGTCGGCCAGCGCGGCCAGGTCGGGATCGTGGTCGCGCACCGCGTCCAGGGCGTTGCGGGCGGTGCCGAGCAGGCTCACCACGTTGGCCGCCTCGAACGCCGCGGACGGATCGCCCAGCAGCGCCTCGTGCGCGGTGTCGGCCGCGCCGCGCAGCGCGTCGGCGTGCCCGAGCCGCTCCTCCTCGGTGGCCAGCTCCACGTCCTCGCCCGGCTTCGGATCGACCTTCTCGATCTCCTCCAGGCCGAAGCGCAGCCTCTCGGCCTCCTGCTCCCGTTCCCGGGAGCGGGTGGTCAGCTCCTCCAGCAGCGCCGTCACCTGGCGGTGCCGCTCGTAGGCCGAGGTGTAGGCGCGCAGCGGCTTGGTCAGCGCGTCGCCGGCATAGCGGTCCAGCGCGCCGCGCTGCCGCCCCGCCTGCAGCAGCCGCTGCTGGTCGGACTGGCCGTGCACGGCGACCAGGTCGTCCGCGAGGTTGATCAGCAGGCTCACCGGGACGGACCGGCCGCCCAGGTACGCCCGCGACCGGCCCTCCGCCGACACCGAGCGGGTGACGATCAGCGCGCCGTCGTCCAACTCACCGCCCGCCTCCTCGACCCGGCCGACCACCCGGCCGCCCGGGTCGACCGCGATACGGCCCTCGACGGTGGCCCGCTCGGCGCCGGGCCGGACCCGCTGCGGGTCGGCACGGCCTCCGAACAGCAGCCCCAGACTGGTGACCACCATGGTCTTGCCCGCCCCGGTCTCGCCGGTGACGACGTTGAACCCAGGCGACAGATCGAGCACGGCCTCGTCGATCACACCGAGGCCCTGGATCCGCACCTCATCGACCATCGGACGCACCAGCGTCACAACCCCTCGCAAAACAGATCCCGGTTTCAGCGCCTCGGGGGTGAGGTTATCGCCCCTGCCCGCTTCCGGCCTCCCCCGCTCGCATCGTCCCTGGTCATCGTCCCGCGCCCGGATCCGAACGCTGGCGGGCGCGGCCGCGCCAGCCCGTCACCGGCAGCCCGAACTTGGTCACGAGCCGGTCGGTGAACGGGGTCAGGTGCAGCCGCGCGAGCCGTACCGGATCGGCGCCCCGGCGCACCTCGACCCGCGCGCCCGGCGGCAGGTCGAGGGTGCGGCGGCCGTCGCACCACAGCACGGCCCGCGGCGTGCCGGGCAGCACCTCGATCGCCACCGCGGACCTGGGCGAGACCACCAGCGGCCGGGCGAACAGCGCGTGCGCGCTGATCGGGACGACCAGCATCGCCTCCACCTCGGGCCACACGACCGGGCCGCCGGCGGAGAACGCGTACGCGGTGGAACCGGTCGGTGTGGCGCACACCACGCCGTCGCAGCCCCAGTTCGACAGCGGGCGGCCGTCGATCTCGGCGACGACCTCCAGCATCCGCTCCCGCTCGGCCTTCTCCACGGTGGCCTCGTTGAGCGCCCAGGTGGTGCCGGCGACGCCGCCGTTCAGCCGGACCAGGACGTCGATCGTCATGCGCTCCTCGACGTCGTAGCGCCGGGTGACGACGCGTTCGACGGTGGCGGTGAGGTCCTCGCGCTCGGCCTCGGCGAGGAAGCCGACGTGGCCGAGGTTGACGCCGAGCAGCGGGGTGCCCGCCGGGCGCGCCAGGTCGGCCGCGCGCAGCAGCGTCCCGTCGCCGCCGAGCACCATCACCACCTCGGCCTCCTCGGCGGCCGCGGCGGTGCCCGGCCGCACGTCGACGCCGGTGCAGCCGATGTCGGCGGCCTCGCCCTCCAGCACGCGCACCGAGATCCCCGCCTCGCTCAGCCGCTCGATCACCAGCTGCGCGCTGCGCACCGCCTCCGGCCGCCCGGTGTGCGTGACGACCAGTACCGACCGCTCACCCATGGGCCCGCCGTCCCGTCCTCGACACGCCAGACATCGTCGCACCCGCCGCGCGGGCCGCGACCCGTGGGCTCGTCACATCCGTTCCGAATCTCACATCCGCTCTAACGTCCACGCCTCGTTCTACGTCAGCCCCGGGGCACCGGATCACCGCGGCCCCTCCTCCACGGCCCGTTCCAGGTCCGCCTCGGACAGGGGCGGCGCGCCCGCCCGCAGCCACAGGAAGTACTCGACGTTCCCGGCCGGGCCGGGCAGCGGGCTGGCGGTCACGCCGAGCACTCCCAGCCCCAGGGTCGCCGCGTGCGCCGCGACACCGCGCACCGCGTCGGCCCGCAGGCCCGGATCGCGGACGACGCCGCCCGCCCCGACGAGTTCCTTGCCCACCTCGAACTGCGGCTTCACCATGACGGCATAGTCGGCGTCGGCGGCGACGCACCGCTGGACCGGCTCGAGCACGAGGCGCAGCGAGATGAACGACAGGTCACCCACCACCAGATCGGGCGGCGCGGCCTCGGGCTGCCCCAGCATCTCGGACGTGAGGTCGCGGATGTTGACCCGTTCGAGGACGGTCACCCGGTCGTCGGTGCGCAGCGACCACGCGATCTGGCCGCGGCCCACGTCGACCGCGTAGACGTGCGCGGCGCCCGCGCGCAGCAGCACGTCGGTGAACCCCCCGGTGGACGCGCCCGCGTCCAGGCAGATCCGGCCCGCCGTCCTCAGGTCGCCGAACGCCTCCAGCGCCCCGGCCAGCTTGTGGCCGCCGCGCGAGACGTACTCGGGCCCTGCGTCCGCGGTGTCCACCACGATCGCCGCGCCCGTCTCGACCTGGGTGGCCGGCTTGCCCGCGGTCTGCCCGCCGACCCGGACACGCCCGGACGCGATCAGTTCGGCGGCGTGCTCACGCGACCGGGCCATCCCGCGGCGCACCAGCTCGGCGTCGAGCCGCCGGCGGCTCATCCCCCGCCCCCCGGCCACGACGGACGCGGCCCGGACACGCCCGGACGCGGTCCGGCAGCGGGCGAAGCAGCCCCGGGCACGGGCGGACGCACCGCGGGCCGCCCCCCTTCCGGGGGATCGTCCTGACCGGCGGAGGCGAGCAGTTCCTGAAGCCGCTGGTGGATCCCCTCGAAGATCTCCACGTGGCCGGACACCGGCGCCGCGTCCAGCTCCGCCAGCCGCGCCAGCGCCTCGTCGACCCGCACGTCGCCGGTCGGCTCGGGGCGCGCGGGCTCCCGGAGCCGCGGCACGGGGCCGCCGGGCGGCGCCGGTACCTGCGCGGACTCGTCCGACATCGCGTCCACCTCCCAGAAACGGGCCCCGTCCGCCGCCATGAGTCGCATCGGGCCCAGTCAGAACGCTACCGTCCCATCACGACATCGTTGTCGACCGAACGGGGAACGGCCTGACCATGGCGAACGAGGAGGAGTGCCGCGGCGCGCTCGACCGCATCTCCGAGCGCCTCGCGGAAGTGGACGCCGACCGGCTCGCCGAGCACGTGGTGGAACGGACGATCAGCTGCCGGATCCCCGACCTGCGGGTGGCGTACCTGACCCGGATCCACGCGGGCGGTCTCGACCCCTTCCGCCGTACCGACGACCCGGGGGGCGCGCAGGTCCGGCTCACCGTGAAGAGCGACGACCTGGTGGCCCTCGCCCACGACGAGCTCAACCCGGCGAAGGCATGGGCGTCCGGGCGGCTCAAGGTCGAGGCGAGCATCTTCGATCTGCTACGCCTCCGAAAGCTCCTCTGAGAGCCCCGGACACACGCGGGCCCCGAGACAGCCTTTCCCCGGCGAGGACGTCCTCGCCGGGGATCACGCATTAGAGGAATACACGCCACACTCGGGACCACGCCAAGGCACAGCAGCCCGCAATCATCCACCCGCGACTCCAAGTGGAACCTCCCTCCAATTCCACACACTCATACGCGAGAGAGTATCCTCCGCGTGCCGGGCGACTTCCAACTCAAGACTCCAATAAATCTACACCCCACCCCCTTGAAGAAGAAGACGACCCCAGATTCATTGCAACCACCCAGTGACCAAATCCCTGGTCACAGGCAGTGAACAAGGGTCAAATGAGACACCACGAGCAACGCCACGACCCCACCAACCAACCACCGCAGCCGACCCACCCCACTCCACCAAACTGCACGTTAGACGGTGCCAGAAGTCGCGACGCCCCTCACTTAGCCGGATCATCCCAAACGCCCAGCAAACCAAACCCACCACCTTATCGACCAATCGCCCTGAGCAGATCAGCACGGCTTCCGGCGATCTACACAGAGCCACACAAACACACAAATAATTAAACCGCCGCACTGCAATCGGCGGACACTGTCAAATGGCGTCTCGCCAGGGTCACACCAATGGGCGTACCCACAACGCACCAGCACGTGCACAGGGCAGCAAAGCCGCAGGAGCGCGCAGGGACGCAGGGGTCGAGACAAAGGAAGCGGAACAAAGGCGCAGGGGCGAGGGGGCTCAAGGGGTAAAAGGGGCGCCGGAGGACGTTCACGCCGCACGGCCATGTGAGGCCGTGCGGCGTGCGATGGCAATGCGGCCGCGGCTGTTCCAGTCCCTGTCGCGAAGCGGCCTCAGGCACCGCGCGAGCGCGTCACCTGGCCGGTGAGGCGATGCCGGAGGCGAGCATCACCGGCCAGATCCCGAACCGATGCCGTACCCACCAAGGCCCGGTAAGGCAAGCACCGGAACGACCAACGCCACCAGGCAAGCACCCGAACGGCCGACCCCGCCAAGCAAGCACCCGAACGACCAACCCCACCAAGCAAGCATCGGAACGACCGACGCCGCCAAGCAAGAATCGGAACGACCAACGCCGCCAAGCAAGAGCCGGAACGACCAACCCCGCCAAGCAAGCACCGGAACGGCCGACGGCGTCGGCCGAGCGCCGGCCAAGCGCCGTGAGTCGGGACTGTGAAACGCGGCTCAGCGTGCGGTGTAGGGGCGGGGCAGGCGCAGGCCTCGCTCCTTCATGACGGCGCGGAGACGGTCGGGGTAGTCGGTGATGATGCCGTCCACGCCGTCGTCCATGAGCTTCTCCATGGTGGGCGCGTCGTCGACGGTCCACGGGACGACCTTGAGGCCGAGGCGGTGGGCCTGGTCGACCATGGCCTTGGTCACGTACGGCCGGTACCCGGGGTCGGTGATCTTGCCGTTCTGCGGGAAGCCGTGGACCGGGGAGAACGCGGAGGCGCCGAACGACTTGACGGCCTTCAGCGGGTCGCCGCCGAAGTCGTCGATGTCGATGCCGCCCAGCCAGGGCGACCTGCCCGGCTGCCCCGTCTGCAGGAAATCGTAGTTGGTCAGGGCCACCAGGGGCAGGCGCCGTTCGACCTGGCGCATCCGCATGAGGGCGCCCCAGTCGAAGCTCTGGATCGTGACCTGGCGCAGGAGGCGGGCGCGGCGCACCTCTTTCGCCGTGACCTGGACGAACTGCTCGCGCGGGGCGGTCTCGTGCGGCGCGCCGGCCTCCACCTTGGTCTCGACGTTGAGCTTGACCCCGTACGCCCGGTGCCGGTGAACGAGCCCGAACACCTCGCTCAGCAGCGGCATCTTCGCCCCGGGGACGGCCCGCTGCCCGGGGTACTCCGCGAGCGTCTGCGAACCGCAGTCCATGGTGCGGACCTGTTTGAGCGTCAGCGTGTTGATGTACTTGCCGACGTACGGGTATTCGGGGTCGTTCGGTACCGCGGGCGCGGTGTCCTTGCACTTGCGGTCGCTGATGCGGCGGTCGTGGGTGACGACGGCCTGGCCGTCCTCGGTGATCTGGACGTCCAGTTCCAGGGTGCTGACACCCAGTTGCAGAGCGTTGCTGAACGCCGGCAGTGTGCTTTCCACGACCAGCCCCAGGCCGCCCCTGTGGGCCTGCAGGTCGAACGCCTTGCGCTTGCCCGGGGCGGACTCGCCCGCCATAGCGGGGGACCCCGCTCCGATGAGCCCTGCGGCCACCAGGCCCATTACGACAAAACGCCTCATGTATACCCCTCCCAAGACAACTCAGGAGAGATCACCATTTAGTCGTGACGGCCGGGCGAACGCCCGGCGGCGGGCTCCGTAACAGCGCAGCTATTCAGGCAAGGCCGAGATGGTCCAGGGCACCGCGCACCGCCTCGGGTGAAGGACTGGACTCGTCCCGCCAGGCCGCGGCCGCCAAGGCCCTCAACCCGTCATAGGGGTCGCCCTCGCCAGAGATTTCGATCACGTCGCCTTCCCAGCGGGCCGTCCACGCCTCGCACTGGAAGCCGTCGCCGTGCCGGCGCACCTCTGGATGCGGTACGAGCAGCCCTGCCAGATCACGAGCGATGTAGGCGGGACGCTGGTGAGGCGGGGCCGTGAGGGCGGTGAGGGGGTCGGTCACCCCGGTGAAGACCAGAAGGCTGTCGGCCCCACCGTTGAAGGCGCCCTCGATATCGGTGTCGAGCCGGTCGCCCACGACCAGGGGCCGTCGCGCCCCCGTACGCAGGATCGACTCATGGTGCAGTGGCCGCTCGGGCTTTCCCGTGACGACGGGGTCCACCCCCGTGGCGGCGCTGATGACCTTCAGGAGCGCCCCGTTGCCGGGCTGGGGCGGCCCCTCTCCACCGGGAATGGTCAGGTCTCCGTTGGAGCCGACGAACAAGGCCCCGTTCCGCACGGCCGTCGCCCCTTCGGCCAGCAGACCGTAGGACAGCCTCGGGTCGTACCCCTGGACGACCGCCGCGGGCCCTTCCGAGGCGGTGGACACGGGACGGAGGCCCTGCCCGTACAGAGCGTGGCGCAACCCCATGCCACCCACGACCAGCACCTTGGCACCGGCGGGCAACCGCTCGGCGAGCAGCCGGGCGGCGGCCTGGGCCGAGGTGACGACGTCCTCGGCGGACGCAGGAACGCCCACCGCGGTGAGCAGGGCGGCCACCGCCGACGGCGTCCGCGAGGCGTTGTTGGTGACGAAGGCCAGCCGCTGACCTCCCGCACGGGCCTTGGCCAGGGACTCCGCGGCCGCGGGGACCGGCCGGTGGCCGATGTAGACGACACCGTCGAGATCGAGCAGGGCGACGTCGTAGGCCTCACTCAGCGGCCGCTCGGAACTCTTCATCGCGGCCATCGTACGAGAAGATCATCTTCGTGCCGCGAGGGTGGCACGTGCATGGCGGAGCGCCTTGGCGTAGTCCTTGTTCTCCGGCCGCATCGCCACGGCCAGGGCCAGCGGCTCGACCGCGCCCTCGAAGTCCCCGAGGCGGCTCAGCGCGAGCCCGAGGCCGAACAGCGCGTAGTCCTCGGCCGGGTCGTCCTCGACGATGCAGCGGAAGTTGTCGGCCGCCTCCCGGAACCGCTTGGCGCCGTACTGGGCACGGGCCAGCGCCTCGCGAACGGAGCGCGACGAGGGCTCGGCGTCGGCCGCCCGCGTCAGCAACTGCACCGCGGCCGCGGCGCTTCCCGACCGGAGAAGCCGCAGGCCACGCGTGTACCACTCGTACACCCCGCCGTCCGGGCCGGCGGGGTCGAGATGGGCGCCGCGCGGATCCTCGCCCGGGGAATCGTCCGCCCGTCCCGATCCTTGACCATCCATGTGGACCTCCCCTTGGACGCCGACCACTCCGACCGTACCCACCCTCCAGGCGCGCACCCTTCGCTGGTTACCATGCCCACGGTGGACGACGATCTCCCCTCCGGCCTCACGCCGGAGGAGTTCAGCGCCCGGATCTTCGGGACGGCCGGGCCGCGGTCGGGCGCCGGCCTGGTGCTGGCGCCGTTCCGCGGCGTCCGTTTCGCGCCGGGGATCGATCCGGCCGCGGTGACCAGCCCGCCCTACGACCTGCTGGACCGCGACCAGGTGGAACGGCTGAAGGCGGGCGGGGGCCACAACATCGTCCGGATCACCCTCCCCGACGACTACGGCACGGCCGCGGCCACGCTCCGCCGCTGGCTCGCCGACGGCGCCCTGGTGACCGACCCCGACCCGGCGCTCTACCTGTACGAGACCGCCGGCCAGCGCGGACTGATCGGCGCCCTCGGACTGCGCGCCGAGGCGGACAAGGTGGTGCTCCCGCACGAGAACGTCTACCCCGGGCCGGTGCGCGACCGGCTCGCCCTGATGACCGAGACCCGCGCCAACCTGGAACCGATCTTCCTCGTGTACGGGGGCGGCGGCGACACGGCCGAGATCATCGACGCCACGGCCGAACGCCCCCCGCTCATGGAGTTCCGCGCCGACGGCGAGCCGCACCGCCTGTGGAGCATCACCGACCCCGCCCTGCACGCCCGTATCGCCGCGGACCTCCGCCCCCGCCGAACGCTGATCGCCGACGGCCACCACCGCTACGCCACGTACCGGGCCCTCCAGGCCCGCCACCACCAGCCGCCTTGGGACTACGGACTGGCCCTGCTGGTGGACTCCACGCGCTACCCGCCCCACCTGGGGGCGATCCACCGCGTCCTCCCCCACCTCCCTCCCGACGTGGCGCTCCAACGCGCCGACGGCATCTTCCGCACGACCGAACTCACCTGGCCGGACGCCCTTTCCGCATTGGCCGCCGCCGAAGGCCCTGCCTTCCTCCTGGCCGGCGGTGACACCTCCCATCTGCTCACCGACCCCGAGCCCGCCCTTCTCGAAGCCACCGTGCCCGCGAACTACTCCCCCCGCTGGCGCAACCTCGATACGGCGATCCTGGACCACCTCCTCATCAAGCACGTCTGGGACATCCCCGAGGACGAGCACAGCGTCGAGGTGGTCCACGACGACCCCGACGCCGCCCTGGACCGCGCCCACCGCTCAGGCGGAACCGCGGTCATCCTCAACCCCCTCAAGGTCGACGACGTCCTGGCCGTGGCCGCCGAGGGCGAACGCGTCCCCCGCAAATCAACCTCCTTCGGCCCCAAACCCCGCACCGGCCTGGTCCTCCGCCTGGTCGACACCCCCTAACAGCGCCGCCCGCCAGGATCCCCGCCGGTTCGGCCCTCGCGAGGATCCTGGCGCTGCCGACTCGCAGCGCCCCACCACGACGCCGCACGTCGACACGTCCGGTGGTCAGGCGCCCGGGCTCTACAACCGCCGCCGAGCGCCGCCGGATACGTACGGGCGCCGGGACAGCCACTACGCCTGGACGGCGCCGAGCTGCCGTCCGGGGGACGCGGCGGCCGTCCAGCCGGGCCCGCCGGGCCCTGGAACAGCAGATCGACGCCCGCTGGCAGGGCGCGCAGCAGGGCGGCGAGGCAGCATTGGCAAGCGCGCGGCCGCGCGCCGTCCCTTGGTACGGGCCGCCGACGCGCCCCGTCGCGGCCTCGCAAAGAAGCATCACCTGCCTCGCTGGCTTTGCATGCCTCGCTGGCCTCGCGGTCGTGCGGTGCCTCCCGGCCAGCCTCTCCACGCAGCTTCGGGTTCGCGTACCGGCGTCGGCTGCCCGCTGGCGGTGCGCGCCGCCGGGCGCTGCGCTGCGCACCGGAACCGAGGCGCCGCAGCACCCCCCTGGGTCACCAGCGGGAGGGCAACGGCCTGGCGCTTCACCGCGGCCTCGGCGGCCTGCCGTTTACCCACCGCCTGGACAGCAACGCCGTGGTCGTGCACCCCGGCTCCCTGCGCCACGCCTCGTGCCTCCCCGATCTCGCATGGTCCCCTCATCACGCAAGTGGGGCCTCACGCATGTCGCGTGACTCGCAAGCCTCGGCGTGCTCATGCCTTGCGGAGTCGCGCCTCGCGCGCCTGGCAGACTGGCAGTTCCTGCTTCGCATGCCCCGCTGGCCTCGCGAGCCTCGCCGTCCTCTCCGGACTCGCTGGTCTCGCATGCTTCCCTGGTGGTCTCTGATACCTCGCGGCGCGCGGGCCTTGCGGACGTCGTGGGACTCGTGTGCGTCCTTGGCCCGGCTGTTCAGGGCCTTGCGCATGCTGATCATTTCCGGCTCTCGAGATACCTCCCCTGGGGGTTGGCGGATTCGGGGTGTATTGGGTGGCCCATGGGCGAGGGCGTAAGCGGGTGAGGCTTTATCGGTTCGGGGTGGTGGGTGGTCGCGCGGTGGAGGCTGCGCTCACCGCGGAGGGGGATGACAAGCGCGTCGTTGACGGGCGCGGGTCGGGGAACTCCCCGCAACGGGGCCTGAGTGTGCAGCTCTGGGTTGGCCCGGTCGCCTGGCCGTGCATCGGGCCGGGTCTGCTGGTGCCCGAACGTGCTGGACGGGTGTCAGGTGGACTGTCATCTCGCGGTGTTGGGTGTGTGGGTGGTGGCGTAGGGTGCGTCGTCGTTGGGTGTCGGTGTTAGGGGCGGAAGTGTTGATCGACAAGGTGGCTTGGGTGCGGTTGGAAGGCGGGAAGGTGCTCAGCACGCGGTCTCGCGGGAAAGAGGTGTTCTACCTGCCTGGTGGTAAGCGGGAGGGCGGGGAGAGCGACCTTGAGACGCTGGTGCGTGAGATCAGGGAGGAGCTGGCGGTCGAGATCCTTCCTGGGAGCGTTGAGCGGCTTGGTGTGTGGGAGGCCCAGGCGCACGGGCAGTCGGCCGGGGTGACCGTGCGGATGAGCTGTTACACCGCGGATCATCGGGGGACGCCGACGGCCTCCAGCGAGATCGCCGAGGTCGATTGGCTCTCCTATGCCGACCGGGAACGGGTCGCGCCCGTCGACCAACTGATCTTCGACGATCTCAGGGCGATGGGCCGGCTGGACTGACCGGGGCGGCGTACTCCACCGGCTCGGCCTCGTGTACTTCGACCTCGTAACGGCCCAGGCGGGTGGCGTCGTTCCTCCAGAAACGGCGGCGAAGCGAGCCCTGGACGCCGATCAGGTCGCCGGGCCGCCAGGTGGCGGTGCGGTCGCCCAGGTGAGGGTCGAAGGTGGCGCAGCGGATGGTGTCGACCGTGCGCCGGCCGCCCCCCTCGCGCGGCCGGTCCACGATCAGCCGCCAGGACACGACGCCGCCGCCGGCGGGTAAGGAGCGGCGGGACGGGTACTCGGCGAGCCGGCCGACCAGGATGACGGTGTTGACGTGCATGGTGCTCCTTTCGACGGAGTCCACGCTGCCTGGTCGCGGGGCCGGGCGGAAGGCTCGGCGTGAATTGTGGATAACTCGGCCGGGTGCGAGAGATGATCGCGGGATGGCTACCACGATCACCCCCCTCGGCGGCGGCGTCTACGAGATCGACACCCGGATGGCGGGCTACGCGGGCATCACGGCGGGGTATCTGATCCTCTCCGACCGGCCCTGCCTGGTGGAGCCCGGGACGGCCGGTTCCGCACCCGTGGTGCGGGATGCGTTGAGCGAGCTGGGCGTGGGGCCGTCCGATCTGGCGACGGTGGTCGTCACGCACATCCATCTGGACCACGCCGGTGGGGTGGGTGACATCGCGTCGATGTATCCCGAGGCGGAGGTCGTCGTGCACGAGAAGGGGGCGCGGCACCTGGCCTCCCCCGAACGACTGATGCGCAGTGCGCGCATGGTGTACGGGGACGCGCTCGACACGTTGTTCGGGGAGTTGAAGCCGACCGAAGCGGCGCGTATCCGTGCGGTCGAGGACACCGGCGTGATCGACCTGGGCGGGGGACGCCGGTTGGAGTCCTACTACTCCCCCGGGCACGCCAAGCATCATGTGGGGTTGATGGACTCGCAGACGGGCGACCTGTACGTGGGGGACGCCGCAGGCGTGTACATCCCCGAGACGCAGGACGTGCGTCCCGCCACGCCCCCACCGGACTTCGACCTGGACACGGCGATCGCCTCGCTCGCCAAGTTCCAGGAGCTGGGGCCGCAGCGTCTGCTGTTCGCCCACTACGGGCCGGTGACGGAGGTGAACGACACGCTGGAGCGGTCCGCCGAGGAGCTCCGGGTCTGGGTGGACGCGGTGCGCGACGCGCGGGATCTGGGCCTGGACCTGGACCACGCGGTCGCGATGGTCAAGGACCGCACGTACGAGCGCTACGCGGTGACGCGCGAGGGGGCCGACCCGGAACTGGCCGCGAAGTACGAGGTGCTCAGCGGTGCCGAGGCCAACGTCGCCGGGATCATGCGGTCGTTGGATCGGAAGGACTGACCGCTGCGCCAGGGCAGACCCCCTCGCGGCGGGGCTAGTGGCGGAAGGGGCCTGTGACCTCGTAGGTGTAGCCGTCCGTACCGGCGACGAATCCGCTCTTGCCGCGCTGGGAGGAGAAGTAGAGGCGGCTGCCGTCGGGGGAGAAGGCGGGGCCGGTTATCTCTGACTCGTCGTGCCCGAGGAGGCGCAGGAAGGGGGTGACCGTGCCGTCCGGGGTGATGAGGTTGATCTCCATGTTGCCCCCGTCCTCGGCCACGAAGAGGTCGCCCGAGGACGCGCCGGTGATGTTGTCCACGCCCGTCAGCGGTGGTTCGCCTTCTGTGACGAGGTCGTCGTCGTAGGCCAGGTCCAGCCGTTCGGCTGCCGCGTCATAGGACCAGACGCGGTTGTCGCCCTTGGTGGTGAAGTAGCAGATGCCGCTTGCGTAGAAGCAGCCCTCGCCGCCGTCGAAGCGCATGGCCCCGGAGACCTGGTTTCGGGTGGGTGTGGTCCACAGGCGGGGGTTGGGCACCTGCGCCCAGCGGACGGGGCCCGTGCCCGTTCCGAGCAGCACCTCGAGCGTGCCTTCGGACAGTTCACCCCAGGTCTTGGGGCGGAAACGGTAGAAGCACCCGTCCGACTGGTCCTCGGTGAGATAGACGACCTTGCGTTCCGGGTCGCAGGCGGCCGCCTCATGCTTGAAACGCCCCATCGCGGGGTGGGAGCGAGCCGACTTGGCACCGAGGGGGTCGGTCTCGTACACCAGTCCGAGGTCATGCTCCTCGCATGACAGCCAGGTGCCCCACGGCGTCGCTCCTCCGGCGCAGTTCAGCGTCGTGCCGTTCAGGATGCGGTACGCGGAGGTCACGGTCCCGTCGGCGCCGAAGCGCACGGCCGAGGCCCCTCCGACAAGGGGGACCTCGGAATTGCTCACGTAGACCCAGCCGTCTCCGTCCCCGAAGCAGGCGCCGCCGTCGGGAGCGGGGTGCCAGGTGTGGCGGGTGCCGGGCACGCGTTGCAGCGAGCGGGCCACGACACGGCCGGTGAAACCCTTGGGGAGTTGGAGCCCGTTCGCATCGGCGGCCAGCGGCGGACCGTACGGGCCGGCGCCGGGTTGGGCCGGATCGGCAAAGGCCTGATGCCACAACGCACCTGTGAAGGCGGTCGTGCCGCCGGCGATGGCGGTCGTCCTAAGGAACACGCGTCGGTTCAGGGGGGTGGACATGACGCTCCTCACGCGATGGGCGAAGACCGTGAGGGAGTCGATCATGCCGGGGTGACTCCCTCACCCCCCGATCGGCACGATCATGTGAATATCGGGCGAATCACGACATGCGTCAACCCGTCCGCCGGGCGTCGTCCGCGGCCCGGCGTCCCCGCCGCGGTGCCGCGTAGCGGTGATCAGCGGCGTGGAAAAAGCCCGCCTGCCCGAAGGCAGGCGGGCTCGTCGGCTCGCGTTCTCGATTTCAGTGTTCGGCGGGGCCCCGCTCGTCGGGCTCGTCGGCGGTCTGCGGCTCCAGGAAGACCGCTGGCGCCTCTGGAGCCTCCGGCCCGTGCGCATCCTCGGTGGGCTCGCCCGGAGAGTCCGAGGCGTGCTCTGAGGCCGTTTCGGGCTGGGCCTCCTTGAATTCGATCGCGGTCGGCCCGGGTGGCTCCGGCGCGTCCTCGTCTGCGGCGGTTCTTCCTTCGGCGGTCCCGGCTTCGGCCGTGGCGGGAGCTTCGGTCGCCTCCTCGGCGTCCTGGGGCGGGGCCTCCTCGGCGTCCTGGGGCGGGGCCTCCTCGGCGTCCTGGAGCGGGGCCGCCTCACCGGTTTCCGCGTCGGCCTGGACGCCGTCGTGCTCCTCGGGCTCGGTCTCCTCGGTATCGAGGATGTGCAGGCCCTCGAGTTCCGCGTACCGCTCGGCCGCGTCGGTCTCGCCGTCCCGGTCGGCCGCCGCCGCCCGTGCGAACCACTCGGCCGCCTCTTCCTCACGCTGCGCGTCCGCGAGAGCGTCCGCGTACGCGTAGAACAGCCGTGCCGACCAGGGACGCAGCCTGCGGTCCCTCAGCTCGGGCACCTGCAGGGTGACCACGGCCGCGTCGTACTGGCCCAGGTCCCGGCGCGCGCCCGACTCGACGATGCGCAGCTCGATGCGGCCGGCCTGATCGAGCTTGTCGGCCTCCGGGGACTTGACGAGGTCGAGCGCGCGCTCGGGGCGTTCCAGGCCGCGCTCGCAGTCCGCCATGACGGGCAGGTAGGCGTCGTCGCTCGTGCTCAGGCGACGCGCCGCCCGCAGCTCGGCGAGGGCCTCCGCCCACTCGCCCGCGTGATAGGCGGCGAGCCCGGCGGCCTCACGCACCAGGCCCACCCGTGAAGCGACCCGCCGAGCCGCCTTCGCGTGCCGGTAGGCGGCCTCCGGGTCGTCCTCCGCGAGCCGTCCCGCCATCACCAGGTGACGCGCCACGCGTCCGGCCAGATCCTTGGGCAGGGTGCGCAGTTCCGCACGCGCCTCAACGTCCAGCTCTTCACCGGTCACATCATCGGGGAGCAGCGGGTCGTCGTGCTTGGGAGCGGGCCTTTCCTGTGCCTGGCCCTGTTCCCGGCGTCCAGCACGATCCCTGGGCGGCCCATACGAACGCCCGCCCGTGCCCTCCTGCGGCCTCCTCGGCCCACGCCCCTCGAACCGGCGGCCACCGCCGCCCTGTCCCTGACGCTCTCCACGCCCCGCACGATCGTCGCGGCGCGGCCGGTCATCGCGGCGAGGGCGGTCATCGCGGCGCGGCCGGTCGTCACGGCGTGGACGATCGTCGCGGCGTGGACCGTCCTTGCGGGGGTAGCGGTCCCTCGGCGACCGGTCATCACGACGGATCCGCTCGTCCTGGCCCGGCCGGTCGTCATGGCGCGAACCTTCGCCGGGCTTGGACTGGTCGCCACGACGCACACGGTCATCACGACGGAATCGGTCATCGCGGCCCGGGCGTCCGTCCCGTCCGCGACGGTCTCCCTGGGACGCGTTGTCGTCGCGCCGGAAACGGTCGTCGCGTGGCGTGCGGGGCCGGTCGTCCCTACGGGGGCCTCCATCGCGCCCCTTCGGGCCGCTTCCGGGCCTTTCCCCTCCTGGACGCCCCTGCCTCTCGCCTTGGGGACGCCCCGAGAAACGACGTTCTCCCTGGGGGCCGCCCGCTGCGCGCGGCCCTCGTTGAGCACCAGAACGGCCTCCGGGATGGAAGCCGCGCTCCTGCGAGCCACGCTCCTGCGAGCCGGACTCCGTTCCTCCCGGGCCTCGCCGCTCGCCTTCGCGCTTGAACGGCCGGTCCGGACGGCGGTCATCCCTCTTGCCGCCCTGCGGCTTCTTCCAACCGCCGCCGCCCGAGCCTGGACGGCCGGCGCCGAACGAGCGGCCGCGTTCGCCGCCGGCCTGGGGCCGGCGGCCTTCGCCCGAGCCGCCCTCGTAACGACCACCGTTGCCCTGAGAACCGCGGTCCCGCGGGCCACCGCCCTTGCGGTACCCCGAACCACCGGGGCCGCTGCGGGTGTTCCCCCCGCGACGGGGCGGCGTACCACGCCCCCCGTTCTTCCCGCGCCGCTCGCGGTTGTCGTCGCTGCGGCCGTCCTCTTCCGCGCTCATCACGTCCGTCACTGTTCTCGGTGGCTCCATGGACCTGTTCCACCCATATTGACAGGTCCACGACACGCGTCGAGGGCCGCCCCATAAATCGGGGCGACCCTCGACCAATAAATGTCCGGCGGTGTCCTACTCTCCCACACAGTCTCCCATGCAGTACCATCGGCGCTGAAGGGCTTAACTTCCGGGTTCGGGATGGGACCGGGTGTTTCCCCTTCGCCATAACCACCGAACGACC
>NZ_JBHSON010000115.1:0-32748 GCF_042656285.1 Actinomadura rugatobispora | reverse complement strand
GTCCGCTGCGCCGCACGATCCAGCGCGAGATCGAGGACAACCTGTCGGAGAAGATCCTCTACAACGAGGTCAAGGCCGGCCAGATCGTCATCGTGGGCACCGAGGGGACCGGCGAGGAGGCCAAGTTCACCTTCAAGGGCGTCCCGAAGCCGTCCACGGTTCCGGACAGCCCGCCGCCCATCGAGGGCGCGGTCAACTTCAACAAGGACTGACCGAGCGAGCGACGAAAGGGCCCGCTCCCAGGGTGTGCACCCGGGGGCGGGCCCTTCGCCATTCCCGGAGAGCGTCCGCCCGCGCCTTTGCCGCCGCCTGGGAAGTCGCCGGAATCAGGTGATACGACGCCGTATCCGGCGGATACGGGATTCTGCTTGATCGGGAGCGGCGTTTCCGTCTTTGACGCGCCGCAGCAGCCGGTATTCGATCACCTCGTTCAGCGGCGTGTCAGGGGCCTTGCGCCACTGGGCGTTGGCGGGACGCTTTTCCTTGAGGCGCTGTTCGACCGCGTCGTCGTGCCTCTCGTCCGGAACGCCCCGGGCCTGCCCCAGCGTCTGGCGGACGCGGTGGCGCTCGGTGCGGTGCCTGATCCGCCGGTTGCGCGGGATGTTCTTGCGTGACGACTTGTGGTTCTCGCCGTAGAGGTTGCGGCGGTCCTTGAGATAGCTCAGCCGCTTCTTCTCCTGGGGTGTCCGACCACTCATGCGCGCGAGGCTAGGTCGCGGACGGCGTGCGGCCAACCGGATTTTGTCGGAGGCGGCTCGTAGGGTTCGAACATGCGATCGAATCTGCGTGGTTCGGCGGTGGACTTCCGGTCCCGGTTGCAGGGCGAGCTCCTGGCGCGGCTGCTGCTGGGCCCGGCGCGGGAGTCGAGCATGCTGGACCTCGCGGTGATGCTCCGTACCGACCTCGGCACGGTCGTCCGGGAGGTGGAACGCCTGGCCAGAGCGGAGGTGCTCGTCCTCCGGCACACCGAGACCGGCAGGCTGGTCTCGCGCAACGCCGCCACCCCGCTGTACGAGCCGCTGGTGCGTCTGCTGATGCTGACGTTCGGGCCGTCGGCCGTCGTCGCCGAGGAGTTCGGGAAACTGCCCGGAACGGAAGAGGTGCATCTCTTCGGGGCGTGGGCCGACCGCTACGCGCAGCTCCCCGGCCCGCCGCCCGGCGACGTGGAGGTACTGGTCATCGGCTATGTCCAGCGCGAGCCGGCGTTCGACGCGGCCCAGGAGGCCACCGCGCGGCTCGGCCTCCCCGTGCACCCGGTGGTGCGCACGCCGGCGCAGTGGGCGAACGACGACGACCCGTTCCTCCGCGAGATCAGGGCGGGCGGCCTGGTCCGCGTCCTCCCCGCCTACCCGGTCAGCCGCCGGCCCTCCGACCCCCGGCCAGGGAGGTGAACCCGTCTCTCCCACGCAGCGAAAGCGCATGGTCGCCAGTGGTGCTGCAGCAGGCCCCGACGGATCTGAACGCCGCCCACCGCATTTCCGGCGCGGCGGCCGACCGGCAGCGCCCTGGGGCAGCGGCGCACCTGGACCCGCGCCCCCCTCGGAGACACGGCGCTCTCGGCCGTCAGCCGCGCCGCTACGCGCGAGCCGGCCGACGGCTCCTCGCGGCGCGGGCCTCGCTCACCTGCAACCGCCGAGGCCCCGGTCCGGGACGTCCCGGCGCGCAACGCCCGTTGCGCCATCACCGGGGCGGTCCGGTCGGGGCTGCCCGAGATCGGAGAAGCGCCGGTGCGAGTGGTCACGTCCGTTCCTGACCGAGGTCGGGATGACCAGAAGGGCGGAGAGGCACAAGGCCTGCGGAGGGGCCGCAAGGCCACGGCATGACCGCCATGGCGCACCGGGCAGGCCGGAATTCCGCCCTCAGGAGGGAGGACGTCAATGGGGATGACCGTTGTGGGCGAGCCAGCCATCGATCTCCGCGTTCAGCCGGGCCTTCGTCGCCGACGGCGCGAACGACGCCGCCACGCCCGCGCGGGCCAGCTCCGCGAGCACGGTGTCGTCGTAGCCGAACGCCTCCCTGATCAGCGCGTACTCCCCGGCCAGCGATGTCCCGGTCATCGCCGGGATGTCGGTGTTGACCGTGACCGTGAGCCCCGCCGCCCGCAGCCGCTGAAACGGGTGCTCCGACAGCGACGGGGCGAATCCCAGGGCCACGTTCGACGACGGGCACACCTCCAGGGGCAGCCGCCGCTCCCTGACCTCGGCGACCAGGTCGGGATCGTCGAGGACGCGGATGCCGTGTCCGAGTCGTTCGGTCCTCCCGCCCGTGATGGCCTGGCGGATGCTCGCGGCGCCCTCAGCCTCGCCCGCGTGGTGGACGACGTGCAGCCCCGCGTCCCCGGCGGCCTCGAAGACCGCCACGAACGGGTCGCCCGGGTGCGCCTCGTCCCCGGCCAGGCCGACCGCGACCACCTGCTCGTACCGCCGCCCGAGGTCCAGCGTCCGCCAGGCCCGCTCCACCGACCGGCGGCGCGAGTGGTCGAGGATCAGCCGGCACTCGATGCCGAACTCCGCGCCGCCCCTCTCCAGGCCCTCCAGCACGGCCTCAAGCGGCATCTCCAGCGCGCCGAGGCGTTCCCCGTGCCCGGCGGCCGTGAACGACACCTCGGCGTACTGCGTGCCCTGTGCGGCCTCGTCCTCGCAGTACTCGTAGGCGATCCTGCGAAAGTCCTCGGGCCGCTGCAGGCAGGCGCGCACGAGATCGTTCTGTACGAAGAAGTCCGCGAAGCCCCCGAACGAGTGCCCCGCCGCCAGATGCTCCGGGACCGCGACCCCGTTGCGCTTCCCTATCTCGCGAAGCGTGGACCACCGCACGGTGCTCTCCAGGTGGACGTGCAGATGAGCCTTGGGCAAACCAACAAGATCGCGCACCGGCTCAAGCTAGCCCTTCCCTCCACCCCCGGGCGAAGCATTTTCCGGCCCCCACCAGGCACGCGACCACCCCGATGGGCTTTCCGAGCACGCCCGGGACACGCTCGATGCCCTGGGCGGGGCCCCAGCCGCGAGCCGGCGCCCTGCTGCAACGCCGCCCTGAAGCGCTGGCACCCTGCGCCAGCGGCTACGGCGGCGGTGGGCGAGTACAGGATGCGCCGCCCATGGATGTGGCTGGCGCCCCCTCGCGCGGACCGGCGCGCTGGGCTGGGCGCTGGCGCGGGAGCCGCACGCGCCGTTCGGCGCACTGCAGCGCGTGGCCCAGCCAGGAGCGGCGGACGGCGTGACCGCGCCCTGAACCGTCCTGCCGTCGGCTGCTGCGCTACCAGGGCTGCAGTGGTCGCAGGAAAGCGTCGCTGCGGGCCTCCAGCACTGCGGCCGGGCGCGTCAGGGCCACCTCGGCGTACGCGTCGTGCGCGCCGGGGCCACCGCGGCGCACGCGTCGTCCGCGCCGGCGGCGGCGCGCTGCGCGCCGGGGCGCATCCTGGTTCGCCGCGTTCTGGTCGCTTGGTTCAGTTGGACGTGGGGCCGTCCTTGCTTGCCGTTCGAGGCTGTATGGCGAGCTCGTGGGGAGATTTTCGGGGGCGGGTGTCGATTGCGGGCGGTCTCGTTCGCCGTAGTGGGTGAGGGGCGGCACCGACGCCCCGGAGCGAAGGAGGCGGCATGCGGAAGCTGATGGTGATGGCACTCGTGTCCCTGGACGGGGTCGTGCAGGCGCCGGGTGGGCCCGACGAGGACCGCGAGGGCGGCTTCGAGCACGGCGGGTGGGCCGTGCCGTACATCGACCGGCAGGTCATCGGGCTCAATGAGGAGCTCACTGGCCGGGCGGGCGCGCTGCTGCTCGGACGCAGGACGTACGAGACGTTCGCGGCGACCTGGCCGCTGGCCGAGGCCGATGATCCGATCGGGTCCAGGATGAACGGGCTGCCCAAGTACGTCGCGTCGCGGACCCTGGAGGCCGTCTCGTGGCAGAACTCGACCCTGCTGACCGGCGACGTCGTCGAGGCGGTGAGGAGGCTCAAGGAAGAGGAGGGCGGTGAGATCCAGGTCCACGGGAGCGGCGGGCTCGTCCAGACGCTCATCGAGCACGACCTGGTCGACGAGTTCCATCTGCTGGTGGTCCCGGTGCTCATCGGCTCGGGCAAGCGGCTGTTCGCGGAGGGGACGGTCCCGTCCGGCCTCGCGATGACCGGTACCGCGACGACGGACACCGGCCTGGTCGTCAGCACCTACGCCAGGACGGGCAAGCTCGAATACGGTGCGATGGGCCCGGAGACCGGGAACTGGTGACAGGGGGGAACGATGCCGCAGTACGCGATCCTGATCTATGAGAAGGAGACGCCCGGGGGCGTGGACGACATCCCGCCCGAGGTCATGGAGGCCAACCTGGCCGCCGGGGAGAAGATCGCCGCGATGGGGGCGCGGGTCGTCCACGAGCAGGCGCTCGAGCCCAGCGCGAAGACGCGGACGATCCGCAGGGGCGGCGTGGTCACCGACGGGCCGTTCCTGGAGAGCAAAGAGGTGATCGCCGGGTTCTTCGTGGTGGAGGCCGCCGATCTCGACACGGCGGTCGCCATCGGCAGACTACTCCCGATCATGGACGGCGCCGTCGAGGTGCGGCCGTTGCTGGTGGTGTGACCGGGGTTCGGGAGGCGGTCGCCGACGCGCACCGTCGCGAGTGGGCCGCGGTGCTCGCCGCGACGGTCCGCGTCACCCGTGACCTGGACCTGGCCGAGGAATGCGTCCAGGACGCCTACGCCGCCGCGCTGGACTCCTGGACGCGCGGCGGCGTCCCGTCCAGGCCGGGAGCGTGGCTGACGACCGCGGCCCGCCACAACGCGCTGGACGCACTGCGCAGGGCGGCGACCCTGAGGTCCAAGCTGCCCCTTTTGGTCGAGCCGCCATCGGACCGCCCAGCCGATCCGGTGGTGCGCGACGACCGGCTGCGGCTGGTCTTCCTGTGCTGCCATCCGGCGCTGGCCGTCGAGGCCCAGGTGGCGTTGACGCTGCGGCTGGTCTGCGGCGTGGCGACGCCCGACGTCGCCGCGGCGTTCCTGGTCTCCGAGCCGACGATGGCGGCCCGGATCACCCGGGCGAAGAAGAAGATCGCGGCGGCCCGGATCCCGTTCCGGATGCCCGCCCTCGCCGAACTTCCGGACCGGTTGGACGCCGTGCTCACCACGATCCACCTGCTCTTCACGACCGGCCACACCGCGCCCGCGGGACCCGATCTGACCCGGAACGATCTTGCCCAGCGCGCTCTCGACCCGGCGCGCATGCTGCGGTCCCTGATGCCGGACGAGCGCGAGGTGCGGGGCCTGCTCGCGCTGATGCTGGCCAACCACGCCCGCCGGGCCACCCGTACCGCCGCGGACGGCCGCCTCCTGCCGCTGGAGGAGCAGGACCGTTCGGCCTGGGACCGGGACGCCATCGCCGAGGCGGACGGCTTGGTCGAGAGCGCGCTCCGCGGCGGCGCCCCCGGCCGGTTCGCGCTGCAGGCCGCCATCGCGGCGCTGCACGCGACCGCGCCGTCCTACGAGGACACCGACTGGGACCAGATCCTGGTGATCTACGACGAGCTGGTACGGATCTGGCCGTCGCCGGTGGTCGCCCTCAACCGTGCCGTGGCGGTCGCGATGACCGACGGTCCAGCTCTCGCGCTGGCCGAGATCGAGGCCCTCGAACGGGACGACCGGCTGTCCGGCTACCGCTACCTCCCCGCCGTCAAGGCCGACCTGCTTCGCCGCCTGGGCCGGACCGCCGACGCCGCCGCAGCCTACGAACGCGCGATCGCCCTGACCGCCAACGAGGCCGAACGCGCCTTCCTGACGTCCCGCCTCACCGAGACCACCGCTCGGGGCAACGGCGCAGCGCCGAAGCCTTCCTCGTCCTAGGGCCTTCTCAGGCAAACAGGACGCCTTCTCTTCAAGGGTCGGCCGTTGTCGTACTCACTCCGTCCGGGCACGCTCTCATCGGGGAGGCAGCATGCCAAACCCCGCCAGATCGCCCCTTGTTTTCGTTCGGAAACCTTGTCAAGGACAAGCCTTCGACTCGTCGGCAAGGCAGCCCGTACGCCTTATCGGCGAGCACGGGCCCCTGGTCGGCCCGGATAATGCGTCAAGGGCGGTTGTCAGAAAGCGGGTCAAGTCACCCCTATTTTCTTGGACCGAGCGGCCATCGGCATGCGCAGCCGGGATGTCGATCAGATCAGGTTCATGCGTCAGGCCAGGCCGCCCATGCGCTGGAGCTGGTCGGCGACCAGCTCCGCCTGGCGGAGGTCGCGGGTGATGGCATGCACGTCGTGGCCGAGCATGGCGCGGGCTCGTTCCGTCCACAGCACGGCGCGCCGGTTCTTCGCGGGCAGGGCGCGCGGTTCTACCGCGTCGGTGTGGGCCAGCGCGGGGGCGCCTCGCCGGACTCGACGGCCGCCAGACCCCGGCGTTCGCGGGGGCGTAGCGGTCTTCGCCGAGTTCCGCAGCGTGGCGGGCCGCCTCCGCCGCATTGGTCGTCCGTCGATCTGGCGGGCGACCGTACAGCTGGTGGAAAGAGCGGCCGGTTCGACGAACTGCGCGTGTGCGCACGACCGTACGCCGGGGCGCCCAGCTGCCTGTGCTCGCCCGCGATCCAGGACCTCGTCGGGTGCAGGAGCGGCAGGCACGTACGACGAGCCGCATGGCCTCGGCACGCACGGGCCCGTCAACGCCTGCCGCGTGCACCGCGGAGTTCGCGTTCGGGTTGACCCTGACGCGACAGGAGCCTCGACGATCAGAGGCATGAGCGACTACATCAGTCCCGTGCCGATGCCCGCCGCCGACGCGGTCGCCCCCGAGCCCTACCGGGACTTCTACGGCATGCCGATGTTCATCACCGTGCCCGCCCGCGACCTCGCGGCGTCGAAGGACTTCTGGATCCGCGGGCTCGGGTTCGTCGACCTCTTCACGATTCCGGACCGGCTGACGCATCTGCGACGCTGGGCCTTCCAGGACGTGCTGCTGGTGTCCGGGGAGCAGGACGGGGAGGCCCCGGCGCTGAGCACCAGCTTCTCCTGCGTCCTCGGCCAGATCGACGAGATCGCCGCCCGCTGCGAGGAGCTCGTGCCGGGATGCACCAGCGGTCCGAGGGAGATGCCATGGAATTCCATCGAGTTGACGGTCGTCACGCCGGAGAACGCGCGGATCGTGATGACGGCCGCCCAGCCGATCGATCCGCGCAGTGCGAAGGCGGACGAGTTGCGGGCGATCGGTATCGAGATCCCGGAGGGCTGACGGTCGGTCGGGCGGCGGCGCTCGTCGGGGTGAGCGTGAAGACGCTGCACCACTGGGACGCGATCGGCCTCGTGCGTCCGGGCGGGCGCACCGGGGGCGGGTACCGGGTGTACTCGGGGGACGACGTCGCCCGGATCCACCGCGTCCTCGTCTACCGGGAGCTGGGGTTCCCGCTCGCCGAGATCGGCCGGATCCTCGACGACCCGGACGCCGACGCGCGCGACCACCTGCTCCGGCAGCGCTCGCAGCTCGTCGAGCGCATCTCCCGCCTGCGGGCCATGGTGGGCGCGGTCGACCGGATGCTGGACGCGTCGGGCACCGGGATGCGGTTGACGCCGGAGCAGCAAGTCGAGATCTTCGGCGCCGACTGGCGGCCCGACTGGACCGCGGAGGCCGAGGAGCGCTGGGGCGGCAGCGCGCAGTGGGCGCAGTACGCCGAGCGGGCCGCCCGGATGACCCCGGAGGACTGGAGGCGGGTCGCGGCCGAGACCGAGGCCTTGAACGCCGATTTCGCCGCCGCGCACCGGGCGGGCGTCGCGCCCGGCTCGGACGGGGCGAACGTTCTCGGGGAGCGCCACCGGACGCTGCTCTCGACGTACTTCGACTGCACGCACGCCATGCACGCCTGCATCGGGCGGATGTTCCTCGAAGACCCGGGGTTCGCCGCGTACTACGACGGGATCGAGCCCGGCCTCGCGGTCTGGCTGCGCGATGTGATCTTCGCGAACGCCGAGGCGCACGGTGTCGACCCTGCCTCCGCGGTATGGGAGTGACCTGGGGCCCGTCCCAAAGCGCGGCTAGGCGGGGAGGGCGTAGCGGCCGTCGTCCAAGGGGTCTACCAGGCCGTCGGCTACCAGGGCGTCCAGGGCGCGTTCGCGTTGGACGGGGTCGGACCACACCGCGTCCAGGGCGGGCTTGGCGACCGGCCCTTCGGCGTCGCGGAGCACCGCCAGGAGGCGGCCGCGGCATTGGCGGTCGGTGCCGGCGTAGGTCTGGCCGCGGCGCGGCGGGCCGTCGTAGGCGGGACGGCCCGCGCGCTGCCAGGCGCATCGGGCGATGACCGGGCAGTCGACGCAGCGGGGTGTCCGGGCCGTGCAGACCAGGGCGCCCAGCTCCATGACCGCCACCGACCAGCGGGCGGCCGTGGGCGGGTCCAGGGGCAGGAGCGATTCGGCGAGCCGTACCTCGGCCCTCGTCTGGGACTTCGGCGGGTACTCCTCGGCCGAGCACAGCCGGGCCAGGACGCGCCGGACGTTGGTGTCCAGGACGGCATGCCGCTGCCGGTAGGCGAAGCTGGCGACGGCGGCGGCCGTGTACGCGCCGATGCCGGGCAGGTCGAGCAGGGCCTCGTGCGAGGACGGGACCTCGCCGTCGTGCCGTTCCACGATCGCGGTGGCGGTGGCGTGCAGGCGCAGCGCGCGGCGCGGGTAGCCCAGGCGGCCCCAGGCCCGTACCGCCTCGCCCGACGGCTCGGCGGCGAGTGCGGCGGCCGTGGGCCAGCGCTCCATCCAGGCGTGCCAGACCGGCAGCACGCGGGCGACGGGGGTCTGCTGCAGCATGATCTCGCTGACCAGCACTCCCCAGGGGGTGGCGTCCGGCGCCCGCCACGGCAGGTCACGGGCGTGCTCGTCGTACCAGTCGAGGATCGGATCGGTGATGGCTGTGCTCATGATGTGCCGCCATTCTGGCACGGCGGGTCGGCACGCCAACGAAGATCAAAGAACGCATACTTTCCGTATGGGTTCGGAAGCGGAACGTGATCTCGGGGAGGAGCGGTACTGGCGGCGGCGCGTGGCCGCCCTGGCCGGGGTGTTCGGCGCCATCGCGTTCGTGGGTTGGGCGTGCTCCGCGTCCGGAGGGGAGGAGGCGGAGGTGGAGACCGCGGCCCCGTCGGTGCCGGCCGCGATGCCGACCGTCACCGTGACCGCGAAGGTCACCAGGAGCGCGCGGCCCGTCCGGAGCGAGGGCTGCGCTCCGAAGTCCGTCGTCGTCACCCTGACGCCGGACAGTGGCGCCTACGGGCCCGGCGGGCGGCCCGAGTTCCGGGTGACGGCCGTCAACACCGGGTCGCGGCCGTGCCGGTTCGACGTGGGGTCGCACCATCTGGACCTGCGGATCACCTCGGGGGACGACCGGGTCTGGTCGTCCGCCGAATGCGTCCCCGGCCGGGCGTCGGAGGTGCGCACGCTGCGGCGGGGCGTCCCGTACGTCGACACCGTGGTCTGGGACCGCAGGCGCTGCACGGGGGAGCACGCCCGTCCCGGCACGTACGTCGCCTCCCTTCACTCCGGCACCGTCCGCGTGCCCGGGAAGGTCTTCCGGCTGAGCTGACCGCCGCGAGCGTTAGATCTGCGGATCGCAGGGGTCCAGGACTCCCACCACCTGGTGATTAGGGCATGGGTGTAATCGGGTCGGAGCGGAGTGTGACCACTCAGACGTACCGTTCGAGGATCGACGACTCCGCGAGCCGCGACAGGCCCTCGCGGACGCTGCGGGCCCGGGCCTCGCCCACGCCGCCGACGCCCTGCAGGTCGTCGATGCTGGCGGCCAGCAGCTTCTGCAGCCCGCCGAAATGCTCCACCAGCCGCTCGACCACCAGGCTGGGAAGCCGGGGGACCTTGGCCAGCAGCCGGAAGCCCTTGGGGCTGACCGGCAGGTCGAGGGCGGCGGGGCCGGAGAACCCCATCACCTCGGCCACCGTGGACAGGTCGAGCAGCTCGTTGGCCGACAGCCCGTCGAGGTCGGCCAGGACGGCGTCGAAGCCGCGGTCGCGGGCGTCCGGCGACGGGTAGTCGCGGACGATCAGCTCCCGGTCGACGTCCACCCCCGACACCAGCTCGTCGAGCTGCAGCGACAGCAGCCGGCCGTCGGTGCCCAGCTCGACGACGTAGCCCTCGATCTCGTCGGCGATCCGGCGGACCATCTCCAGCCGCTGCACGACCGCGCTGACGTCCCGGACCGTGACCAGGTCCTCGATCTCCAGGGCCGACAGCGTCCCGGACACCTCGTCGAGCCGCAGCTTGTAGCGCTCGAGCGTGGCCAGGGCCTGGTTGGCCTTGGACAGGATGGCCGCCGAGTCCTCCATGACGTAGCGGATGCCGTCGAGGTAGAGCGCGATGATGTGCATCGACTGGCTCACCGAGATCACCGGGTAGCCGGTCTGGCGGGCCACCCGCTCGGCGGTGCGGTGCCGGGTGCCGGACTCCTCGGTCGGGATCGTCGAGTCGGGCACCAGGTGCACCGCGGCCCGGACGATCCGCGAGTGCGAGCCGTCGAGGACGATCGCGCCGTCCATCTTGGCCAGCTCGCGCAGGCGGGTGGCGGAGAACTCCACGTCGAGCTCGAACCCGCCGGTGCAGAGCTCCTCGACGAGCTTGTCGTAGCCGAGCACGATCAGCCCGCCGGTGTGCCCGCGCAGGATCCGCTCCAGTCCGTCGCGGATCGCCGTGCCCGGGGCCACCGCGGCGAGCGTGGCGCGGCGTCGTTCGTCATGACCCTTGTCGTGTGCTGGCACCTGGCCCCCGGAGGTCGCTGGACGGCGTCAGTTTACCGAGGAGCCCTCGTCACGGGTTCCCCACCTGGCCCTAAGCGTGAACAGTGTGGCGCAACACTCCGGTGTGAAGAGGGTTACGGTGCTGTAAAGGCCACCTGCAACGCCTGCGTCAGACTGTCCACTTCCATCACTTTCATGCCTTCATAGCTCATCAGTTGAGGATCGGCACGTTTGAGGGGGGTTCCGTCGCCGAGTTCGAGGGAGCCCCGCGGCACGACGGCGTGCTTGAAACCGAGCCGCGCGGCCTCGGCCAGGCGGCGCTGCACCCCCGGTACGATCCGTACCTCTCCGGCCAGCCCGACCTCGCCCAGCGCGATCAGGCTGCCGGACAATGACTGTTCCACGGTCGACCCCGCCACCGCCAGCGCCAGCGCGAGATCGACCGAGGTCTCCGAGAGCCGGACGCCGCCGACGGTGGAGACGTACACGTCCTGCTCGTGCATCGAGATCTTGCAGCGCTGGGACAGCACGGCCAGCACCATCGCGACCCGCGAGGTGTCGAGCCCGGACGTGGCGCGCCGCGGCGAGGGCAGGTGGGACTTGGCGACCAGCGCCTGCACCTCGGCGACCAGCGGCCGCCGCCCCTCCAGCGTGACGGTGACGCAGGTGCCCGGGACGGGCTCGTCGCGGCGGGTCAGGAACAGCCCGCTGGGGTCGGGCACGCCGACGATCCCGACCTCGGACAGGTCGAAGCAGCCCAGCTCGTCGGTGGGGCCGTAGCGGTTCTTGACCGCGCGGATCATGCGCAGCCGGCTGTGCCGGTCGCCCTCGAAGTACAGGACGACGTCGACCAGGTGCTCCAGCAGGCGGGGCCCGGCGATGGCGCCCTCCTTGGTGACGTGGCCGACCAGGACGACCGTCATGCCGCGTTCCTTGGCGACCCGGATGAGGTTGGCGGCGACCTCGCGGATCTGGGTGACGCCGCCGGGGGCGCCGTCGACCTCGGAGGTGCCGATCGTCTGGATCGAGTCGACGACCAGGAGCGTGGGCTCGACCTGGTCGATGTGGCCGAGCACGGCCGACAGCTCGGTCTCGGCGGCGAGGTAGAGGTCGTCGGTGATCGCGCCGACGCGGTCGGCGCGCAGCCGCACCTGCTCGGCCGATTCCTCGCCCGTGACGTACAGCACCGGCCGCCGCCCCGCCCGGTCACCGTCCGCCCCGCTGCCGTCCGGCGCGGCGCCGCCCGTTGTGCCGCCGCCGCGCGTCGTGCCGCCGCCACGCGTCGTGCCGCCGCCACGCGTCGTGCCGCCGTCCGGGGCGCCGTTCTCGGGGCGGTGGCCGTTCTTGGACGGGGGCGGGCCGTCCGGCGCGCCGTCGGCGGCGGTCTGGAACGACTCCGGTGAGGAGGCCAGCGCGGCCACCTCCAGGAGCAGCGTGGACTTGCCGATGCCCGGCTCGCCGGCCAGCAGCAGCACGGCGCCCGGCACCATGCCGCCGCCCAGGACCCGGTCGAGCTCGTCCAGGCCGGTCGGGCGGGTCTGCGCGGACCGGACGTCGACCTGCCCGATGGGCCGCGCCGGCGCGCTGACCGGCCCGGCCGCGACGACCCGCGCCGGGGTGGCGGATCCGGCCTCGGTGACCGAACCCCAGACCTGGCACTCCCCGCAGCGCCCCACCCACTTGGAGGTCTGCCAGCCGCACTCCGCGCAGCGGTAGGTCGGCTTCGCCGTCTTCGCCTTCGCCATGCGCGGAAGCGTAGAGGTCCGGACCGACAGCCGCGGCGCGGCGGCGCGCGTCCGGTCAGGCGGCCAGGGCCTTGTGCGCGCGGTGGACGAGGTCGAGCAGGTGGTCGGTGACCGCTCCGGGACGTTCCAGCATGGCCATGTGCCCGGCGCCCGGGACCACCTCCAGCCGGGCGGACGGCACGCATTCGGCGATCGTGAAGCTGTGCTCCACCGGGGTGAGCCGGTCGTGTTCGGCGCCGATGACCAGGACGTCGGCGTCGCCCAGGGCGGCGCAGTCGCTGATCACCTCGTGGGTGAGCATCGAGTGCAGGAAGTCGAGGAAGGCGTCCATCCGGGTGTCGGCCATCATCTCCTCGGCGAACGCGACCGCGGCGGGCCCGGCGTCCGGGCCGAAGGCGATCAGGTCCTCGATCAGCATGGAGCCGCTGCGGCCCAGGTGCCGCACCTTCTCGATCACGGCCGAGCCCGCTCCGGCGGCGCGCAGCGCGCGCGGGACCAGGACGCGGGTGGCGCGCGCGAGGGCCACCGGCAGGCCCAGGGAGACCTCGGCGAGCGCCCCCGAGGACGTGCACAGCAGCCCCGCGCCGACCACCCGGCGGCCGATCTCCTCGGGGAACTCGTCCGCGTACCGCATGATCGTCATGCCGCCCATGGAGTGCCCGACCAGCACGATCGGGGTGTCGGCCGGGACGGTCGCGTCGATCACTGCGGCGAGGTCGTGCGCGAGGCGGGGCAGGTCGTTGCCGTCGCGCTCGCCGCCGTCGGAGCGGCCGTGCCCGCGCTGGTCCCACAGGACGAGCCGGCCGTGGCCGCGCAGGGCCTTGCGCTGGAAGTGCCAGGAGTCCTGGGTGAGCGTCCAGCCGTGGCAGAACACGATGGCGAGGTCGGTGCGTTCGATGCCGTCGATCTCGGCGTACAGGCGGGTGCCGTCGTGGGCGCGCACCGGCACGGGGCGCCCGCGCACCGATCCGAAGGGTTCGCCCGCGTACGGGTCGGGGCGGAGCTGGAGGCGGCGCAGGGCGCGGCGCTGCGCGGCCAGCCCGGCCCCGGCGGCGCCCGCGCCGAGCGCGGTCACGGCGAGGATGTTGCGGCTCGTCCTGGCGGCACGACCCATGGATGCGTCCCCTTCACGCCCAGTGACCCACTGGTCAGTAACACGGGTTCAGAGGCAACGCCACCACAGATTCACCGCGTAGTCCACCTCCAGGCCCGCGTGCTCGCGCAGCACCGCGTCGGCGAGCTCGGCGGGGAACTCGATGCGCAGCACGGCGGCGAAGTCCTCGCGGCTGCCGAACTCCCAGCGGATGGTCAGCGGCTCGCGCCGGAAGCCGCGGCGCGTCCAGAAGCGCTCGACCGCGGCGGGGTCGTAGGAGGGCAGGCCGCGGCGGAACCAGCCGCCGAAGGTGGACCGGGTGGCGTCGTTGTCGATGATGAAGATCGCGCCGCCGCGCCGGACGACCCGGTCGAGCTCGGCCAGCCCCGGTTCGCAGCCGGGGCCGAAGAAGTAGGCCCAGCGGGCGTGGACCACGTCAACGGAAGCGTCCGGAAGCGGCAATGTCTGGGCCGCGCCGATACGAACGGTGACGTTCGGGACGTCCTGCACGCGCCGCCGGGCGGTCGCGGCCAGCCCGGCATGCGGCTCCACGCCGATCACCCGGGCCGCCTCGCGGGCGAAGAGCGGCAGGTGGAAGCCGGTGCCGCAGCCCACGTCCAGCACCGTGGCCCCGGCCCAGGGACGGATCGCGCGCATCGCCGCTTCCAGCGTCCCGTCGGGGTCCACGGCACGGTTCTCGATCTCGTACACGTGCGGGGAGTTCCAGATGTTGGGGCTCGGCACGGCCCCCGGTGCGATCGCGGCCACGGAGACCCAGGGTAGTCATTCCGGACGTCAAGATATCGGTTCACCGGCTCCCGAGGGTTCCTTCGGCTTCGCGGGCGCATAGGCTTTCGGTCCAGGGAACTGCTCAGCGACCACCCAGGCGAGGGAGCCTTGACCCCGCAGCACAACGGCGCCACCGTCCCGGCCATCCGCGTGCCGGACGCTCCTATCACGCTCTCCACCGCGTCGGTCTATCCGGAGAAGGTGCCCAGCGCCTTCGAGATCGCCGCGATGCTGGGGTACGACGGCGTCGAGGTCATGGTGTCCACCGACGCCTCCTCGCAGGATCTCAACGTGCTGCGCCGGCTGTCCGACTACCACCAGGTGCCGATCAAGTCGATCCACGCGCCGTGCCTGCTCCTGACGCAGCGGGTCTGGGGGCGGGAGCCGTGGGGGAAGTTGGTGCGTTCCAAGGAGGTGGCCGAGGAGCTGGGCGCCGAGGTGGTCGTCGTCCACCCGCCCTTCCGCTGGCAGCGCGAGTACGCCCGCGAGTTCGTCGAGGGCCTGGCCCGCATGCAGGACGAGACCGACGTCCTGTTCGCGGTCGAGAACATGTTCCCGCTGAAGGCGCGCGGCGCCGAGGCCGGCATGTACCTCCCCGACTGGAACCCGGTCGACCAGGACTACCCGTACGTGACCCTCGACCTGTCCCACACCGCCGTCTCGGGCTCGGACGCCCTGGAGATGGCGGGCGAGCTGGCCGGGCGGCTGCGGCACGTCCACCTGGCCGACGGCGTCGGCATCACCAACAAGGACGAGCACCTGGTTCCCGGCCGGGGCAACCAGCCGTGCGGGCCGATGCTGGAGAAGCTGGCCGACGACGGCTACCACGGCCACATCTGCCTGGAGGTCAACACCCGCCGCGCGGCCAGCCGGGCCGACCGCATGGAGGACCTCGCCGAGGCGCTGGCGTTCGCCCGCCTCCACCTGGCCGCCGCCGACCACACCTGGGAGGTCACCTCGGGCGGCGAGGTGACGCGGCGGAGCGTGCGGTGACCGAGCCCGTCCGGCCCGGCGGGAACGGCACCGACCGCCGTTCCGGGCGGGGTCCCGGGCGGCGTCCCGGCCCGACCGAGACCCGCGAGGCGATCCTGGCCGCGGCGCGCGACCTGTTCGCCGAGAAGGGGTACGACGGCGCCTCCCTGCGCGCCATCGCCCGCGCCGCCGACGTCGATCCGGCCCTGGTGCACCACTTCTTCGGGAACAAGGAGGGCGTGTTCGTCCAGGCCATGCAGTTCCCGGTGGACCCCGAGAAGCTGGTGCCGCGGATCCTGGGGGCGCCCCGGGACCGGCTGGGCGAGACGATGGTCCGCACGTTCCTGGAGATCTGGGGCGACGAGGAGCGCCGCGCGCCGATCCTGGCCATGCTCCGCTCGGCGATGACCAACGAGCAGGCCGCGGTGATGATGCGGCAGTTCGTCAGCGCGGCGCTGTTCCGCCGGGCGGCGGAGACCCACCGGATCCCGATGCTGCGCATCAACGCAGCCGTCGGGCAGATGATCGGCGTGGCGCTGCTGCGGTACGTCCTCAAGGTCGAGCCGATCGCCTCGGCCACCGACGAGGAGCTCGTCGAGCTGATCGCGCCGGCCGTCCAGCAGTACCTCGGCTGATCGCCCCCTTCCCTTTCTCCTTCCCGCACCCCGCCCGGGGCCGGTTTCGTTGCTGGGTTCTTCCGTGCCGCCGGGGTCGGCGGGGTTGACCGCGGCGCATCGCCGACTTAAATTCAACACATGATGAGTTCCGACGGATCCAGCCCGGCGGTGCGCGTGCGCGACCTGCGGGTGGACCGGGGCGGCCGGCCGGTCCTGCACGGGCTCGGCTTCGAGGTGCCGCGCGGCTCGGTGGTGGGGCTGCTCGGCCCGAGCGGCTGCGGCAAGACCACGCTGATGCGGGCCGTGGTGGGCGTGCAGATCGTCAAGGGCGGCGAGGTCACGGTGCTCGGCCTGCCCGCCGGGTCCGCGGGGCTGCGCCGCCGCGTCGGGTACGCCACCCAGTCCCCGGCCGTCTACGCCGATCTCACCGTCCGCGAGAACATGCGCTACTTCGCCGCCGTCCTCGGCGCCCCCCGCTCCGACGCCGACCGGGTGATCGACGAGGTCGGCCTCGGACGCCACCGCGGCCAGGTCGCAGGCACCCTGTCCGGCGGGCAGCTCAGCCGCGCCAACCTGGCCGTCGCGCTGCTCGGCACGCCCGAGCTGCTCGTCCTGGACGAGCCCACCGTGGGCCTGGACCCGGTGCTGCGCCAGGAGCTGTGGGAGCTGTTCCGGGAACTGGCCGATCGCGGCGCCACCCTGCTGGTCTCCAGCCACGTCATGGACGAGGCGGTCCGCACCGACCGGCTGCTGCTGATGCGCGAGGGCCGGATCCTCGCCGACGGCGCCCCCGAGTCGCTGCGCGACCGCACCGGCGCCGCCGACCTGGAGGGCGCCTTCCTCCACCTGATCACCGAAGGGGCCGGCGGCGGAGCCACGGCGGCCGAGGGGAGCGCGGCATGAGCGTCTCCATCACGCTGGCCACGATGCGCCGCATCCTGGGCCAGCTCCGGCACGACCACCGCACGATCGGCCTGATGGTCGGGGTGCCGGCGCTGCTGATGATCCTGCTCAGGTACGTGTTCGACAAGCCCGGGACCTTCGACCGGATCGGCCCGATGCTGCTCGGGCTGTTCCCGTTCGTGATCATGTTCATCGTGACCAGTGTCGGCACGCTGCGCGAGCGCACCAGCGGCACGCTGGAGCGGCTGATGACCATGCCGATCGGCAAGCTGGACCTGCTGCTGGGCTACGCGCTGGCGTTCGGCCTGATCGCGCTGGTGCAGGTCGGGGTGGTGCTGGGGATCTCGCTGACCTGGCTCGGCCTGGACCTGGCCGGCTCGGGGTGGACGCTGCTGCTGGTGGCGGTGCTGGACGCGCTGCTGGGCATGGCGCTGGGCCTGTTCGCCAGCGCGTTCGCCCGGACCGAGTTCCAGGCGGTGCAGTTCATGCCGGCGTTCGTCCTGCCGCAGACGCTGCTGTGCGGGCTGATCGTGCCGCGCGACCAGATGGCGTCCTGGCTGGAGGCCATCTCGAACGTGCTGCCGCTGTCGTACGCGGTGGACGCGATGCAGCGGGTCACGGTGGAGAGCGGCTTCTCCGGCGGGCTGACCCGCGACGTCGTCGTCATCGGCGCCTGCGCCGTGCTGGCGCTGCTGCTGGGCGCGGCGACGCTGCGCCGCCGCACCGACTGACCCCCCGATCGGACGGTCCGGGAGGGGGATAACGTCCCGCCTTTACCACAAGATCGGCAAGAGTCGGTGCGGGTCCTTCCCGCGGGGTCCCATGCGGGTTCGAATGCCCCGATTGCGCTGCGGGGGTGCTGATAATCTCCCGCGGCATGAGTCCCGTTGACCTCCCGGGTTCGCCGGCGCCGCAGCCGCACGGCGGATCCGGTGCCGCATCTGTTCCCGGCGCCGCCGGACCGGGCACCGCCCGGCCGGGCGGGTCCGGTCCGGGCGCTCCCGGGCAGGGCCCGGCCGCGCCGACTCCCGCGGGCGCGGGACTGCTGGACCCGGGCGGGCCGGGAGGCCCGTTCGGCCCCGGCGGTCCGGACGGCCCCGGCGGCCCCGGCGGCGGCTCCGGCAGGGCCGGGCGGAAGCGCCGCTGGCCCCGGGTCCTGGCCGCGGTGGTGGTCTTCGTCCTGCTGGTGGTGGCGGGGGTCGGCGGGCTCGTCTGGCAGCGCCAGTCGTCCTACAACGGCAACATCGACCGGCTCCCGGGCGTGATGCCGACCGGGAAGAAGCGTCCCGAGCGCAGCGTGACCGGCACCGAGAACTGGCTGCTGGTCGGCTCCGACACCCGGGCCGAGGTCGGCACCACCGGGGACGGCGGCAAGGTCTGGAAGCCGGGCGAGCAGCGCTCCGACACGATCATGCTGCTGCACCTGCCGGCCGACCGCAGCAAGGCGTACGTGATCTCGCTGCCCCGCGACTCCTGGGTGCCGATCCCCGGCTACGGCCCGCAGAAGATCAACGCGGCGTTCTCGTTCGGCGGCCCGCGGCTGCTGATCGAGACCGTGGAGAGCCTCACCGGCATCCGCGTCGACCACTTCGGCGCGATCGACTTCAACGGGTTCAAGTCGATGACCGACGCGCTCGGCGGCGTCGAGGTCGACATCGCCGAGAGCGTGTACGACTCGGCCAACAAGGTCCACTGGCAGGCCGGCCGGCAGAAGCTCGACGGCGAGAAGGCGCTGCTGTTCGTCCGGCAGCGCTACGGCCTGCCCAACGGCGACTTCGACCGGATCCGGCGGCAGCAGGCGTTCCTGCGGGCGCTGGCGCAGACGGCCGCCGACGGCGGCACGGTCACCAACCCGCTGAAGCTCGACCGGTTCCTGTCGGCGTTCACCAAGTCGATCAGCGTGGACGACTCGGTCACGGCGGGCAGGCTGCGCTCGCTGGCGCTGAGCCTGCGCGGCATGCGGCCGGGCAATGTGAGCTTCCTGACCCTGCCCAACAAGGGCCCCGCGGCGCGCGGCTCGCAGAGCGTGGTGCTGCTCGACAAGGCCAAGTCGACGGCGCTGTTCGAGGCGGTGCGGACGGCCGAGGTCGACAAGTACATCCAGCAGCACGGCGGCACCAACCGCGTCGGCACCGTCTCCTGACCGGTCCCGCTTTTCCCGGCCGGCCCGGCCCCGCCGGTGATCGGAGCCTTCGCCCCAGGGGATTAACCTGGGGAGGGCGGACTGAGCCGTGCCGTCCGGAAAAGGGGATGGGAAGTGCTTCGGCAGGCCCTGCTGGCCGCGTCGCGCAGCGACGGGGTGCGGAAGGTGATGGAGACCGCGCCGCTCACCCGTGACGTGGTGCACCGGTTCATCGCGGGCGAGACGATCGACGACGCGCTGCGCGTCACCGGCGCGCTGGCCGACGAGGGCCTGCTGGTCAGCCTGGACGTGCTCGGCGAGGACGTGCACGACGCGAGCCAGGCCGAGGCGGCCGTCAAGCACTACGTCGAGCTGCTGGAGCGGCTGGCCGCCGCCGGGTTCGGCGGGCGCGCGGAGGTGTCGCTGAAGCTGACCGCCGTGGGCCAGGCCATCGACGAGGACTTCACGCTGGAGAACGCCCGCCGCATCTGCACGGCGGCGCGTTCGGCGAGCACGACGGTGACCCTGGACATGGAGGAGTACCAGCGGGTCGAGTCCACGCTGCGGATCCTGCACGAGCTGCGGCGCGACTTCCCCGACACCGGCGCGGTCGTCCAGGCGTACCTGCGGCGCGCCGAGGAGTACTGCGCCGAACTGGCGTACGAGGGGTCGCGCGTGCGGCTGTGCAAGGGCGCCTACGCCGCGCCCGAGTCGGTGGCGTTCACCGGCAAGGGCGAGGTCGACAAGTCGTTCGTGCGGTGCATGAAGGTCCTGATGGGCGGCAAGGGCTATCCGATGCTGGCCACGCACGACCCGCGCCTGGTCGAGATCGCGGGCGCGCTGGCGGTGCTGTACGACCGCGACCCGGACACCTTCGAGTACCAGATGCTGTACGGGATCCGCCCCCAGGAGCAGCGGCGGCTGGCCGAGCTGGGCGCGCGGGTGCGGGTGTACGTGGCGTACGGCGAGGAGTGGTACGGCTACTTCATGCGGCGCATGGCCGAGCGTCCCGCGAACCTGGGCTTCTTCCTGCGCTCGGTGGCCACCCGGTCGTGACGGGCCGCGCCCGCGCGGTCGCTAGGCTGAGGGCGTCGATGGAACCCCACGTCAAGGTGTATGAATGATCGCGATTCTGGGTGCCGGCAAGATGGGCGAGGCGCTGCTGTCCGGGGTGCTCCGGGCGGGCCGGCCCCCCGCGGAACTGATGGCCACCGTCCGCCGGGAGGAGCGCGGCGCGCTGCTGCGGCAGCGGTACGGCATCGAGATCGTCCGCAACGTCGAGGCCGCGGCCGCCGCCGACACGCTGGTGCTGGCGGTCAAGCCGCAGGACATGGGCGTGCTGCTGGACGAGGTCGGCCCGAAGATCCGTCCCGGCCGGCTGGTCATCTCGATGGCGGCGGGGATCACCACGGGCTTCATCGAGGAGCGGGTCCCCGCGGGCGTGCCGGTGGTGCGGGTCATGTCCAACACGCCGGTGCACGTGGACGAGGCGATGAGCGTGATCTCGGCCGGGTCGCACGCGGGCGAGGAGCATCTGAAGCTGGCCGAGGAGCTGCTGTCGCCGGTCGGGAAGGTGCTGCGGCTGCCGGAGTCGCTGCAGGACGGCGCCACGGCGCTGTCGGGGAGCGGCCCCGCGTACTTCTACTACCTGGTCGAGGCGATGGTGGACGCGGGCATCCTGCTGGGGATGCCGCGGGCGGCGGCGCTGGAGATGGTGGTCCAGTCGGCGGTGGGCGCGGCGGTGATGCTGCGCGACTCGGGCGAGCATCCGGTGATGCTGCGGGAGGCGGTGACCTCGCCGGGCGGCACGACGATCGCGGCGATCCGGGAGCTGGAGCGGCACGGCGTCCGGGCGGCGGTGCTGGAGGCGATCGAGGCGGCCCGGAACCGGGGCCGCGAGCTGGCCGGCGGCTGACCCGCCGGAGGCCGACCCGGCCGACCCGGCCGCTCAGGGAAGCCCTGCCTATCGGAAAAGTCACGGTCCAGGATGGTTGATCCGATCGGGTGGTTGTGGCCGTGTAGTAGGTATGGGAGTTCTGCTGCGCGTTCTGGTGGCCGCCGGTCTGGCGGCCGATGCCTACGTCCACTGGGTCTTCGCGTCCGACATGGCCTTCGTGGACGGCGGCAGCGTCGGGGGTGACGTGCTGTTCCGCGTCCAGGCCGTGGTGGCGGCGCTGGCCGGGATCCTGGTCCTGGTCCTCGCGCGGCGCTGGACCTACGCCGTGGCGTTCCTGGTGGCGGCGAGCGCGGTGGGCGCGCTGCTGCTGTACTACTCCGTGGACGTGGGCGCGATCGGCCCGCTGCCGGACATGTACGAGCCGGTCTGGTACGGCGAGAAGACGATCAGCCTGGTGGGCGAGGGCATCGCCGCGCTGGCCGCGCTGGCCGGGGTGCTGACCGCCCGGCGGAAGCGGGCCGAGGGGACGCCGGGTCCGTCGGAGAGCGCTTCGGAAGGCCCGGTGCGGCAGCAGCCGCTGTGACCACCTGACCCGGCCGTCAGGCGGCCTCCGTCCCGCTCCCGGCCTTGGAGCCGGTCCTGGCCTCGGGGGAGGCCCCCGTCCCGGGCTCGGGGGCCGTTCCCGGCTCGGGGAGGCCGGGCACGACGGAGCGGATGAAGCGGTCGGTGTCGGCCATCGCCGCGTCCGCCTCCGGCAGGACGCGGTTGAGCATCTGGAAGACGTGCATCTGCCCCTTCCAGACCTGGAGTTCGCAGGGGGTGCCGGCCGCGTCCAGCGCCTCGGCGAACGCCTCCGCCTCAGGCCGCAGCACCTCGGCGCCGCCGACCTGGAGCAGGAACGGCGGCGTGTCCGTCCAGGGCGAGGTCAGCAGCGCGAACCGCGGGTCGTCGAACCCGGTCTGACCGACGATCAGCCGCGCCATCCGCCGCGCCGTGGTGGCGCTGATGTACGGGTCGCGGACGAGCCGCTGCGCCGGCTCGGACAGCTCGCAGGTCAGGTCGATCCACGGGGAGAACAGCACGGTCCCGGCCGGGCGCGGCAGCCCCGTGCGGCAGATCTCGCCGGTCAGCGCCGCGGCCAGGTGCCCGCCCGCCGAGTCGCCCGCGATCACGATCCCTTCGGCCGGGACGCCCCGGTCCAGCAGCCATTCGTACGCGGCGACCGCGTCCTCCAGCGGCGCGGGGAAGGGGTGCTCGGGCGCCAGCCGGTAGCGGGGAGCGAAGACGGGGAGCCCGGTGTCGAGCGCCAGCCGGGAGGTGATCGGCCGGTGCGTGCGGGGCGAGCAGAACATGTACCCGCCGCCGTGCAGGTAGAGGATCGCCCCGATGGGGGAGGCCTCCTCGGCGTCCTTGGTCACGACCCACTCGCCGCGTACCGACCGGCGCAGCCGCCCGGTCTCCACCCGCGGGTCGACCACCTGCCTGACCCGGACGCGCTGGGACGGCCGCAGCAGCAGGGAGGCGGCGTCCACGGTGGAGCGGGCGGTGCGTATGCTCCCGGCGTGGGCCGGTACGCGGTGCATGAACGCCCTGGTCCCGAGCCTGAGCGCGCTGGAGATCGCCTTGCTCCGGACGCTCGGGGAGCGCTCGTACGCAGGACCCGTGTCCACCTGCTCCCGGACCATCTGCGCCCCCCAACCGTTCGTTTCGTGCTTGTAAAAAAGATGCCCAAATAATGAAATAGTTCACATAATGACCATGCTGCACGTCAAGTAGGGGTCAAGTAAAGAATCCGGCGCTGGTCACGGCGGGTGGCTGTGACCCAGGCCACGCGGCCGGGACCGCGGCCGGAACGGTAGCGTGAGGGCCATGAGCAGCGCCCCGCCCCCCGCGTCCCCGAACGACTGCGGGCTCAAGGTCTTCTGGGACGACCGGCTCATCTCCTACGACTTCGGCGCCGGTCACCCCATGAACCCCGTCCGCGTCGAGCTGACCATGGCCCTCGCCCGCGAGTTCGGCCTGCTCGATGAGACGAACGTGCGGGTCGAGGGGTTCGAGGCCGCCGACGACAAGCTGCTGGGGCTCGTCCACGACGCGGTCTACATCGCGGCCGTCAAGCACGCCGGGGACACCGGCCTGCCCGACCCCCGGTACGGCCTCGGCAACACCGACAACCCCGTCTTCCTGGGCATGCACGACGCGTCCGCGCTGGTCGCCGGGGCCTCCGTGGCCGCCGCCCGCGCGGTCTGGACGGGCGAGGCCGAGCACGCCGCCAACGTCTCCGGCGGCCTCCACCACGCCCTCGCCGAGGCCGCCTCCGGCTTCTGCGTCTACAACGACCCGGCGATCGCGATCGCCTGGCTGCTGGCCAACGGCGCCGAGCGGGTCGCCTACGTCGACGTCGACGTCCACCACGGCGACGGCGTCCAGGCGGCCTTCTACGACGACCCACGGGTCATGACGATCAGCCTGCACGAGACGCCGCGCACGCTGTTCCCCGGCACCGGCTTCCCGAACGAGTCCGGCGCCCCGGGCGCGGAGGGCACCTCGGTCAACGTGGCGCTGCCGCCCGGCACCGGCGACGCCCTGTGGCTGCGCGCCTTCGACGCCGTCGTGCCGCCGCTGCTGGAGGCGTTCCGGCCGGACGTGCTGGTCACCCAGCACGGCTGCGACAGCCACGCGCTGGACCCGCTGGCGCACCTGACCCTCAGCGTGGACGGGCAGCGCACCGCGTACGCGTGGCTGCACCGGCTGGCGCACCGGGTGGCGGGCGGGCGCTGGCTGGCGACCGGCGGCGGCGGGTACGAGCTGGTCCAGGTCGTGCCGCGCGCCTGGACGCACCTGCTGGCCGAGGCGGCGGGCCGTCCGATCGAGCCGGAGACCGCCACGCCCGAGCCGTGGCGCGACTTCGTCCGGCGGCGGACCGCGGAGATCGCACCGCGCCGGATGACCGATGGGACGAGCGTGGTGGAGGTGGTCACGTGGGGGAACGGCTACGACCCGGCGAACCCGGTGGATCAGGCGGTGCTGGCGACCCGGCGGGCGGTGTTCCCGGAGCACGGCCTGGACCCCATGACGGACCTGTGACCGGGCCTTCGCCCGCGTCCGCGGCCGTGCGGCCCGGGGCGGGAGCGTGATGGCGGCTCCGGAGCGGGCGGAGCTGCGGGCCCACCTGGTCCGCACGATGATCGCCGGAGACGTGGCCACGCCGCGCCAGAACAACCTCCTCCACTACCGGCGGATGGCGGCGCGCAACCCGTACTACCTGTTCGGCCTGGACCTCAAGCGGGCGTGGACGGAGCGGGACGTGCTGGAGGCCATGGTCGAGCGCTGCGGCGTCGTGGCCGACCCCCTGCACCTGTACGGCGACGACACCATCGACCCCGACCTGACCCTCGACGCGCTGGAGGCGATGGGCGACCGGATCGGCCGCGCCGCCCGCCGCCGGGAGCCGGTGGTGCTGGCGACCGGGCACCCGGCCACGCTCACGCCGGTGTACCAGGCGCTGGCGGGGGCGCTGCGCGAGGCCGGCTGCCGGGTGCTGACGCCCTCGGCGGGCTGGTCGTACGAGATCGAGACCTACTACGGGTCCGAGCCGCGCCGGATCGTGTACGCGCCGGGCGGCGTGGCGATGCTGGAGGACGCGGACGGCCGCACCCACCACACCCACGACTCGGCTCCGATGGAGGCGATGCTGGCCGAGCTCGCAGCCGAATCGGGGGATTGGCCGGATCTGGCCATCGCGGATCACGGCTGGGCCGGCGCGGCCGGCGAGGCCGGCATCGACACCGTCGGGTTCGCGGACTGTAACGACCCCGCGCTGTTCGCCGGCGCCGCCGAGGGCAAGATCGACGTGGTCGTCCCGCTGGACGACGGCATATCGTCGCACCATTACGCGCCCATGACCGAGTTTTTGCTCGAGCGCGCAGGGCTCTCCTGACCGTTACCGGCCCGTCCTCCTGTCCGCGAGGCCCCGAAGGCGTCACGCAGTGTGACACGGGGCCCCTGGCGGGGCCGCAGCACGCGCGGGGAGCCGGGTTCGACGCCTGAGTCGCAGGTCATCGGGTGATCCGGACCGGCGCCCGCTCGCCGTGCCACCGCCAGTGCACACAGGGTCGACGCTCGGTGCGCAAGCACACTGTGGCTCCTGGGACAGGTCGGGATACGGAAATGGGTGGAACTCCCCTCTTGCGACTGTCGGTACACGATTTACGCTGGGGGAAGTACACGTGCGTGATCAAAGTCACCCAAAGGGCCGGTGCGCGGCACGTGTGGAAGAGGGCGTCCGATGAGCTCAGGCGAGCGACCTCTGAGTGAGGTCAGGTTCCTGACCGTGGCCGAAGTGGCGGCGGTGATGCGGGTGTCCAAGATGACCGTCTACCGTCTCGTCCACTCGGGCGAGCTGCCCGCGATCCGCGTGGGCCGCTCGTTCCGGGTTCCCGAGCAGGCCGTTCACGACTATCTGCGCGAAGCTTTCATCGAAGCCGGATAACGGGGTAGGGCGGGGCCATGACCCATGACCTCGCCGCACACTCCCGCTCCGGCCGTGCAGGGGGCGTCCGCGCGGGTCTCGCGATCCGCGCGGCCAGCTGGGGAACAGAGCAGGACAAGAACCGGTCGGCGGCCTTGGGCCAGCCGAGGCCGGTGTCCGGGGAGCCGGGGGCATCTCCGATGTCCGCGGCACCCTGGACACCGGGAAAGGTCTTGCCCGGACGCGGGGCGACGAGCCCCGCCGCCGGGCCCGTCGTCGTGTGCCCGGCGACGGCACGCTCGCTCACCGAGCGGGCGATCTCCGAGCGGATGCTCTCCGTCCGGATGATCACGCAGCGTCCCGGCCGCGCCGTGCCGGAGGGCCGTCCGGCACCGGCCACGGGCCCCGCCGAGGCGACCGCCACAGGTGGACGGGGAGGTCGGCGCGCCGTGCCGGGGGTGACCGGCGGACAGAGCGCGACCGGCACAGCGGTACGCTTGGGCCTCGGCCCGTGCACGCCGGGAGAGCCCAGCTCGCCGGACGGCACGGCCGACTCCTGTCGGCACCCAAGACACCGAGCGAGGTCACGTGGGCTCTGTCATCAAGAAGCGCCGCAAGCGGATGGCCAAGAAGAAGCACCGCAAGCTGCTGAAGAAGACGCGTATCCAGCGCCGCAACAAGAAGTAAACGCACCGGCCACTCAGCCGTAAGGGGTGGAGCGCACAGTGTCGTCCATGCCCTCCGCTGCGGCCCGTGTCGTTCTCGTCACGGGAGTCTCCCGATTCCTCGGGGCCCGGGTCGCGAACACCCTTCAGGCAGACCCGGGCATCGAACGGGTCATCGGGGTCGACACCGTTCCGCCCGCGACGCCGCTCGGACGCACCGAGTTCGTGCGCGTCGACATCCGCACGCCGAGCATCGCGAAGGTCATCTCCTCCGCCGGGGTCGACACCGTCGTCCACCTGAACCTGGTGACGGCACCGTCGGCGCCCCGGTCGAAGGTGAAGGAATTCAACGTCATCGGGACGATGCAGCTGCTGGCCGCCTGCCAGCGGTCGCCCGACATGCGCAAGCTCGTCGTGCGGTCCTCGGCCGCCGTCTACGGCTCCTCGCCGATGGACCCGGCGGTGTTCACCGAGGGCGACGAGCCCGTCGAGGCGCCCGCGTCCGGCTACGCCAAGGACGCGGTCGAGGTCGAGGGCTACGTGCGCGGGCTGCGGCGGCGGCGCTCGGACCTGACGGTGTCGGTGCTGCGCTTCGCCAACTTCCTCGGGCCGGGCGTCGACTCGCCGTTCACCCGGTACCTGCGGATGCCCGTCGTCCCGACGGTGCTGGGCTTCGATCCCCGGCTGCAGTTCCTGCACGAGGACGACGGGATCGAGGTGCTGCGCCGGACGACGGTGGAGGACCATCCCGGCACCTACAACGTCGCGGGCGACGGGGTGCTGCTGCTGTCGCAGGCCCTGCGGCGGGCCGGGCGCTCCTCCGTGCCGCTCCCGGGCCCGTCGATCTCGGTGATGGGCGACGCGGGACGCCGGTTCGCCGGGATGACGGGCTTCTCCCCGGCGCTGCAGCGCTGGCTGACCTACGGCCGCGTGGTCGACACGGCCCGGCTCGTGGCGGAGCTGTCCTGGCGGCCGAAGTACACCACCGAGGCGGCGTTCGCGGACTTCGTCTCCGGCGAGGGGCTGGGACGCGGCGCCCCGCTCCACCTGATCGACCGGCTCGCCGCGGCGCTGCACCGCGGCTGATCATCGCGGGGGGCGACCCCCGCACGCCCGGCAGGGAGGCCACCCGATGAACGCCCACCACGAGGAGCGGTTCGCCCGCGAGGACGAGGGCGCCCGGGTCATCCCGCTGAACGCCGCGCGGCACGACGAGCCGCCGCCGCGCTCCCCGCTGGAGCGCAAGGTCGCCTCTGGGCTGGCGTTCCTGCGCCGCCGCCTGGCCGGGGAGTACGAGGTCGACGAGTTCGGCTTCGACAGCGAGTTCAACAGCTCCGTCCTGCTGCCCCTGGCCCGCGCGTTCTACGAGCACTGGTTCCGGGTCGAGCTGTTCGGCCTGGAGCACCTGCCCGCCGAGGGCGGCGCCCTGATCGTCGCCAACCACTCCGGCACGCTGCCGCTCGACGGGATCATGCTGTCGGTCGCCGTCCACGACCACGCCCATCGCGACCTGCGGCTCCTCGGCGCCGACCTGGTCTACCAGGTGCCGCTGCTGGGGCACCTGTCCCGCAAGGCCGGCCACACCCTGGCCTGCCCCGCCGACGCGGGCCGCCTGCTGGGCAAGGGCGAGCTCGTCGGGGTCTTCCCGGAGGGCTTCAAGGGCGTCGGGAAGCCGTTCAGCGAGCGCTACCGGCTGCAGCGCTTCGGCCGCGGCGGCTTCGTCGGCACCGCGCTGCGCGCCGACGTCCCGATCATCCCGTGCGCCATCGTCGGCGCCGAGGAGATCTACCCCAAGATCGCCGACCTGCGGCCGCTGGCCCGCCTGCTGGGCCTGCCGTACTTCCCGGTCACCCCGACGTTCCCGCTGCTCGGCCCGGCGGGACTGCTGCCGCTGCCGTCCAAGTGGATGATCCAGTTCGGCGAGCCGATGCCGCTGGAGGACTACGACGCCTCCGCCGCCGACGACCCGATGACGGTCTTCAACATCACCGACCATGTGCGCGAGGTCGTCCAGCAGATGGTGTACGACACCCTCCTCCGCCGGGGCCCCGCCTTCCTCTGAGGTGACCGGGCAACCGGGAAAGCCGATCACTTTGCCCCGGTTTCCTGTTGTTTTTCAGCGACGGGAATTCGCGTCTCGGGTTCTATCGCTTCAGCAGGACACGGACGAGTTCGATGACCCAGTGCGGTGCCCAGTCCGAGGCCAGTGACAGCACCGGGACCAGGAGGACCAGGGCGATCCAGGGAGCCATTCCCATCGCCCAGCTCCGTGTCCCGTCGGACGGCTCCGTGCGCTGGGAGGGCGGGGAGGGCGGGGCCGGCCCGGTCGCGGAATTCGCGCAGCAGGCGTGCAGGTGGCCCGCGCAACAACGGCTGGTTTCCGTACCGGCCTGACGATGGTCGTGATGGGCATGGGCAGCCGTCGGAGTGGTCATGGTGGGCGTGGCCGGGTTGCGCGGGCAGTTGGGCCCCGTGCCTGCGTCCGCAGGCACAGGGCAGCCGCACGAGTACATGCGCTCCATGTGCTGCGCCTCCGTGGAGAGACGGCCCACGTCGCCTGTGCCGGCAGGAGATCAGAGCGACGGGAGCCTGAGCCGGTGGTGGTGGGAGAAACTCTGGCGCGTCACTGACGAGAGGGCTACCAGGGCTGCCCATAAATGCCAGATTTGCGGCGACGCTCTGGTGTGAGATAAATCACGCATGGATATTTCCGACCGCTTTTCCTATTTGGGGTCGATCGGAAGCGCTATTAGGTGCACGCACCGTGTGGAGGTGTGTGAGGGAAACGTCCCGCGTCGTTCGCTCCGGCGGGAAGAACGACAGGGGCATAATCAAATCACTGATCTCGGCTAATCCGCCCTATGTGCCGATATCTAATGCCGATTGCCGACCTGTGGTCTGACCGCGGCGGGTCAGTCGGAGTGCAGGGCCGTCCGTAGCTCGTCGACCGGGTCGATGCGTCCGGGGCCGGGGGTCTGGAGCCGGACGGAGATCAGGTCGCCGTTCCAGGGGGAAGGCGTCCGGTAGCGGTCCGAGACCGGCAGCCCGGCGTCGAAGCCGAGGCGCAGTCCCGCGCCGCCGTGCTGCACGGACGCGGGCAGGTGGCCGTCGAAGGTCAGCGTCCCGACCGGGGTGTCGCCGTGCAGGAGGTGGAAGGCGGCGCCCGTCGTGTGGACGACGCCGAGGCGCTGCCGTCCGGCGGGCACGGGACGGTCGGCGACCACGTCGAGGGGCTCGCCCGCGCGCGAGAACGCGAAGGTGAGACGGCCGTCGGCGACGAAGAGCGCGAACCCGCCGTTCCAGTCGCCGAGGGCGAACAGGACGCCGTCCGGGGCGTCGGCGGCCACCACCTCGGCGGTGAACCGGAAACCGCCCGACAGCATCGGAAGCGACTCGTCGCAGACGGGCGAGGCGCCGGGACGGAAGGTGCGGTCGCCGCCCGCGGGCCAGACCGGGCCGATGAAGCTGCCGAAGCGGTCGACGAGGTTGTCGAACAGCGGCAGCACGTGGTTGCGTTCGGCCTCCCGATCCCACAGACCGCGGAGTTCGCCGACGACGCCGGGATGCTCGGCCGCCACGTCGGCGGACTCGGAGAAGTCCCCGTCGAGGTCGAACAGGGCCCAGTGGTCGTCCTCGAAACGACGGCTGCCGGTCAGCAGCTCCTCCTCGTCGAGCACGCCCTTGGAGACGTGGTCGGTGGTGGCCTTCCAGCGTCCGTGGATGAGGGAACGGGAGCCGAGCATCTCGAAGTACTGGGTGTCGCGGGGCGCGGGCGCCGCCGGGTCGTCGAAGGTGGCGCGGAAGCTGGCCCCGTCGACCTGCTGCTGGACGATCCCGTCGACAACCTCCGGGGCCGGGATGCCCGCGGCGTCCAGGAGCGTCGGGAACAGGTCGTTGACGTGCACGACCGGGTCGCGGACCGCGCCGCGTTCGCGGATCCCGGCGGGCCAGTGGACGATCAGCGGCGTCCGGGTGCCGCCCAGCCAGGTGTACCGCTTCCACAGGCGGAAGGGCGTGTTGCCCGCCCACGCCCAGCCCCAGGCGTAGTGGTTGTAGGTACGCGGACCGCCCCAGTCGTCGTAGTGCGCGAGATTGTCGGCGAGCGACTCCCGGACGCCCACCGAGAAGCGGTGCTCGTTGACGCTGCCCTCCACACCGCCCTCGGCGCTGGCGCCGTTGTCGGAGAACAGCACGACGATCGTGTTGTCGAGCCGCCCGGCCGCCTCCAGGTGGTCGAGCAGGCGGCCGATCTGGGCGTCGGTGTGGGTGAGGAATCCGGCGAAGACCTCCTGCTGGCGGGCGTACATGCGGCGGTGGTCGCCGTCCAGGCCGTCCCAGGCGGGCACCCAGTCCGGACGCGGCGTGAGGGACGTGCCGTCCGGGACGACCCCGGAGGCGAGTTGCCGCTGGAAGATCTGCTCCCGCCATGCGTCCCAGCCCTGGTCGAACCGTCCCCGGTACGGTTCGACCCATTCGGGCGTCACATGGTGCGGGGAGTGCATGGCGCCCGGCGCGAAGTACAGGAAGAACGGCTTGCCCGGGGCCGCGTAGCGCTGGTCGTCCAGATACCGGATGGCGCGGTCGGCCAGGTCCTCGGTGAGGTGGTAGCCCTGCTCGGGCGTGGCGGGCGGGTCGATGTAGTGGTTGTCCTGGACGAGGTTGGGCGCGTAGTGGTTGGCGTCACCCTGCAGGAAGCCGTAGTACCGCTCGAACCCCACGCCCAGCGGCCAGTGGCTGAACGGACCGGCCGCCGAGCGTTCGAACCGCGGGGTGAGATGCCACTTGCCGACGGCCAGGGTGGAGTAGCCGTTGTCGCGCAGGATCCGCGGCAGGGCCGCCGCCGACCGGGGCAGCCGGGCCGTGTACCCGTGGTGGTCCAGCGGGATGTCGGCGAGGAACCCCATGCCGACCGCGTGGTGGTTGCGTCCGGTGAGGAACGACGCGCGGGTCGGCGAGCACAGCGCCGTCACATGGAACCGGTTGTAGCGCAGCCCTCCGGCGGCCAGCCGGTCCATGTGCGGGGTGGCGATGCCGGAGCCGAAGCAGCCGAGCTGGGCGAATCCGGTGTCGTCCAGGACGATGGCGACGATGTCGGGCGCGCCGCCGGGCGGACGGCCGGCCCGGCGGAAGACGGGTTCCGAGTTCATGGCTGCCCTCCAGATTAAGACAACTTGTCTTAACCCGCCGAACGCTAGGGCATCCAAGGAGAAGATGGCAACGATGCGAGCGAACGAGAAGATCCTGGGCGCCGCCGAGCGGCTCTTCGCCGAGCGCGGCTTCGAGGTGTCCCTGCGCGAGATCGCCGTCGCGGCCGGGCAGCGCAACCACTCGGCCGTCCAGTACCACTTCGGCGACAAGGCGGGCCTGGTCAACGCCCTCTACGAGTCCCGGATGGCGCCGCTGAACCGCCGCCGCCGCGAGCTCATCGCCGAGATCCGGGCCACCGGCCGCGCCCGCGACCTGCCCGCCCTCGTCCGGGCCTACCTGGCCCCGCTCGCCGAGCATGTGCTCGCCCACCGCGGCACCAGCTGGCACCTGCGCCTCACCAGCCGCTACGTCCTGGCCGGAGGCCACCGGGCCTGGCCGTTCTCCAGCGAGCACTACGCCGGAATGACCGAACTCGTCGCCCTCCTGACCGACGTCCTCCCCGGCCTGAGCGACGAACGCCTGCGCGTGGTCAACCTCCACATCGTCATGGTCCTGGCCGACCTGGAACAACGCCTCAGCAGCGATCTCGACGAGCCCCAGGCCACCGCCGCCATAACCGACCTGCACACCACCACCGAGGCCATCCTCACCGCAAGCCCCTGACCGCCGAATCGGCCCTCGGGCGGGGTGTGTTGTTGCGCCGCCGGCGGGTGAGTGTCAGGGCTTGGGGACGCGGTAGCGCAGGTGGGTCACGGAGCCCGTGGTGGCCTTCCGCTCCGGGATCAGCTCGGAGCGCTCGCCGAAGAACAGCGGTGTGCCGTCTCCCAGGAGCAGGGGGACGAGGTGGATGCGGACCTCGTCGAGCAGGCCCGCTCGCAGCAGTTGCCGGGCGATGTCGGCGCCCAGCACCCAGACCTCCTTGCCCCCTGCGGCGTCCTTGGCGCGGCGGGCCGCGGCCTCCAGGCCGTCGAAGGCGAACGTCCCGCCGTTGTCGCCGAGCAGGTCCTCCCTGGTGCGGTGGGTGACCACGAAGGTCGGGATGCCGGGCCACGGCGTGCCGCCCCAGTTGCCCACGCCGAGGTCGAAGGTTCGCCGTCCGGTGATGACGGCCCCGATCGTCCCGTCGGACTCCCGCATGACGTCGAGGTCGGCCCGGCCGTCCGGTCCCTTCCCGGCCATCCACTCGTGCAGCTGTTCGCCGCCGTCCCCCATGGGCTCTTCCGGCCTGACGTTCGGTCCGGTCGTGAATCCGTCCAGGGACACCGAGACGTCCAGTACCACCTTGCTCATCGCGAGACTCCTTCGCTCCATCGGCGCCTGAGAGAACTGTGTCTCAAGGACACTGTGGACCATAGGGGCCCAGGCCCGCCTTCGACGTCGCCCAGGTGGCTGCCGCCGCGGTGAAGGTCGCCGACGCCGAGGGGTGCGAACTGTTCGCCTGTGAGGTCGGTTGAGTGAACATGTGGGTGATCAAGTGATCCGACTTGACGCTTTGTGTTCGTCTCTGTACTTTTGGTAGCGCGATCTGGGACGCCGGGTTCGATGTCAGCGTGCGGGGCCCCCTTTCCACCGGAGTGATGGTCTGGGGCCTCCCCGTCGCCTCTGGTCGAGCCCACTTGGCCAGGTCGCGTAGGGAAC